>SKMK01000058.1 GCA_007121075.1 Syntrophomonadaceae bacterium
TCGGCTACCGGCTTGTCCTGGTCATCCAGCAAGAGCAATGTAACGTCCAGATGCCTGTCATTGAGGCGCCCGCCCCTGGTGGAATAGGTGATGGACTCAACCCTGACCACACCCTCTACTGTAACTTCCTCCAGCGTGAAGTCGGCGGTGGTGTCGCTGTCAACGGTGACGGTCTTGGTTTCGCTATTATAACCAACCTTGCTGGCAGTGATATCGTAAGTGCCCTCCTCAACATCGGATATTGAGTAAGTGCCTTCGCTATCAGTTTTGGCTGATTGGCCGGTTCCCTCGATGGTAACCGTAGCGCCTTCTAAAGCATTACCCTCACTTGTAACCGTGCCCGACACCGTGTAAGACGGGGCAGGAGGGATGGCCTCCAGGGTGAAGTCCTGGGTAACGGTAGCATCTTCTTCAACCGTTACTGTCGCTGTTTCAGAATAGTAACCGTCAGCAGAAGCTGTAACCTCCTGTTCTCCGGCCGGGACGTTCTCTATCACGTAATATCCATCTGCATCTGTTGTCGCTGATAAATCGGTTCCTTCGACAACAACAGTTGCTCCTTCAATGGCGCCTCCTTCATCTGCGACCGTCCCTTCGATATTTCCGGTTGCAGCTGGTTCAACATCGCCAACTTCCCTTACTGCCAGGTCAGCCCGAACCAAGCCATGTCCTTGATGGTTGGAATCAAGTCCCAAATCTTCGGCTGTGTCTTGCAGGATTTTCCTTATCTCGACATTGGTCAAATCAAGGTTGACTGCCCAGGCCAGGGCCGCGACACCGGTTGCGTGCGGAGAAGCCATAGAAGTTCCGCTCTTTGTATCGTAATCATCATCCGGTATGGTGCTCAACACGCTAACGCCAGGTGCAATAAGTTCTACTGCCGGACCGGTGCTGGAAAAGGATGCTCTATTGTCATTGATGGTGGAAGCTGCCACAGCAATAACCGAATCATAGGCAGCAGGATAACCAACATTATCTCCTCTGCCGGGAGGGTTGCCGCTGTTACCAGCTGCAGCTACCAGTAGATGACCTGCTTCGTATGCATCATCACAGGCATCCTTCATGGTAGTGGAACCGCTGCTGCTCCCCAGGCTCATGTTCAATACAGGGATGTCTTTCTCAACTGCCCACTCAATACCGCCCACCACAGAGCTTACTGAACCGCTTCCGCCGTCATCCAAAACCTTTACGGCATAGAGTCCGATTTCAGGGCCAACACCAACAACACCCACTTCATTATCCAGAGCAGCCACCGTGCCGGCTACGTGGGTGCCGTGGCCGTGGCCGTCAGAGCCCCAGTGGGTGTCATCAACAGTGTTTTCGCCGCCTAAAAGCTCAGGCAGGTCCTCGTGATCTTCATCTATACCGGTGTCCAGTATAGCCACACCTATTCCTTTTCCTGTCGAATCATTCCATGTCTCGAATGAGTACTCTTCATCCCCAAACATCCGGTCAATTCCCCAGGGCACTGTCTGGTCAAGAGCGTAAACCGGACCATCGGGCTCCACATACCTAACCCTGATGTTTTGGGCTAAAGCATCTGCTTGCTGTTGTTTCATACTGGCGGCAATAACATCAACAATGGAGAATTGCCTGTAAATTTCACCGCCGTGGGCGCGAACCAGATCCTGCTCCGGAGGACCGGGCGCTTGATAAAAGCCAATAAGTACATCTACCTTTTCGTTTGCGGAAGAAAAAGCAGCGCCTTCGGGGTTGGCCACATCCCGGGCAAAAGATAGATTTGCCACGCCCATGGCAAAAAGCATCGCTGCAACGAGCAGGATTACCGTCCCTTTTCCTAAACTCTTATTTCTCATTTCTTTCCCACCTTTTTTCTGAAAGGCTTATCTTCTCTTTTTTCTGGTGACAATTTGTTACTTTAAAAAGCATCCCTGGCTGCTTTTTTCCAGCATCCTAATCACCTTTCGATAGTAACTATGTGCATAAATTATAAACGCGAATCGACGTTATGTCAATTCACAAATAGTATAAATAATTACAATAATGTTCTATTCTTTAACGCCACAGCGAACGGGAGGAGGCTTCAACAGTAATTCAGGATCCGGTTATAAAATGTGCGTTTAGAACAGCGTGAATTGGACAAAAAAGGCAGTCACCACTGCCGTCTCCACGCTAAATAATTTGATCCGTACTGCTATTTTTTGCAATGGCTACAATTTAACAAGGCCCGTTTTTTTAATGATTAGGCTTTTCTATTCCTATCCATAGATGTGATAATCACAATCCTAATCTACAGATTCTACAACCCTGTATAAGTTATCCATGGCCGGTTCATAATTTTCTTCCGGGGCAATTACGGTTATAAAGAAAGAACGCCCCCCGCTGGAAAAGGCAGCAGTACCTGCCTTGATTATTTCTTTTTCTCCGGCTAAAGCCTCGATCAGCGTTACCTGATGTCCGTTTATCTCTTCTGTTCCCTTTTCAGTAATCGACCAGGCCCGGTAAAGGCTCGAGTTAAGCAGCAGCTGCGCTTCTGAAGCAAGCTCTTCCTGGTTCAAAACTTCCGGTACCATATAAAACACCAGCTGCATATCCTTGCGGGAAGTTTGTTCAAGGTGGATGGTAACTACACTGTCGCGGACTTTTTCTGTTTTAATTTCCATCTCTTGAGGATATTCAAACGAAAATTCATACATGCCTGAAGTATACCTCTGACCCCAATCATCCTGTGCCGGATCGTTTCCGGCACAGGATGTAATAATTAAGCCAAAGGCAATGAGGATAATAGACAGTAAGCTTAAGCTGCCATAACGTTTTAAAAAATTTAATTTAATCATTTACGGCCTTCCTCCACCTCCGGGAGCTCCACCACCAGCCGGGGCGTTGTTATTACCAGGAGGTCCTGTATCAATGCCCTCAGGCGGGCCGGGTATTATGTCACCTGGAGGCCCCTGCTCCACACCTTCAGGCGGTCCAGGAGTTTTATCTGCCGGTGGGCCCGCATCAACATCTTCAGGTAGACCGGGAATTTCACCGTTTTCCTGATTACCTCGATTGCGGGCATCTTCATAGGCCTTCTGTGCTCTATCTAAAGCTTCTCCCAGTTTTATCATGGCCTTTTCCTGATTATCAAGAGCTTTTTGGGCGCCTTCTTTGGCTTCTTCCGGGAGTTCATCATCTTCCAGCATTTCTGTCAACCGAACTGATTTTTGTTCGCTGGACTCTATAACCAGCTCATAAACACGATCAAAATCCGGCTCATCTAATCCTTCCAGAAGTTCTCCCAATTCCCGCTCGTGCTCGGCATAAGCATCCAGGAGTTCATTAAAATCATCAGAGTTTCCGGCGTTCTCCATTGCCGCCAGCCTGCGCTCCGAGTATTCATTTTGGATCATTATTCTTTCTTCCAAATCCGCAGTCAGTTCATACTGGGCGTCCTCAACGGCCCGGGCTGCATCGTAGAATGGATCTTCAGGCGTTAACCCGGTTTCGGGCCCGCTGCCATCCAGAGCCCATACGGTCCCGCCAAAAAGCAGTAAAACAGCTGCCATTATGATCAGACCTTTTTTCAGCATTGTTGTAACTCTCCTTTCGGTTCCTTCGGTTTAATATTTTATTCGTAACCAGATCGTTTTTTTGGTGGTCTTATTTAGAATATAGCCACCAGATTAACTACTATGGAGAGCCGGGGTTATTTCCCGGCGGGCCGGGAATATCTTCCGGCGATACGGGCTCTTCTTCAGGTGGGCCTGGAGTATCCACTTTAGGTCCTGGAGCCTGTTCCGGTTGTTCCGGAGTATCTGCAGGCACATCACCAGGTTTGGACGGATCAACCGCCGGCTCAGGCAGATCGTCAGTTTCAACCGGAACCGGTGTCTTTACAGCAGGTTTTCCGGCAGAGCGAAAGATACCTGCCGCCGGGGGAGTTTCCAAACTGAATAACACCTCCGGGAGGGGCAAATCCACGTGCACTTTTTCACCGGTTTGATCCTGCAGTGCTTCAAACAACAAGTAGCGGTTTAAAGACATTCCTTCAGCATCCGCTTTTTTCCTGGCCTGTTCGTCTGCTTTGTTTATCCCCATATAAGCAGAAACTTCCAGCTGCAGCAATTTTTCATCGATAATATCCGCCAGCATTTCCGAATCAACCCCGGCCCGTTCCGATTCAACCAGGGTGACGAGAACCAGGTTGTCTTCAATTTCCGGATCGAGGTAACCCTCTGTAACAGAGCGTTCCAGCAGCCACTCCAGGACAACTTCCAACCGGCTGTCACCGGGGCAATTTTCCACCAGTAAGCGGGCCTTCTCGTCCAGGGGCAGGCAATTTACCACCACCTGGTTTTCATCAAAAACCAACTCCAGTCTCGGGTTGATATCAAAGGCCAGATAACCGTACTGGTGATCAACGGGTTCAACCAGATCATTTTCAGGGCCTTCTACCGGGATCAAGAAAAAAACTAAAATAATAACTGCCGCCAGGGATGCTGCCGCCGCAAGAACTTTGGGCCATGACGACAAAGGCTTGCTGCAAACTATTTTATCTCCGGCCTCAATGGAACCTCCGGGATGGGGCACGTTGAGATAATCCCCGTCGGACGTAAGGAGGATCACTTTTCTTTTATCAACCTGCAGGACAATACCCTCTACTATTTTCAGTTAAATCCCTCCTTCATCCGCCAGATCCCGCATCCGCCAGCTCCCGGGCATATTCCTGGAGGTGAGGAAACTCATTTTCCGACAACAGCAGGGCGAGCGCAATAACGTAAATACGGCCCCGCTCCAGTATTCGCGGTGTTAACCCGGTCTTTTCACAAAACCTGCGTATGGGCAGTTTTCCGTTTGTATTCAGGTAATCAATTAAATCCTGGTTTTCAGCCATGATCCTGGCCGCCCGTTTCAATTTTTCCCTGGTTTCCCTGTGCTTTGGCTGGGCTTTGACCAGCATCTCAAAGGTAATATCATGTTTATTTAAAAGCCGTTTGTAGGCTTCGACTTCCTGCTTCCTTTCATTTTGCTCCCAGTCTTCCTCAACTGCGGTATGTGACAGAAAATCATCGCCGGGCATAACCACCAGGCTGTGTTTTCCCGCCCGTCGAAAATAATCAACCAGTCTTCTCCTGATGACCAGCCTGGACAAATTTTCAAAGGAATCACCCCTGGCTTCCCGGTAAGCATCGATTGATTCATTAAAAGCAATTAAGGCGATGCTCAGTTCTTCATCCTGCCCCCACTCCAGGGAACGCCGGCAGATCTTCTGGGCTTCCTTTAATATAAAGGGGTGGTAGTGGCTGATTAGCTTTTCCCTGGCCTGTTTTTCACCCGATACCGATAACTCAAGCAGCTGTTTTAATTGGTCCTGGTTCAAGGCAGGAATCACCTCTTCTCTGAATAAGAGTTCGGTATCGTCATTAAATCATCCTTCCGGGTTAAAATTGAGGTACTGTTGTTCCCCTATCTTAGTATTCGTTAAAGCTCTGCTTTTTTGGTGGTCCCGGGAGCAGTATTCAAAATGATGGCCAGGTTAAATGGAGATCTTGGTTTTTAATGATTATTTTTGCCGGCAACGCAAATGGTTTGGCTTTGGAATACTTGAAATTTTATTACTAATCCGTTAATATTGAGATACAGGTTGACGGCTTCCTCATTTCATCATTCCTGGCAGGGTTTATTAAATTGTATTCTGCTTCTAATTAAAAATCTCACTTCGTAATTCAACCCTTGTCCGAGAATAAAACAATTCAGAAAGCACTTTTTTTATTAACACAGCACATACCGGAAATTATATTACATACCGGGAGCCGAATTTTTGCTGAGGGTGAATAACAATGAAAAAGATTTTGTTGGCCATTTTGATTATCGCCATAGCGGGCGTATCAGCTTATATGGTTTATCAGGCCAGAATTATAGATCTTGTTATTAATGATAAACTGATTGAACTCGAAGACCCGGTAATAATAGAGGAAGAAGTAATATTTGTTCCCGCAAAGCCCGTCTTTGAAACACTGGGCGCTTACACAAGGTGGGATTCAGGCAATGAAGTGTTCTCCGGCAGCCTTGGCGAATTTGAGGTATATCTTCCTGCAGGGAGTCACGAAGTAACAGTTGACGGTGAAACTGTTACCTGGGAAACGCCGGTAAAACTGGTTGACGATACAGTTTATGCCCCCGTAGAACCGACTGCGGAAGCGCTGGGAGCTTTTGTGGAATGGGATGAAGAAACTAGAGAGGTAATCATTTCCACACCAAAAGAATTTGATCCGGAAGTAGGCGAAGAGCAAGAGGGGCCACTTTTACATGTTTCTTATCCGCCCACATACCAGATCAGCTATTATGCAGATTCTTTATTTGTCTTTGGTACAATCCAGTCTTATTCGCAGGTTGATGTAACCGTAAACGGAGAACCGGTGGATATGTTAAACCGGAAAACCGGAAACTTCCTTACCATGGTTGATATTCCCCGCGGTGAAGAATATACCGTCAGGGTAGAAGCCAGTGACGGTGTTGACACCACTACGGTTGAAAGAACGGTTCTTTACCCGGAAGGTCTGGAGACCATGCCGGAAGAACCCCTGGAAATTCACTCCACCCATTTAATACCCGGAAAGGACCAAATTTTAAACCCGGGTGACACCTTGAGGATAGTGGCCCGGGGCAGTCCGGGCGCCACGGCCTATTATCAAATTGGTCAAGGCAGTTATGTTCAAATGACAGAACTAGAATATCCTACCGGCCCCCCGGGGAGAGGCGGCATTTATAGCGCCGTGTACACAGTAGGCGCTTACGACGCTCCTGCTGAAGGAGTATCTGATACTATGCCTGTTACGGTAATTTTAGATAAAGGCGGGGAACAGGTCAGCCGTGAATTGCCGGGCCATGTGGCATTCTTTTCCAATCTACCCTATAAAGTTTTAGAGGTTAAAGATGAATCTGAACTGAAATTCTCGGGCTGGTTTAGAATTATCCGCGATGATTCTTACCAAATATATTCCGACACCCGGGGCGGCACCGGTTACCCCGACAACGTTGCCAGTTACCTGACTGAAGGAACCCGATTTGAAGCGGTGGGCGCCTCAGGTAACTATTACCGGGTAAAGCTTGAAGAAAATGAAACCTACCTCCTTCATAAAGATGCAGCCCGGGAACTGGAAGACAAAGATTTCCTGGACCCGTCCCTGACCAGTGTCGAAGTATCAGAGGCCGGCGGAAAGGTAAGCCTGCGCCTTAACGCCGACGAAAGATTTCCCTTTCTTGTTGACAGCGGGACAAATCAGCTGAAAATCAGGCTGTACGGAGTAGACAGGGCTGAAAATCTGGAAATGCCGGAAATGCCCGCTTCAGTGCAAGAATTAAGCCTCGAGCCCATGGCAGGGGAGCCCAATGCCTTTGTATTAACGATCCAGCTTGATCAAGCCTTTACCGGTTTCAGCCCCTCCTGGGAAGGTACAGCTCTGACATTTGATCTCGACAAACCGTCCCGGGTAGATGGAGAAAATCCCCTACAGGGCAAAACCATAGTTATTGATCCCGGGCACGGAGGGGAAGACCCGGGGGCACCCGGGCCGGGTGATCTTTATGAAAAAGACGTGGTGCTGGACATGAGCCTTTATTTACAGGAGCTCCTGCTGGAAGAAGGTGCGGAAGTGATCATGACTCGCACCGAAGACGTAGACGTGGACCTTTATGATCGCCCCAAAACAGAATTTATAGATGAGACCGATTTTTTCATAAGCGTTCACGCCAACGCCCACGGCCACGGCGCAGATGCAGTAAATACCCACGGGATAATGACCCTTTACAACTATGATCATAACGAGAAACTGGCCGATATCATGCTGGATACGGTGACAGAAGAAATGGACTTGCCGGCGCTGTACACCTGGAGAAGAAATATTGCGGTAACCAGGCACACCCAGTTCCCCTGCGTTTTAGTGGAAGCCGGCTATATGATGCATCCTGAAGACAACTGGTATATCTTTCATCCCAGAGGGCAGCAGCAATTCGCCGCGGCCATGATGGAGGGCATTAAGGAGTATTTCCTTTCCTTTGAGTAGAGATCCTGATCAAATTAAGAATTTCTCTTACTCGTTAAAGTAGCGCATACTGGTCTTTTTTAATTCTTTATCACTAAACAACAGCGCATAGTTGTTAATCCCGGTCGCTTCAGATATTTTCGCCATAATTTCCCGGCATTCTTGATCTGAATTCCCATGGACCATGGTAAAAAGGTTATATGGCCAATCATGGAAAGCCCTACGTTGGTAGCAATGGGTAACTTCCGCAAATTCAGCCATTTTCATACCGGCCTCATTTACCCGCTCTTCCGGAACTGCCCATACTCCCATGGCGTTGGAAGTAAAACCGCTTTTGCGATGGGCAAGGATTGCTCCCAGGCGGCGCATTATTCCCTGCTCCAGGAAACGCTGGATACCTGCACAAAGGTCCCGGGCATCAGTATCCAGTTCGTCCGCAAGATCGGAATAGGGAGTCATTGAGTAAGGCAAATCTTCCTGCAGCAGCCGGACCAGATTTTTGTCATTTTCTGTAATCGCAGGAGGAGAACTGCTTCCTGCTTCAACCTGGGGCCTGGCTTGCATCAACCTTGATTGGTCCTGGGACTCTCCAGCCCCCAGGTTAAAAATCACCCCTACCTTAAACACTTTAATCGCCGGCAAACTGTAGACTCTGCTGCCGCCGGAAGCCGCCCGGATATCGGAAATTATACTTTCGATCCGCTGCTGTGAAGAAGCAATAATTGTAAACCACATGTTATATTTTGGGTGATCACGAAGGTAGTTATGGGTGATTTCATCAATTCCTTGCATCAAATCCGCCACTAAAGGAACCTTTGTATTCGGCACTTCAGCGGTACAAAGAGTAGCGATATATCCCAGGCGGCGGGAATCAAAAACGCCGCCAATCCGGCGAATAACCCCGTTTTCCCTTAAGTATCTAACCCTTTGCCAGGCTTCTTCCTCGGGTATCCCCGTATCAGCACCAATAACGCGGTAAGGGCGAAGGGTATTCGGAAACGCAACCTGGATATTATTTAGAATCTTTCTGTCCACAGTCTCCATCAAAAATCTCCTTCACGTCTATTTCCTGGATAGAGACACCATGGCTCTTCAGCCATGTAATCCCCGCCGTGATAATAGGCTGCCCGGGCCCGGCAACCTCCGCAGAGTTTCCTAAAATTGCAGCTTCCGCATTTGCCCTTATACTCCAGGGACCGCAATTTATACAAAACCTCATTATCCCGCCAGATCTGATCAAAAGGAGTGTGGCGGACATCACCCAGGGGAAGGTCCAGGTAAGCGCAGGGCTGAACCTGCCCGGTGGGACTGACAATACAGTAAGCGGTGCCGGCCAGGCATCCCCTGGTAAACCGAATATTTAGGCCCATTTGTCTGGCAATCCGCATAAACTGCGGCGCACAGGTCGGTTTTAATTCTAGATCCACTGCCTGCTGCTTCTTCATGATCCTGGTTATCAGATCCTCGTAGGCTTCGGCTCGCAAAGATTTTTCTTCTATCGAAACTGCCCGTCCGGTTGGAACCAGGAAAAATATGTGGTGGGCCTGAGCCCCCTCTTGGACGGCAAAATCAGTGAGATCTTCCAGCTCTGATGAATTCCATTCCATAACCGTGGTATGAAGCTGGAAGGGAAGCCCCATCTGTCGGCAATTACGCATTCCCTGAACAGCCCCCTGCCAGGCCCCGGTAGTGCGGCGCAGTGAGTCATGTTTCTCGCTGTCCAGCGAATCTAACGAGATACCCATTCCCATCGCTCCCGCTTCTTTAAGTTCAATGACTTTTTTCAGCGTAAGCAATGTGCCGTTGGTCCCAAATACCGGCTTCAAACCCAGTTTCCCGGCCCAGGCAACCAGTTCCAGGATGTCAGGCCTCAAAAGGGGCTCTCCTCCGCTGAAGATCATAATTTTAAAGCCTGCCCTGGCAATCTGTTCAAGCATGGTCTTTGCTTCAGCTGTAGTTAGCTCTTCTGCTGCTTTACTGCCTGCATCGCGATAACAGTGATCACAGTACATGTTGCAGGCATTTGTGGTATTCCAGGATACAATCAATTTGACATCTCACTTTCCGCTGTAAAAATTATAACCCGATCTCTTGATCGGTAAGATAACAGGCCGGATCGGACTCCCAGAAATCACCGGTTACAGCCTCTGCTCTTGCCCTGAAGTTGCCATTGCAAAGGCTTAAATACCGGCACCGGGAGCAGCGTCCTTTCAGTAAAGGTTTACGGTTTCTCAATCCCGCCAGTACCGGATGGCTCGTATCTGTCCATATAGCTGAAAACTTTCTCTCCCGGATATTACCCAGTTTAATATGCCCGGTAAACTGGTCCGGGTGAAGATCACCCCGGGGATCAACCTGGCCGAAAGCAATCCCCGACCGGTTACCGCCATTGATGCCAATCAGGTCCTTAATTTTTTCAGCCCTTAAAGGGTCTTTTTTCAACATATGCAGGTAAAGATAAACACCGTCACAATGGTTGTCTACAGTCAAGATCTCCTTGTCTAAACTTCGTTTCTCAAAATCCATAGTCCGGCGTATAATTGTATCCATCGCTTTCCTTTTTTCTTCAAAGCTTAAATCATCGTCAAGCATACCCCTGCCCCGGCCCGTATAAACCAGATGGTAAAAACAGGCCCGATCGATTGACTTTTCTTCGATAAAATCAAATATGCGATCCAACTCTTGAAAGTTGTAACGATTGATGGTGAAGCGGAGGCCTACGCGCTGACCGGCTGCCACGCAGTTATCAATCCCTTGCATCGCAGCCTGGAAAGCCCCTTCCTTCCTCCTGAAGCGATCGTTTACTTCCTGCAGGCCGTCAAGTGAAATCCCAACGTAACCGATTCCCAGTGCTTTTATCTGCCCGGCTATTTCCCTGGTGATCAAAGTGCCGTTGGTTGACAGGGTTGCCCTGATCCCCTTTTCTGCAGTGTGCCGGGCTAGATCAAAAAAGTCCGATCTCAGCAGCGGTTCGCCGCCGGAAAATAGCAAGACGGGCACATTAAAATCAGCAAGGTCATCGATAAAGCTCCTGGCTTCTTCGGTTGAAAGTTCGTTCGAATATCTCCCGGCATCAGAATCCATATAGCAGTGGACACAGTTGAGGTTACAGGACCGGGTCATATTCCAGACCACTACCGGCCCGGCTTCCCGGTTGCTGCCATGAAGCGATTTATTGCTTCCCCTGCTGTAACGCAAGCTGTCTCCGAAATATTCTCTGCCGGATAAAAGTTTGGTAACGCTGATCAAGTTGTCACTCTCCAGTTGGTCCCATTTTCATTTCTATCCTGTAGAAGTTAGCTGCATTATAACACTCTCCTGTACGGCATTCAATTTCTTCGCACCATGCCATCCTCACGGACATGATAAAGGCATCATTCTAATCCTTTTTACAGCAGCCAATATTATATCACACCTTTGCATAGCTCTGCTGTTGAGCATTGTTCCTCCTCTTTCAGGGAAAAACCCTACCTTAAAATACCGATCTTCCCTAATAGACTATATATTAATCTTCCCCTACAATTTAAATAGAAACACTAACAGATACACAATATTAAAACCTTGATTTTGCATAACGCTTGCAAGCACCGATTTGAAAGAATAATGAGTTATACAATATGGTCAAAATTTTTTTGAGCAGTAAGTGAATATTTTCTCAATTTAGTTAATGAAGTGGTTAACGAAGATGGGCTGGTTAAAAAGGAGTGAAAGATTATTGGCAATGCAAAACAAATGGTTAGTTTATAGTTTAGGTTTAGTGATGCTATTAGGCGCATTTGTAATCAGCGGATGCGAGTCTAATACATATAACGAAGGTGTGTTTACAGCAATATCTGAAGGCGATGAACGTGGATATGCTGAAGTTTCGCTGACCATCGAAAATGACGAAATTACTGACGTCGAAATTACAGAATATGACGGACTGGATGTAGAAAAGCTAGATGAAGCATACGGCCAGAGATTTGAGCCAATGGAAGAAGCTCATGAGTATCTGGCGGAGGAAATTGTGGCCAATAATACTTGGGAAGTGGACACCTTTAGCGGGGCTACTTCCACTTCAGAAAAGGTCAGTCAGGCGGCCCGGTTCGCTATGGAAAAAGCCTTTGTTGAGGAAGCCGAGCAGGATTATTTCGATGGAACCTTCATGGCCCGGTCCGAGGGCAGCGAACGCGGCTGGCATATAGCCTGGGTCACAATAGAAAATGACGAAATCGTTGATGTTGAACTGGCCGGCACCACCCCTGTTGAGGAAGACAGCGAACCAGTCTTTGATGATGCCGGTCGCCAGGTTTTTGAATTGAAAAGCGAAGAGTATGCCCACCAGCCATATCATGAAGGCCAGGAAGTAATTGCTGAACGAATTGTGGGCTACCAGGAACCGGAAGTTGATACATTAAGCGAAGCAACCAGCAGCTCGGAACAGTGGATAGAAGCCGTAGAAAAAGCACTGGATAAAGCTCAGACCAGGGCAGAAGTGGAATAAATAAACCAGCTTAATAAAATATCCCCAGCCCATCTTCTTTATTAATAAATTGACTGGTGGTGATCAATAATGAAAAAGACAATCAAAATGGTCCTGGCTACGACAGTGCTGGGAATGATCTCTGCAGCACTGCTGACCGGAGTATACGCCTGGACCAGTCCGATTATAGAAGCAAATCTCCGGCAAATATTTTTTGAGAAAATCGAAGAGTATCTCCCAGAGGCAAAAGACACAGAAATTATTACCGAAGAAGAGCAGTACCCTGAAATACACGTAGTGTACGGACCCGACGAGGAGTTAATGGGGTTCATGATCGAAAATACAGCCGGTGGTTACGAAGGTGAAATTTTATACTTCACCATTGTCGACGACGAAGGTTACATCAAGGGGGTGGAGGTAATCGAACACACCGAGACCCCGGGTATAGGAGCCCAAATTGAAAGGGAAGAATTCCGGGGCCAGTTTGCGAGCAAACATTACACGGATTCTTTTACCGCCGGCGAGGAAATTGATATTATCAGCGGGGCGACTATTTCTTCTCAGGCGATGATTGCCTCGGTAAGGAATACCATGCAGGAATTGGGCCAGACGGCATACCTGGAAGAAGAGGAAGTTCCTGAAATTGACCTGGCCGACCTGCCGGACGGGACTTTTGTTGGCTCTGCTCCCGGCCTCAACGATGAGGTGGTAGCTGAAGTAGTTATCGAAGGCGGTAGCATTGTCTCCGTCGAGATACTCGATCACGAAGATACCCCGGACTATTTTGAAAAGGCAAAAAATGAGCTGGTGGATGAAATTAAAAAAGAGCAATCCGTGAAAGTCGATACTGTTTCAGGAGCCACTGCCAGCAGCCGGGGCATCATTAACGCCGTTATAAATGCATTATTGAACGGCATCGAAGATGCATAATATATGCCGATTATTCAGTTATCTCATTCAGGCTGACCAGGCCGTGCTTGATAGCATAGTTAACCAGCTGGTAACGCCTGTCCAGGTTTAATTTTTCCATAATGTTTGCTTTATGTTTTTCGATCGTCTTTACGCTGACCACAAGATGATCGGCCAGTTCCTGGTTTGTATAGCCCAGGGAGATATACTTTAATATTTCTTTTTCCCGTTCGGTCAAACTATCACTGCCGGATGATTCCCCCCGGCCTTCCTTGTTATCGCCCAGGACTTCTTTGACCAGGACTTTGACCAGGTAAGGATGGACAATCATCTCACCATCCATGGCCCGCCTGATCGCGGAAACCAGCTCATCAGAAGCTGTTTCCTTTAACAGATAGCCGGATGCACCGGCTTCAAGGGCTTTTAAAAGGTAGGGTTCATCGTCGTACATGGTTAAAACCAGGACCTTTGCCTCCGGTTCACGTTCCTTTATTTTGCGGGTCGCTTCCAACCCGTCCATCCCGGGCAGGCCGATATCCATCAGGACCAGGTCAAGAGTGCTGTTATTAAAGTATTCCAGTGCCTCCTCGGCAGATGAGGCATCACCGGTCACCACTATATCTTCCTCCTTTTCCAAGAGCATTTTAAGCCCTGACCGAAACAGGGTGTGGTCGTCAACAACCAGAACCCGGATTGGTCTTTGATAACTGTTAATTTTGATCACCTCCATTTGCAGAAAGCTCAACCTGGGCTTTTATCCTGGTTCCCCGGCCCGGCGCTGACTCAATAGATAATCTTCCCCCGATCAGGGCGATTCTCTCTTTCATGGAATTGAGCCCCATCGTCGCTTCCTCGCCGTTTTCGCGGGCCAGTGAATCGGGGTTAAAACCGATCCCGTCGTCATCAATTTGCAGTTGCAAGGTCCCCTGTTCCATCGATACACTAATATCAACCCGTTCAGCCCGGGCATGACGGGATATGTTGGTCAGCGCTTCTTGAATAACCCGGTAAAGGTTAATTTCCACTTCCGGGGGAAGCTCAATATCTTCCAGGTCCCGGATCCTCAGCTCCACATACCACCCGGTTGTTTCTTCGTATTTTCTGACAAACGACTGGACCGCTTCTACAAGGCCCAGCTTATCTAAAGGAGTCGGGGAAAGCTGCCAGGAGACAAAGCGGACCTGGTCTATGGCTTGCTGCAAAAGACTGCGGAATTCTTCAATTTTATACTTGAAATCTTCTTCTGTCTCGGAGTGCTCCAGGAAGTGCAGGGATAACATTAACGTTGACAGGGATTGGCCCGTATTATCATGAAGCTCGCGGGCCACTCGTTTCCGTTCTTCTTCCTGGGAACTGATCAGTTTTTTGATTAGCCCATCCCTGGACCTGCGGGTCTGGGCCAGTTTTTCCGTCATCAGGTTAAACTCATCAGCCAGGATCCTTAATTCATCACTTGAGCTTACAGTAACCCGCCGGGATAAATTCCCCTTGGTTACAGCCCTAACTGATTCCAGTAGTGAATTGATCGGGTTGATTGCCGCGTAAGTGGTGAAAAAGAAAACCAGGATGCCGGTGGCAATAAAAGTTGTCCCGGAAACGGCAAGAAGGCGTTGGGTAGCAAGGCCCAGGGCGGCCTGGAGACTGTAATCCATAAACCCCACATGGACAATAATTTCCGATTCCGGCCCGGTAAAAACCGGAGCAGCAGTATCACGCAGAATCCCTTCTTCAGTCTGAAATTTTTCCAGGCTGTATTCTCCTTCTGAAAAGCTGTGGTTAACCTTTAATAGATCGGGAGGGAAATATTCCTGGAATGTATGGATAACCACATTGTCTTCAACATCCCGGTAATACACATAGATGATATCGTCATTTTTTTCCACGGTATCATAAGCAAGCTGATACAACTTGAATATATTGTCAGTTAAGATCGGCTCTTTACTCCGGGCAGTCAGGTTGCGGATGGTAGTAGCTGCTTTTTGATCCATTTGCTCTCCGATTACCGCTCTAAATGACACCTGCATAAAAATAATGGTAACCATGGTTAAAATCATGGTAAAGGTCAGGACAACACTAATAATCTTGCCCCGAATTCCCAGGGTGGGAAATAATTTATTAAGAGTCCTAAGCGGGTTCATCTAATCACCACCCACTGGGTTTATAAACATCTGCCGTAACCTGTTATAATCAACAGCTACGCCGGGGACAAATTCTTCTATACGCATTTCTTCCAGGGCTTCTCTGCCCTGGCTGTCCTCGTGCATGGAAAGAAAGAACTCTTCAAGTTCCCTTTTAAACTCTTCTTCGGCAGAACTGTTAATCACCAGGGGTGGATTTCCCACCGGCGGAGAGCTTTCGATAATCCGGATTCTATCTTCCAGCTCCGGGTTTTCTTTCACCAGGTGTTCGTAGACCAGGCTGCATACTGAAGCGGCATCGACCCATTCCTCGGCAACGGCGATGATGGAGTTTTCATGGCTGTAACTGAAGATATAATCCGAGAAAAAAGAAGCAGGTGTTTCCCCTAACTCCTCCAGCTTCCGGACAGTATAGAGTTTCCCGGGAAAAGATAATGAATCGGTGAAAACAAACCTTCTGCCCCTGAGATCTTCCAAAGTCTTGATCTTGCTTTCTTCGGGAACAATGATGTGGGCGTTGTGGTGAACCCGGCCATTTCGCTTAGGAACCGCCAGCAGTTCAACGTCGCCGCTTGCTTCCAGCTCCAGGTATGAATAGCTGCCAACCAGGGCAATATCAACCAGGTTTTGCCTCAGCAGCTGGTTGATCTCAGCATGGGTCGGTCGTAATACCATCTCAATCGGTCGGCCAAACTGTTCCGGAAAATAAGTAAGCAATCCCCTGTATTCCTCCCTGGCCTGCACCGGAGCCACAACAGGCGCAATAGCAAAGCGGACAAAAGGTGCTTCCGGGCCAAATGAGAAAGGAGCCTGGGGGTGATACTGGGGGGTTGGCGCAGCAACTGTGTCGATATCTTCAGGGGGCTTTAAGTTTAATTCTGGATACCTTTCTGTACAACCTCCAATTAAGGCCATTAATAAAAGGAATAAACCAGTACTTATAAAAATAAGCGTGAATTCCGGTTTATAGCTGCGAGAAATCAACTTATATCCCTCAAATCATGTTCATAAAAATAAACTCTATAATTACTATAATAATAATAACATATATAACGGCATAAGGGAATACCCTACCATCAGCAGGACATATGGTACTTCAGCAAACAATCCGACCGGTCATCCCGCCGGCGGGCGTAAAAAGGTACCCGGGCTGTGAATACAGGCATTCAGGCATACCACCTTAGTTTTACGGACTGAACCCGATTTATGAAAAGGCCCCGGAATACTTCCGGGGCTCCGAATGAACTGCTTGCAGCATAATTACGCTCTCATCCAACAACAGCCTACAAGGTAAGCTCATTTAACAGGTCATAAAACCCGGGCACTGAATTATCCACTGCTTCCGCTCCGCTGATTGTAGATTCACTAGCTGCAAACAGGGAGGCCGTGGCCAGAGCCATAGCAATCCGGTAATCCCCATGACTGTTTAATTCAGACCCCGATAGCTGCTCAGCTCCCTTGATTGTCAGCCCTTCCTGTGTTTCTTCTATCGATGCCCCCATTTTTACAAGCTCCCGGGTCATATTCTGCAGGCGCTCGGTTTTCTTTGCCCTCAGTTTGGGATCGGCCTTGATTGTCGTAACCCCTTCAGCATAAGCTGCGGCCACCATTACCGCCGGGATATCGTCAATAATGCTGGCGATCATGCCTTCATCCAGCTCTATCCCCGTCAATTTGCCGCCGCCTTTAACCACCAGGTCGGCAACCGGTTCGTTGTTATATGCCCGTTCGTTTTGGATGTTGATTTCAGCCCCCATCGTCTTTAATACATCCAAAGCCCCGGTCCGGGATGGGTTGATGCCGACCTCGTTGATTTTCAACTCTCCGGCCGGGGAAAGAACCGCCCCCAGGATCGGGTAAATGGACGAAGATATATCGCCGGGGATAACCAATTTTTCTCCGCTTAATTTGGAAGGGCTGCTTAAAGCAATATGACGATCGCTCAGCTGGTTAATACTGGCGCCCAGGTAACGCAGCATCCTTTCTGTGTGATCCCTGGTGCAGTAAAGATCGGTCAGCTCGGTTACACCTCTGCTGTACAGGGCAGCAGTCAGCAGGGCGGATTTGACCTGGGCGCTGGCAACGGGCAGATTATACTTGAGGGGCATGAGATCATAACCCCTGATTGAAAGGGGCAGCAGATCGTTTTCGCTTCTCCCTTTGATGGTGGCCCCCATTTCCTGCAGAGGTTCGGTAATGTTTTTCATATGGTGTTTCTGCAGGTACTGACTGCCGGTAATGGTGGCAAAAAAGGGCTGTCCGGCCAGCAGACCCGTCAGCAGGCTGGCGGCTATTTCTGAATTACCTACATCCAGGACATTGTCCGGTTCCTTGAAACCGCGCAGTCCTTTACCCTGAATTTTCACCCTACCAGCTTCTGTTTCATACTCCACTCCCAGCTGGCTCAAGCAATTCAGGGTGGCCGCCATGTCCCCCGTCTGCATGACTCCTTCAATTTCCACCAGATCTTCCGTTAACGATGAATAAATCAGAGCCCGGTGGGAAATCGATTTGTCGCCTGGGGCCTTCAGTTCTCCTCCAATTTTTTCCACAGGTTTAATTTTGACATCCATCTTTCAAACATCCTTTCCCTTAGTTTTTATGGCAAACGCCTTTGCCGGCTAACCGTCCTTTTCCCCTCACTTTCGCCCTTGATTCTTGCCGTCCCGGGTGCCTGGAATGCAAAAGAGCTTCCGTCCTAAGGGACGGAAGCTCTGGCTTCACGCGGTACCACCCTGGTTGAGCACATCAAGTGCCCCCCTCCGGTTAGGTACGGGCCGGATCAACCGATTCTGAAAAATGTTTTCGGGCTGCCGGGCGCAGCTTAACTGCCCGGACCTAAAAAATACCGGCCGTATACCTTCTTCCTTTTAACGGTGAAAGTTTCCGTCAAAACCTACTGACCGGCCTGCACATCCGGTGTTTCAGCCCGCAGCTCCAGGGGGAACTTCAGCTGGTGGTTATACCGCCGGGGCTTGCAGCCTTTGGCCCGGCATCTCTGTGAGTAAACACTTCCAGCCTACTTTACCCTCTCATAGCTTTTAGATGTCTATAAAATTAAGCTAAATTATACAACAGGGTTCCGGCTACGTCAACAGTTTTTTGAATTTTTATTTTGTATGAAGGAAGCATCGACGGGTTGGTAGAAATTGTTGCCCCGATCCCAAAAATTACATTCCTCGATACTTATATCAACCCGGCTGCATCAATAGCCAGTTTTACAGCTTCTTCCGCCGATTCGGCTTCGATCATGCCCGGGCCGGCGGACCGGTCCGGCTTTTGAAGAGACCAGCTGTTTATACCGATCACCGGTTTGTTCATTTTCAGGGCCAGGGCTATTTCAGACAGGGTCCCGTATTCCCCGCCAATGGCAATTACGGCATCGGCAGTGCGGGTAATAATGGCATTGCGGGCCTCGCCAAGCCCGGTGGCAATTGAAAAACTAAGGTGCCTGTTTCCGAGGCGGTGGTCGCTGCCCGGCAAGATACCAAGGGCATCTCCGCCTGCTTCGCGAGCGCCTTCCGATGCCGCTTCCATAACCCCGGTACCGCCGCCACAGATCACCGTCCCTCCCCGGCGGGCAACTTCCCTGCCAGTGTCCCGGGCCAGCTCCCGTTCTTCCTTCGTGCAGTCGGAACCCCCGACAACAGCGATATAAAGCACCGCCTACCACCCCGATTCGACCGGTTATAGCTCAACCGGCCAGTATGCCACGAATATGATTTATATTTTCCAGGGCATGGTTCTTTTTGCTGAGCATTACCGCGATAAGATCTAACCGGCAGGGCAGATCGCACCCCGAAACTGCTTTCTGGTAATAAAGGGCCATCCGTTTCAGGCGGCGCCCTTTTTCAACGGTAATCGATTCTTCCGGTGTGCCGAACGAAAAACCGGTGCGGGTGCGAACTTCTACAAGGACAACTGTGTCCCGATCCCGGGCAATGATGTCTATTTCGCCCAGCGGACAGCGGTAATTTGTCTCCAATATTTCATAGCCCTGTTCTTCCAGGTAGGCCCGGGCCACCTCTTCTCCTGTTTGTCCAACCTGCCGGCGAATCCTGGTCAATTTTTGCTCCATTTCCGGTACTTAATTTACCTGGACTTAAAAGCATCGGATACTGTTAAATAATATTTTTAAACCAGGCTGAAAGAGCGGCGGTGTTCCGGGCATGGACCATACCTGGAGATTGCCTCCCGGTGTTCTGCTGTGCCGTAACCCATGTTCCGATCAAACCCGTAGCGGGGATGTTTTTGGTGCAAATCAAGCATCATTTGATCCCTGCTCACTTTGGCTAAAACCGAAGCCGCGGCTATGGACATGGACAGGGCATCGCCACCCTTAATGGCTTTTTGTTTAAACGGGCATTCCCGGATCGGAAAACCGTCCACCAGAACATAATCAGGTTTCACGTTCAGCCTCTCCAGGGCCCTTCTCATGGCCAGCATAGAAGCGGCATGGATATTTAAGTGATCAATTTCTTCCCGGGAAGCACTGCCAATACCGTAGCAGAGAGCATTTAAAACCACCTGCTCAAAAATCTTTTCCCGGGTCCGGGTCGAAAGCTGTTTTGAATCTTTCAGGTCGTTAATCATTACACCCGGTTTTAAAATTACCGCCGCGGCAATTACCGGTCCCGCAAGCGGCCCTCGCCCGGCTTCATCCACCCCGGCAACCGCTTTAAAGCCTTTCTTGCTTAACAGCTCTTCTTCGGCTAGCATTCTGCGCAAACGCCTTTCTTCGCGCTCCCTGTTTTCCTTTTTCCGGTTATATTTTTTTAGAAGATCGGCCGCGCCGCGCCTGCGGTCGCCCTTTATCAGTTCCTCTTCCTCCGGGCTTAAGTCGCCCTTTTTGTCCAGATAGGCCTTTAATTCAGGAATGGTCATTTTCTGAAAGTCCACCAGGAACCTCTCCCTATCAACCGGTTTACAGGCTAACCCTGCCGGGGGGTGATTCAAGAGTAAAGCGCCCCAGGGTTCCTCCCTGAAAATCGCGCAGCAGCAGGGCGGCCGTTCTTTCCGTATCAACCTTGCCTTCCGACTGCAGGCAGCCCTGGCTTAAACCGATCTGCACAAAAATTTGTTCTGCTTCACCGGACTCAAGGCCCGGGTATTTATTAATCAAAAGATCAAATTTTCCTTTTTCAAGGTAGCGCTCGATTAACCACAGGGCGGCATCATGGATGTCCACCCTGCCTGCCGGGATAGCCCCAACCACGGCCAGCGGAGGGGAGGTTACTTCATTAATCCTGGGCATAAGAATCCCCGGAGTATCTAAAAACTCCATACCAGGCATGATCCGGATCCACTGCTTTCCCCTGGTAATACCGGGACGGTTGCCGGTCCGGGTTACCGCTTTGTGGACAAAAAGATTAATTAAAGTAGATTTGCCGACATTGGGAATGCCGACAAATATCATTCTTAACGGACGTTTGAACCGGCCTGATCGCATCCGGCTCTCTTCCTTATTCAAGTAATTCATAAGCCGGCTCAAATCCTGCTTCCGGTGGACACTGAAAGCCATTGCCTCAGCGCCCGTCTTTCGGAAGTGAGACAGCCAGGCTTCGGTAGAATCATTTTCAGCCCGGTCTGCTTTGTGCAGTAAGACCAGGTGCCTTTTGTTTTCAGCCAGGTCAGAAAAAACTGGATTGCGGCTGCTGTACGGAATCCGGGCATCGAGCAGTTCTATGACCAGGTCGATCGTTTTTAAATCCTCGCGCAGCTGATTAACAGCCCTGGTCATGCTTCCGGGGTACCACTGGCCTTTACTCAAAACTTTCCACCTCGGAATCAATCACCCGGGCTTCCCAGAGCGGCCAGAAGATAAAGAAAGCCCGGCCTTTCAGGTAGTCCTGGGAAACAAAGCCAACCCGGGGATCCCTTGAATCCATGCTGTTCTGGCGATGATCGCCGAGAACAAAAAGGTAACCGGGAGGAACTACTTCCGGACCGTAATCATACATAAAAACGTCCTCATTGAGGTACGGTTCTTCAAAAGGCTGTTCGTTAATATAAACCAGGCCGTTTCTAATTTCAACCTGATCGCCTTCAACTCCGATCACCCGTTTAATAAAATCACGCCCGGGTTCATATTCGAACACGATCACATCACCCGGCCGTGGTTCATCAAAATGGTAGACAATTTTGTTTACCATCAACCGCTCTGTTTCAGCAAGGGTCGGATACATCGATTTTCCTTCGACAACGAAAACCTCGAACAAAAACATGCGGATCAGCAGGGCCAGAATTACCGCAATCAGGATAGAACGAGTCCAGTCCCACAGTTCTTTCCACTTACTCAAGCAGATCATCCCCGTTACTGAAAATTAACGGCTTTCTTTAATCCTCGCCGATTTACCTTTACGCTTGCGCAGATAGTACAGCTTTGCCCGGTGCACTTTGCCTTTTCTTATAATATCGATTTTGTCAATTGACGGCGAATGGACCGGAAAGATCCTTTCCACACCAATGCCAAATGATACCCGGCGCACGGTAAAAGTTTCCCTGGTTCCACTGCCCTGGCGCCTGATAACCACGCCCTCAAAAGCCTGGGTCCGTTCCCGGCTGCCTTCAATAACTTTAACATGAACCCTGATTGTATCACCGGGTGTAAATTGCGGCACGTTTTCCTTCGTGTTCCGCTTTTCAACTTCTTTTAACAAATCCATTTTCCTTTACCTCCTATACAACTCACTGGGTAATTATAACATATTTTAGCAGTTTAAGACTGCTGCTTTTTTATTTCTTCCAGACATTTTTTATCTTCCGGTAACAGATCGGCTTTTTCCAGGAGGTCGGGGCGCCTTTCCAGGGTCCGTTTTAGCGACTGCCGCCTGCGCCAGCGGGCAATTTCACCGTGGTTTCCGGACAGCAATACGGAAGGCACTTCCATACCCCGGTACTCAGAAGGCCTGGTATAATGGGGATATTCCAGCAGTAGTTCGGTAAACGATTCAGCAGAAAGAGCTTCTTCGGCCAAAAACCCGGGCAACAACCTTACCACTGCATCAACGACAACTGCTGCCGCCAACTCCCCGCCGGTAAGCACAAAATCGCCAATCGATATTTCCTCATCAACCATGGTGTTGCGAACCCTTTCATCAATCCCTTCATATCGCCCGCAGATCAGGATCAGATGCTCCTGTTCAGCCAACTCGCGGGCCCGCTTCTGGTTGAAGGGACACCCCTGGGGCGTTAAAAGGATCACCCGGGATTGATCGGCGCCGGAACGGGACTTGAGATCTTCGACCGCTTCAAAAAGGGGCTCCGGCTTTAAGACCATTCCGTGTCCTCCTCCGTAGGGATAATCGTCCACCTGGCGGTGCTGATCATGGGTGTAATCCCTCAAATCAACCAGGTTAATTTCCACAAACCCCTGTTCAAGTGCCCGTTTAATCATGCTCTCTTTAAAGGGACCATCCAGGATGCCCGGGAAAATGGTTAACAGGTCTATCTTCATCATTTTAACTGCTCCCTTATAAATCAAGCATTCCTTCCGGCAGTTCTACTACCAGTATTCCCTGCGACAGGTCAACCCGCCTGATAAATTCTTTTACGGCCGGAATTAAGCTGGCCTTGTCTTTCTCACCGGCCCGGGCAATCACAATCTGATCATGCCCACCACTCGGAATTACCTCTGCCACCGAACCTAGAAACCTGTTTCCGGTATCGTATACCTGCAGTCCTTCAAGTTGATCGTGGTAATAAGAATCTTCCGGCAGGGTCAATCTTTCTTCCCTCGGAATCCTGACCAGGCTGTCCCGTAGTTCTTCCGCCCCGTCCCGGGAATCAATTCCCTGGAACTTGACCAGCCAGTAACTGCCGTGGACGGATGCTTTTTCCACCACATGTTCCCGGCGCCTTGACTTCTGCTCCAGTTCCACCTTGTCCAACAGGTGGACCCGGTCCGGGAAGTCGGAATAAGGATATACTTTCACCATCCCTCCTGTTCCGTGCGGTGATAGAATTTTCCCTATAACCACATCATAAGCGTTGATCATTGCACTATTTCCACAACAACCTTTTTGCTTTCTTTAACAGCCGCTGCATTGACAACAGTCCTGATTGCCTTGGCAATGCGCCCCTGCTTGCCGATCACTTTCCCCATGTCGCTTTCAGCAACCCTGAGTTCAAGAATAATCAGCCGATCACTTTCAACCTGCTGGACATCAACTTGATCCGGCTCATCAACTAAAGCGCGGGCTATATGCTCCAGTAGTTGCTTCATTAATACCAACCTCCCTGTTGTCCTACTTACCAAGGCCGGCTTTATCAAAAAGGGCCTTGACCGTACTGGAAGGCCTGGCTCCCTTGGAAAGCCACTGTTGAACCTTTTCAGTGTTTACTTCGAAAGTTGTCGGTTTTGTAGTGGGATTGTAGTAACCGATTTCTTCGATAAAGCGGCCGTCCCTCGGATAGCGGTTATCGGCAACCACGATCCGGTAAAACGGTTTCTTTTTTCCTCCCATTCTCTTTAACCTGATCCGTACTGCCAAGCGGTTCACCTCCAATGATTTATGATGCAGCATCTTTTGGCTGCTTACAAGCTGACTGTCTATATCAACCGGAAATATTTCCGGGACATTCCGCATTTTAGCTGCTCTTCTCTTAAACTTAAAAAGGAAACCTCTTTTTCATTTTTTTCATTTTCTTGCCCATGCCTTTCTTGCCCGCCGCGTTCATCTGCTTAAACATTTTTTGCATCTGGTTAAACTGGTTTAACAGCCTGTTCACATCCTGGACAGTAGTCCCACTCCCCCTTGCGATCCGGCGGCGCCGGCTACTGTTCAGGATGGAGGGATTATAACGCTCCTGCCGGGTCATCGAGCTGATTATGGCCTCAATCCTTTTCAGGCTGTTTTCATTCAATGACATCTGTTTAAGCTCTTTGGGAATATTGCCTCCCTCAGGAAGCATGTTCAAAATGTCATCCAGGGAGCCCATACTGCGCAGCTGGACCATTTGATCCCTGAAATCTTCAAGGGTAAACTGCTGCTGGCGCAGCTTCTTTTCCATCTCCCTGGCTTTATCCTGGTCAATGGTCGCTTCCGCTTTTTCAATCAGGGACAGCACATCGCCCATGCCCAGGATCCTGGAAGCCATGCGGTCGGGATAAAAAGGCTCCAGGGCCTCGATCTTTTCGCCAACTCCGACAAATTTGATCGGGCAGCCGGTTACCTTACGGACCGACAGGGCGGCTCCGCCCCTGGTGTCGCCGTCAAGTTTGGTCAGGATCACCCCGCTCAGTCCGACCGCTTCATTGAATGAAGCGGCGGCATTGACGGCATCCTGGCCGGTCATGGCGTCCACTACAAGCAGAACTTCATCAGGTTTGATATTATTTTTGATGGCGCCGATTTCGGACATCATTTCATCATCGATATGCAGGCGCCCGGCGGTATCAAAAATGACCACATCGGATCCTTCCCGGTCAGCCATTTTCAGGCCTTCCCGGCATATCTCCACCGGGTCTGACTCCAGGTTGCTGTAGCATTTTTCGCCAATCGATTCGCTCAGAACTTCGAGCTGCTTGACTGCCCCGGGCCGGTAAATATCGGCTGCCACCAGGAAAGGCCTTCTTCCTTCCCGGCGGAGGTGCGCGGCCAGCTTGACTGCGGTGGTTGTTTTACCGGAGCCCTGCAGTCCCACCATCATTACCCTGGTGGGCCCTTTGCCCGGACCGGCCAGGGCGCTCTGCGTGTCACCCATCAGGCTGGTCATTTCTTCATTGACGATTTTTATAACCTGCTGGCCGGGGGTAAGGCTGCTCATAACTTCCTGTCCTACAGCTCTTTCCCGGACAGAATTGACAAATTCCTTAACCACCTTAAAGTTAACGTCAGCTTCAAGGAGGGCCAGCCTGATCTCGCGCATTGCCGCGTCAACGTCTTTTTCAGTTAATTTACCTTTACCTTTTAGCCGGCGAAACGTATCTTGCAGTTTTTCAGCCAGGTTGGAAAACATAAAATCTGTTCACTCCTACTTTTCATTGCTCAAGCGCAGATCGGCAATAATTTCTTTCAGCCGTTTCAAATCATGCGCCTTCAGATCCTCCCGGAGCAGTAAATCATCCGCTTCGGCCAGCAGTTCCTGCTGCTCGTTAAAAAGCCTGTACAGGCCGAGCTTCTCTTCCAGGTTCTCCATGGATTCAAGGGCCCGCTGGATAAGATCATAAACAGCCTGCCTGCTGGTTTCATACTCGGAAGCAATTTCAGCCAGGGAATAATTCTCGCTGAAGTATAAATGCAGGGTTTCCTGCTGGCGCCTGGTCAGCAGGGGACCGTATATGTCATATAAAAGGTTAATCCTGTTTAATTGATCGAGCATTTCCACCCCTGTAAAGTAAAAATACTTTACAGGGGGAGTATAGCAAAAAAAAAGAGGTAACGCAAACCCTTTTTATTTTAATTTATGTAAGTTTGGCTGCCGGCAGGCTTTTTATTAACGCTAACTTTCCAGGAGAGCGCGGGCAAAATCTTCGGGATCGAAGGGAGCCAGGTCCTCCATTTTTTCCCCGGTCCCGACATAACAAACCGGGATATTCAGTTCGTCCTGGATATTGATCACAATTCCGCCCCGGGCAGTGCCATCAAGTTTGGCCAAAATCAGGCCGTCAATGGGAAGAGACTGGTTAAAACTCCTGGCCTGGGCAACGGCGTTCTGGCCGGTGGTGGCATCGACAACCAGCAGGACCCGGTGCGGAGCGCCAGGAATATTGCGGCCGATTACGCGGTAAATCTTGTTCAGTTCCTCCATCAGGTTGTACCTGCTGTGGAGGCGGCCGGCGGTATCGCCGATCACCACGTCCATATTCCTGGCCTTGGCTGCATTCATAGCATCAAAAAAAAGCGCCGATGGATCTGAACCGGCCTGCTGTTTGATCAGCTCCACGTCGGCCCGGTCGGCCCAAATTTCAAGCTGTTCAATAGCCGCCGCCCGGAAAGTGTCGCCCGCCACCAGGAGGACCTCCTTTTTGTCCCGGCGGTAAAGGCCGGCTAATTTGGCCGCCGAAGTAGTTTTTCCGGATCCGTTAACGCCGACTAAAAGAATAACATGGGGCTTTTCTTCCGTCTCTGCGGGAGCTTGCCCGGAATCCATAATATCGATAACCAATTCAATAAGCAGTTCCCTGGCCTCCTGCCGTTCCCTGATCCGGCGGTTTTTTACTTTTTCTCTTAGTTTATCAACCAGCTTAATGCTGGTCTGTACCCCCACATCCCCGCTAACCAGGATTTCTTCCAGTTCCTCATAAAACTGATCATTTATTTCGCCGGCGCTAAAAAGGGTGCCAAGACGGCCCATAAAGCCAGATTTACTGCGGGCCAGTCCATTTTTGAACAGGTCAATCAAGCTCATCTCTATTTGCTCTCCCTGACAATTTTTTCATCTTCCAGTCTGAGCGACATCAGTCGCGATATACCGGGCTCCGACATGGTTACCCCGTACAGTACATCCGCTTCCTCCATAGTCCTCTTCCGGTGCGTGATCATTATAAACTGTGCCTGTTCAGATGATTGCTTGAGGAACCTGGTAAATCGAGCCAGGTTGGCGTCATCCAGTGTCGACTCGACCTCATCAAGCAGGTAAAATGGCGCCGGTTTGTAACGCAGGATGGCAAAGACCAGGGCAATGGCAGTCAGCACTTTTTCACCGGCCGATAGCAGGGTGATGTTCTGCAGTTTTTTACCAGGGGGCTGGGCGATAATTTCAACCCCCGCTTCCAGGATATCTTCCGTATCGGTCATTTTAAGCATTACCTGCCCACCCTCAAACAACTCCTGGAAGGTCTGTTTAAAGTTTTCACCGATTGCTTCAAAGGCATTTTTAAAATAGTATTTCATGCGCTGATCAATTTCATTTAAAACTTTGGAGAGCGACTCTTCTCCCTTTTGCAGGTCATCTTTCTGATCTTTAAGAAAGCTGATTCGTTCCTCGAGCCGGGCCAGTTCTTCAATAGCCCCCAGGTTAACCTCACCCAGCGCTTCGATATCTTCCCGGTAATTGTCGATTAAAAGTCGGCTTTCTTCCGGGTCAAACTGATCGTCCAACTCCACCAGCTCTAGGGAGCTAAATAGTTCCCTGAACCGCATCTCCTGGTAATTAATTTCAGTCTGGAGCCTGGTTTGTTCCATGGACAGTTGCCGCTCCCGTTTTTCCTGGCGAGCAACCTGGTTCTGGCGCCGTTTAACCTTTTCCTCATGTTCTATTAATTCAGCTTCAACCTGGTTTACCTGTTCTGATTTCCGGTCCAGATCGACAATCAAGCCCGCTTTCTCCTCGTTAAGATCTTCCATTCGGGCTTTAATCCGGTCTTGTTCCGCTGTATTATCGGACAGATCGTGCTGTAGCTTTTCAAATTCACTTTCTTTTTCCTCGATTTCTTGGGCCGGTTTTTTGATGTTGGCTTCAATTTCCTCGATCCGGCCAGTAAGGGTATCCCTCTGCTCCTGGTATGAACTGATCCGGACCAGGACCTCGGTAACCTGGTCCTCCAGCTTCTTCTTGTTGTCAATGTAATCCTGGTACTCTTCCTTCTTTCCGGCCAGTTCATTTTCAAGAAACCTGATTTCTTCCTGGCAGTGATCAATTTCTGACTGCAGTTCACCAAGGCGTTTATTTGTATCATCTTCCTCAGCTTCCAGTTCGGAAAAAGATCTCTTGCCGGTTTCGATCCGGTCGTTTAATACGCTTCGCTCGTGCTCCAGCGCATCGGCTTCTTTCTGAATACTGCCCAGCCGTCCTTCAGTATCTTTATGTTCCGCAGCTGATTCCTCAACCTTTTTTTCGGCGGAGGCAAGTCTTTTTTTGACTCTGTCCAGCTCGGAGAAAATTCTGTTTAATTCCTGTTTTGCTTCTGTCTGCTGTCTCTCCAGGTTTTCAATTTCCTTGCGCCTTCCAAGGGGCATGCCGGCGCTTCTTTTAGCCACGCTTCCGCCCTTAATAATACCGCCCGGGTTGATCATTTCCCCTTCCAGGTTCACCACCCGGCAGCTGTGATTAACAAAACGGGCCGCCCTGGAAGCATCATCCAGGGTGCGGCAAACCAGGATTGAAGCCATCAGGTAATTAACGGCATTGCGGTAGGCAGAATCCACCGTCACCAGCTCCGAAGCCTTACCGATTACTCCCTCCAGATCACGCCAGCCCGGGTAGCGGTCCAGGGGCTCGGAAGCTTTGTGCAGGATATCGAGCGGCAAGAAGGTCGCCCAACCCCGGTTATTGTTTTTCAGGTACTTAATAGCCCGGTGAACAGCCTCTTCGCTTTCCGCCACCAGGTACTGCAGGGCCCCACCCAGAGATGCTTCCACGGCCTGGACATATTTACCATCAATCTCGATCAGATCGGCTACCGGCCCGACAATACCCGGTAGTGAAGCGCGGGCCTGCATTATTTCTTTTACTCCCCGGTAATAACCGGACAGCGCTGAATCCTGTTCCCGGAGAAGCGACAGCCTGCTGTCGATCCCATGGAGTGTTTCTTTTTGTTTCTGCTCCCTGGCAGACAGGTTTTCAAGTTCGCTCCGGACCTTTTTCTTTTCTGCCACCTGCCGGGCTTCATTTTCTTCAGCGGCCTTTAGTTCCTCGCTAACTTCTTTCTCCCTGTCCTTAATCGTATCGGCTTTTTGCTCCAGCTGAACCAGCTTTTCTTCCAGTCCAGACTTTTCTTCTTCTACATTTTTTTTTTGGGTATCTATCCGCTCCAGACGGCGTTTGAGCTCTTCTATGGTCGAAGCCGCGGCTTCCTTACGAACCCCGGCCTGGTAAATCCGCTCCTGCTGTTTTTCAACCTCGTTCGGCAAAGCGCTGTTTTCCAGGTTCTCCATATCCCGGCGCAATTTTTCAAGATCTTCATTAAGCCGGGTTATATAGTCTTGTTTGGAGCAAAGATCCTGTTTGGCTTTCTCTTTTTGCTCGGATAGTTCTTGCATCAACAGTTCCAGCTGCTTGACGCGCTGCCGGTTTTGCTCGATCTGCTCCCGGCAGTGTTTCTCTCGCTCTCCGAGCAGTTTTAGCTCATGCGCCTGTTGCTCCAGTGTTCTTGACACCTGGTTTAAGCGCTGATCCTGTTCTCGTTTCTGGTTAACCTGGTCCTGGAGGCGGTTTTTTAAGTCCTGGATTTCCTTTTCATCCAGCCCTTCCTGAGAAGATGCAGCCAGCAGGGCATCATTTACATTCTGCAGTTGCTTGTTTACCTTGTTGAGTTGTTCGCGGGACTGGTGAAGCTTGTAGGATAGGAGCTTTTTTTCTTCCCCGTCGATTTTTTCTTTCAAAGCGCGGTACTGCCTGGTTACTTCTGCCTGAACCTGGAGCGGTTCAACCTGTGTTTCCAGTTCAAAAATTAGATCCTGGACCCGAACCAGGTTTTCCCTGGTTTCGTCCAGCCTTCGCCGGGCCTCTCTTTTACGCAACTTATATTTAAAAATCCCGGCCGCTTCTTCAAATATTTCACGTCTTTCCTCGGGGCGGTTATTGATGATTTCATCAACCCGGCCCTGGCCGATAACCGAATAAACGTCTTTACCCAGGCCCGTGTCTAAAAAAAGTTCGGTAACATCTTTAAGGCGGCAGGGAGACTTGTTGATATAGTATTCGCTCTCCCCGCTCCTGAACAGACGCCTGGTAATGGTTATCTCGTCGTACTCAAGGTTGAGGAATTTGGAAGCGCCGGAGAATGACAAAGATACTTCGGCAAAGTTAAGCGGTTTTCGGTTTTCGCTTCCGGAAAAGATCACTTCTTCCATGCGCGTCCCGCGCAGAGACTTGACACTTTGTTCTCCCAGGGCCCAGCGGGCTGCATCAACCAGGTTGCTCTTGCCGCAGCCGTTTGGACCAATAATAGCTGCAATCCCCGGGCTTAACTCAAGCTCTGATTTTTCCGCAAAAGACTTGAAGCCAAATAGCTCCATTCGTTTAAGATACAAGTAATCAGGCTCCTTGCCTAAATAATGATCCAGGTTCATGCAATTCTAAAACCAGCCTGCCCTGTAATCAACGGCAGGCCGGCAAAAAATGTCTGCTTAAACAGCCACTATATATTTATTTCGATATTTTTGTCTTATTGTCCTGTTACTATCTTGGCCCTACCGTAAATTTAACGGCAGTCCTTTCCTCACCATCAATCGAAATGTCTACAAAAGATGGGATAAAGACTAAGTTGATACCGTTGGGGGCAACATAACCCCTGGCAATGGCAATAGCCTTGATAGCCTGGTTAACCGCTCCGGCTCCTATCGCCTGCAATTCAACAATTCCCTCAGTCCTGATCACCCCTGCTATCGCTCCAGCCAGAGCTTTAGTCTTGGAATGAGCCGATACTTTTAAGGTTTCCATGTTTTCCTGATTCAGCTCCTCTTTTTTAATAAAACCGGGGCAAACTTTATCATGTAAGTCTATTCCAGGCCTCTTTTGCAGCGGCTTGCTCAGCCTCCTTTTTATTGCGCCCCTGGCCTCGCCCAACCGGATTCTTGGCCAGCAGGACTTCAGCTTCAAAAATCTTGTTATGATCCGGCCCGCTTTCGGCTACAATCCGGTATACCGGTGTAATAGCAAACCGGGCCTGGGCAAACTCCTGGAGCAAGGTTTTAAAATCACGGCACAAAACCCCTTCCTGCAAATCGCTGAATACCGTCTGATAAAGTTCAAGCACGTATTTACGGCATTCCTCCAGGCCGTGTTCAAGGTACAGCGCTCCAATCAAAGCTTCCACCGCATCGGCCAGCAGGGAAGGACGGGTAAATCCCCCTCCTGCCAGTTCTCCCTTTCCCAGGCGGATATGCTTGCCCAGGTTTAATTCAAAGGCCAACCGGGCCAGGGAAGCTTCGCAAACCAGGTCTGCGCGAAGCCTGGTTAATTTTCCTTCAGGCGTATCCGGGTAGGTAAAATATAAATAATCGCTGATAATCAGTTCAAGGACGGCATCGCCCAAAAATTCCAGGCGCTCATTATGAAAATTATTAAGTCCCTTTTCATGGGCGTATGAGGTATGGGTCAGCGCCTGTTCATACAACCTGTTGTTTTTAATCTTCCATTCGATATCTTGCAGAAAACTGTGTTTTTTACCAGGTTGGTTCATTGGAAAATCCTCACATCTTTGGTTCCCTTAATCCGGGCTGTATCTTTTTACTATAACTGTGGCGTTGGTTCCGCCGAACCCAAAAGAATTGGACATGGCCAGGTTAACCGCCCGGTCCCGGTAAGGCCTGGGAACATAGTCCAGGTCACAATCCGGATCGGGGTACTCGTAATTGGTGGTCGGATGAATAACCTGATTCTCTAAAGTTAACAGAGTTGCTATCATTTCCACGGCTCCGGCAGCTCCCAGCAAATGACCCGTCATCGACTTGGTCGAACTAACGGCCAGTTTATAAGCGTGGTCACCAAAAAGGTTTTTTATGGCCAGCGTTTCGATCTTGTCGTTAATTTCAGTTGACGTGCCGTGGGCATTGATATAGTCAATTTCACGAGGCTCAAGCTCTGCGCTTTTCAGGGCCCTCTGCATACTTAAGAACGCGCCCCGACCGGCCGGATCGGGAGCTGTCATATGATAACCGTCGCCGGACATTCCGTAACCGGTTACTTCACCGTAAATATGGGCTCCCCGGGAAAGGGCATGTTCCAGGGTTTCGAGGATAACCACACCGGCCCCTTCTCCCATTACAAAACCGTCCCGCTCTTTATCGAAAGGCCTTGAAGCCTTATGAGGTTCTTCGTTGCGGGTAGATAAAGCCCTGGCCGATGAAAAACCAGAAAAAGCCAGGTGACTGATTGCTGCTTCCGCTCCGCCGGCCAGCATTATTTCGGCATCGCCTCGCCTGATAATATGCCAGGCATCACCTACGGCATGGGTCGAAGTAGCACAGGCCGTGACAACGGTAGAGTTGGGCCCCTTTAATTCCAGCATAATGGAAATATAACCGGAAGCCATGTTTGCAATCAGGGCGGGTACCAAAAAAGGGCTTACCCGGCGCGGCCCTTTTTCTTCGAGGACCTTCAACTGCTCTTCTATAGTCTGGATCCCCCCGATGCCGGAACCGACCAGGACACCGATCTCTTCCTTATTCACCGGCACTTGATCAAGCCCGGCATCTTTCCAGGCCTGCATGGCTGCCGCTACTCCAAAATGAGTAAAACGGTCCACTCTTTTGGCTTCCTTTTTTTCCATGTATTGGCCGGGATCAAAATCTTTTATTTCACCGGCAATCCGGCAGGGATACTGGCTTACATCAAAGCTTTCCACTGCTGAAATGCCGCTTTTGCCATTGACCAGGTTTTCCCAGAAAGTATTTTTTTCCGAGCCGATCGGTGAAATAAGGCCGATCCCCGTAATCACTACTCTGCGCAATTCTTCACCTCAGAGATACTAAGTTGTTTTTGACTCAATATACTTAATCACATCACCAACCGTGTTGATGTTTTCAATCTCCTGGTCAGATATTTCAAGATCAAACTCTTCCTCCAGGGCCATCACCAGTTCCACGATATCGAGCGAATCGGCATCAATGTCCTCAAAAGTAGTTTCCGTGGAGAGCTTGGAACTGTCTACTTCAAGCTGGTCGGCAATAATTTTTTTAACCTTATCTTCAACGCTCACTTAGTCACCTCCTCCCGGTTTCAACTTTATGGCCTGACCCAGGCAGATTATCGCTACATTACCAGGCAGCCGTCAACCGGGATCACCTGCCCGGTCACATAACCCGAGGATGAAGCCAGGAACAAAATAACCTCGGCCACATCTTCGGGTTTACCAAACCGCCTCAGGGCTATCCGGTCCAGAACCTGTTCTTTGACCTGATCGGAAAGCTGAGCAGTCATTTCAGTTTCGATAAATCCCGGTGCCACCGCGTTAACAGAAATGTTGCGGGATCCCACTTCCTTGGCCAGGGTCCTGGTAAAGGCAATAACCCCGCCCTTAGCGGCGGCATAGTTGGCCTGGCCGGTGTTTCCGTGGATGCCGGCTACCGAAGCAACATTTATAATCCGGCCGCCGCTTTTTTGTTTCAACAGTGGCCGCAGAACGGCACGGCAGCAATTATAGACCCCGTTCAAATTTGTGTCAATCACTTCCTGCCACTCCTCTGCCTTCATCCGGGCCAGGAGGTTGTCACGGGTAATGCCGGCATTATTAATTAGTATATCAATTCTCTTAAATTGGTCAATAGCGCCCTGAATAAGGCCTTCGCTCTGGCTGTAATCAGTAACATCGGCTTTAAATATTTCAGCCGCACCGCCTTCACTTAATATTATGTCCCGGACTTCTTCCGCCGCCGACTGGTTGCTGCTGTAATTTATAATTACTGAAGCACCCGCCCGGGCCAGGTAAAGGACTGTAGCCCTGCCGATACCCCTTGAAGCGCCGGTGACAACAGCAGTTTTTCCTTCTAAATCCAAGCCAAACACCTCCCTGTAAGTTAATTATTTAGCAGCTGGTCAACTTCTTTTGTTTTTTCCACCGCAACGGTATCCAGTTCCGGAGCAATCCTTTTCATCAGTCTGCTCAAAGAAGTCCCCGGCCCCAGGCCGATGAACTTGTTGATTCCCGCTGTAATCAAACGCCTGATTGATTGCTCCCACAGGATCGGCTGGCTGACCTGGATAATCAGGTTTTGCTTGATTTGGCCCGGCTCATAAACAAAATCTGCCGTTACGTTTGACACTACCGGTACAGAAGCGATCTTAAATTCTATCTTTTCCAGTTCCGCGGCCATTTTTTCTTCAACCGGCTTTAAGAGGGCACAATGAAAAGGAGCGCTAACCTTTAATCCGGTAATACGCTTGGCACCGGCAGAACTGGCCAACTGCATGGCCCGCTCAACGGCCCTTTTTTGTCCGGAGATAACGATCTGGCCCGGGCAGTTGTAATTAGCCGGTGCTACCACCCCTTCGGACTGTGCCTCCAGGCAAAGCTGCTCCACGTCCCTGTGATTGAGCCCCATAATTGCGGCCATACTTCCTTCACCAAAAGGCACTGCTTCCTGCATGTAGATCCCCCTTTTTTGGACCAGGGGAAGGGCCTCCTCGAAGGACAAAGAACCGGCAGCTACCAGGGCCCCATATTCCCCCAGGCTCAGACCGGCCAGTCCGGAAGCTTTAAGGCCGTAGCCGGCAAGGACGCGGAATATGGCCGTGCTGACTACAAGGATTGCCGGCTGGGCAAATTCGGTCTGCTGCAGTTTTTCTTCGGAACCGGAAAAAATTGCATCAATTAAATCCGGGCCCAGGATTTCGGAGGCCTGATCAAAAACCGCCCGGGCTTCCGAATAATGATCATAAAAATCACGGCCCATCCCGATGTACTGGGCTCCCTGGCCTGGAAACAAAAAGGCGATCCGGCTGCCTTTTAATACATTATTTTCCGTTACCATTTCATTAAAACACCGCCCCATGTAAGGCCGGCACCAAAGGCTACCATGGCCACCAGGTCGCCTTCTTTAAGCCTGCCGGCCAGAATTTCTTCATGGATGGCTATAGGAATTGTCGCCGACGAAGTGTTGCCAAAACGATCGATGTTGACCGGAAATTTTTCCGGCGGCAGATTTAAGCGCTTGCGGATGTGGTCAATAATCCTTAAATTGGCCTGGTGCAGGATAATCATATCCAGGTCTTCCGATTTTTTGTTTTCTTCTGCCATTAACTCAAATAGGGTATCTTCAACCACCTTGACGGCAAACTTAAAAATTTCATTGCCATTCATGATTAAGTAGTGCATTCTGTTGCTTACAGTTTCATGGCTCGCCGGCATGGCGCTTCCTCCCGCCGGGACATATAAAAGTTTGGCCCCTCTGCCGTCAGACCGGAGTGAGAAGTTGAGAATTCCCCGCTCTTCTTCGGTCGCCTCCACAACAACCGCCCCCGCTCCATCCCCAAACAGGACGCAGGTGCTTCGATCTTCCCAGTCGGTATAGCGGGTCAAGATTTCCACACCAACCACCAGCACTTTTTTGCAGGTTCCGCTTGATATGAACTGGTGAGCCGTGGAGAGGGCATAAATAAAACCGGTACACCCGGCTGAAATGTCCATTGCACCGGCTTTAAAAGCTTCCAGCCTGGCCTGCAGAATACAGGAAGTGGAAGGGGTATGATAATCGGGAGAAACAGTAGCCACCAGGATCATATCCAGTTCCGAGGGATCAACCCCGGCCCTGGACAGCGCTTCGCGGGCGGCTTTTTCCGAAAGATCGGCATTGGAGAGCCCGTCTTCAAGTTTTCTCCGCTCCCGGATGCCGGTCCTGGAAACGATCCATTCATTGCTTGTTTCAACCATTTCTTCCAGGTCACGGTTGGTTATGATCTGGTCGGGCAGAGCAGCTCCGGTTCCGGTTATAATCGTATTATAGTGCTTGATCATTTTCTCCTCCCTGCACCCGACCGGGCAGTTCCTCCATCGCAGACTGAAACTTTCCGGCCACATTTTTTTGAACAAACGGATGGACCTGCTTCAGGAGGGCCTGCTCGATAGACCTGGCCTTGGTCGAACCATGGCATTTGATGCACAGGCCGTTTACTCCCAGCAAGGGCGCCCCACCATAGCCTGAATCATCAATTTCATGGCGCAGTTTATGAAAAACAGGCTTTAGCAGCACAGCGCCCAGCTTATAGCGAAGCTTCGTCCCTATTTCCTGCCTGAAAAAACCAAGAATAGTCCTGGAAAGACCTTCGGAAGATTTAAGAAAGATATTGCCTACAAAACCATCGCAAACCACAACATCGGCAGCATTAAAGAATACTTCCGTTCCCTCGATATTGCCGCAAAACCCGGGCAGGTGTTCCTGGCAGAGGCTAAAAGCCTTTTTTACCTGGTTGTTTCCCTTGTTAGACTCGATGCCTACGTTAAGCAAAGCTACGCGCGGTTCCGAGCAACCCAGGATCTGCTGGGAATAGATCCGGCCCATGAAAGCATATTGCAGCAGCTGTTCCGGCCGGGCATCCATATTGGCGCCAACATCCAGGAACAAAACGGGTTGGCCGTGAAAGCCGGGCATAGGTGTCAGCAGGGCCGGTCGATTTATGCCGCGAATGCGGCCCAAAAACAAAAGGCCGCCGGCCATTAATGCCCCTGTATTGCCGGCGCTGAGAAAGGCATCGGCTTCGCCCGAACGAACCATCAGCAAAGCCTTGACCATGGAAGATTCTTTTTTTCTCCGGATCGACAATCCCGGATCATCGTCGGCCTGAATAATTTCTTCGGCGTGGCTGACTGCTACCCGCTCTTCCGGGTACTTTAATCCCTTCAACGCCTCACGGACGGCATTCTCCCGGCCGACAAAGGTAACATGCATCTCATCAAGGGCGGTAAGGGCAGCCACCGCGCCGGATACGATCTCACCGGGCGCATGATCTCCGCCCATGGCGTCTATGGCCACTCGCACCAAAAGATCACTTCCCCTGCAGTTTATTTCAAACCCTTTAAAAACAGATACAGTACGCCCCTTCTTGCTTACGCAAAACAGGCGTACTGTAAACTTAGATGCTAATTAACCTTAACAGCTTCCCGATCTTTATAATGACCGCAGTTCAAACAAACCCGGTGCGGTGGTTTTAACTCATGGCAGTTTGAGCACGGGGCCAACCGGGGAGCTGAAACATTGCTGTTAGCTCTTCTCATATTCCTTTTGGACTTAGACGTTCTTCGCTTTGGGACAGCCACTGTAGCGCCTCCTTGTAGGCTTAGTTGTTAGACCTGGTTGCCTGACTTTAACTCTTTAAGCTTGAGTAACCTGATATCGATATCACTATCATCCTCAGCACACTGGCAGGAATTCCGGTTTAGATCGGCTCCGCAACCGGAACAGATTCCTTTGCAGTCAGGTTTGCAGAGCGGGCTGTGGGCTTCGGCCAGGATGATCAGCTGACGAATATATTCATCTAGATAAAGCACGTCACCTGTAACAGTCAGCATATTTGCTGTTTCCACGGCCAGATCGTGCGGTGTTTCCTCGGCTGTAGAACCTTTGATTACGGCAAAAGACTCGGTAAAATTCGTCTTCACTTTCTGGACAAAAGGTTCAAGGCACCTGGAACATACCGCTTCCACAGAGGCCTCTATACTGCCCCTGATCATTACTTCTTCTCCGCTGTGTGAGGCTTCTACAACGAGCTGGACGGTCCCGCCTTCGGAAAAATCACCGTAAAAATCGCTCAACTCTTCATTAAAACGGTAATCAAAAATTTCTCCCGCCCTGGATTTAATATCAGGCAGATAAATATACATACTGCTCACCCCAAAAAAACTAAAGTAATTATATAGACGTTTATTTTCTTTGTCAACGTCATAAAAAGCAAAATGACCCTATCCGGTCAAATAGATCGGATCTAGACCGGGCCAGATGGTATTATTAGTAAGTTATCCCGTCGAGGTCCCGCTGATCTGTATCGGCTGTCCCTTCTACAAACGAAACCTTGATCTGGTTGGGCAGGCAGACTATATGTTCGTAAGAATGCTCAATCCATCCGGTATGGGCACAGATCCCTCTTGGACAGAGCTCCTCACCCATAGGCATCATCCTGGCTCTTCCATCGTCAAATTCCACTTCGGCCGTATGCTGATCCTGATCGCCGAAGTTAAAGGTGTACTCAAACGAGTCACCGGGGGAAAGGGACAGCTCGGCAACCTGTTCATTTTCAAGATATATAACTGCATATTTCTGTCCTGTAGCACCGGCTTCCTGCACATTAAACCACAGGCTTGCCAGCCCGAGGGCAAGAATAATGCCAACTATAAAATAATCGGCAACTTTTATTTTAATCCTTTGCATCATTAATCACCCGGTATAATTATAACATATCCTGCCGGTTGCTGACACCACCCAGGCCCACGGCAACTGCAGGGCCAAATGCTGGCCCAGATCATTGCCGCTGAACGGGGTAAAAAAAGGGTTTCAGTTCATTTTGGATTTCAAGTTGAAGTTCCCGGGGCTTCCTGCTGCTCATAAATATCCTCCTTGCTATAATAGGGATAAAATAGGAGTCGGCAAAAGAGCTTTAGATCTATTTGCCGCAATAACAGCTCTGACATGGAAATGAACCATAGAGTTCAAGTATGTAAAAGTCAAGATAAATTTGCTCGTTAATATTTTACATGATCAACAATTAAATGGGTATACTTATTTATTTTTTAATAAATAAGGCTCTTGATTATATTCGAGTTTCTGAAGATATGTTATTATAACAGAGAGCTTTTAAACAACAACGGGCAAACCTCCGAAGGAGGCATGACAAAATGGAACCTTCCGAACTTATCAGCGAAGAGCAGCAGGACCTGTTAAAAGAACTTGCTAATATTGGGATAGGCAATGCCGTTACTGCCGTGTCATCCATGCTGGAAGATCAAAAAATCAACATGGAAATCCCTGAAGTTATGGTGGCTCCGCTGCAGGATGTGCCGGATTCATTTGGTAACCCGGAAAACCTGGTAGCCGCAACCTACTGTGAAGCGGAATGCCCGGTATACGGCCTGGTCCTGGTTTTAGTCCTGCCTTTTGAAGCAGCCCGGAACATGGTTGACAGGATTATGCCCGATCATGCCTCCGCTGATAATGAAATGGCCCGGTCCCTGCTTATGGAACTGGGTAATATAATAACCGGTGCTTACCTGAGCGCCCTGTCATTTATGACCGGCCTGACTTTTCAGGCCTCGCCGCCAAAACTGGGAATTGACATGGCCGGCGCCGTAATGGGAACAGTGATAGCCGAAACAAAAACAGTTGATGACCAGCTCATTCTTTTAAAAACCGAAATAAACGTTGAAAACGATGGCATAGATGGCAGTGTCTTAATCTTGCCCGACAGCGGTTCCCTGAAAACATTGTTCGAACACCTGGGAACTTTTTAAAATATTCCCTGACAGCACAAAATCAAGTATAATATTGGAGATTAAATGATACCTGGTTAACCTGCGTGTCCGAGGTCTCTGGTCAACTGTGTTATAATTTAGACAGGCAGGTTTCAGGCAATTATATTCAGGAGGTCAGAACTGAAGTGGCAGAGAAGAAACTTCCTTTTGATAAGCAAAAAAATAAAACTTATAAAAAACAGCCCAGGAGCAGGTTCCGGATCCTAAAAATTTTGGTCCTGGTAGGGCTGTTATTGTTTTTTATCGCCGGTGGAGCTGGAGCGGCAGTGGTCTCCAATTATATCAACGATGCCCCCCCAATTGATCCAACCCGGTTGGAAACAGTTCAAACATCTTATCTCTACGACAGCGAAGGCGAAGAAATCACCGCTCTGCATGAAGAGCAAAACCGGATAGTCGTGGACCTCGACGATATCCCAGAGCATGTCCAACTTGCATTCATCGCCATCGAAGATGAACGCTTTGAAGAACATTTTGGGTTTGATATCGTCGGCAGCGCCCGGGCGGCATATACCAACTTCCGGGCGGGTTCGATTGTCCAGGGTGCCAGCACCATCACCCAGCAGCTGGCCCAAAATGCCTTTTTAACCCCGGAAACCACTTACGAGCGGAAAATCCAGGAAATCTGGCTGGCAATCCAGCTGGAACGGATGTACAGTAAGGATGAAATACTCGAACTGTACCTGAACCGGATTTATTTCGGCAACGGCGCTTACGGTGTGGAAGCCGCAGCCCAGACCTATTTTGACAAAAGCATCGTTGAAGTTGATGTAAACGAAGCGGCCATGCTGGCCGGAGCAGTGCGCTCACCGAATTACTACAACCCCTTTGACAACAGGGAAGAGGCCGAAAGAAGGATGCGCCTTGTCCTCAACAACATGAGAAGGCTCGAGTTTATTACCGAACCTGAATACCATCAGGCCCTGGAAGAAGAGCTCAGCTATGCCGAAGTGAGAAGAGCAGAATACCCCTATCCACATTACGTTGACTACGTCGTCCATAATGAACTGGTCCGGATCTTGAGCGGGATCCCCGAATATGGCTCCACTGCAGAAGCTTACCGGGCCATCTACACTGGTGGGCTGCTCGTTTATACCAACCTGGATACTTCAGCTCAACAACACGTAGAAAATGTCCTGGCTAATGATGAATTGTACCCGGCCACTTACAGGGTCGATATGGATGAAGCCAGGGCGGCCATAGCCGGCCTTCCCGGAGATGAATTTCTGACTTCGAGCCAGATGGAAGAGCTGGAAGTGGAAGAAGACGGAGTAACCCAGCCTCAGGCGGCCATAGTCCTTTCCGATCCGACCACCGGGGAAATTAAAGCCCTGGGCGGTGGGCGAGAATACCAGAAAAAGGTGGACGAAGTGCTGCGTTTCGCCACCCTGCGCCAGCCCGGCTCTGCAATCAAGCCGATTACAACTTACGCCCCGGCTTTTGAAGAGGGCGTCTTGGCCGGTCCCGGTTCAACCCTCGACGACTCTCCATACATTGGCCCGAATGATGATTGGTTCCCCGAAAATTTCGATTATAAATTCAGGGGAATGATCCCGGTAAGGGAAGCCCTGTTCAAATCGTACAACATCCCGGCTGTACGCGCCTATGAAAAGCTCGGACCTGAAACGGGCGCCGAATATGCCGAGAGAATGGGCATTACCACCATCCATCCGGATGAAAAGAGCCACCTGAGCCTGACCCTTGGCGGTTTCACCAGGGGTGTAAGCGCCATCGACATGAACCAGGCTTACAGCGTCCTGGCCAACGAAGGACTTAAAGTTGACCTGCACACAATTAGCAAAATTGTCGATCGCCAGGGCAATGTAATTTATGAAAATAATATCGATCCCCAGCAGGTGATCAGCAGGCAGAGCGCCTTCCTGGTCAATGACATCCTGCAGGATTTTGTAACACAGTATCTTGGCACCGCGCTCAGGATAGACCGCCCGGTGGCTGCCAAAACCGGGACCACCGATGATTGGAAGGACGTTTACCTGGTTGCCTATACACCAAACCTGGTCGCATCTTTCTGGATGGGCTATGACGAACCAAGGATGGGCCAGATCAGGCAGGGCTGGCGGTATTCCACTGCTTTCCTGCGCGAAATTTTCCTGGAGGAATTTGAAAACCTGGAAGTAAAAGAATTTGAAAGACCTGAGGGGATCGTTCAGCTCCAGGTTTGCGATAAGTCGGGACTGCTGCCCAACGAAGACTGCGAAAGGGCGGAAACAATCAACTTCGATTACTTCCTCGAAGACGAAGCGCCTACTGCCGAATGCAACATGCACGATGGCCGGTTTTACCGGCGCCCCGCCTATATTGAAACGGACGAAAGGTGGTCTTCAAGGGGCGGGCCGGGAAGAAAACCGCAGGATGTAGAGGATATGCCTACCCGGACCCTAGTCAGCGATATGACCGAGCAAGCGGGCGAAACCACAAGTGAAATAACAGAATTTACAGCTTTTGTTGTATCAGACGGCGTCACCCTGCAGTGGGATTACGACGGACAGGCAGTTTCAGCCTTTGAAGTAGCCAGGATCTATGAAGAAGAGGACGAAACCACGGTAACCGAGCTGGGACCCAATGCCCGCCAGTACCTGGATAATGATATTGAGCTTGACAGGGAGTACACATATTATCTTACTCCTATTATAGAGGACGACACGGCTTCTGATTCCGCCAGGGTCAGGGTAAGTACCGAGGCAACAGAAGACGGGGATTTAATTGGTCCTCCGGATGAAGATTCGGTAGTGGTGCCTGATGTTACCGGCAGTTTCCAGGCCCTGGCCGAATCGACCCTTACCCGGGAAGGTTTAAAAATTGGGCCCATAGAACGTGTATACAGCGACGACGTCCCGAATAACCGGGTCATATCACAGCGCCCTGAAGCCGGTTCGGTTGTAGCCGAAGGACGCGAAGTGCGCCTGGTTGTTTCCAGGGGCCCTGAATAAACCAATTCATGCCGCAAGCCCTATAATAACCCTGAGTTACAATACCCACACGGTCAGAAAAGAAGGAGTTACAGGTCGAGTTCGACCACCGTAACTCCTTCTCCGCCTTCTCCAGGCTGACCGGCCCTAAAACTGCGGACAAGCTTATGGCTCTTGAGATAATCCCGCAAGCCGTGCTTTAATTTTCCGGTTCCCTTACCGTGAATCAAATCCACCTGTTTTAATCCCGTCCAAATAGAATTATCGAAGTGCTTATCGACCAGGGGTATGGCTTCTTCGAGGGTCAGGCCTCTGAGGTCAATCGAGCTGCCGGAAGCCGGTTCTTTCCGGACACTGTAGCCGGCTCCCCCGGCTAGATTCTGATCACCTTGCTCGCGATCTTTTTCCTTGCTTTCCCGGCCCGGCCTCAATTCGCGAACGGGGAGATTAACTTTAATAGATCCCACCTGGACGGTGGCTTCATCGCGGGAAAAAGATATAACCTCACCCTGTTGTTTTAAGCTGCTGATATATACTGTCTGTCCGGCAGACAAATCTTTTTCGCTTAGAGCCGGGCCTTCCGGCTCTTCTTCCCCCGGCTCCGGTTCAATCTCCCGGCGCAGCTCGCTGATCCGCCCCCGGACCTGTTCGGCCCTGGTCTGCGGCTGTTCAGCACCGGTTTTTTTCAGCTCCTGCAGTTCCTTGATCAAATGATCGGCAGAGCTTTTAGTCTGCCTGACAATTTGCCGGGCCTCCTCACGGGCCTGTTTTAGGATATCATCCCGCCTGGCCCGCAGCAAACTTTTCTCCCTTTCCAGCTCGGCCATTAATGACTCAGCCCTGCTTCGTTCCAGTTCCGCCTGGCGGCTGTCCCGTGAGTAGCGCTGCTGATCTTCCACCAGACTGGCGATGATTGATTCTACCTGGTCGTGGGAACGGTGCATGTAACCTTTCGCTTTCTCCAGCACATCCTCAGGCAGGCCCAGTTTTCCGGCAATATGAAAAGCGTTGCTCTGGCCGGGTACGCCCTGCAAAAGGCGGTAAGTCGGGGCCAGGGTATCAAGGTCAAACTCCATGGCCGCGTTTTGCATGTTCTCCTGGGCCTGGGCAAACAGCTTCAGTTCGTTGATATGGGTGGTTGCCACTGTCAGGGCGCCCTTGCGGGTCAGCTCTTCCAGGATCGCCATGGCCAGGGCGGCTCCTTCAGTCGGATCCGTTCCGGCGCCCAGCTCGTCAAATAAAACCAGTGATCCGGGCTTCGCTTCTTCCACGATAGCTATGATGTTTTTCATATGCCCGGAAAAAGTGCTTAAAGACTGGACTATGCTCTGTTCATCGCCGATATCGGCCCGGATCTGTTTGAAAACTGTCATCCGGGTATCTTTGTCCGCCGGTAAATGGAGGCCGCTCTGGGCCATGATGGCCAGGAGGCCTATTGTCTTAAGCGACACTGTTTTCCCGCCGGTATTGGGGCCGGTAACGACCAGGGTTTGAACCTGACCACCCAGTTCCATTTCGAGGGGCACTTTACGGCCGCTTAACAGCGGATGAACGGCATTGTGGAGGTAAAAGTATGTTTCCTCCCGGTCAAGCAGGTGCGGCTCGCTCCCCTCCATTTCCAGGCTTAGCCGGCCCCTGGCAACAATAAAATCAAGCTCTGCATAAAGCCCCCGGTTGCGGAGCAGTTCGCCCTCCGCATCGGCCACCCTGCCGCTCAACCGGTAGAGAATCCTTTCTATTTCTTCCTCTTCTTGTTTTTGAAGGGAAGTAAGCGTATTTTGCATCTCCACCACCGGCAGGGGCTCTATGAACACCGTGGCTCCGCTGGAAGATTGATCATGGACCACTCCTTCCAGGTTCTGGCGATACTCCTGTTTCACGGGCAGGACATAACGCCCGCCCCGGATCGTGATCAGGGCGTCCTGCAGGTAACGCCTGTAATTGGTATTCCGGAGGTAGTGGTCAAGTTTTTCCCTGATTTTATCCTGGTAAGATAGCTTTTTCCGGCGCAGTGAGGAGAGAGTTGAAGAAGCGCTGTCAAGAACCGTTCCTTCAAGATCAATGGATTGCTCCAGGTCGCTGAACAAATTGGGACAGGTGCTGATTGCCGACACCAGCTCCGTCATGAAGGGATAAAGTTCACAGTGATCCCTGTTTTTAAAAAAGCTTTTCCAGCGCCGGGTTGCCTGCAGAAAGGCCATGATCGCCGCCAGTTCCGCTCCGGAAAGCACAGCCCCTTTCAAGGCCCGGTTCAGGTAAGGCCTGATATCCTCAACTGCCGCAGGATTAAAGGCATTTTTGGAACAAAGCAGGCGTCCTTCACCGGCTTCTCGTTGCTTCCTGGTCACCGCAGCATAATCGGCGGCAGGTTTTAAGTTCTCAGCCCACTCTTCGGCCATGGGACTGACCGTCAGTTCAGCCAGCATCGAGCGGATCCGGTCAAATTCAAGGACCTTTATTTCCCTTTCTGTAACTACTTCGGGCAAAATAATTCACCTCGATAAATACTTATTTCCGGTTATTATAAAGCGCAGGCATTTATCCTGTGCCGAGGATATGCCAATGCGTGGTGTACTTTGAATGGGCAGCATATCCGGCCGGGCCGGGTTCTCTGCCAGGTATAACGGTTTTTGGTTCAAATCATGGCCGTCCAGGCTCCTGTCAATGGCAAAAGCCTGGCACAGCTTGCCCGGGCCGCTGGCCAGGTTTTTATCCGGGCAGCCCTCACCCCGGCGCTTGCGCATCAGCTCCAGGCCTTCGGCCGGCTCTGCCGCCCTGACCAAAACTGCCTCGCCTTTGCCTTCCGGCCCGGTAACCACGTTGAAGCAGTGATAGTTGCCGTAGATAAAGTAAACATAAGCAATACCGGGCGGCCCGAACATGGTTGCATTGCGCCTGGTCCTGCCCCGGGAGGCATGGCAGGCCGGATCATTGTTGCTCAGGTAAGCTTCAGTTTCAACAATAATCCCGGAAACCAGGCCTTCTCCTGTAACCCGGCACAGGTACATGCCCAGCAGTTTACGGGCTGCTTCAACTGTGTTATGTTCTAGAACTTCTTTTTCCACCGGCGTTTATTAGCACCTTTCTCCAACCTGGCAGGCAGCTTTGACAGTTACTTTTCCCGGGCAGGATAACACACTCTGTTTCCATATTAACCTTTAAATTTGGGTTTGATCAAATCTTCAGCCTGCATATAAAAAGCCGGTTTACCCCGGGAACAGCCTGCCGGCCAAATGTCAGCAGCCCAACAGAAACCGGTAAAACCAGCTTAAATCAACTGTTAAAGTTAAGGTAGTAATCAACAGCCAGCTCTTTTACTTTTTCAAACAGGGGCGTGAAATAGTGGTCGGTAATGAAAGCAACTTCCGAATTTTCGATGGCCTCCATGAAAAACTGGAGGGGGATAATCGAAACAACCGCCACGATAATATAAACAAAGACAGCCCCGACTATCACTCCCAGGATTGCGCCCCCGATCCGGTTGAAAAAGCCAATTACCGGGATGCGGTTAATCCACCGGAAGCCGCTGGAAAAAAGCCGGAAAACAATGCTTAAGATCAGGAACAGGGCCAAAAAGGCCAGAACCCCTCCGATAAACTGGGGCATTTGTTCCAGGGCAACTTCCAGACCCATGTTTTCAATCAGCTCATGATGGGGTATAATGTTTTCCGGGTTTATGTATTCGGCCAGTGACTCGCTGAACAGCCTGCCCCCCCAGAAAGAAAGGATAATCACCACGATAAAACCGAAAATATCAAACAGCTGCTTAACCATACCCCGCGAAAAACCGCTGGCCAGGTGCAGGAAAAAAACAATCAACAATAAGATGTCAAGCCAGTTCATTATCCATCACCATTTTCCCGTTGATGTCCAAATTGAGCGGGATCATCCTTCCGGTTTTCTTTAAGCCTGAGCAGTTCATCGGCCAGGTTGACAGCAGCCAGGACAGCGATCTTTTGCTTGTTCATCTGAACGTTTTTTTCAGCCAGTGATTTCATCAACTGGTCCACGTAACGCCCCACTCTGTACATATCTTCAGTTGAGGAAGAACCTTTCAAGATATATTCTTCCCCCATGATATTGACCGTGACCCTGTTTTTACCCTGCTCTTCCATTAGATTAGCCCGCTTTCGTGTAAAAAGCCGGAATTTCCATTATTTTTGTATTCGAGATAAGGCCAGGGATTTCCTGCCTGTTAACTGCGCAGTACTGCACCCAGTTCAAAAAGGGCATTTTGAATCTCTTCCTGGGCCCGGTTAATTTCAGCCTCGGTCAGAGTTCTCTCGTCCCTCCTGAAAGTTATTGAATAAGCCAGGCTCCGTTTACCCTCCGGGATCTGCTTGCCTTCATAAAGGTCGAACAGCTTAACCTGGCTGACCAGATCGCCCCCGGCTTCCCTGATCGCCTTTTCAAGTTTATCGGCCGGAATCTCTTTTGGCACCACTATGGCCAGGTCCCTCTTTGCGGCGGGATAACGGGGCAAAGGTGCCACCCGGGGAACCAGGTTTGCCTTTTCGCAAAGCAGGGCTAAATCAATTTCAGACACTGTTACCGGCTGGTCAATCTCCCAGGCTTCTGCCACATCCGGGTGAACCTGACCCAGGTAACCAACTTCCCTGCCTTTGATCTTGATCAAAGCACACCGGGCTGGATGGCTAAAGGGCATCGCTTCAGGGATAAAACTGACCTCTTCCACCTGAAGGCGTTTGAACAGCGCTTCCAGAGCTCCCTTGATGGCAAAGAAATCCGTTTCCCGGGAAGGATCGACCCAGTTTGGCTCCGGGATTTGCCCGGTGACGGCAATGCCCAGCTTCATTCTTTCTTCGGGTAAACCTTCCAGTGGCAGCGACTGTGCTTCAAAAACCGCCCCCATTTCAAAGAGCATCTGGTTAAGCTCACGGTGGCTGTAATTATGCTGGACCGTCTTCAGCAATCCGGGCAATAATGTGGTGCGCATTACGGCCTGTTCTTCCGAAAAAGGGTTCTGGACCGGGATCGGTTTCATCCTCGGGTCGTCGTCCGGGAACCTCAGCCTGACCAGGGTGGAAGGATTAATAAAGGAATAGGTTATACATTCATGGTAGCCGCAGGCGGTGAGGACGTCCCGGGTTAAATCCTGCACTCTTTCATCATAAGATTTAACGTTGCCCAGCAGTTCTCCCCGGGGCAGGGTAACCGGGATCTTGTCATAACCGTACAGCCGGGCCACTTCCTCTATGATATCTTCTTCTATGGCCACATCGCCGCGCCGCAGAGGAACGGTTATATCCAGGGTTCCTTCTTGATTATTATTTACGGCAATGCCGAGTTTCGACAGCAGATCCACAACCATATCTTTGTCTAACTCCAGGCCCAGCACCCGGTTGATTTTTTCTGGATTAACCCTGATCTCTGTTTCATGGACGGGAGCTTCGTTTTGATCAATTAGGCCTCGCAGCACCGTTCCTCCAGTCAACTCATGCATCAACAGGGCGGCCCGATCCTGTGCCCAGGTTACGGCTTCCGGGTTTACCCCTTTTTCAAAGCGCTGCGAGGCCTCAGACGGCAGGTTGTAGCGGCGGGCGGTGCGCCTGATGCTGGTCGGGTTAAAGGCAGCCGCCTCAATCAGCACCATCTTCGTGGAATCGTTAATCTCGGTATCCTCCCCGCCCATCACACCGGCCAGGGCTACCGGACGGGTGCCGTCAGTTATGACCAGGGCTTCCGGGGTAAGTTTACGCTCAACACCATCTAAGGTAACTATTTTTTCCCCTTCCTGCGCCCTCCTGACCAGGATTTCGCCGCTTTTAAGCAGGTCCAGGTCAAAAGCGTGCAGGGGCTGGCCAAATTCCCACATGACGTAGTTGGTTATATCAACCACATTGTTGATAGGCCGGATTCCGGCTTTTAACAGCCTCAGCTGCATCCAGAGCGGTGATCTGCCGATGGTAATCTCATCTACAGCCCGGACCGTATAGCGGGGACAGAGTTCGCTGTCCACTATAGCCACCTTTAAAGACTCCTCCAGGGACGGCCCCTTTTCAGAAGGAGTTAGGCGGGGCATCTTTACTTCTTTTCCGGTCAGGGCCGCAATCTCATGGGCGACCCCGATCATGCTCAGGCAGTCGGGACGATCGGGGGTCAGCTCAAGGACAAGAATTTTGTCCCCAAAACCCAGGAGCTCATCCACCGGATCACCGATTTTTGAAGCCCGGTCCAGGATCAATATTTCCTCCTCCGAGCCCAGCTCCAGCCCCAGTTCCTGAGCCGAACAAATCATCCCCGGTGAAGTAACGCCGTGAATATCAGTTGCTTCGATAATGCGCCCGCCCGGCAGCTCCGCCCCGGGCCTGGCCGTGGGAACCTTGTCCCCAACCTGCATATTCTTGGCCCCGCAAACTATTTTCAAGGTTTCCTCCCCGATATCGGTGTCGACCAGTGTTAAATTGCTCCGTCCAGGGTGTGATTCCAGGCCCTTTACTTCACCGACCACCACGGACGGCAGAGAGGAGCCAAAGGTTTCTACAGCCTCCACCTCTACGCCGGACAGGGTCAATAGATCGGCCACCTCTTCGGCAGATTTGCCCGGGTCGATATACTCTTTAAGCCACTCATATGATACGCGCATCTGGATCTCTCCTCCAATCAAAGATCGTTGTACCGGTTTAGCTGAATTGTTTTAAGAACCGCAGGTCATTAGAAAAAAAGAGGCGCAGGTCGCCGATGCCATATTTCAGCATTGCAATACGCTCCACACCCATCCCGAAAGCAAAGCCGGTTACCTCCCGCGGGTTGTAACCGGACACTTCCAGGACCCGCGGATGGACCATTCCCGAACCAAGAATTTCCAACCACCCGGTGTAGCTGCAGGTCCGGCAGCCTTTTCCTCCGCACATGATGCAGGAAATGTCCACCTCGGCGCTGGGTTCGGTAAAGGGAAAAAAGCTGGGCCGGAACCGCACCCTTTGTTCCGGGCCAAACATCTCCCTGGCAAATAAATCCAGGGTCCCTTTCAGGTCGGCAAAAGTAATATCGGTATCGACCACCAGCCCCTCGCACTGGTGAAACATCGGTGAATGGGTGGCATCGTCATCCCGGCGGTACACTTTGCCCAGGCAAATGATGCGCACCGGCAGCTTCGGGGCCTGCCTTTCCATGGAGCGGATCTGCACCGGCGAGGTATGCGTGCGCAACAGGTACTGATCGGTGATGTAAAAAGAATCCTGCATATCCCGGGCCGGGTGATCAGCCGGTATGTTCAGGGCCTCGAAATTATAGTAATCAGTTTCAATATCAGGACCGTAAGCAAGCTGGAAGCCCAGCCCCGTAAATATTTCCTTAATCTCATCGATAATCATGGTCAGGGGATGCCTCTGGCCAACAGTGACCGGGCGTCCGGGCAGGGTCACATCGACCCTTTCCTTCTCCCACCTTTCCCGGCGCTGGGAATCCTGCAAAACCTGTTCCCTGCGTTCAATGGCTCGTTCCAGTTCTTCCCGCAGGGCATTTGCTTTTTTGCCGATCACCGGCCTTTCCTCGGAAGGAACACTGCCCAGGCTGCGCAAAAGTTTGGTCAGCTCGCCTTTTTTGCCCAGGAAGCGTACTTTTACCGTTTTTAGTTCCTCCAGGTCATTTGCCTCTTCGATCTTGCCCCGCGCTTCGTCTTCCAGTTCTTTTAATTTTTCCAGCACTTGTCGACACCTCCGGATAATAAAAAATCCCTCCAAAAGAGGGACGAAAGATAATCTTCCGCGGTACCACCCAGTTTAGCTACCGCCTAGCTCGCTTCAAGTCGATAACGGGATTAACCGTATCCAGCCTAACAGGCCCAAAAGCCCTTCGGTGGAAAGCTCCGGAGCGAATTTCAGCCGGGGGACGCCGGGCCGGCTCACAGTCGAGGCCAGTCCTCCCTTGGCGGCGCCTGTTTCCCTGGTTTACTGCACTCCTTCATCACTACAGCTATTAAAATATAATAGCATTATAGCACTAAGCCCCCGGCTCATCAAGACTCAGATGAAGATCCAGACTTATACACTGCGCTGGCGGACAATTTCGTACAAAATTACAGCAGAGGCAACGGCCGCATTGAGCGATTCCACCGGGCCGCGCTGGGGAATTGCCACGCTGAGATCGGCCCTGGAAAGCAGTTCCTCTGCGACGCCTCCCGCTTCATTACCCACAACCAGGGCTGAAGGCGGCCTGAAATCGGCCTGCCAGTATAACTTTTCCGCCCCCGCCGCTGCCGCAGCCACCTGCACCCCCTTTTGCTGGAGATCAAAGATTAACTGAAACGGGTCCGTAACCTGTTCCACTCGGAGGTGAAAAACAGCCCCGGCCGTGGCCCGCAGAACCTTGGGGCCGTACGGATCCGTGCTTCCGGAAGTATAATAAACAGTATCTGCTCCCACCGCTGCCGCGGTCCGTATCATGGTCCCCATATTACCGGGATCTTGAATCCGGTCAAGGAGAACAGCCAGGCCGGGAACAGGATCTAAAATTCCCCCATAACCGGGCCGTTCAAACTTAAAAATGGCGGCAACCGGCTGGGGGGTTTCGGTATCGGAAATCTTTTTAAATAGATTGATCGGCATTACGTAAAGCCCCGCCCCGGCGGACAGCCTGGACGTTATAAACTTGCTTTCATATGCATAATACTCATCGTTAAAAAAAACAGCCTCCGCTTCCAATCCCGCACTAAGCGCTTCATCGACCAGGTTTGGCCCCTCCAGGGCAATCTTCCCGACTTTTTGCCTGAGGCGCCTGCTGGTTTGCAGCTTGACAAATTCTTTTAACAAAGGATTGCTGGAGCTGTTTAAAGGGACAGGTTCCACCTGCGTTCACTCCATTCAGATTTAGATCCGGCATAAAAATATCTCCCCTCGGAGATTGATTAAGGATACCGGATCCATACCCTTTTTAGAACGCCTGTCATTTTGCTAATTGTTTTCCCTGGCCATCTCGACCAGGCGGGCAAAGGCCTCTTTATCGTTTACAGCCAGCTCGGCCAGGGCTTTCCGGTTGATCTGGACATCTGCTTTTTTCAGGCCGTTTATGAAACGGCTGTACGAAAGACCGCCAGCCCTGGCAGCAGCATTAATCCGGGCAATCCAGAGCTTGCGGAAATCCCTTTTCCGCTGCTTGCGGTCCCGGTAAGCATAAGCAAGCGATCTCATCACCTGCTGATTGGCTACCTTGAACGCCTTGCTTTTTACTCCGTAGTAACCCTTGGCCAGTTTTAATACTTTTTTACGCCTTTTTCTGGCGACATTTCCTCTTTTAGTGCGAGGCATCACCAATCATCCTCTCATTTTAAGCTGTTCAATTATTAAATTGCAAATATAAGGGCATCCGTGAAGATGCCTTACCTGATTAACTGTTTGACCCGCTTTACATCGGCGGGCTTTACCGTACTCGACTTTCTCAGCCTTCTTTTGCGGGCGGGATTCTTCTTTCCGAGGAGGTGGCTGGCATAAGCCTGGCTGCGCTTGTATTTTCCTCCTCCTGTTTTTTTAAACCGTTTCGCCGCTCCGCTGTGAATTTTCATTTTAGGCATTGGAACAACAACCTTCCTCTTTTTTTACTATGATTTAGGAGCTAAAATCATGATCATATTGCGCCCTTCCTGCTTGGCCTGCTTTTCGATCACGCCGTAATCGGCAAGCTGGTTCGCCAGGTCCTTGCACAGTTGCTGGGCAATTTCAGGGTGAGTTATTTCCCGGCCCCGAAACATAACGGTTACCTTGATTTTGTCACCCTTCTGCAAAAACTTCTGGCCTCTTTTTGCCTTGACATCAAAATCATGTTTGTCTATATTAGGGCGTAATTTTATTTCTTTGATCGATGTAGTTCTTTGCTTTTTTTTCGCTTCGCGTTCTTTTTTGCTTTGCTCATACTTATGTTTTCCATAATCCATCATTCGGCAGACGGGCGGTTTCGCATTGGGGGCAACATTAACCAGGTCCATTTTCTTTTCCTGGGCCAGCTTTAAAGCTTCATCCGTTTTCATCACCCCAAGTTGATTCCCTTCGGCATCAACAACCCGCACTTCCCGGGCTTTAATTTGTTCATTCACGAACAAATTTTTACTAATATCGTTTCACCTCCTGAAAAGTTAAAGAGCAGGGATCGCCGCCTGCTCTAAATATCCGTAAATCATATGGATAAACCCTGCTAACAGTATCGTATACGTTTCAGGGTGAGAAGCGGTTACTTCTTCTTTGGCTGCACTTTTTTTGCCTATTTGACTATATCAAATTACTTGTTTAAGGTCAAATACTTTTTTCATTTATTTCCGTTTTTAGCTTTTCTATGAACACCGGCAGGTTTTCAGCTCCCAGATCACCCTGGTCGCGGCGGCGCACTGCCACCTGGCCGCTTTCCTCCTCTTTATCGCCCACGATCAGCATGTAGGGGATTTTTTTCACCTGAGCTTCCCGGATCTTGTACCCCACCTTTTCATTGCGATCATCAAGGGCAACCCTGAACGAGGCCTCTTTCAGCTGCTCGTAAACTTTGCGGGCATAATCGTGGGTCCTATCGGTCACCGGTATAACGCTGACCTGGACCGGGGCCATCCACACCGGGAACGCCCCGCCATAATGTTCAATCAAAAGGGCCAGCAGCCTTTCCATGGATCCGTAAATAACCCGGTGGATAACTGCCGGACGGTGTCTGTCTCCGTCTTCGCCCACATAGGTCAGATCGAACTTCTCCGGCATCTGGAAATCAAGCTGGATAGTGCCGCACTGCCAGCTGCGGCCCAGGCAGTCTTCCAGGTGAAAGTCAATTTTGGGGCCGTAAAAAGCACCGTCGCCTTCATTCAACTTGTAATCTATACTGCGGGAATCAAGGACCCTTTCCAGGATGGAAGTGGCTTTATCCCACATTTCCTGGGTGCCCATCGCTTTTTCCGGTTTAGTACTCAACTCAACCCGGTAATTGAAACCAAAAACGCTATAGAACCGGTCCATCAAGTCGATTACCTCCCCCACCTCGTTTTCGACCTGCGAAGGGAGCATAAAAATATGGGCATCGTCCTGGGTGAATGAGCGCACCCGCAGCAGTCCGTGCAAGGTGCCGGAAAGCTCGTGCCGGTGGACTATACCCATCTCGGCGATGCGGCGCGGCAGATCACGGTAGCTGTGCATTTTGGAACGAAATACCAGTATCGCTCCGGGGCAGTTCATCGGTTTCACCGCGTAATCCTGTTCGTCAATCCGGGTAAAGTACATATTTTCGCGAAAGTGATCCCAGTGTCCCGACTGTTCCCACAAACTGCGGTTTAAAATCAGAGGGGTTTTGATTTCTTCGTAACCGGCCTGGCGGTGTTCCTGGCGCCAGTAGTCGGTCAGTTCCTGCCAGACAATAGCGCCGTTATTGTGGAGAAAGGGGAACCCGGGCGCTTCTTCGTGCAGGCTGAAAAGCTCCAGCTCCCGGCCCAGTTTGCGGTGGTCCCTTTTCCTGGCTTCTTCCAGCATGTTCAGGTATTCGTTGAGGCGATCCTTGTCGGGGAAAGCTGTTCCGTAGATCCGCTGAAGCATGGGGTTGCGCTCATCGCCGCGCCAGTATGCCCCGGCCAACCCGGTCAGCTTAAATGCTTTAACTTTGCCGGTGTGGGGCAAATGAGGACCGGTGCACAGGTCAATAAAGTCGCCCTGTTCGTAACAGCTGATTATCTCACCTTCGGGCAGTTCGGAAATCAATTCCAGCTTGTAGGGTTCACCCCTTTCCCGGAAAAGTTGTTCCGCTTCCTCCCTGCTCATCTCCCTGCGCCGGATGGGCAGTTTTTCCTTAATAATTTTTTTCATTTCTTTTTCGATCGTCTTTAAATCATCAGAAGAAATGGGATCTTCGAACTCAAAGTCATAATAAAAGCCGTTTTCTATGGCCGGCCCGATCCCCAGCTTAACCCCGGGGTAGAGCCTCTTAACGGCATGGGCCAGGATGTGGCTGGCCGTATGCCGGTAAACACGAGCTCCCTGAAGTGAGTCAAAATCCACAAAAGCAATTTCGCTGTTCTCCGGTAGAGGAGCATTAAGGTCGCACTCCTCGCCGTCTATCAGCACGGCCAGCAGTTCTTTATTTCCAGCGGTCTTTTCCCGGTATAAATCCATGCAGGTAGTCCCCTGGGGATAGACAGCTTCTTTTCCGTTTTCCAGTTTAACTTTTATCTGCAAGCACGGTCGCCTCCTTTATCTTTTCCTCTATCTTTTTCTCTTATCGCCAGTATTGTAACGCTGCTGTTTGAATAAAATCATAAAACTTAGGGCTTTCCCTGTCAAGGCTGTCACCCCGGTTCTTAGCGCCCGGAAGCACCGTTTGAGTTTTATGGGCGCTTTAGCTCTTGATCTTAATAGCCCTGTGCAGCAGCTCAATTTCAACCGGAGCCCGGCCGGGCTGTTCCCCGTCCAGGTTTAAGAGGGCTTTCTCCGGAGATGTCACCGCTATATTCTTACCCCGCATGAAAATGATCTTCGGGTTGCTCATATGTTTACCTTTGTAGACCCCGGGCAGGTTAATAAGTAAATCTTTCTTGTTCAACCCTTTTAAGATAATAATATCAAATAGGCCATCATCCATGCGCGATTCCGGGGCTATTTTCATACCGCCGCCAAAATAAGCGCCGTTGCCTATAACAACCGTGGTAATATCACCCTCACACACCAGATCACCGTCAAGGGTAACAGCCATTTCTTTATTCCGGTACATTAGTAAACTGATCACGGTGCCCCATAAAAAAGAAATGAAGCCGCCCAAAGCCTTGCTGGTCCGGTTTACCCGTCCTACAATGTCTCCGTCCAGCCCCAGGCCGGCAATATTTATAAAATACCTGCTTTCTTTGATCCCCCGGTAATTGACATATGAAACCCGGCCAACATCGACAGGGCGCACAGGGCTGATCATGAGGTGCCTGGCCGCGCCGTTTAAATCCTTGGGAATGCCCAGGGTCCTGCTCAGATCGCTGCCCGTGCCGGTTGATATAAAACCAATCGCAACACTTTCGCGGATGGCCCTGTTCTCATGAAAAAACCCGTTTACGACTTCATTGTTGGTTCCGTCTCCGCCGACCGAAACAACCAGTTCACAACCCTCCTGCAGGTAGCGGCGGGTAATTTCGGTCGCGTCTCCGGCTTTTTCAGTAAAACTGTATTTAAAAGTAAATCCTTCTTCTTTAAGGGCCGCAGCTATCTTCGGCCACCGTTTGGCGCCCAGGCCGCCTCCCGAAGCGGGGTTGACCACCACTGCGGCTTCTTTTAACCGCAAAGACTGCACCTCTTTTCATCTTCTGGTTGTTATAAAGCTGTATTGATTGTTATTACGGCAGGCTTACAGCAATGCCTTTATCCCAAACAGCGTGCACCTTCGTCATTATATCACAACCGGGCCAAAAACCCTTAATAGAAACTGGCTTTATTCTGCAATTAAACCTTCCACATACTGCTTTACCAGGTCCCGGGTTTTCCTAAACCGCGCCAGCATTTCTTCTTCCGTCCCTTCACCATGCGAGGGATCTTCCAGGGGCCAGTGCCTCTTTTCCACTCCCGGTGGCACTACGGGACAGTTGTCGCGGGCATCACCGCAGAGAGTAATCAACAGATCAGCCCATTCCAGCATTTGCCGCTCAAGCCGGTCGGAAGACTGGCCGCTGATATCGATACCCGCTTCTTTCATGACTGCAATCGAATTGGGGTTAACCCCGGCCGGAGCAGTGCCGGCACTTTTAACTTCGAACCGGTCGCCGCCGAAGGCCCTCAGGAACCCTTCCGCCATCTGGCTGCGGACCGAATTGCCCGTACACAGGAACAACACTTTTTTCTTTTCTTCTTGAGCGCTCATTACCATCCCTCCATAACTAAAAGCCAGGTTTAATAGCCACAAACGGTTTTACTTTTATGCTTTATAATTTATCATATTCTATCCGTTATAGCCTGTTATAGCAATCAATATAAAACAAAACTCAATCATAAACGGGTCTTACGTGAGGGGCATACTTAATGTTAAATCTAAGCAATAGCTTCAATCCCTGCTCTAACTTGACAGCGTTAGTTATATATTCGCAATCCTTGCCAAGCGCTATTTAATTAAGATGCAACGAAGCATTTTGGAGCGTTTTTTTCTTAAACAATTCGGCCTATTGTCAGGAAGGATGCTTTATGTTACTATATGATTGATTTTATATATAGTAACATATGCTTTAACCCTGAAAGGAGGTGAACCGGATGACTGAAACAAGATACCAGTACCAGGCCGAAATGCTAAAAGCCCTGGCCCATCCTACCAGGCTGCAGATCGTCGATCTATTGAAAGACGGCGAGGAATGCGTGTGCAAGATCGTTCCTGAACTGCAGATGGAGCAATCCAATGTGTCCCGGCACCTTAATATCCTGAAAAAAGAAGGCCTGGTTTCATCCCGGAAAGAAGGGCTGAAGGTTTTTTACCGGGTTACTGATCCAAAGGTATTTGAGCTAATTAATGCCAGCTCCGAGCTGCTGAAAAATTACTGGGAGCGAAGGCAAAAAATGCTGGTTTAAAAGCTTCGACTTGTTATCACTGCAATAGCCGTACAGCTTATTCATAGGCAGCCCTGTTTTAACATCAGCAGGCTGTACCGGCATTATGTAATTTCACCGAAATATTTGTTTAATAAAACTTTGAAAGGAGTTGTTATTGATGAAGATCAAGATTCTTGGACCCGGATGCAAAAACTGCGAAAAAATGGAACAGGAAGTAAAAAATGCATTGGCTGAATTGAATATACCTGCCGATGTCGAAAAAGTGGAAGATACAAACAAGATCATGGAATATGATGTCTTTATGACCCCTGGCCTGGTTATTAACGATAAAGTCAAAGCTTCCGGTAAAGTGCCAAAACTCGACCAGATCAAAAAGTGGATCGAGGAAGAACAATAACCACTGATCCACTAATAACAGGCATATGTAATGTTTTCAGCCCGAACATTCCGGGCTGCAGAGGGAGTGTTTAATCAATGGAAAACATGCGAAAACCAATCATCCTGGTCTTAGTTTTTATAGCCGCATATTTTATCCCCTTTCAGCATCCTAATATCCAGGCTTCCATTATGGAAGCTTTTTTCCTGCTGCAGTATTATGTCCGCGAGCATGTTTTGCAAACCCTGATTCCGGCTTTCTTCATTGCCGGGGCAATCGCCAACTTCCTATCCCAGGGAGCGGTGATTAAGTACTTCGGGGGCGGGGCGCACAAAGTGCTTGCTTACTCGGTCGCCTCCGTATCCGGAAGCGTGCTGGCCGTTTGCTCCTGCACGGTACTGCCTCTCTTTGCCGGTATTTATAAAAAAGGAGCCGGCCTTGGCCCTGCTCTCGCTTTCCTTTATTCCGGGCCGGCCATTAACATCCTGGCCATCATCCTCACCGCCAGGGTCCTGGGCTGGGAGCTAGGTTTGGCCCGGGCCATAGGCGCCGTGATTTTCGCTATAGTTATCGGCTTGATTATGGCCCTGCTCTACAGGAAAGAAGACCGGGGCAGGACTGAATCACCTATGCAGGGTTTGGAAGACGAAGCTCCTGAAAAACGCAGCCAGCTGCAAAACCTGGCTTATTTCCTGGTCCTGATTTTAATCCTGGTCCTTGCCGCTTTGGGCAGGCCCGAGGAAGCCGCCGGGTTATGGTATGCAGTTTACCAGGCTAAATGGTACCTGGTGGCGGCTCTTTTAGTTTTACTCGGTTTTATGGTCTGGCGCTGGTTTGACCGGGAAGAACGGGTTTCCTGGGTCGAGTCTACGCGGGATTTTGCCCTCCAAATCCTTCCCCTGCTTTTCGCGGGAGTTGTGGCCGCCGGTTTTCTGATGGGCCGCCCGGAAAGCGACGCCGGTTTGATCCCCGTCCAATACATCGAAGCCCTGGTCGGGGGCAACAGTTTCCGGGCCAACCTGGTTGCTTCTGTTATCGGGGCGTTCATGTATTTTGCCACTTTAACAGAAGTCCCGATCCTGCAGGGCCTGCTTGGCTCCGGAATGGGACAGGGACCGGCCCTGGCCCTGCTGCTGGCCGGACCGGCCCTGAGCCTGCCTAACATGCTGGTTATCAGGAGCGTCCTCGGCACCCAAAAAACCATTATCTTTGTAGTCCTGGTGGCTATAATGGCTACCATTTCGGGGATGATTTTTGGTTCCATTATGTCCTAGCCCTCTCAATATCTATGCAGTACAGATAAAGGCCCTCCCCATTGAAGGCGGGGAGGGCCTTTTTGTCTTAAGATTTCTATATCGATTGGTTGACTCGACCATTCATCTTAAAAGGACATTACCTTTCGTCCCCGGTCATCTTGTTAGTGTAGGCAGACAGTTTAGGGAACCAGCGGGCAGTTCTCAAGCAAATGGTCACCAGCGTTAACATGATCGGCACTTCAATCAGAACGCCCACTACTGTAGAGAGAGCAGCTCCTGAACCCAATCCGAATACGGTGACCGCCGTAGCAATCGCCACTTCGAAGTGATTGCTGGCCCCGATCATGGAAGCTGGAGCCGCCTCTTCGTAGGTGAGCCCGATCAGCTTCGACAGCAGGTAACCAATACTGAAAATGAAAAGGATCTGGACAATCAAAGGTATTGCAATCATAACCACGCCCAGCGGATTCTGTATAATAACCTCACCCTGGAGCATGAAAAGATATATCAAAGTAGCCAGAAGGGCTACAACAGAAATAGTGCCCATATGCTTTAAGAAAACCCGCTCATACCAGTCAATGCCCCGGGTTGCGATCAGCCTCTTGCGGGTAATGTATCCAGCAACCAGGGAAACCCCCACATAAAGCATAATGCTTAAGAAAATAGTCCAAAAAGGTATGGGCATTTCGGCAACATCCAAGAGAAAGTTGCCCAGTGGAGCATACAGGACCAGCATGGTCAGCGAGTTAATGGCCACCAGTACCAGGGTCAGGCCCATAAACCCCTTGGCCAGGTAACTGAAAACCAGGACCATGGCAGTACAGGGCGCGATGCCGAGAAGGATCATCCCGGCCATGTACTCGCCAGCCAATTCGTAACCAATATAAGGAGCCCAGATAACGCGCATGAACAACCAGGCAAAAAAGAACATGCTGAAAGGTTTGATCAGCCAGTTAACGATCAGGGTTAAGACAACCGCCCGCGGGGCCTTCACCGCATTTACAACTTCGCTGAAATCTATCTGCAGCATGATCGGGTACATCATGGCAAACAAGAAGATGGCAATTGGGATGTTTACCTGCGCTATCTGGATCTCACTTAAAGTCTCAGCCACACCAGGTATAACGCGGCCAAGTCCGACACCTACCAGTATGCATAATGCCACCCAAACGGAAAGATATTTGTGGAAAA
>SKMK01000073.1 GCA_007121075.1 Syntrophomonadaceae bacterium
AAGTTCATTTTAGGCTTTGGTTTAGGGCTTATTTGCGTGTTGTAACATTATTCCAGTTTGAGTGATTTTGAGCCATTTTGACTGAGTTCGCACACTAATCGCACACTAAATTTTATTATAAAGTATTGTAGATTAAGCTAATTCCAATCAGCCTGGCACAGTCCGAAGTAGTTATATTTCCATTTTTTATTATCAGACAAACTCTTGAAGGTAGCCGTTATCTCACGCAGTAGCCTTTCAACTGACCTGCCTAACCGAATGCCTCAGTGTTTAATCTTTGACAAGCCTTTGCGAATCTATCCATGGTCGATACTTGCTATCTTTCTCTGAGGTCGCCAAGAATTGTTACAATTCCCTGCACGGGAGTTAGTCAATTTCTAAATGTTAATAGTAATATGATATAGAGTGTTGTGTGATTTCAATTCCCTAACCGGGAGTTAGTTTATTTCTACCAATACGTTGGCAGTATTCGGTGTATCAAAGGAGTTTCAATTCCCTAACCGGGAGTTAGTTGATTTCTACGTCGGCACGGCAAGGCCACACTACTAATTTACTTTTTTCAATTCCCTAACCGGGAGTTAGTTAGTTTCTACCTGCAACACATGGACTGAGGCACAGCCAAGCAGGTTTCAATTCCCTAACCGGGAGTTAGTTGATTTCTACACTCGGTTACTGGGACAAGGACGGCGAGCTGTTTCAATTCCCTAACCGGGAGTTAGTTGATTTCTACATTCCGACCTCGATGCGTTCAACCACATCTACTTGTTTCAATTCCCTAACCGGGAGTTAGTTGATTTCTACAATAAGAAAAGCGAGGGGTGAAGGGGAATGAAGCGAGTTTCAATTCCCTAACCGGGAGTTAGTTGATTTCTACTGCACCCCTAAATTTTACCGATAATTCGAGCTAAAAATGGAGGTTTGTGCGAACCCTCTTGAAAATCGATAATTCTGCGTTTAAATTGGGTGACTACTCGCATGAAATTGCTCAAAAAGCCCTTCAGTAAAGCGTTCTTTAAAAAGTGCGAACCCCTTGGTAGTTAAAGAACCCGGTTTGCTAAGTAGTGCAGCCAAATTTTTTTAACTTGCGTGCATTACCCTAAAATATTACATTTGGTTCGCACTTTTACTGCTTAAAGGTTACAGCTACGCTATTTCGCTTACAACCACCCATAACATATAAACAGGTATAAAATTTAGCTTTAGTAAGTTTATTTGTCTGCAATTGTCAAAGAGCATGAACACATATAATGTATTTCTATAACACTCGAATCTGCCCCATACCCATGGTGGTCTTGTAGCCAACACCGGCAAAGGTTGCAAATTTTAAAAGAACAGATAGGCTCCAGCGATCGATATCGCAGGCCTCTTCGGTAAAGCTGTAGTTGCAATAACCTCGAAAGCCGACCAGGTTATACCTGTCAAACTTCACCAAGCTAGTTTTGAGTCCGTATTTCGATACCATGATGCTATCCAGGTTAATTTCTGGCAAAGGCACATCAGAAAAGTGTGCCCATCTTTTAGCCAGGCCAGGTATAAGAAGTTCTGACAGGGGGAAAAGCTTAAGTTTACCGTCACGCCTGAAACAGGCCGGGGACTTAAATAATACCTCCAGTTCCTCTTTTTCTTCGTTAGAGGCCATTAATTTAAAGTATGGTCTCGGTTTTTTAAATAGCTGTGTTGCTTCCTCTAAGCAGAAACTGGCTTCGCCAAGGCGGATATCATTTTCGGTCAGGTAGATTTTTATCCGGGGAAGAAACCCGGTCATCTCTGCTTCAAGGGTGGCCAAATCGAAGCTGTAGAGAGAATCTTTTTCAATATTAAGGTAGCCCCCTTCGCGGTTAGACCGTCCGAGTAAAGGACCAAGGGCGAATGGCTTTAGTTCAAGGGCATGTATTTTTGCAGCGAAGTCTTCATCTAAAGAACGCAGGGAGCTGAATAATAGGGCGTGCAGTTCCGAGCCGGCATGGCCTAAAACGTTACCGGGAGAGGTACAGCGCAATTTATAGTTCACCTTTTGCAGCAATAAATACACCCCGTTAAGCTTCTTGTTTTTCCACCCAGGCCGGCACAGCAACAGAGCAGCCGAAGTGAACGACCTCTTCTTTCTGCGTGCTAATACCCTGCACAGTGCGCCCATAAACAGGCCTGGGATTGTCGTCCCAGAACACTGAACCGGGTTTAAACATCATCACCGGCCTTTTGAAGGGGTTTTCAAGAAAGGTAAATTCTCCACCCAGCTTGCCGTATTTGACAAAAGACCTATAGCGCCCTTCAAGCGGGTCACCAGCTGCAGGAATATAATTAGAAATCATGATAACAGCGTTTGGTGCTTGCTGTTCTTCAAAGCCCTCAAACAGCTCCGGCTCCACTATTTCAAATGCCCCCTTGCCAACGCTGATCCGCTTGCCGTAGCCTTTTTGCGAAAGCCCCTCCAAAAGCTCGGCAAACTTATTCAACCAACCGTCAGCAATCCGGACGTAGAGACTGAGGTATTTATGCCTGTTGAACTGTTCCTGTTCCTCGTAAAGGCTGCCATCAATTGTAGAACCCGAGAGCCGTGAAATGCTGTTGTGCATTGTGGCAACCGATAAGCCGACAGGCCCGCTTGGCTTCAGGTCTACCTGATTTCCTGACGCAATTGTGTTAAACTCCTGTAGATCAACGTAGGAAGTCTTCTTGGCCTGCCTGGCACTTACATAACGTTCCATGGCCTCCACTCTGCTTAACTGCTCAACTGGATCACGGCGGGAAGCAACAAGCGGCCTGGGCAGCAAATCACCGGGGAAGCCATCTGAAACAACAAAGGGATATTCACCTTTAAGGCATTGCTCTATAAAGCAACGCAGCTCACTTTCCCCGTGCAGCTGACGCATAACCCAGCACAGGCTCCCCATCAACGTGTCGCTCTGCCAGGGAGTAATATAGCTGGAGCGCAGGTAAATTTTAATCCTGTAGAGCTTCATGTAATGCCCCCCTTAAAGCTCGAAGGGTTCGCCATCCAGAGTCATATCCGTAAAGCGAACTTTTCCGTATCCCCTGCTGCCGGAACCGCCAATGTAGCTTTCCTCAATTGATTTGAGGGCTTCCCTTACATAACCCTCGACATCACTGTCCTGGTCAAGGTCCATCACCTGGACACCAACTTCTAAGTCGAACTTAGCACCCGCCGGAACTCTTTCCTGCTGACGGGGATGCTTCGCCGTTCCCACATTGCGGTCGATAATGTTTTCCGTCTTAACTTCGATATAAGATTTACCATCCTGCGCCGCTTTTTTCATATCCTCTCGACTTTCCTCGCTCAGCATGGCATCCCTGACCAGGATTCGTGTAGGCCCAAGGCTGTGCCTTGTATTTTTATGCGGTCCAAATACCCGGCAGACCATACATTTACCGCAGCCGCAGGGTTCACCGCTGCTGCCCACCCTACCTTCTTTTTTCTCCATCTGGGAACGCATTTTACCCTTCAGGGAAGATCCGGGTATATAAGGCTCCTGTGTTACGGGATGTTTAATTATGGGGTTATCAATCCCGCCGATTTCTATGGCTTCAACACTGCCGCCGATATGAAGGCCGGTAACAACTTCAAGGGTGCCTTTGAATTGTGCTGTTTTTAGCAGTTTCATCCTTTTCCCTCCTCTGTTTAGTTATTAGGGTAATGCAGATAAAAATATCCTACCACCGCTTGAAAATGGGGCATAAAGCCCTTAAGTGCATCTTTTTCGCTTTTCACCATTTCCGTATTCTTTTTAATAAAGATGTAAAAATCCCTGGGCACTTTTTTCTTGCCCTGCGCCTCGGCGACAAAGGAGGCAAGAGCCTTAATATCAAGGACTAGTTTCTTCTCGTCACCGGTATACTGGTAGCTCTTTTCGGCCGTCTTGACATGCCCATAAAAACGCCTGAGCTGGCCGGTGGTCAGCCTGGGAAAACCTTGACCGAAGCTTTTTGCCACCGCATCGGCGGTTATAGTGAGCAACTCTTCCTGGATATGCCCATCGCTCGAAAAGTAACCTTCCCTCAGGTAACCGTCAGGCAGCCCCCTGGGACCTTCCGGCTTCTTTCCACCCTGGTAACCCTTTTCACCGTGTTTCTTATAGCCGTTAGTCATAATTAATCACCTTCCCTGGTTAAGCTAAAAGCATAATCTACTGCTGCACCGAGGTTCTCCATCCTACTGTCGACCGAACCGAGCAGCTCCTCATGCCACTTAAGCACCCCGGCATCTATTGAGCGATCTTTTTTCATCCTGCCAATCTGATAAGCAAGAAATGCCTTGTATAGCAAACCCGCTACTTCTTGTTTTTCAAGATATTCCCGGTACATTTGATCGTAAGTTTTTAAATTCCACAGTTCAGAGCTGCTCATTTTCTTACGTACAGCCCAGTCTGCCAGCCGCTGTCCTTCGGTTTTTACTACTGAAAAGCCTTCCCAACTCATCGTTCTGCCGAATACACTGGCCTGGTTCCTTCCTGTGCCGGTTTTCGGGTTGGGCTGCTCCTTGGATTGCTCGAGCATAACTTCTGCATTATCTATCGTCTTGATCACCGGTGTTCTCGGTTTGGCGAAGGCTATCCCTGCTGACAGGGTAATGTTGGCATTGCTGCCAGTAAAGCGCGTGAACCGCCCGTGCAGGTCAGATGCCAGGGTTAGCACCTGGTCCCAGGGGCCGATAACTATCAGGTCGTCGCCTCCGGAATATACAGTGTAGCATGTAGGATAGTCCTTCTGCAGCATCTTGTTGACATGACCAGAAAAAAAGTGATCGAGCATACGGCTAAGGGTAGTCATCCTGGAGATGCTGTCCAGGCTATCACTTTCTCTTTTCAGACCAAAGGCAAAGAGCTGGCCCAGGTTATCTACATCGGCCTTCAGCAGGCCGAGCTTTTTAACTCCCCGGCTGCGGGCGGCAATTTCTTCAAAGGTAACTATCCTGCCATCTTCAGCAGGAACGTGATTGGCCACCTCCCTTGTTAAAACGGAATGGCCGGCTGGCAGGACGGTATCATTTAATGCGAAGACCAGGCTTTTTTCTCCAAGCTGGCCTTCATTTTCTTTAATTTTTAAGCCTATTCCTCCAGCCAGGGTAATATCAGACTCGCTTCCGGTAATCTGAAGGAAACGAGCGCGGGGTATTTTTCGGCCCAGCTCCAGCTCCTGAAGACAGCGCCTGCCGTATGGCATGTCGTCGACGACTTCCAAGGCAAACTCCCTGCTGCAGCCGCGGCAGATGCCGAGGCCTTTTTCATCGTGGACATGGAAAACAAATTTATCTTCCAGCCATTCTCCACCCGCCTGCAGGATGCCGGTAAAGGGCTGCTGTTTTTTATCCGCCAGCCTGCGGTTGACAGCCTCGGTTACTGTACCGAAGGTATTAAAGTCGCGGCCGGAAAAGGTGTGGCTGGCTAAATTAAGGGCAAGCTCTCCCTGGTATTCATCGAGCAGCCATCGATCAACCTCTTCCTGCAGCTGCCTGACCACTTCCCTTGATCGTTCGGTGTTCGGCAGCAGTACATAAAACTTGCCCCCGGAAGACATGATAATATTGGCCACCGGTAACTCAAGCCTATCTATTAGTGCGTAAGCAGCCAATTCGGAAATCATGTTAATCTTAAAAGAGCGGGCGCGCAGCTTGCGGGCCATTCCACCGGCACCGATACTGATACCGGAAAAGATATAATCCTGTATCCCAGATATGTCACCAACGGTAAGTATAAATTTTTCTTCCCTGTCTTTTTTTATCGTTTCAAGGCCCAGGTCACCCATATCCTTGTGGTAATTATAGAGACAAGAAGCAATAGCGCTGGTAGTCTTCAAATGATCGAAAAGCGATACGTCTGCCACCTCTTCCTGGCTGTTTGAAGGGATGCACCAGGCATACTTGAGAAGTAGCGAATATAAGCCAGTATAGAGGGCATCAAATGCTGGCTCTGTCCTGGCCAGGTCTGAAAATTCCTGGCCAAATTCCTGCAGCAGGCGGTTAAGGTCCTGCTCGCTGTTAGCATCGCTTTTTCCGGGAAATGTATTTTTTACTGCATATGGGGCAGCCCTGTAGGAAAGCTGTTCTGGAAGCTCTTTTCCGATCTCCAAGCGGCAGAAAACCGTTTCAAGGGGCCGGGTTTTGTAGTCCCGGTAACCGGAAGCTGCCTTACCTCTCTCTGAAGAAGAGTAGTTGTCGGCGCGGCTAACCAGCAGGGCCAACGGTTTTGCATTTTCCGGGGCGCTATCGACTCTTAAGTTTTCAGGGAAATCAGAGTGCTCGTGGTGCTTTAGCACCAGAGTTTCGAGAAGGTTAATATCACAGACCCTGCTAAAAGTTTCTTCAAAGGCCCTTACGAACCTGGCCGATACTTCCGGGTGCTTACCGCTGATATCCAGGCCCTTAAAAGAACCTTTTTGCAGGAATTTACCTGCATCGTGCAGCAGGCCGGCCAGCATTACGGTTTTGTATTCCAAAGCCTCACCCCATTCAGCTTAAATTATGCTTTTTAAATACGGTCGAAGATCATGCTTTCTACCTTTTCTAAAGTTAACCTTGAGAAACAGTATTCATCTATATTGTCTTCGGGAAATATTTTTTTCAGTAGTTTTCCTGCCAGGTCCATCGCTTTTTCGGCATCCTGTTTCGAAACAGATTTCATGCCGTGATTATTGATGGTCAGGTTACGCTGCCTGGCCAGGTCGTTTAGCTGATGTTCGAGGTTATCAGAGATTATATCTTCACCTTTGATGCTTTTGTAAAGGTTGCTGATGTCGTAAGTGCCAAGGTAACCTTTTTTCCTATATAGTATAGTTTTAAATTCTTGTGAAAGGTTCTCTATCTTTTTCTGCTTGATATTTAACCTTGTATCTGCAACATAGTAGTAGGTTCCTTCATAGATGCGCTTGAAGCGGTTCAAGCAGTCTACATACTGTCGTCCCTCAAGGCGGCGCAGGGCATTGTGGTAAAGGTCAACCAGGTTCAGGTAACCTTCCTGCTCTTCCAAGGCAATGATTTCTTCCAGAATTGCCTTTTGCTCGCCGGCAATTGCGGCCAAATCATCGAAGCCGTACTTTCTTAATTGGGGCATGCACTTCTCAATATTTTTTAATGCTTCTTCATGCTGGTAAAGGTCCCAGTGGAAATAACAAGTGGTCAGATCGTGAAAAACCTCAGCTTTTTTTTCACGTTCCGGGTAGATAGTGTAGCAGGCCAGTTCAAGCAGTTCTGCGCCTGCCGACTCGAAGTTGTTTTTATTGAAAAACTTCCTGGCCCGGTTAATCTGGTTGCTCTCTTCCATGAAGTGAGTTTCCACCAGGCGCACCCTGTTTTCACCAGGCTCAAGGTAGCGGAGATCAACTACCTGGTAAGCTTTTGCCTTGAGGCGATTGCTGCCGAGGAGCACGAGAAAAGCCGACTGCAGCTGGGGAGTCCCAGAGGTGATTGAAACTGAGTATTCAGTAGCACTACCGGAATATTGGGCTTTGATTTCTTCTATTTCAGCGGTAAGCAGTCCGATAATTCTACCGTAGTCGGTAGGGTCAGGCAGGTTCAGTGTTCTCTCATATATTTTAAGATTCCCGTAGCTCTTACCGAGTTTCTCCGTGGTAGCTCTGCTGTTCTCCTCGGTAGAGGTAAGCTTTTCATTTACCTGTCTTCTTGTGGGAAATAGAAAGAGTATATCGGGCTTTAGTTCACGTACTGCCCCCATTATCGGCCCTTCGCTTCCATCAGAGCCAAGGGGATCGTGCAATCCTACCGCGCTGAGCAAAATTTTAATCATGTTAAATTATCCGCCCCCAGTTTACCGTGGATTCATTATGTCTTGTCAGTAGAGTTTGCCAACGGATATTTAAGGCAGGCTAAGTGTTTAGTTTGACAAAACAGGGCCTGTTCCTGCTTTTGTAAATAAATCGTTTAGTTATCTGAGCACTATAGTTTTCATGACATCTAAGTAAATAATAATAAGTAGCTAAGCCAGTTTTTGCTGCAATTCCCTATACGGGAGGTAGATTGTTTTAACTTGGTTCAGTGCCAGCATTACATGGCAGTTATCGGGTTTCAATTCCCTATACGGGAGTTAATTTGCTTTAACTATAAGGGTCGAGTCGACTACCGTAACGGCAAAGTGTTGCAATTCCCTAAGCGGGAGGTAGTTTGTATTTGCTAGCGACAGCTTACGCATTGCTTAAGCATGGCATGTTGCAATTCCCTATACGGGAGGTAGATCGTTTTAACTGCATGGTCGAAAAACACTATCTTCTAAGACCGAAAAAGGTGCTATTTGCGAACCTATCGTATTTATAGCTTCTGAACTAATATGCCGGGTGATTAGTATATAATAACCCCTTAAACTAAGGGTTTTCAAGAAGTGCGCATCTATACGTTATCAAAGAACTGTACTTGATATGAAAATTTACCTAAAATCATAGTATTTCTGTATTATTTTAGTGCAATTAATGCCGTAGCCTTAAAAGCTCATTTCAGGTTCGCTCTAAATCAAGCTACAGCGCTGCTAAAAATAAAAACAGTAACAGAATCTAGCATTTTATGAATATAAACGGAGGCCTATATAAACGTAGGTCTAGTGTCAAGTCAAATAGTTCTATACTGTATTCAACTTTTCCTTCTTAAGGTTGAATGTGAACCAGGGCCTTTTTCTTGAGCTTAAAAGAGCTATCATAAGTTCATTTTAGGCTTTGGTTTAGGGCTTATTTGCGTGTTGTAACATTATTCCAGTTTGAGTGATTTTGAGCCATTTTGATTGAGTTCGCACACTACTCGCACACTAAAACCTTTAAGATAAAGGGTTATGCCCTAAAATGTCTGTAAAAGTATAAAAGGAAATAAAGGCCTGGGTGCCTAAGTGGTAATTGCCATAAAAACCACCGCCCTGTTAGGGGCAGATAGGAG
>SKMK01000002.1 GCA_007121075.1 Syntrophomonadaceae bacterium
AAAATGACCTGGGAGCTTCATTTCACATTGAAGGCCTCGACCCCCAGGATATCTCCTTTGCAGAGGTAAGGACAGAGAAAGATGTGCAGGTTTACTGCAGAACCTGCAACAAACTACTGGGTTTGAAAGCCGGCGAGGTTATCCCCATTTGCTGCGGTAAAATGATGAGCATTATCGACTAGGAACATTGCCAAAAACAGGGAAGCTGGTTTCTATTCTACCTTCAAACAGTACTTGACATCCTTTCAAATATGACTAGATAATAGAAGCAGTGCAGCAGGATTGTTTATTCAAGTATTAATTTATGATGAAAAGGATGTTACCCATGATCGATAAATTTTTATCAAGGTACTTTTTAATCGCCTTATTAACTGTTTTTTTGCTGCTCCCGGCGGCAGGTTGCACCCCTGAAGAAGAGGTCTATGAAATAGAAACGGACGAAGAATTTCAGCAGGCTATAGAAAATGCCGTGGAACGTTTTTTGCAGAACTATAATCCTGAAACTATCCTCGATGATCTTTACGAAACCTTTGCCGAGCGCTATTCGGAAGAAGAAATAGAAGAATATGTCATGGAAAAGGTCAACGAAAAAACCGAACAGGTGAACACAAAACTGGAAGAACTGAAACAGCGTGTAACCGAAGCCGAAACCAGAGCTGATGAGTTAAAAGAAAAACTTGAAAACCAGGCCGACGAAAGAGCCCTGGAAGATATCAATGAACACTTAGAACCAATGTATAACTGGATTGAAAAACTGGATACTAAAATTGAAGAAGCTTCCGATCCCGGCCGAACCGTCGAACTAATGGAAGAAAAAATTAATACTTACAACGAACTATCTTCGATTATTGAAGACAAGCTTGACTCTGATCGGCTTGAGTTAAACCACAATCTGGAAGCCAGGGATCTGCTCAATTATTATCACGATATTGAAAATCTCCTTGAAAAGGAAAGGGATATCGTGTCGGCTTATGAAAGAGTAAGCGGAGACAACTTAATCAGTGAACAGGTTTTGCATGATGAATTAAGAAAAAATGTTATTCCAAAAACCGAAACTTTGCTTGACGATTTAAAAGGGGTAACCACCGAAAGCGAAGATGTAGAAAACCTCCATGACACTTTTGTGCAAGCCTGGGAACTGAAGCTGGAAGGCTATGAAAAACTGGCCGAAGCCATAAAAAATAACGAAGCCAATCAGAAAGTTGATGCAGAAGAACTAATAGAAGAAGGGGAACGATACAGAGAGCAGTTCCTGAACAAATTGGAAGAACTTATTTAATAAAACCACACTGCTGCAAGAAAATAACTGGAAGGAATAAAGTCCTCAGGTAAAGAAGAATGAATTAGTCAAATTTATAGAAAGGATGGTTAAAATGGGTTTTGCTCTTTCCAAAATGCAATTGAAAAGTTCAGCTTTTGAATCACGTGGAAAAATCCCCCGGAAAAACACCGGGGAAGGGGAAGATGTTTCTCCCGCTTTGGAATGGACCGGTGTTCCTGAAGGCACAGCCTCATTTGCAGTAATCTGCCACGATCCCGATGCACCACTGGTTTCTCCCGGCACCTACGGGTTTGTCCACTGGGTCCTCTATAACATCCCCGGTTCAGTTACCAGCCTTCCGGAAAACACACAGGGTTATACTACCGGGATTAACGATGCCCAAAAGCAGGGTTACATGGGTCCTATGCCTCCCGAAGGGCATGGTGTCCACCATTACTTCTTCTGGGTCCTGGCTCTGGATAAGGAATTAAACCTGGAACCGGGTCTGAACATGTGGCAGCTTTTAGAAAAAATCGAACCTCATGTAATCGGAATGAACCGCCTTGTAGGCAGCTATGAGAGGTAGCAACTTTAGATTTTAAGCACTGATTCTTAGCCCGTGATCATAATTAATCATGGCTGCATTTAACCCGATTATCCAATATTCATCTGCCAGCCATCCCTCACCTTTAATCGGGTAAAAAACTTCATAAAACAATAAAACATTTTTCCTGCACATTTAAAAAGGCTGCCTCATCGCCACCTTTGGGGCAGCCCTGTTTATTTCATAAGTGAGATTCCGGATTGTCATTCTAAAGGGTTAATCCTTATTTTACTCTTTTTTCACCTTGCTTCCATGCTTATTAGCGATTTCAATTCGAACACTGTTCTTGTAATGTAAGGTTAAATAGAGAAAATAAGAGGTTATATTATACAATCACCAATATTGACCGCATTCCGCAATTCGTCCGGCCACGTTATTTTTGGTTTGCATAAATAATTGTTCCAGCATTTACGGTAAACAAACAACCCGGGCAAAATTTCTAGTAACCAGGTTGCCGCAAAAATCCAGCAGTCTGGCATTTTGGCGGCAACCGGTGTTGATATATTTTTCTGTTTTGAAATGCACATTTAGAGCAAAAAAAGCTAAGAGGTGTAAAAAATGAGATATGCTGAAACAGGGTATAACCTGGAAATTGACCTCTCCAGCGGAAACATTGAAAAAGTGCAAACCGATCCGGCCCTGACAGAACTGCACCTGGGCGGGCTGGGAACCAACGCCAGGATTTTATGGGACAGGGTCCCTCCTGAAACAGACCCCCTTGCCCCGGAAAATCTGCTTATCTTTGGTACCGGCCTGCTGGCCGGCACGCCCGCTCCCGGTGCCAATCGGACTATTGTCACCACATACTCACCTCAAACCCTGTTAATGGCCTATTCTATGATGGGAGGGTTTTTTGCTCCCGAGCTTAAATACGCCGGTTACGATAAGGTTATTTTCAGCGGCCGCTCGCCGGAACTTGTTTACATCTGGATCAATAACGACAAGGTGGAAATAAGAGATGCTTCCCACCTGCAGGGTAAAGGAGTCGTTGAAACAGAGGAACTGATCAAGCAGGAACTGGAAGACCAGGATGTCCAGGTGGCTTCTATAGGCCTGGCCGGAGAAAACAGCGTCTATTATGCTTCCGTAGAGCATGCCCGCTCCAGCGCCAGCCGGGCGGGAATCGGGGCTGTTATGGGCTCTAAAAACCTAAAAGCGGTGGCCGTTCGCGGCACGAAAGATGTTAACATCGCCCGGCCGGGCAATTTTATCGAACTGTGCAATGAGGTGCTGGGCTACATCCAGTGGCGGGCCGACAACCCGGTTCAACATGTTCCCCCCATCCTGGCCGGACTTGGATCGCCACAGGAAATGGCCATTCACGACGAAGCATGGCACACCACTGCTTTCTCCTGGGGGAATGCCCGCTACCGGAGAAAAGAATTCTGGACCGAAGAAGTTGAAGATGAATGGTCCAGTGTCCAGGACGGCGCCGTGCAGAGGTTGATCAGCTGTTACAACTGCCCCATGAAGTGCGGGGCCATTATTGCCTACCCCACCCTGGAACTTTCAAAGTATATGATGAAGTGTTATTCGAAACTTACCTACGTGATGGGCGCCATGGTCGACAACCTTGATTTTGGCTTCAGGATTGCCGGTCTGGCCCAGGGTTACGGGGTAGACTCCTACACTGCACCGCAGGTAATGGCCTTTGCCATTGAGTTATATGAAAACGGCATCTTAACCGATGAAGACCTTCCGAATTTCCCTCCTGACAGCGAGGGCCGGTTTTTCTATCTCCTGGAAAAAATTGTCCACAGGGAAGGAATCGGCGATGTTTTAGCCAACGGCGTATACTGGGCCGCCCGCCAGATCGGCAACGGAGCAGAAGATTACGACAGCAATACCATTAAAAAACATGAACAGATCCCTATTAAACTGGGCATGCTGAACCCGATTTTCTTCCTGATGCATTCCACGGGAGAAAAAATCAATATTACCCAGATTGAAGGACAGCTTCCCCAGGCTCCCTTCCCCAATAAGGAAGACAGGGAAGAATTTGTCAAGGACTGGTTCCAGGCTCCCAGCGAAAATATCAAGGACTTTTTCGTCAAGTGGGAGCCGCGGGGAGAGTACGCTTTCCCTTATTTCCCCGATTTCCAAACCGCCTGCGAACTGGTGGAATGGCAGGAAACGATGCACTACATTGATGATACTACCGGGATATGTGCGGGACTGTCGTCTTTTCCGATCAAACCTCCTTACCATATCCACAACCTGCCCGCCCTGATTTCTGCCGGGACGGGGCTGGATATCGACAAAGGCGAACTGTGGGATAAAATCATTAAAAGAAACCGGTGCCTGCTCAGGGCCATTAACACCAGGAGGGGCCTGAGAAGGAAAGATGATAAGCCGCCGGAAGACCACTGGAAGAAGCGGTTTCCCGAACATGAAGCCAAACTACTCGATGAATACTATAAATTCAAAGGTTGGAACAGTGAAGGGATCCCAACCAGGGAAACCTTGAGGTCCCTGGATCTTGACCATGTCGGGGAAGATTTAGAAAAGCGAGGGATATATGACAATGGGCAAAAAGACGAAGACAGTTAAACTGATCAATATCGACCTTGAAAAATGCAACGGTTGCCGGGCCTGTGAGATGATCTGCTCCGCCTTTCATGCCTCTGAGAAATATAGCTCGAATAACCCGGCCAGATCCCGGATCAGAATGATTCGTCGGCCACTGGAAGATATCTATCTGCCGGTATATGCAGGCGAATACACTGCCGCAGAATGCATGGGCAGGGACAAATATATTATTGACGGCAGGGAATATGATGAGTGCGACTTTTGCCGGGCTTCCTGCCCTTCAAGAGACGCCTTCAAGGAGCCTGATTCCGGCCTGCCCTTGAAATGTGACATGTGTGAAGACGATCCACCTCAAGAAGAGCCCCTTTGTGTGAAATGGTGCCTTTCCGATGCCCTGACTTACGAAGTAAGGGAAGAAGAAGTCGAAGATGGAGAGGTGGAAGAAAAACAGGAAGACCTGACCCAGGAAGAAATGGAACGAAGCATAAAAGCTTTAGCCGATAAATACGGTTTGGACAAAGTGGCCAACAGCATGGCCCGATTGTTAAAGAAAGAGTAAAAAATCACGGCGAAAGAGGGAATTATTTTATCATGGATACTGAAACCCCGATCAAGGAAGTTATTGAAGAAATAAGGGAATTTGGCGGTGAAGCCGTTAAATATTGTTACCAGTGTGGCAAATGCGATACTGTCTGCCCCTGGAACAAGGTAATAGATTTTAGCATCCGCAGGCTGATCAGGGAAGCGGCTTTCGGGATCCCTGAAATTGAACTGGAAGAAGTCTGGCGCTGCACCACTTGCGGAAAGTGCCCCCAGGAATGTCCCAGGGATGTTAAGCAGATTGACGACGTTGTAGCCATGCGCAGAATTGCTGCCGAGTATGGCGTTTCTTCCACTCTTCTTAAACCGGTCCGGTCAGCCAGCGCCAGCCTAACCGCCGAAGGCAACCCTTTTGTCCAGGACCGCTCCAAGCGGGCCGACTGGTCGGAAGGTTACAATGTCAAGGCTTTTAACGAGGAAATGGAACTCCTTTACTTTCCCTGCTGCTATGTCAGCTACGACCAGCGGTTAATGGAAATTGCCCGGGCTACTGCCGGGATCCTCAACAAGGCCGGGGTGGAATTTGGCATCCTGGGCACCGAAGAAAATTGCTGTGGGGAAAGCATTCGTAAAACAGGCAATGAAGATGTATTTAAAACCCTGGCCCGGGAAAACATTAAAACCTTTATCGATCACGGGGTAAAAAGGATCCTGGTTTCTTCACCTCACTGCTACCATACCTTTAAAAATGAATACCCCGAGTTTAAGGCAAATTTCGATGTGATTCACATCTCAGAGTATATTAACGAGCTTATTAACGAAGGCCGCTTGAAAGTCAACGGCAACTACTCTAAAAAAGTTGCCTACCACGACCCGTGTTACCTGGGGCGCCACAATGGTATTTATGATCCACCCCGGGATATCTTGAAATCAATCCCCGGCCTGGAGTTTTATGAACTCCCTGAGTCACATGAAAAAAGCCTATGTTGCGGCATGGGTGGGGGCAGGATCTGGGTTGACACCAAGATGTCGGAACGCTTTTCCAACCTCAGGCTGGAGCAGGCGATAGAAACTGGAGCCGAAGTACTGGCCACTTCCTGCCCTTACTGCGTTGATGCCCTGGAGGAAAGCAGGTCGGGTCTGAATTATGAAGAAACAATTCTGGTTAAAGATATTACGGAAATCCTGAACGAATTAATTTGAAACCTGGCGAGGTGAAAAAATTGGATCATCCGACCGATCTAAACGGAGGACAGCTGATCAAAAATCTTGTCGGCGACAATCTCGGAGATGTGATGGTAGTCGGCGGAGGTGTCAGCGGTATCCAGGCTTCCCTGGATCTGGCCGCCGTGGGCTTCAAGGTCTACCTGGTCGACAGGGCTCCCGCCATCGGGGGCCATATGGCCCAGCTGGACAAGACCTTTCCGACCAACGACTGCTCGATGTGAATACTCTCACCCAAACTGGTCGAGGTCGACCGGCACACCAACATCGAAGTCATCTCATATACTGAAGTTGACAGCGTGGAAGGCAAAACTGGTGATTTCAGGGTAAGGCTGAGGAAAAAACCCCGTTACGTCCGGGAAGACAAGTGCACGGGCTGCAATACATGCACGGAATATTGTCCGGTCCAGTACCCTGATGAGTTCAACCAGGACATATCAAACAATAAGGCCATCCATATTTATTATTCGCAGGCTATCCCGCTGATTACCTATATTGACGAAAACTGCCTGTACTTAAAAGAAGAAAAATGCCGCATCTGCGAAGCAGTTTGTAAAAATGAAGCCATAGATTTTAATCAAACCGAAGAGATAATGGAAATCAACGTCGGAGCGGTAATCTTAGCTCCCGGTTACGAGGAATTTGATCCTAAAATAAGGGCGGATTTCGGTGCCGGAAGGTACGACAACGTGATCACCAGCATGGATTACGAGCGCCTGACCGATTCCACCGGGCCTTACGAGGGCCAGATCCTCCGTCCTTCCGATCTGAAGCCTCCCCAAAAGGTAGCGTGGATTCAGTGTGTCGGCTCGAGGCAAGTCAACCCTCCGGGAGCCAACAGCTACTGTTCCTCGGTATGCTGCACCTATACCCAAAAACAGGTGATTTTAACCAAGGAGCACGACCCGGAAACAGAATGCACCGTTTTCCACAATGATATCCGCTCCTTCGGCAAAGATTTCGAAAGATTTTTCCAGAGGGCGGAAGAACTGCCCGATGTCAGGTTTATCCGCAGTTATGTTTCGGTAACAGGAAAAGATCCGGAAACCGAAAATGTGATCATCAAGTATACTACCCCCGAAGAAGGGGTTAAAGAAGAGGAGTTCGACCTGGTGGTTTTGTCCGTAGGCCTTAATCCGCCTCCTGATGTGGAAGGCCTGGCCAAAAAATTTGGGCTGGAATTGAATGATCATGGCTTCTGCAAAACCAATCCGGTCAACCCCATGGAAACATCACGCCCCGGGTTCTATGTCAGCGGCGCCTTCCAGGGCCCGCTTGACATCCCCGAAACGGTGGTTACCGCCAGCGGGGCCGGTTCCCAGTGCGGGGAACTGCTCAGTTACCGCAAGGGCGACCTGTCGGTAGAAAGGGTTTATCCACCCGAAATGGATGTTTCCCTGGAAGAACCGCGAATCGGGGTTTTTGTCTGCCACTGCGGGGCCAACATTGGCAGGGTGGTCAACGTGCCTTCCGCCGTCGATTACGCCCTGACCCTGCCCAACGTAGTCTATGCCCAGGAACAGCTTTTTTCCTGCGCCACCAACTGTGCCGAAGAAATTACGGAAATGATCAAGGAACAGGATTTAAACCGGGTTATAGTCGCCGCCTGCTCTCCGCGGACCCTGGAAATGCTCTTCCGGGACACCCTCAGGGAAGCGGGCCTGAACCAGTACTACTACGAAATGGCCAACATCCGGGAGCACTGTTCCTGGGTCCACCCCAGACAAAAAGATGAGGCCACCCAAAAAGCGAAGGATATAATCAGGATGGCTGTAGCAAGAGCCCACCACCTGGAACCGTTGATGGAAATCGACCTGCCGGTCGACAAGAAAGCGCTGGTGGTAGGCGGCGGGATTGCCGGAATGACCTGCGCCCTGTCCATTGCCGAGCACGGCCATCACGTATACCTGGTGGAAAAAGAAACTGAACTTGGCGGTACAGCCAGGCAAGTTTACGAAACCCTGGAAGGGCTGGATGTCCAGACATTCCTAAACGATCTGATTAAAAAGATTTACCGCCACCCATTGATTCATGTTTACACCGGGGCCGAAATTACCGGGACTGCCGGTTATATCGGCAATTTTACGACCAAAATCCAGTCTGCCCGCGGAAACACCGAAGTTAAACACGGAGCCACAGTCATTGCCACGGGAGCCGATGTTTATACTCCCACCGAATATCTGTACGACGAAGACAACCGGGTCATGACCCAACTGGAACTTGAAGAAAAAATTGCTACAGAAGACAAAATGATTGCCGGTGCAAAAACTGTAGTCATGATCCAGTGCGTGGGCTGCCGGAATGAAGATCGCAATTACTGCAGCCGGATCTGCTGCAACGAATCAGTTAAAAATGCCCTAAATTTAAAAGAAAAGAACCCTGAGATGGACGTCTATATCCTTTACAGGGATATGAGAACCTATGGTTACAACGAAGACTATTACCGGGAAGCTGCCGGCAAAGGAGTCGTGTTTATCCGCTATGAACCAGAACAGGAACCGCAGCTTGAACCAGCCGAAGAAGAGGGACGGACGGTTATAAAAGTAACCCTGCCCGATTATGTCTTGCAAAAAAACATCGAGCTGGATGCAGACATTATAGCCCTTGCCGCCGCGGTTATTCCTTCAGCCGGAACCAGGGAAGTGGAAAATTTATTCAAGGTCGGCCTTAACCCGGACGGCTTTTTTAAAGAAGCCCACGTCAAGTTGAGGCCGGTGGAATTTGCGGCTGAAGGGGTGTATTTGTGCGGCATTGCCCACTATCCGAAAATGATTTCTGAAACCATCAGCCAGGCTTACGGAGCTGCAGGCCGGGTCCTGGCCCTGCTTTCCAACGATATTATAACCGCCTCCGGGGCCATCTGCGAAGTGGACAAAAACAAGTGCGTTACCTGCGGAGCCTGTATTGACGCCTGTGCCTACGGTGCCATTGAATTCGAGGAAACTGATGAAGCAGGCTTAAAAGCAGCCGTAAATCCGGTCCTGTGCAAGGGGGACGGCCTATGCAACGCCGTATGCCCCACCGGGGCAATCCAGTTAAAACACTTTACCGACGAGGAACTGCTCAGCCAGATCGATGCGGCTGTTCCCGAGGAAGAGGCTGCAGAAAAAAAAGAAACCGCAGTTTAAAGGCCGGTAACAGGCTCTATACGGGTAAAATGCTAAACCGGGAGGTGACGGCGGATGAGTGATAAACATACATTTAAACCGAAAGTACTCGGCTTCGTATGCCAGTGGTGAGGATATGGAGCTGCGGACTTGGCTGGAGTTTCCAGGCTACAATACACAACTGAAATCAGGCTTATTCGGGTCATGTGCAGCGGGCGGGTCGACCTGGCCCACCTGTTCAGGGCTTTTTCAAATGGAATGGACGGGGTTTTCATTGGCGGCTGCCGGCTGAAAGAATGCAACTACATTACCCACGGTAATTTCCATGCCCTGAACCTGGTCCTTTTGAGCAAGAGGATTATGAAGCATATCGGGCTGAACCCCGACCGGTTAAGGATTGAGTTTATGTCATCCGGAGAAGGGAACTTTTTTGCAAAAGTTGTCGATGATTTTGTCGACACAGTCAGTAAAGCAGGGCCTCTCGGCATCAGCGAAGGGCTTAATCCGGAAACCCTGCGCCTAAATTTAAAAGCTGTTTACAGGCTCGTTCCTTATATCAGGCTGGTGGAAAGCGAAAGGTTAAGGGGCCATTTTGAAACCCTGGAGCAGTTTGAAGCATTCTATGCCGGCGAAGAATTTGAACGGCTTTTTAAAGAGCTGATTGCCGATAAGCTGGCCATCAGCCAGATCACGGCCCTGCTGCAGGGAAAACCCCTTTCGACCGGGGAAATATCGGAAGCGCTGGGCCTGTCCCCCTCCGATATATCCAAGCACCTGAACAATTCCGCCAGGCAGGGGCTGGTCAAATATGATGAAGAGGAAAAACGCTTTGCCCTGGCTTAAAACAAAACAGCAAAATCCTGCCCGAAATAAAGGAGGATACCGGTAAAACAACCATGGACATCGAAAAAGTTGATCAAATTATTGATAAACACAACAGCGAGGCCAGTTCGCTGATCCAGGTTATGCTGGAGATCCAAAGCGAAAACCGCTGGCTTCCGCGGCAAACACTGGAAAGGATCAGCGAAAAGCTGGAAGTGCCTTTGAGCCGAATCCAGCATATAGCCACATTTTACAAGGCTTTCAGCTTGATCCCCAAGGGGCGCCACGAGGTACACATTTGTATGGGCACCGCCTGTCATGTGCGGGGTGCTCGGAATGTCCTTACTGCGGTTGAAGACTATACCGGTATTAAACCCGGCGAAACTGACCTGGATTTGAAATTCAGCCTGGAAACAGTAAACTGTCTCGGCTGCTGCGCCCTTGGGCCGGTAATGGAAGTCGACGGGCGGATCCATGGTAAAATATCGCCGGCAGAAACTGCAGAGGCCTTAAAAAAATATGAGTGAGGTAAGATCATGCCTAAGCTGAATTCATCTGCCGAACTGGACAAACTGAAGGAAGAAATTTTGTCAAACAGGGATTCCGAACAGCGGATCATAACCCTTTGTTCCGGGACAGCCTGCCATGCGACCGGCAGCCGGTCGGTTGCTGTAGCCATCGAGGAAGAACTGGAAAAACAGGGCCTGAAAGATCAGGTCCTGGTCCGCAAAACCGGCTGTCACGGTTTTTGTGAAAGGGGCCCGATCATTGTCCTCTACCCCGAGGGCATCTGCTATCTCCAGATCGAGCCGGAGAACATCCCTGATATAGTTTCTCAAACCATCAAGGAAAACAAGATCCTGGAACACTTGCTTTATATTGATCCCTCCAGTAACGAAAAAATAACCAGGGAAGATGAAATTCCCTTTTATAAAAACCAGCAAAGGCTTTTATTCGGCGCGAACCTCCATATTGATCCTAAAAGCATCGAAGATTACCTGGCTTTAGGAGGTTATAAAGCCCTGACCAGGGCCCTGCTGGAGATGGATCCCGGGCAGGTCCTGGAAGAAGTAAAAAAGGCCAACTTAAGGGGCCGGGGCGGAGGCGGCTTTCCGGCGGGCATTAAATGGGAAGGATCCCGCAGTGCACCGGGAGATACAAAATACGTCATTGTCAACGCCGATGAAGGCGACCCCGGAGCCTACATGGACCGGAGCTTACTTGAAGGAAACCCCCACTCGGTCCTGGAAGGCCTTGCTATCGGGGCTTACACAATCGGGGCCAGGGAAGGGTTTATCTATGTCCGGCAGGAATATCCCCTGGCGGTGGACAATATCCATACGGCAATAAAGCAGGCGGAAGAATACGGTTTTCTCGGAGAAAATATCCTCGGCTCGGGCTTTAGCTTTACGGTAAAAGTCCACCAGGGAGCGGGAGCTTTCGTCTGCGGCGAATCAACCGCCCTGATGACGGCACTTGAAGGCAGGGCCGGAGAACCGAGGCCTAAATACATCCGCTCCAATATCAAGGGCCTGTGGGACAAACCCACTGTCCTCAACAACGTCGAAACCTGGGCCAATGTCCCCTTGATAATCAACAACGGCGCCGGGTGGTTCGGACAGTACGGGACTGAAACCAGCAAGGGAACCAAGATTTTCTCCCTGGTGGGCAAAATTAACAATACCGGGTTAGTGGAAGTGCCTATGGGCATGGCCTTAAGGGATATCATCTTCAAGGTCGGCGGCGGGATCCGGGGCGGTAGAAAGTTCAAAGCAGTACAGACCGGCGGCCCTTCCGGGGGATGCCTGCCCGAACACCTGCTCGACCTGCAGGTTGGCTTTGACGAGTTAACAAAAGCCGGTTCGATGATGGGCTCCGGCGGGATGATCGTCATGGACGAAGATACCTGCATGGTCGACGTGGCCAGGTACTTCCTTGATTTTTTAACTGATGAATCCTGCGGGAAGTGCGTGCCCTGCCGGGAAGGAGTTAAGCAAATGCTTAAACTCCTGACCAACATTACCGAAGGCAGGGGTCAGGAAGGTGATCTGGAGCTGCTGGAAGAACTGGGCCAGGTGGCCAAAGAAGTCTCACTTTGTGCCCTGGGACAGACCGCACCCAACCCCTTCCTCAGCACTTTACAGTATTTCCGCGATGAATACGAAACCCATATCAGGGAAAAAAGGTGCCCGGCCCTGTACTGCAAAGACCTGATCGCCTACTATATCGATCCCGAAAAATGCCAGGCCTGTCAGGCCTGCCTTAAAAAATGCCCCGCCGATGCTATCGTCGGAGGCAAAAAAACCATCCACGTCATCGACCAGGACAAGTGTACCAGGTGCAACACCTGCTATGATATCTGTCCTTCCCGTTTCAGCGCGGTGAAAAAGATTTCCGGGGAGCCTGTTCCGCATCCTATTCCCGAAGAAGAAAGAACCATTACCAGGGGGAGTAAAGAAAAATGAGCAAAATCCTGTTGAAAATTGACGGCAAAGAAATCGAAGCAGAAGAAGGAATGACCGTCCTGGAAGCGGCCCAGGGCGAAGGGATCGAAATCCCCACCCTGTGTCACCATCAAAAGCTCGAACCATACGGAGGATGCCGGATCTGCACGGTAGAAGCGGAAAAAAACGGCCGCTCGAAACTTGTCGTTTCCTGTGTCTATCCCGTGGAGAAAGACCTGGAGGTAACTACCAGGTCGGAAAAGATTGACCGGGTCCGCAGGACGATCCTGGAACTGCTGCTGTCCCATGCGCCCGACTCCGACCAGCTTCGAAAACTGGCCGAAGAATACGGGGCCAATAAAGACCGCTTCGAAAAAGAGCCTTCGTTCTGCATTCACTGCGGCCTGTGCGTGCGCTACTGCGCCGAAGTAAAGGGCAAGTTTGCGGTTGGTTTTATCAACAGGGGATCAAGGCGGGAAATAAACTTTATCCCGGATCTGGCCGCAACCGAATGCTGGAACTGCAAAGAATGTTTTCCGCTTTGCCCGACTTCAGCCCTCCAGGCCGCCTATATGTTCACTGAAGCCCAGGTTTCTGAAACTCCTGTTTTCGATGCCGACTCAAAGTAAGGTTATAGGGGAAAGCTATTTTTCCTGGAAAGCAAGCTCAATCATATAAACTCCGGAAGAAAATTTCTTCTCCACTATATGGCCGGTTTTTTCCAGCAGGTGCAGGACATGCTTATTGTCCGGTAGTATTTCTGCTGTAAAACCAGTCAACCCCTGTTTTTGGGCAATATTGGCCAAATAAGACAAAAGCTCGGAACCAAGACCCCGGCCCTGGTAATCATCCCTGATCACCAGCGCTACCTGGGCGGTCAGGCTTCCCTCGAGTACTACGTACTGACCCACCCCGATTACCACTTCAGCTCCTTCATGCTCAATGGTAGCCAGGATTACCATCTCCCGGGTGTAATCGACAACCAGGAACAGGTCCTGAAGCATCTCGCGGGGCATATCTTCACGCCGGGACAAAAAGCGGTTATACCTGGTTTCTTCCGATAAACTGTAAAAGAAATCCTTCAGGATAGGCTCATCACTAATTTTCACCGGGCGCATAAAAAATTCCAGGCCCGCTTTAGTCGTCCTCCGCGTTTCCAGGTCGGCGGGATATTTGCCTTTCTCTCCGGGCATGTAAGACTGATCCTTGTATATTAAAGCAGCTTCTTTTGCTTCCTCGATCAACCAGGGCTGGAAAGAGGGGTGGGCAATGGATATTAAGGCCATGGCCCTCTCCCTAACGTTCTTGCCGTGCAGGTAAGCGATGCCGTATTCTGAGACTACGTAGTGGATATCTCCCCGGGTCAGGGTTACCCCGGCCCCTTCTTTGAGGAAGGGGACGATCCTGGAAACAGAGCCGTTCTGGGTGGTCGAAGGCAAAGCCAGGATGCTCCTTCCTCTTTTAGCCAGCACTGCTCCGCGCATGAAATCGGCCTGTCCCCCTACTCCGCTGAAAAAGTACCTGCCCAGCGATTCGGCGGTGGCCTGCCCGGTTAGATCTATTTCCAGGGCCGTATTTATGGCTACCATATTTTTATTCATGGCAATATTGATCGGGTCGTTGGTATAATCTATAGCCCTGAACTCTATGGCCGGATTGTCATCCAGGTAGAGATAGGTGTCCCTGCTTCCAATACAAAAGGAAGCGACAGTTTTGTCCCGGTCAACAGTTTTCCTGGCGTTGTTAACCACCCCTCTTTTCATCAGATCAACTATGCCGTCACCCAGCAACTCCGAATGAATACCGAGATCCTTTTTATTCCTGAGGTTGGAAAGAATCGCATTCGGCATCACCCCGTAACCGACCTGAATGGTATCCCCGTCATCGATAATCCGGGCCACATATTCACCTATTTTACTAACTTCCTGCGGGGGCGCTTCGGGGGCCTCATATTCCAGGAGCGGTTCATCATAAGGAACAATATAATCAACATCTCCGATATGAATGAAAGTGTCTCCGTGAACCCGGGGCATTTCCGAATTCACCTGGGCAATTACCAGGGAGGCATTTTCTACGGCAGTTTTTGTAATGTCAATACTGATCCCCATACTCATAAAGCCGTGGTTGTCCGGCGGAGAAACCTGGATCAGGGCTACATCGACCGGCACCAGCCTGCGTTTAAACAAACCCGGAATGTCGGAAGCAAAAATGGGCGTGTAATCGGCAAGTCCTTTATTAACCACTTCCCTGGCATTTTCAGCAATAAAAAAAGTATTGTGGCGAAAATTTTTCCTGAACTTCCGATCCGTGTATGGAGCAACTCCCAGGGTCCAGACATGCAGGACCTCGGCATCAAAGAAAGCCTTGGGATTCGATTCCACAAACTTGATCATAGCCTGGACCAGGTACTGAGGTTCGCCGCAGGCTGTACCGATAAAAATCCTGTCCCCGGCATGGATATTACTAAAAATTTCATCCTCAGACACAAACTTTCCCGGGTATTTTTGCTTTACTTCTTCCAGGAAGCTTATTCTTTGCCCATCATCCTCCCTTTTTAGATCTTCCTTAGCCATGTCCCGGTTGTCCTGTTCCCTTGCATCCATCCACCATCACTCCTTACCCTGCATCAGACCCGTTTCAAAGCTCGTTTTATAACCTGCCAACCCGTCCGTTGCTTACTGTTATTGTAACATAACGCCCGCCGGACGAACCAAAATATAATGGCGGGTCTTTCAAACCAGTCGCACATAAAGTATACTGAGTTTAAATTAATGGCCTGATGAGGAGGAATGAATAACCGTGAATTACCACGAGATAGACCGCTCACAGGAGCTACGTGAACGATACAAGGATGATTTGTTTCCATGGAAACTTGGGATCGAATTAGAGGACGTGCAGGCCGGATACGCCCGGGTAAGCATGGTAGTTGCACCGGATATGCATAATTTTAACAGTGTAACGCACGGCGGGGCCCTTTTTACCCTGGCCGATACAGCTTTTGGTCTTGCTTCAAATACAAGGGGAACAGCCCTGGCCATGCACATAAGCATTAACTACATTAAAGGCACAATCAGCGGCGACCGCTTGACCGCCGTTGCTGAGGAAGAACACCTGACCCGTTCCACCGGTATTTACAGCATGACTGTATACAGGGGCGAAGACACGGTGGCCCTGCTAAGAGGAACCGTGTTTCGAAAATAAAGCCTGATTATAAACCCAGATTTCAGTTTCAAAAAGGCCATCCTGAGGGTGAAACCAGCCAGGGAACCGGCCAGCCGCCAAATAGATCCAGGACCGCTTAATGATTATCGCTCATAGAAAGGAGAATAATGCAATCATGATCATGGAACTCAGCGGGAAAAAACCACAAATAGCGCCAGGAGCTTTTATCGCTCCGACCGCTGCAATTATCGGCGATGTTGTAATTGAAGAAGGGGCCAGCATCTGGTTCGGAGCCGTCCTGAGAGGGGACTTCGGGAAAATATTCGTCGGCAAGGGAACCAGCATCCAGGACAATGTGGTCGTCCATACCATGGCCGAAGGAGAAACCGTTATCGGTGACAAAGTTACCATTGCTCATGGTTCGGTCCTGCATAACTGTACCGTGCGCAACGGAGCTATTATAGGCTTGAATGCCGTCCTCCTGGATTTCTGCGTAGTCGGCGAACAGGCGATGATTGCTGCCGGCAGTGTTGTACCTGACAACATGGAAATACCTCCCAGACACCTGGCCGCCGGAACTCCCGCTAAAGTAAAAAAGAAAATTGAGGGGACATCGCTGATGTGGGTGGAATTAAGCGCCGAGTATTACCGCGAAATGGCTAATAATTACCTGGAACAGGGCATAGGCCGGGTAAACGGCTGATTACAGCTGAAAAGGTCTTTTTACTCAATTTATTACCTGCAACACCGGTTTTACAATCCCCGGATAAGGTGGTCACGAATCCAGCCTGCCGCTATTGGCAAAAGCAATCCCGGGACGCCAATTAAAGATATCCTTGTTTATATTCAAAATTTACTGTATACTGTGAATGGAAGCGTTAAACGCCTTAATAATCGATTAAACGGAGATATTACCGAATATTAAGGCGATCAGCTGCCATCTGAGGACTTTCAGTTTCAAACGGATGTAAAAGCTATTAAACAGTTTATTATAACGTATTAATGAAAGGATGTGGACCAGAGATGGAAAAGATTTTACTGGCTACAGATGGATCAAAGCATTCCCAAAACACGATTGAGCAGGCTCAGAAGCTTGCCAAAAAGTTTAACGCTGAAGTGACAATTCTTTACGTCATCGAAGTGAATCCACAGCAAGGCTATGACTTCTTTGCCTCTTACCAAAAGAAAGAGCAGGAGCTGATCAGTGCCGGCGAAGAAGTTTTGCAAAAAGCAGCTAAAGCTTTTAAAGGAGAAGGAGTCGAGATTAATACCAGGCTGGAAAAAGGAAATCCTGCCGATATTATCTGTGAGATAGCAGAAAAAGAAAACTATGAGCTTGTGATCCTGGGCGGCAGGGGCCTGGGCAAAATCAGCGGAGTTCTGCTGGGAAGCGTCAGCAATGCCGTAGCCAACTGCCTGAAGAATAATCTAATGATCGTTAAATAACCGGTATAAACTTTTCTATCCCAAATGCCAGGCAGTTCGAGCCCGGGTTTGGTAAAAGCAACGTCCTGTGTAAAAATTGCCTTCAGTTAGCCCAGGGGAAATCATCCCAGTTCAAGCAAACCGGCAAAAATACTATATTAGCAGCGCACTTTGGCAGAAACAAAAACACGCGCAGGCCATTAAACAACGCTGCAAGCCCGTGTTTATTAGTGCTTTTCCTTAACCATCGTATTACAATCAGCTCTACCCGCTTACTTTTACAACCATGGCCGCACCGGTATCTCCCGCTGCACAACCGGTAAATAAACCGTAACCCCCACTGGACAAAACCAACTCTTCAATCAGTTCAATAATGCACCGCCCGGCAGTCGGGCCCTGGGGATGGCCGAATATGATCGGACTCCCGTAGTTATTAAAACTCATTACATCCAGGCCAAGTTCATTGGCCATGTAAATATCATTGGCAGCAAATGGATTATGTGTTTTGATCACTTTGATATCTTTAATAGCCAGGCCCGCCTGATCCAGGGCCATTTTAGCGGAAGGAACCGGAGAAATCGCCATATGGGCCTTGGGGGCCCGGCTAAAACCGTAAGAAACAATCCCAATCTCGATCTCTGGATCTGCACTCATTTCACGGGCTTCTTCCCTGCCGGTTACTATCACCCCGCAGTTTCCGTCGGCCGGGTGAGTTTGTGAGCCGAAGGTATGGACCCCGTCCGGTAGCAGCGGTTTAAGCCGGGTCAAGCCCTCTTTCGTGGTCTGGGCAACGCCTTCATCAGCATCAAGTAGCCCTTTCTCCTTTCGGCTGATCGTGTATTCAACAGGAAACATATACCGTTTCTGAAATTCGCGTTCGTTTTTTAAAGCATCCTGGTACTGTTCATATCGTTTAAGAGCCACTGCATCACATTGCTCCCTGGTAATATTGCCGGCCATCCGGACCACATTTTCCGCAGTCTGGATCATGGAGGTGCCGCCCCAAGGGTCTTTTCCAAAGTGATCCATAACCCAGTCTTCTGATATAACCTGCCCGCCCGGGCCAAGGGGGTTGGGCCAGACTGTGTGTGGCCCGTTGGAAGTGCGATCGACCATCAGGCAAAATACCGACCTGTGCAAACCGGTTTCTACACCCATCGCGGCCATGTTTATACAGGTAGTTGACGTGGAACAGGCCTGGGAAATATGGACAGCCGGGATTTGTTCCGCCCCCATCATTCCAGCCGCCCAGGGTGAAGAATAAAAAGTATAAGGCTGGCCGATTGTTTTACCAAATACCAGGTAATCAAAAATGCCGGGATCGATTTCTTTGTCCGCAAACCATCTTTTAGCTGTAAATGCACCCAGGACAATAGCGTTTTCATTAGCCAGATTTCCCTGCCACCGCGAAAACGGAGTGCTGTAATAACCCCGATAAGGAATAAAAGCTTTTGAATACATTTTTTGCCTCCTCTTGGCTAATTAATTTTATTTACCCTTTTTATTTACCCTATTGTTAACATTTAGGCTATTCACATATTTTTTTCGCCACCCCCTCTCCTATTCCTTCTTTACTAAGAAAATATATTCTCTTTGGTTCATTTAGTCGAAACATTTTCCCGTTATTTTCATGCTTAACTAAGTGCTCATGAGGCTTAAACTTTGCCATCCGATTAATGTAAACAGTGATATGCATTTTAACAGGAGATCATCTAATGAAATATATTTAATGAAATAAGTTTTGTATTAATATTTGCTCCTACAATCCAAACTACACCGGTTAAAAAGTATTTAACAATAAGATATATAATCGTATTTAGTTATTTGAAAAAAATTTTATTATTGATTATTAAAATAATTTGTGGTAGACTTTATTACATTATTATCAGAAATGTTAGTGTATTGTGAGTTGATTTGCTTGACAGGGCCAGGAACCTCATAAATCCTACCTGCTCTAAGAACCGTAACTTAAAGCATCATTTATATTTAATAATTATCAGCAGGTTGTAGAGATCAATCCTTAAAAGGGACATTTATCCTGAATCCATTAATCTTTTAAAGGGAGGTGGTTTTATATTAATTAATATTGGCTGAAAGTTTTAAAGTGATTGTAAACCAGTCTTACAATACCAGAAGGAGGGTCAAGTAAGTAATGAAAACCAAGCTTTTTTATCTCATGCTGATTTTAGCCCTGGTGCTAGTGCCCGTTCTAAGCGGTTGCGAACCAGAAGAAGTACCGGTTGATGAACCTGAAGAACCGGTCGACGACCCTGAAGAAGAAGGTCAGAGTTTTACTCTTGAATTCGCCACTTTCTGGCCCGAAGGCGATTTCCAGGTAGCAGATGGCCATAAAAGCTGGGCCCAGGAAATCCAAGATCGGGTAGAAGCGGAAACTCCCCACACTATCGATTTTAACTGGCATTACGCCCAGGCGCTTCTTGAAATGCCTGAGATTTACGGGGGGGTTGCCGACGGGGTTGCCGATGTTGGATCAACCTGCCCCGCTTATACACCGGGAGTCTTTCCCCTTACCGATGCTTTCGAACAACCCGGTTTTTATAACGATAACGCCCTGGTTGCTTCTGCAACCATGCACGAAGCCTGGAAGCAGTACGAACCACTGCAGGAAGAGTACGCCGACGTCAAGATCATGCATTTCTGGGCCACCGGTCCCGGCGATTTTATGACTAACACCAGGGTCGAGACCATGGAAGACCTTGACGGCCTGGATATCAGGGCCGTCGGAGGGACAATACCCTGGGTAAGGGCTCTGGGGGCAAACCCGGTCTCATTTGGCATGGGAGCATCATATGAAAACATAGAGACCGGTGTTGTTGACGGGCTGCTGGCACCGACCGACACGCTCAAAGGCTTCCGCCTGGCAGAGGTAACAGAATATATCACCAAGAGTCCGCCAAGCTATAACATTATATTCATGAAAGTGATGAACTGGGATACCTGGGATGCATTTCCCGAGTCAGTGCAGCAAATTATTGATGATGTCAACGAAAAATATGTTTATGAATACGGTGAGCTGAGAACAGATCATACCGTTGAAGGCCAGAGGTTCGGTGTCGAAGAGCATGGTATGGAAGTAATCGAACTCGATGAAGGCGAATGGCAGCGCTGGGTGGATCTAATCGACCCGATCATGGAAGAATGGGTTGAAGAAGCAGAAGCAGCCGGCCTGCCCGGTCAGGAAGTTATGGATCTCGCCCTCGAACTTGATGCCATGCACTCAGAAGAGTATGGCGACTACGGCAACTAAACAAGGATTAACAAGCTGTTAACAGCCTTGCGCTGTAGCTGCCTGTAGAACTGAAAGAGAGGGCTTTCACTCTGTTCAGAGGATAAAACTCTAAAGAGGTGAATGCCCTCTCTAAACGAATCAGTAAATATAAAAATGCTGACGACAGGGGGCAGTTATACTTGCTAAAAATGTTTGAACGATTCGTGCAAATACTGACCTGGCGTACCGCACAGATAGCTCAAATAGCAATGATCATTGTAATGGCAATTACCGTAACCAACGTTATTATCCGTATCCCTTTGAGGCCGATCGGCGGGGCCGTCGAACTGGTGGAAATGTCAGGCGCAGTCCTGCTCGGCCTGGGGGTAGCTTACACGGCATTGATGAAAGGCCACATCATGGTCGGAATCCTGGTGGAACGCTTCTCACCGCGGGTGCAGGGATTCATTGAACTGGTTGTAAGCATTATCTCGCTTTTCTTCTCTTACCTCCTGGCCAGGGAAATATTATTCTTCGCCTATGACAGGATGATGGCCGGGTATGAAACCGGTCATTTAAAGATACCTATTGCTCCTTCTATATACCTGGTTGCTTTTGGCTTTATCATGCTGGCCCTGGTGCTGCTGCTGGATATGATCAAGGCTGCAATAATAGTTGCTAAGGGGAGTGAAAATCAATGAGCCCAATCCAAATCGGAATTGTTTCAATCTTGTTTGTGTTCGTCTTTCTGTTTGCCAGGATGCCCGTTGCTTACGTAATGCTGGTGGTGGGAATGACCGGGTTTGCCATTGTTAGAAATCCTGACGCCATGTTTTCACTTTCCAGCCAGACCATCTATAATACTTTCGCTTCCTATTCCCTGCTGGTTGTTCCCATGTTCGTCTGGATGGGCTATATTGCTTTTTACTCCGGGTTAAGTTCAAGAATTTACGATGCCACCTACAAGGTCATGGGCAACTTAAAAGCAGGCCTGCTATTGGCCACCATTGCCGCCTGCACCGCTTTCGGAGCCATCTGCGGATCGACAACAGCCACTGCGGCAACCATGAGTGCCGTGGCTCTCCCGGAAATGAAAAAATATAATTACAACCGCTCCATCTCCACCGCTACAATCGCAGCAGCCGCTATCCTGGGCGTAATGATCCCGCCCAGTGTTATTTTCATCCTGTACGGAGTTTCCGCCGGCGAATCTATCCGCCGGCTCTTTATGGCCGGGATATTCCCCGGATTTCTTTTAATGGCCCTTTTTATGGCAGCAGCCTACCTGCAAACAATGCGTAACCCTGCCCTGGCACCGGCGGGAGAAAGTGTGCCCTGGGCAGATAAGCTAAAAGCAGTAGTTAGCGGAGGTGTGGAAGTCATTATTATCTTTATTGCCGTGATGGGGGGGCTTTTTGGCGGAGTTTTTACCCCCACCGAAGCCGGGGCGGTGGGAGTTTTTGCCACCCTGGTCGTGGCCCTGATCAGACGTCAGCTAAGCTGGGAAGGCTTTAAAAGCTCACTGACGGACTCTGTCCGTATTTCGGCAATGATCATGTTCCTCGTTGCCGCAGCGGCTATCTACGGCCGTTTCCTGGGCATAACAGGGTTACCAAGAGGGCTTGCCACCTGGGCGGTTGAACTGCCCCTTCCCCCCGTGGCCATCATTTTTGTGATCCTGCTCATTTACCTGATCTTAGGGTTTTTCATTGATGCCCTGGCCCTGATCCTCCTCACGGTGCCCATTTTTTACCCGGTGGCGGTTGAACTCGGCTTTGATCCGATCTGGTTCGGAGTAATCATCGTTCTGGCCCTGGGTATGGGCGTTATTACACCGCCAGTTGGAGCTAATGTTTATGTCGTAGCCGGGGTGGACAGGGAAACCCCGGTCATGGAAATTTTCCGGGGGGTAGGATGGTACCTGGTGGCAATTATTCTATGTGCCATTCTCCTAACCGCCTTCCCCCAGATTGCCCTGTATCTGCCTGGTTTAATCAATTGATAAACTGAAAGTCAGAGCCATAAACCTTTGTATAAATTACCTGCCTTATGCTTAAAGGAGCAAGCCGGATAAAACAATCTTCCGGCTTGCTCCTTTTATACGATAATCCTATACTCTAGTTGTTGCCTGTATTGTCGTCGTTGAAATCATCTGGAACCGGTTTTTCTATAATAAACAGGCTGTCTTCGCTGTTCCTGCTCAATTTCATAGCCATTGATATAGCCTGGGTCCGGTTTTTGACCTGGAGTTTACGGTAAATATTGCGCAGGTGGGTTTTTACTGTATCAACCGCCAGGTTTGTTGCGGAGGAAATTTCTTTGTTGGTCAAACCCCGCACCAGGTGCCTTAAAATTTCCTGCTCCCGGGGAGTTAATTCGACCGGCTCTTCTTCTTTTTTTTGCGGCTTTATTTCTGTATGCTTTTTACTCAGGCGGGTATAATCACTAACAATCTGCCTGAAGACAGACTGATCAATAATGGTTTCTCCGCCGTGCACCCTTTTAATAGTGTCAATCAAGTTCTGCCGGCTAACATGCTTAAGAATATAACCGGAAGCGCCGGCCTGCAAGGCCAGGCGGATCGATTCTGTATCTTCAAAGACAGTTAAAAAGATAATCTTAATACCCGGTTTTTGAGCCAGGATCTCCCTGGCCGACTCAATTCCGTTCATCCCCTCCATTTTTATATCCATCAGGATAACATCCGGATCGAGCGAATGGGCTTTTTCCAGGGCCTCTTTGCTGTCTCCGCAGCTTCCGGCCACAATAATCTCTTCACTGTTGTCAAGCATGTTGGTTAAACCTTCTCTGACCATGGGATGGTCATCGACAATGAGTATGCTTATGGTCAATTTTCTTGCTCCTCTCCGGATGATGTTTTAGAGGGAATACTGACTTTAATTTTCGTGCCTTTGCCAGGTTGGGAATCAATTTTGCAATCTCCCCCCAGCAGCAGGGCCCGTTCCTGGATCCCGGCCAGGCCCAAACGATGCATGGGCTGGCTTTGATTATAGTTATTTTTAGTGATGCCAAACCCGTTGTCCTCGACAATCAGGCCCACATTCTCATCTCCAATATCAAGACTAACCCTGACATTGGTAGCTCCGGCATGTTTGACTACGTTTGTCAGGGCCTCCTGCAAGATTCTGAACAAGGCCACCTCAGTTTTTGAATCCAACCTCTGTTTTTCACCGGAGATTTCCAGTTCAATGGGCAAATCATATTTCTCAATTATGCTGTTTACATGAGCCTCAACAGCCGGAATCAGGCCGTAATTATCCAAAATAATGGGGCGAAGATCATATAGGATCCGCCTGATCTCCTGGATCTGTTCATTTAGAACTCCCGTCAATTCCATTATATCGCTTTGCCAATTATCCGGTTCCATCCCTTCAGCTGAAGAGAGGCGCTGGAGGCGATACCAGATAGCGATCAAGGACTGGATTATTCCATCATGCAGGTCGGCGGCAATTATTTTACGTTCATCCTCCTGGGCTGTAATCAACTTGTTGACCAGTTGATGCAAAAGCTGTTCTTTTTCCCCGAGCATATCGATCAGCCTGGCGTTTTCTATAGCAACGGCAGTAGCCCGGGCAATGGCAAAAATAATTTCTACCTCTTCGCTGTCAAAGCCTTCCGCCTCCGGGGGACGGTCAACCTGCATAATGCCAATGGTTTTACCCTTACTCATAATAGGGGCCAGCACGACCCATCCATAATTAAAATCTTCCACAATTTCCCTTGTCATCATTTTTTCACTGTTCCGGGGTGTTACCACCACCGGCTCTTTGGCATTGATTGCTTTTTTTATGGCCGGAAATGCCTCCCTACCTTTGAGAGCCTTAAATTTCCTTTTTAAAATTGGGTCGTAACTGCCCACTGCCACAGTGGGGATAAGAGTCTGATCCTCATCCTGGAGGAGGTAAATACAGCTCTTGGATGAAAATAGATCGGCAGTTAGCTGGGCCACAACATGAAGAACCTGCCTGATATCCAGGGTAGAACTGATCGTATTAACCATTTCCAGCCACACGGAAAGTTTCCTAAGGTGACGGTCTTTTTGCCTCTGGAAAAGGGATTCCTGGATAATATCAGCCATATGCCTCCCCAGGGAAGCAGCCTTGGCCAGCATGTATTCCCCGGTTTGGTAGTCGGTATTGAATATGCCGATTTCCATCATTCCCACCGGGTCCCCGGCTTTTAAAAATACCGGTAAATTGGTGGATATAACCGGCGAAAGAGGATCGAGCAGCTTTTTACTGCGCCTGTTTTCGGGGTCGGAAAGATAGTTGTTTAACTGGACACAGCGCTCCGGGTGGACAGCAACGCCGCTTCCAGGATTTTTCTTTTCCCTGGAGGCATGCCAGCAAACAGGCACTTTTCCATCACGAAAAAGCATTAATGTAGCCCGGCAAAAATCAAAATTATCTACTGAAGCCTGCAAGGCGCCCTGCAGGGAGGAATCCACCTGATCAATCGAATCGAAATTAGGACTGACACGGCAGATAAGGATTAACTCCGGTTTATCCTTATATTCCCCTGCATGTCCGTTTTCACCTGTCAAGTGTACACCGCCTTTTATAGGGACTGGTTGTATTAATAATAAAGCGCATACTCATATAAACATTCAGTATATGTCAGCATAAAACCTGCCATTTCGCCCTAATCTTTAGAATTACCCTGTTCCTTTCACTGCCTGCCGGGAATCTGCGAAAGAAACTTTAAAAATTTCATTAAACTGTTTTTTTTATTTTATCTTTTCCTTTTTGTGCAGTCAATACGGGTTTCATTTAGGGGTTAGCCCTTAGGGGTTAGCCCCGATTTCATACTTTTTAACCTTGTTTCCATGCTTTTAAGGGATTTTTTTAGTATTTGTTTTTATTTAAACTTAAATAAAGTGCCAATAGTATAAACAAATTATCTACAACCTTTTATTCAGTGGCAAAGCAGAAATATTTTAAAACAAAAACTGTACAGCCGATTATCAGCAGGAGGTGTTTAATTACGTGCGTTTGAAGGGCAAAGTGGCAATCGTAACCGGCGCCAGCAAAGGCATTGGCGAGGCGGTTTCTTTGGCCATGGCCGAAGAAGGCGCCGACCTGGTCCTGGCCAGCCGAAGCATAAAAGAAGAAGATCCGGTGGTCTCTAAGATAAGAAAATTGGGACGCCGGGTCCTGGTCAGGCAGGTTGATGTGGGAAACAGCGAGCAGGTTTTTGACATGGTCAGGAACACAATGGATGAATACGGTCATATTGATGTGCTTTTCAATAATGCCGGTATTTTTAAACCGGCCATGCTCTGGAAGATGTCCCTGGAACAGTGGGAGGAAGTTTTAAGGATCAACCTCAGTGGAACTTTTTACTGCCTTCAGGCCGTGGCAAAACCGATGATCGAACAAAAAAAAGGTTCAATCATCAACGTAACTTCTTCGGCCGGCCTGATGGGAACCATCGGGCAGGTTAATTACACGGCTGCCAAGGGAGGGATTTATGCCCTGACCAAATCAGCCGCCAAGGAATTGGCCCGCCACAACATCCGGGTTAATACAATCGCCCCGCTGGCAGAAACCGACATGACCCAGATGATCGCCTCCGATCCAAAGTTTAAAGAAAAGTACCTGGAACGGATTCCCCTGGGTCGCTTTGGAAAACCGGAAGAAATCGGACCGGCGGTTGTATTTCTGGGCTCGGATGAATCGAGCTATATTACCGGCCAAACTCTGTGCATTGACGGTGGAATGATTATGCTTTAAGCCGGGATTTATTATAAAGAGGCTGCTAAAGCAGTTGTGATATTGTTTGATCGTGAGGAATGACTAGCCAAGGAGGAATATTTATGCCTAAAGATGTGGCCATTATCGGCGTAGGGCAAAGCAATTTTGTCAGGGGCTATGAAGGATCGATCAGGGAACTTTCTTTTGAAGCTTACAGGGAAGCGATGCAGGATGCCGGCATCACATCTGAGAATATCGATGCCTCGATCATCTGTTCTGCTCCTGAATATGACAAACAGCGCAGCCCTTCCGGCCTGATCGCAGAATATTTGGGGTTGAATCCCCAGCCCACTTTTGCCGTGGAAAGTGTATGTTCATCAAGCACTACTGGACTCAAAACCGCTTACGGCCTAATTAAAAGCGGCCTGCACCAGGCAGTAGCGATAGTTGGATTCCAAAAAATGTCGGAAATATCCTCTGCCGATTCCCAGGAAAGGATGGGACGCGGTGCGGATATAATGTGGGAGTCTCCATTTGGAACCACTATGCCTGCTTACTACGCCATGCACGCCAGGACCCATTTTGATACCTACGGCACTACTGAAGAAGATCTGGCCCTAATCAGGATCAAGTCGGCCAGGTACGGGCAGCTTAATGAAAAAGCAGTTTACAGGAAAGATTTGACCATGGGAAAAATTATGGAAAGCGATTATGTCTCCAGCCCTCTGAAGCGATTTGACTGCTGTGCTAACGCCGACGGTTCCTCCTGTATCATAATGGCCTCTGCCGAAAAAGCAAGAGAACTGTCAGTTCAACCCGTCTGGATCCTGGGCCTGGGTTCTGCCACCGCCTCCTACAGCATTACCGGCAGGAAGGCCTATGAAGGTCTGGAAAGCGCTCGTGAAGCTGCCCGCCAGGCTTACGAAATGGCTTCAGTTAAACCTGATGATATCGATGTGGCTGAAGTACACGATTGTTTTACCATCGCTGAGCTTATGGCTTACGAAAACCTGGGATTTGCCGATCCCGGCCGGGGGGTGGAGTTGATACGCAACAAAGAAACTTACCTGGAAGGTAAAATACCGGTAAATGTGGACGGCGGCCTTTTGTCGAAGGGGCACCCGATTGGCGCCACTGGCGGTTCCCAGGTCAGGACTATTGTCCAGCAACTGCGGGGAGAAGCAGGTGAAATCCAGGTTCCAGGGGCAAAAATCGGTCTGGTCCATAATATCGGTGGGGTAGGCATCTATGCTAATGTAATTATCATGGGATCATAACTTGAGGGAGATATGTCCAGGTGAAAGCACCAGTTATTGATTTTCACATCCATCCAGTCGTATACGATCAGTTTTATGTCGAAACTGCCCTAAGCTGGATCAAGGAGATGCACGCTGATAAAAACTGGGACCGGTTTTACCGGGATTTTTCCGACCCGGATTATTTTTACAGCTACCTGCAGGATCATGGTATTGACTACGGAGTGGTGATGGCGGAAATATCGCCGATGGTAACCGGCGTTTGCACCAACGAATATGTGCAGCGGTTCTGCCGTGATAAAGAAGGGCTGATCCCCTTTGCCAGCATCAATCCCAGCTTGACCGTCAATACCGGCCGAGAATTAGAACGTCTGGTTAAAGAAGGCTTCAGGGGGGTAAAGCTCTATCCTACTTACCAGCACTGTTACCCCAATGATCGCAAGTTATACCCGCTCTACAGGCAGGCCGAAGAGATGCAGGTTCCGGTTATGGTTCATACAGGCACTTCGATTTTTAAAGGAGCTAAACTGAAATACGGCGATCCGCTTTACCTTGACGAAGTGGCGGTAGACTTTCCCGAGTTAACAATAATCCTGGTCCACAGCGGAAGGGGATTCTGGTATGAAAGGGCCTTTGTCCTGGCCCGGCTTCACGAAAATGTATATATGGAAATAGCCGGGTTGCCGCCCCGGAAACTGCTTGATTATTTCCCGGAGTTGGAGAGGGTTGCCGACAAAGTCCTGTTTGGAACGGACTGGCCTGGAATTAAAAACCCGGGTGCCAACCTTAAGACCATCCAAAACCTGCCCTTAAGTGAAAGCAGCATCCAGAAAATTCTGGGCGGCAATGCAGCCAGTTTGTTGGGTCTTCCGATGAAAAAGCCGAAACAAAAAAACAATTGAAATTAAATATAAGGAAAAGAAGGAAAAGAAGGAAAATTTTTTTCTATGTTGAATCAAGAATATTGTAACTATATTGTGGAGGTGCCGTTAAAATGACAAAGTTCAATCCTCTGAATATCCTGGTTGTTCTGCAGCCCGGACTGGGCAGCCCTGAAGAGTATAAGAAAATCATAGAAAATAAATTCCCTGAAAAAACAGCAAAAGGGGAAATCAGGGTCAGGCTGCTCCAGGACGGGTCTGCCGAATCAATTCCAGATGAATACCTGGACACTCATATTGTCGGGTCGGGAGTAATTGTAGAAAGAGTCCCTGAAATGAAAGAGTTGCAGTGGATAATGTCTTTCAGCGCCGGAATTGATCACTGGGCCATTTGGGGAAAAGTTCCTCCCCATGTCCCCCTGGCCTGCCTTCCCGGCGGTTCGGGTATTCCGGTCTCCGAATTTGTTCTCGGCCTGATGCTAAACCTGGCCAAAAAGTACAACCAGCTCTGGGATCAGCAAAAGGAAAAGAAGTTCATCCGGGTCCGGGGAGAAGAACTTTACGGAAAAACGATTGGTATCGTCGGCCTGGGCGGTATCGGCCGGCAGATTGCCAAGCGGGCCAAGGGGTTTGATATGCGAATAATCGGCACCGACATTATGAAGATGGACATCCCTAATGTCGATCAATTGTACTTAAACGACCAGGTAGATGAAGTCATCCGGCAGGCTGATTATCTTGTCCTGTCCTGCCCGCTCACCGATCAAACAGAGGGGATCATGAATGAAAGGACCTTCAAGCTGATGAAAAACTCAGCATACCTGATCAACTGCGCCCGGGGAGCTTTAATTGTTAAAGAAGATTTAATCAGGGCTTTAAATGAAGGCTGGATTGCCGGTGCTGCCAACGATACCCACTGGATCAAAAAACCACTTCCATCTTACCTGCCCCCGGAAGACAAACTATGGGATTGCAATAATATATTGATCACTCCCCACATCTCAAGCTGGACCGATCAATATGCGCCCCGGTTTGGCGGAACCTTTGCCGATAATATTGAACGTTTTTTAAACGGGGAGCCGCTTCAGAACGTAGTGCCAGGATTTGAAGGAAATCCGCAATGGCTGAAACAATAAAACCTTACTGTTTGATCCTGCTATAAAGGAGAGATCCGCCAATTAAGACTGAATTAATCGCACCATTTGAAAATGCCCTAAAAAACCGGGCCGAAGAAGCAAAACAGTGGAAAGCTGAAAACGGTGGAAAAGTGATCGGTTTTCTTCTAACCGACGTCCCCGAAGAACTAATCCATGCGGCCGGTTTTTTCCCGTATGGGATTGTCGGCGGGAGCCGGAACCTGGAAGAAGCCAACGCCCACCTTCAGGCCTGGGCCTGCTCCTATTCCAGGAGCGCACTGGCCCGCTCCCTGGAAGGGGAGCTGGAATTCCTGGACGGGCTGATTATACCTCAAACCTGCGATACGATGCGAATGCTTCTTGACCTGTGGGAGCACGTCCGCCCTCTGCCGTACATGGATAATTTCCGCCTGCCCAGGCAGGTAAACCGGCCCAGCGCCGGGAGATATCTACTCGGGGAACTGGAAAGGATAAAAAAAGGGTTGGAAAGCTTTAAAGGCGCTGCTTTAGACAATGAAAAAATTACCGAGAGCATTAAATTATACAACCATAACCGCCAGCTGCTGCGCAGGATAGCCGATCTGCATGCCGGGTATCCTAATCAGCTCAGTTCCCGCCAGCTTTATACCCTGATTAACGGTTCCATGATCATGCCCAGGAACAAAGTTAACCGCTTACTGCAGGCCGTTGTTGAAGAGTTGGAGCAAAATCTTAGCCATCAAGAAAATAGTGGGCTGGTGCGCCTTTTGATGTCGGGTACTTTGCTGGAACCGTTTGAAGTCCTCGATTATATCGAAGAATTCGGAGGCACAGTAGTTGCAGACGACTTCCAGAATGGCTACCGCTATATCGAAGCGGATGTAGATACGGATAAAGAGCCGCTGGAAGCGCTGGCAGAGCGGCAGTTAAGGCGGATTCCTTCGGCCGCATTTGATCTGGTAATTAATCCCAGGAGATTTTTTCTGACCGAATTGGCCAGGAAAAAGGAAGCCGTGGGAGCGTTATTCCTCCACCTCACCTTTTGTGAACCGGAAAACTTTGACTGTTATGACAACCTGAAAACCATGCAGGAGCAGGGCTTTCCGGCTATGCGCATTGAAACCCAGTTCGGTGGAGCAGGCCTGGGCCAAATCCGGACCAGGATCCACGCTTTCATGGAAATGGTTGGAGGTGTCAGCCAGTGACCGCAAAAAATGTATTTAAAACCGCCGGGCTGATGAAAGAAATGATGAAGAAGTACAACGAAGCCGGCCGGAAAGCAAAAGATGATGGAATATTGGTGGCCTGGGTTACTGCCGTATTTCCTGTAGAACTTATTTACGCCGCCGGCCTTTTCCCCTACTACCCGGAAAACTTCGGCGCTGTAGCCGCAGCCAGGAAAGTGGCCCACGAGCTGTCAACTGCTGCAGAAGAGAAGGGGTACGCCCGTGATTTATGCGGTTATGCCCGCATCGGAATAGGAGATGCCTACTCGGAAGAACACCCGGTGGGCAAAATTCTTGAACCCGATCTGCTTTTTTGCTGCAACACCCAGTGCGGAAGTCTGCCAAAATGGTTTGAAGTAGCGGGAAGGTACTATCAATCCCCCTATTTTCTGCTTGATTCTCCCAGGGTGGGCCTGGAAACAGATCAGCTCTGTATAGAGTATTTTATTGAACAGCTACATGAAATGATTGAATTCATTGAAAAGCAGACCGGCCAACCTTTTGACTATGATCGCTTAAAAGAAGTGTTAAGCCTTTCCAACGAGGCCTGCCTGCTTTGGAACGAGGTCCTTGATTCAGCCGCCTTGAAACCGGCCCCCTTTGGGTTCTTTGATGCCTGCTTCCACATGGCCCCCATCGTCACCCTGAGGGGAACCCAAGACGCCGTAGACTATTACCGTGCTCTAAAGGAGGAAATAGACGAGCGGATCAAGAATGGAATAACTGCCATACCGGAAGAGCGGCACAAAATTTATTTTGACCACATCCCCTGCTGGCCAAAATTGCGCTGGTTTTCAGATCTCTTTGCTTCACGGGGAGCGCTGGTTGTGGCTTCACAGTATACCCATTCCTGGGCTTACTCCTTCGACCTTGAACGCCCCCTGGCCAGCCTGGCTGAAAACTATACCCATGAATTCGTAAACCGCTGCTTTGAATACCGGGTCCGGCGAAAAATCAGCTTTATGGAAAAATACGATGTTGACGGGTTTGTCCTTTTTTCTAACCGCAGCTGCAAACCCAATGCTTTTGGCCTTTACGCCAAAAGCAAACTGATCAGGGAACAAACCGGGCTTCCCGGAGTTGTGTTCGAAGCGGACATGGCAGATCTGCGCTTGTTTTCTGAAGACCAGGTTTTAGCGAAGCTGGAACCATTCTTCGAACAATTAAATCAAATTTAGACTAACAAGGAGGGTTAGCATTGAAAAAATTAATGACCGGAAATGAGGCCTTCGCTTACGGAGCCTACCTGCACGGGGTGCGGTTCGCAGCCGCCTACCCCGGGACTCCAAGCTCGGAGATATTGAGCAATTATGCCAGATACCCGGGAGTTTTCGCCGAATGGTCTCCCAATGAAAAAGTGGCCCTTGATGCAGCCATAGGAGCAGCTTATGCCGGCACCAGGGCTATGAGTTCCATGAAACATGTCGGTATGAATGTGGCAGCGGACTCCCTGTTCTATGCCGTTTACACCGGTTTAAAAGCAGGCCTGGTTATTGTTTGCGCCGACGACCCCAATATGCACAGCTCCCAGAATGAGCAGGATAACCGCAATTACGCCAAATTCGCCAAGTGCCCTATGCTTGAGCCATCGGACAATGAGGAAGCCAAGCAGTTCGTGGGCACAGCTCTTGACATCAGTGAGCAGTATGACACACCCGTTATTGTCCGCAGCGTAACTCGATTGTCTCATTCATCCACCCCGGTGGAAGTTACCGATCAAGAACCGCCCCCACCGCCGGAAGAACCGCCGGTTTATGAAAGAGACGCCCAAAAATTTGTCATGGTCCCCGCCAATGCCAGGCGCCGCCATCCGGTGGTCGAAGAACGGTTAAAACAGCTGGCCGAATTTGCCGAGTCCACTCCAATCAACTACATTGAGCCAGGCGACAGCAAACTGGGCATTGTCAGCGCCGGCATATGCTATCACTATGCCCGGGAAGTATTTCCCGATGCCACTTTCCTTAAACTGGGTATGGTTTATCCCCTGCCTGAAAAACTGATCCATAAATTTGCGGAGCAGGTGGAAAAAATCATTGTCGTAGAAGAACTCGATCCTTTCCTTGAGGAACGGTTGAAGCTAATGGGCATTGAAGTGCAGGGCAAGGATATCTTCCCCATGATCGGCGAATTCAGCCCTTCCCTGGTCCGCAGCTGTGCCGTCCAGGCCGGCCTGATCGAAGCACCGGAAGCCCCACCCGAAATAAAAAGCAACCTGGAGCGCCCCATCAGGCCGCCGATGCTATGTCCCGGATGCGGACACCGGGCTCTCTTCCACGTCCTCAGGGAAAACGGTGTACTGGTTACCGGCGACATCGGCTGTTATACCCTGGCCTTTGCCCCGCCGCTTAACGCCATGCACACCACCGGCTGCATGGGAGCCAGCATCGGTGTAGCGCACGGGATCAATAAAGCCGGTGTAAAAGATGATGTAGCTGCCGTCCTGGGAGACTCTACATTCCTGCATTCAGGGATCCACCCTGTAATCGATGTCCTCTACAACCAGGGCTCCACCACCACGATCATCTCGGACAACAATGCCACGGCCATGACCGGTTTCCAGGAACACCCGGGAACCGGCAAAACAGTCCAGGATATGGAAACCAAGGTTGTGGACCCTGAAAAACTGGTCCGCGGTATCGGGTATGAAAAAGTAGACATTTGCGATCCTTATGACATCGACAAAATGGAAAAAATCCTGCAGGATCACCTCAAAAGCGAAGAGCCGTCAGTCATTATCGCCAGGCATCCCTGCGTGCTGAGCACCAGGGAAAAACATACTCCGCCCGAGGTGGATCCTGAAATCTGCATCAACTGCGGCGTCTGCCTGGATATCGGGTGTTCACCGCTGGTTCAGGAGGAAGACCATGTCCGGATCGATACCCTGTTATGCAACGGCTGCGGCCTTTGTGTAAAAGTATGTCCCCAGGAGGCCATAATCGAAAAGTAAATTGAAGCAGCCTAAAATAATATTAGAGGGAGGCACGAAAACATGAAAAACATAGACTTTCTAATGGCAGGGGTCGGCGGTCAGGGCACCATCCTGGCCAGCAACATCCTGGCCGAGGTAGGGCTGCAGCTTGGGTATGATGTAAAAAAAGCCGAAGTGCACGGGATGGCTCAAAGGGGCGGCCAGGTGGACAGTCATATTCGCTGGGGAGATAAAGTCTATTCTCCCCTGGTCGAGGAAAACAACGCCGATTACCTGATTGGTTTTGAAATGCTGGAAGCAGCCCGCTTTCCCCATTTCTTAAAAGAGAATTCTTTGGCCCTGGTAAACGATTACCGGATCAACCCACCCCTTGTTAACCTGGGCAAAGCTACCTATCCATCAAAAAAAGAGATTGAAACCCTGATCCTGGAAAGGGCCGGTAAAGTGCTCTGGATAGAAGGAACGGGAATTGCCAAGAATTTAGGCAACCCGGCCATGGTGGGGGTAGTTATGCTCGGCGCTCTTTCCACCCTGATCGGCGGGGATAAGGAAGCATGGCTCGATGTAGTCGGGCGGATGGTGCCGCAAAAATTTGTGGAGCTTAATAAAGAAGCCTTCAATGCGGGATGTGCAGTAACCGTTTAAAGCGAGTCAGGGTAACAGTTCTGTTTAGGTTAAATGATTGGAGTTTTCAGTTGGCGGGTTTCACGGCTATTAAAGCCATATCCGTCAGCCCGCTAACTGAGCTATTTAAAACAAAAGGAGGGAATAAGGTGAATTTTGCTTCTTACGGTATTATTAATGCCCACAAATATCCGGAGAAAGATTTTCTAATTGAGTGCAGCCCATCAAAAAATCAGCGCCGGGTGCTTACCTGGAAAGAATTCAATGATCAGGCCAACCGTGTTGCCAACTATTTGAAAAACCAGCTGGGAATAAAAAAAGACGATTTCGTTTTGCACCTGCAGATGAACAGCCTTGAATGGATGGTAACCTACCACGCCATTCTCAGGACAGGGGCGGTAGCGGTCCCCCTTAACTTCCGTTTCGCCAGTTCGGATATCAAGTACGCAGCCGAGGCCAGCAATCCCAAAGCCTTTATTTTAAGCGACGGGTTCCTGGAAAAAGTAGAACCGATCCGGGATGAAATGAAAACAATTGACTCGTATATTTGTATTGGCGATAACGTTCCTGGTGATATGATCTCCTATGCCGAAGTCCTGGAACACCCTGAAAACGATGATCTCCTGGTCGATGTCGACGAACATGATGCCGCTGAACTAATGTTTACTTCAGGGACTACCGGCCCGCCCAAGCCGGTCTGCCAGGCCCACAAAACTTTATACGAAATCGGGATCGGGAATGCCCTGACTTATTCGGAAGGACTTGAAACAGTATACCTGGCCGCACACCCCCTATATCACAGCGGCAGCCTGTTCCTGTCATTTCCATCGTACCTGGCCGGCGGCAAGATCGTCCTGCTCCTTGAACTCAGCGATCCCGGGTATTTGATTGAAACTATCGCTGCTGAAAAGATCAACAATGGCTGGGTTACGGTTCCCACTATGTCCGATTCAATCAATGCTATTAAAAAAGGACAGATTGATATTAATGATTTTGATCTCTCCCATGTGACAGGGAATATTGTCATCGGCGCCCAACCGGTTCCTTCAGCGTTGTTCAAAGATATGAAAAAACTGCTGCCCTTTAAAACCGGAAATATTTACGGGATCACCGAAGGCGGAGGAGGCGGCACCTTTAACCTGTATAATGAAGATGTCCTCGACCGCCCGGGATCCATCGGCAAACCTACTTTCAACGTATCTGCCCGCGTGGTCGACGATCACGGTAAAGATGTTCCGGTGGGCGAAGTCGGTGAACTGCTGTTAAAAGGTCCGCGCAACATGAAAGAATATTTCAAGAACCCGGAAATGACCGCCCGGACCATTAAAGATGGTTGGCTGTACACCGGCGATTTGGTCCGGCAGGACGAAGACGGTTATGTTTACATTGCCGACCGGAAAAAAGACCTGATCATCAGGGGCGGTGAAAACATCTTCCCTGTAGAAATTGAAGATATTTTACGCCGCAACCCAAAAGTCGCCGACGTAGCAGTGATCGGCTACCCGCACGAACGCTACGTTGAAATAGCAATGGCCGTAATCCAGCTTTATCCGGAAGAATCAATGAACGAACAGGAAGTAATCGATTTCTGTAAAGAAGAAGGCCTGGCCCGGTACAAGTGGCCTGAAAAAATTGTTTTCGACCAGGTCATACGCAATGTTACCGGAAAAATAGACAAGCCCCGCTTGAGAGAAAAATATATCGGCGAAAAGTAAATCTTATTAAATCCAAAATCAAGGGGACAGCAAGTCGGGGGTGCATTAAATGCACCCCCGACTTTTTTAATGTTTCAATGTCCGCCTGATCCCCTGATATCCTTAACTGCCAGTGTTCCAGCTTCCATATTTATCACGCAGAACCCGGTGCAGGATTTTTCCAGTAGCTGTAACAGGCATCTCACTTTCTTCAATAAAATCTATTGATTTAGGCCTTTTGTAACCGGCAATCTTATCCCGGGTGTAATCAATAATTTCCCTGGCAAGCTCTTCGCCCGGATCATAGCCCTCATGGGGGACAATAACCGCCTTCACCGCTTCACCCCACTTATCGTCAGGAACCCCAATCACAGCAATATTTTTAATAGCCGGGTGGCCGCCGACCACATTCTCCACCTCGGAAGGGTAAACATTTTCGCCCCCGGTGATGATCATATTCTGCTTTCGGTCCACCAGGTAATAATAGCCTTCTTCATCCCGGCGAGCCATGTCCCCCGCAGAACACCATTCCCCATAAAAAGCCGTTTCAGTCTTCTCTTCGTCTTTCCAGTATTCTTTAAAAACAATAGGCGAACGGCTGAAAAGTTCACCGACTTCTCCGTCAGGCACTTCCTCCCTGGTAATATCGAGCAATTTAATCCGGTCGGTACCGAATATTTCTCTGCCGATAGATCCAAGTTTGGTAAACTGCTCTTCCGGCCGAAGGTAAGTGACCAGGCCGGCTTCGGTAGAGCCGTAAGCTTCCCATAGCTCCGCCGACTTGAAATAATCCATGATTGCCAGCTTCAGATCTTTTCTGGCCGGAGCGGATGATATCAACAGCTGTCTCATGCTGCTGACATCGTACTTCTGCTTAACTTCATCCGGCAAACTGAGGATGGTTATATAATGCGTTGGCACGAGTGAAGTATAAGTAATCTTATACTCGGACACTGTTTTTAAGAAATCTTCCGGATCGAAAGTGGTAACATTGTAAACCATGACCGGAGCGGCAAGCAGAGTATAGGCGAAAGAATAGTAGATTGAATTGACATGACACATCGGCATAACCAGCAGTATTTTATCTTGCGATCTGACTCCCATGTTAACATTGCTTAGAACATACTGGGCCATATAACTTTCATGAGTCCTGACCGCGCCCTTTGGTTTACCGGTTGTCCCTGAAGTGTACATGATCGTCCAGATATCGGCCGCATCGACCATAACTGCCGGCTCACCGGACTGGCTGTGCTCAATAAACTCTTCGTAGTCAACAAAGCCTTCCGGTTTTTCACCGTCACCGATACAAATAAAATTATCTTTGGTGACAGTTTTTAATTTACTGCTGATGCTGTTAACTCCTTCCACAAATGGAGCTTCGACAATAAAGGCTTTGCATTCGGCATGATTAACAATATACTCATATTCCCGCGGCGTCAGCCGGAACATAATCGGAACGGCAATCTGGCCTCCTTTGGCACAAGCTGCGTACATTTCCATCCATTCAGCCCGGTTATAGGCAAGTATTGCCACCCTGTCTCCGTAACCTACCCCTTTTTCATGGAGCCCATTGGCAATGCGGCAGGCCCTCTCATTCCATTCCCTGAAAGTAAAACTCTTGTCTTTATCCTGACAGCCTAAATGATCAGGATAATTAAAAGCATTACTTTTTAGGAGAGTACCAACGTGCATCCATTTACTAACAGTCATTAAATCTCCACTCCTAATTAAAATTTTAAATCGCTAAATACAGAAAAATGTATGAAAAATCTCTATCGTGTATTAATATTTACTATTCTTCATTATCAAACCTATCCCTTCCCTGTAAGACTCTAAAAGCGGTGCTAACCCATTTATCACACTCTAATCAAAAAAATACCTCTTTTAGGTGATAGAAATGTAAGCCCAAATTTAATAACATTAATTCTATAAGAAGTATTTTTTATCTTCCCTTGATATTGTATTTTCAAAAAACAGGTTGCGCTACCCTGAGGAGGAATTGATTAATGGCTTTTTTTGATGAAAAAAGGGAAACCATGTCCCGAGATGAAATGCAGGAAGTCCAGTTTGAAAAGTTTAAAAAACAGGCCCACCAGGTGTATAAGAATCCTTTTACAAAAAACCGGTTTGCTGAAAAAGGTCTTCAGCCTGGAGATATTAAAAGCTGGAACGACATTAAAGGGGTCCCGTTCATGTCTAAAAACGACTTGAGGGACAACTACCCTACCGGATTGATATCCGGCAACTGGGAAGATGTGGTTCGGGTCCATATGACTTCGGGAACTACCGGTGTGCCTACACCCATGCCTTACAGTAAAAACGATCTCGACGTCTGGACCACCTGTATGGCCCGCAATTTTACCGCCGGAGGACTGAAAAAAAGTGATATCATCCAACAGTCTCATGGCTACGGCCTGTTTACAGGGGGATTTGGTTTTCATTACGGCCTGGAAACCGTCGGGGCAAAAATTATCCCCACCGGGGCCGGCGGCACGGAAAGACAACTTCGCTTGATGAAGGAATGGGGAACTACCGTTTTTACCGGCACCCCCTCTTATGCTGTTTATATTGCGGAATTTGCCGCTGAAAAAGGAATCGACCTGATTAAAGACCTGAAACTGCGCCTCGGATTTCACGGCGGTGAACCCTGTTCGGATGAATTAAGAGAGAGAATTAATGAACGCCTCGGCTATAAAGCACACGGTGGCGGGATGAGGCGCTGTTACGGGCTTACAGAAATGGGCGGGCCAATTGCCATGGATTGCGAGCATGAATGCGGAATTCATATCTGGGGCGATCATTACCTGGTTGAAATCCTGGATCCTGAAACCATGGAACCGGCTAAAAAAGGAGAACCGGGTGAACTGGTGATCAGCAACCTCAGTTTCGAGGTGATGCCATTACTACGCTACCGCACCGGGGATCATGTAATAGCCAGTTTTGATGAATGCGCATGCGGCCGGACCCATCCCCGCATTACCACCTTCCTGGGCCGGCTTGACGACATGATTCTGGTCGGGGGCACCAATATCTTCCCCTGCCAGGTGGAATACATCCTGCTAAATCACGTCGAGCTGAGCGAAAACTGGCAGATCGTGGTAGGAGAGAAAAAAGGCCTCCATACCATGAAAATTGAAATCGAACCGGCCACCTGGACGGATGTTGATGAACATTTTATCGAAGCACTTGAAAAAGAACTTCACCAGCAACTGGCCAAGAAGTGTGAAATCGAAATAAAGCCGATCGGCAGCCTGCCTCGCTTTGAAGGAAAAGCGGTCCGGGTTGTAGATCATAGGACTTAATTATAGGGTCTTCAACCGAAGGTGTTAGCCCTTATTTCACCCTATTTTAACCTTGATTCCATGCTTTTAAGGGATTTTTTTAACAATTATCTTTCATTAAGCTTAAAGGGAAGGTTTAAAAGGGAAAACACAAGGGTAGCAGCTGTATTTCAATCTAAACAAACACAATTTCAGTATTTATTATCGATCCACCCGGCCAGCGATGAGCAGGCGGAAACTATACCACAATATACCGGTCCCAGCGCCAAGTTAATAATTTAAGCACGGCAAAGCGGGCAGTTAGTTACCGGAGGAGGTAAGCAAAATGGGCTTTGAACGTTTTGGAAGGTTGAGTTTTACATCGCAGACAAAAACAAACGAGTTTATCGATTACCTGGAAAAAGGAGATCTTTATGCCACCCGGTGCAAACCTTGTGGAGTCACCTTCTTCCCACCGCGGGCAGATTGCTGCTCCTGCCTGGAAAATGATCTGGAGTGGGTCAAAATTAACCCGAAGGGCAAATTGATAAGTTTCACCAGGTCATACTTTGCCCCGACCGGATTTGAAGAAGACGTCCCTTACGTCCTGGCCGTAGCGGAATTTAACGGGACTAAGGTATTTGGCCGGGTCAGGAAAGGATTTACCGAAAATGATTTAACGGCCGGGATGGTGGTAACAGTAAAACCCATTACTTACCAGAACGGGCAACTCAGTTATGAGTTCGAACCGGTAGCTTAGGTAACCGGCTTTTTTGCTAACCTGAAAAAGTTTATTTAAAAGGGCATGCCGTCAGTTAGGGGGTGAACAAACAGGCTGGCTATTATAACCCGGCACCAAAACCGGGACACATCCAAAGGGAATTAATAATATTTTAGAAGGAGGATTAGCATGGATCTTAACAAGTGGCCCCGCCAGGGAGGCATAGTCGATCACCAGCTTTATGGCGACGATTATTTTGGGACGGAGCCTCCCTGTGTCATGTACGAAAAGAAACCGGTTCTGGATTCAGAAGGCAAGGAAGTCGATGGCCTGTATACTGCCTGGGTAACTTTAAACAATCCCAAACAACTCAACTCCTATACCACCAATATGGTTAAAGGAGTAATTGCAGGAATGCACAAAGCTTCTATGGACCGTTCCGTGGTGGCCGTAATCTTTACCGGAGCTGAAGACAGGGCTTTCTGCACCGGCGGAAATACCAAGGAGTACGCCGAATACTACAGCGGCAACCCCAGCGAATACGGCGCCTACATGGACCTTTTTAACGGAATGGTCGATTCCATCTTAATGTGTAAAAAACCGGTCATCTGCCGCGTAAACGGAATGCGGGTAGCCGGGGGGCAGGAAATAGGAATGGCCTGCGATATTACCATTTCTTCCGACCTGGCCATGTTCGGACAGGCCGGCCCCAGGCACGGTTCCGCCCCGGTTGGCGGCTCCACTGACTTTCTGCCCGTGTACCTGACCATGGAACAGGCCATGTGGAGCTGTATCTCCTGTGAGCTGTGGAGTTCCTACAAGATGCTGCACTTAGGTTTAATCTCCAAGGTAGCCCCGGTCCTTAAAGTAAACGGCGAATTCGTCCGCAATCCCCTGGTTATCACCGACAAATATGTTGAAAATGGAGAAATTGTCTATGGGGAACCGGCCGGACGCGAACAAAAAGACAAGGGCAAAGAAATGCTAAAGTCCGGTGAAACAGACTTCACCCTGCTGGATCAGGAAATTAATAAAGTAGTCTGGACGCTAAGCAACCTCTTCCCCAACTGCCTGATGATGTCCATTGACGGAATCCGGCAGAAGAAGAAGTTCTTCTGGGATCAGGCCAAGCTTCCCAGCCGCCACTGGCTGGCTGCCAACATGCAGACTGAAGCGTACCTCGGCTTCAACGCTTTCAACACTAAGAAGCTGACCGGTCAGGATACGATCGATTTTATCAAGTACCGCCAGCTGCTTGCAGAAGCCCATCCTTTCGACCAGGATCTGGTCGATGCGGTGATGGGGGAAAAGCAGGAATAAAAACCTGATCAGGTTAGATTAACTGATTGCTGTAAACTAAAAGGTGTTCCCGGGGACAGCGACATTACCATACAACTGAAACCAGGCCCGGGAACACCGCTCCTCCCTGCTCAAGCCCGCGGGAGGCAAAAAGGGGTGAATTATTTTGGCTTATAACTATCTCAATACCACAAGCAAAGACGGAGTTGCCACCATAACTCTTAACCATCCTCCACTTAATGTGTTGAATATAGAAATGATGGAGGAATTAATCCAGGCCCTGCATTGGGCCGGTGAACAACCCGACACCATCGTGGCAATCACAGGCGAAGGAAAAGCTTTTTCCGCCGGTGTGGATATAGCCGATCACACCCCGGAAAAAGTCGATGCCATGATCGATGTTTTTGACCGCCTTTTCCTTGCCATGTCTGAAATTGACCAGCCGATCGCCGCCCTGGTTAACGGAGCGGCACTGGGTGGAGGGTACGAAATTGTTTTATTCTGCGACCTGGTAGTGGCTTCAGAAAAAGCCAAGCTGGGTCAACCGGAAATACAGGTGGGTGTTTTTCCGCCGATCGCCTGTTATATACTGCCCAGGCTTGTATCCTGGCCGCTGGCCATGGAAATTCTGTTGAGCGGTGATACATTTGAGGCAGCAAGAGGAGAGCAAATGGGCCTGGTGAACAAGGTAATCTCCGCTGAAAACTTCCAGGCCGAAGCCAGGGATTTTCTTAAACGCTTTACCAAGTTGAGCCCGGTAGTGCTGGCTCTGACCAAAAAAGCTACCCTGGCCGGACTGGGTAAAGATTTAAAGGAAGGGCTTAAAGTCATAGACCGGATCTACCTCGACGAGGTCATGAAAACAGAAGACGCTGTTGAAGGGCTGCGGGCATTCATGGATAAACGCAAACCGGTGTGGAAAGGAAAATAATTATGTCAAAGGAGGTTTTACCTCATGAGCGTGCCGGCAAAAATTGAAACCTGGCAGATGAAAGAACCCGGAACCCTGGAAAAAACCACCATTGCTGTGCCGGAACTGCAACCCGGGGAAGTCCTGGTGGAAATTGCCGGGTGCGGAGTTTGCCATACTGATGTCGGTTATTTTTACGACGGGGTCCCCACTGTCAACGATCCTCCGCTGACCCTGGGCCATGAAATCAGCGGAAAAGTTGTGGCCGGTGATGAACACTTAATCGGAAAAGAAATAATTATCCCGGCGGTTATGCCCTGCAACAAGTGCGACATCTGCGCTTCAGGCAGGAACAATCGCTGCCTGAAACAAAAAATGCCCGGCAACAGTATGGGTATCTACGGAGGCTTTTCCAGCCACATCCCGGTCCCATCAGAAGATTTGTGTGTGGTTGAAGACCGCAAAGGAATGCCCCTGGAATACCTTTCGGTTGTAGCCGATGCTATCACATCACCTTATCAGGCTGCTAAAAGAGCCGATATTCAACCAGGAGACAGGGTGGTCATTATCGGGGCCACAGGGGGAATCGGTGTTTACATGACCCAGATTGCCGCCGCCCTGGGAGCTGAAACCGTAATAGCCATTGCCAGGAGCAAGGAAAAACTTGAACGCTCCTTAGACTATGGAGCCACCCATACCATTAGCACCCTGGACCAGGGAGTAAAAGATATCAAGAATTCCTACAAGGGCTACTGCAAGGAAAACGGCCTGCCCGGGCACGGATGGAAAATATTCGAGTGTTCCGGTTCCAAAATAGGCCAGGAAATCGGCCTCGAATTGCTTTCTTTTGTCGGAAAGCTCATAGTTGTCGGTTTTGGAATGCACAAGGTAGAATACATGCTTTCCCGGCTGATGGCTTTCGATGCGGAAATTATTGGAACCTGGGGCTGCCTGCCCCGCTATTACAAGGAAGTTTTGCAGATGATCCTCGATGATAAGATCAAGATTGAACCATTTGTAGAGGTGCGTCCTATGAGCCAGATTGAAAATTCGTTTGAAGAATCACATGCCGGAAAGCTGATGAAAAGGGTCATTTTACAGCCTGATTTCTAAAAAAGTGTTTTTAAGCAGGGTGCAAACGAACCCGGACCGGCACCCAACAGGGAGCTTACAAACTCCTGCAGAAAAGATCCCCCTCCCTGCCTGAAGGTAAGGGCCGGGAGGGGATTCTTCTAACCGCTTATATCAACCGAAGAGGTTTAAGCCGGAAGAAGAAAGTTACAGGGAGGCAGATCGAGTTGGAATATCTAATAGTTGGTAACAGCGCAGCCGCGGTGGGAGCAATCGAGTCAATCCGCCGGATTGACCAAAAAGGCAACCTGACCGTAGTCAGCAATGAGCAAGAACACGTTTATTCCCGGCCATTAATAGCACATTACCTGGCCGGAGATGTAACCGAAGACCGCATGCCTTACCGCCCGGAAGATTTTTATCAAAAACACCGGGTAAAAACCTACCTTGGCAGGACAGTCACAGAAGTGGATTCCCTGGCCGAACAGATCTGCCTGGAAGACGGATCCACCCTAAAATATGACCGCTTGCTTTTAACAACCGGATCAAGGGTCAATGTTCCGCCCATTCCCGGATGTGAGGAATTTGAGGGAGTTGGTATTTTCCAGACTTACCAGGATGCCAGGCAAATAATGGATCGCTTAAAAAAAGGCAACCGGGCTGTTGTAATCGGCGCCGGTTTGATCGGTCTGCGTGCAGCTTACGGGCTCGAAGAAGCCGGTGCGGAAGTGACTCTGATCGAACTGCTGCCCCGGATTGCCAGCAGGGTCCTCGATCAGAAAAGCTCTGAACTGGTCCGCAAAAGCTTGGAAGAAGGAGGCATTAACGTTATAACCGGCTGCTCTGTCCGGGAAATTAGCGGCAACAGCTCAGACGGGGTTACCGGGATTACCCTTGATAGTGGAGAAAAAATTGACTGCAGCATCGTAATCATCTCCACAGGAGTGGCCCCCAACACCACCCTGGCCGAAAACACCCTGATAGAAGTTAATATGGGCATCGTCGTCAATCCCTTTTTCCAGACCTCTTTCTCCAATATATTTGCCGCCGGTGATGTGGCCGAAACTCACGACATCCCCAGGCAAAGCGGGATGGTCAATGCCAACTGGCCCAATGCCTACGAACAGGGCCGCTATGCGGGAATGTGCATGGCCGGTGAAATGCAGCGTTACCCCGGCTCGGTGGGTATGAATTCAGTTTCTTTTTATAAAATGCCGGTTATTTCCATGGGTTTGTTCGATCCTGAATCTGAAGGAATAGAAGGGACGGAAGTTAAAGTAAGAATCAGTGAAAAGAACAATATTTATCAAAAGCTGGTTTTTAAAGACAACCGTCTCAAAGGGGCGATCCTGATTGGCGACATCAGCTATGCAGGCGCAATCAACAACCTGATCAGGGAGCAAAGCCTGGTGGGCATCATCAAGGATTCGATTTTGGAAGAAAAATACCAGCTGTACGATTACCTGCGTAAGAAAAGGGAAGCTGATATGGAAGGAACCACCATTGTGTGGCCGGAAACCCACTCCTCAACCAGGCGCTATGAAAAGAGTTTTAACGAAGAAAGCTGGACTGAAAGAGAGCTGGATAACAGGGCCTGGCGTAAATGACGGCCTTTTAGAGAGGTGATTAATGTGGAAGAAACAAGACCGCTATGCGTCAATGCAATCGTAAATCTTACCGATCGCACTGTCGATTTTGTGGAAACTCCGGAAGAAATAATCAGGAATTTCGTCGGCGGCCGCGGATTAAATATGTACTACCTTTACAAGTATTTAAAACCCCAGGCCGACCCGCTATCACCCGATAACGTCCTGATCCTGGGCACCGGGATATTAACCGGCACCCTGGCCCCCAATACCGGGCGGCACAGCATCACCTGCAAATCTCCCGAGTCGGGAATCATCGGGGATTCCAACATCGGGGGATTTCTGGGCCCCGAGATGCGGTTTGCCGGGATTGACCGGTTGATTATCCTCGGCAAAGCAGACAGACCGGTTTACCTTTACCTGGAAGACGGTAAAATCGAAATCCGCGACGCCTCAGACTACTGGGGCCTCCTCTGCAGCGAAACAGAGGCCAAGTTCCATTATGACCTGGGTTCCGATGTGGAAGTCCAGTCAATCGGCCCGGCCGGGGAAAACCTGGTCCGCTTTGCCTGCACCCGCTACGGCGTAAAAAATGCCGCCGGACGCTGCGGCACCGGGGCGGTGTGGGGCTCCAAAAACTTAAAAGCCGTGGTGGCCAGGGGCCACCGTGGACTGCCGGTAGCGGATCCCCAGGGCATGATCGACAAATATATCGAGCTGAGGGATTATCTCAAAGAATCCAAGGTAATCAACGTCCTGGGCCGGGTCGGGACTCCCCTGCTCTATGACGTCAGCAATTACCTGGGCGCCATTCGGACCCACAACAGCCAGCAAACCGTTTTTTTCGATACCCTTAATGCTGAAGAAGTCCACAAGCATGTAGAAAAAATGATTGGCTGTTACGGCTGCGTGGTTCACTGCCGCCATCGCAATACTTTAGGCGGTGAAGGCCCCGAATATACCACTGAAGTGCTTCTTGGAGCAAACATTGGAGTTGCCGATACCGCCAAAATGATCGATTTAAACAACCTTGTTAACGACCTCGGCCTTGATGTTTCCTCCACCGGGACCTATATCGCCTGGGCAATCGAACTGTTTGAGAAAGGATACTTGAACGAAGAAACAGCGGGCCGGATCCTTCGTTTTGGCGATTACAACCTGGCCAGGGACTTGATCTACGATATCGCTTACCGGAAAGGCCTGGGAGATACCCTGGCCGAAGGGAGCAGGCTGGTCCAAAAATTTGGCCCGGAAACGGCAGATTTCCTGATTGCCATTAAAGGTCTTCCCCAGTCCGATCCGCATGATGTACGCTACCTGAAGGGTTTTGCCCTTGGCATCGCCACCTCTTCACGCGGTGCGGACCACCTCCGGAGCAGGCCGACCCTGGAAATCCTGGATCTGCCCGTCTCATTTACCACCCAGCTTTACGGTGAACCGGTGGACCCCAACCCGACTTCATATGAATCAAAAAGCACGGTGGTTAATTTCAGCGAAACCATCTATGCCGTTGTCGACTGCATGGGCATCTGCAAGTTTGTCTGCCATGGATTTAACAGCCCTCGCAACCTGAACTATGAGCACTTCAGCGAACTGACTAAACTGGCCACCGGCCTCGTATTCAGCAAGGATGAATTGAAACAGGTAGGGCGCCGGGTTATCGACCAGGAAAGGCTGCTCAACTACCAGGAAAAAGGTATCACCAGGAAAGACGACACCCTGCCGGCCCGTTACTTTGATGAACCCATGCCCAGCGCCCGGGCTAAGGGCAGCCATATTGACCGGGAAGGGTTTAACAAGATGCTCGATGAATACTATGAACTGGCCGGATGGGATAAAGACGGCATGCTTCCCAGGGAGAGGATTGAAGAACTAAACCGGCTCAGGGATCTGACTGAAAAATAGGGGGATTGATAATATGGCCGTGAGACAAAAACAAATATACTGCCGCCCCACGCTGTGCATCGGGTGCCGGATTTGTGCCAATGCCTGTGCCCTAACTCACGAAGGAGAAGCGAACCCTCGCCTGGGCAGGATCGTCATCCGGCAAAACCTTTTTGAGCGATACGAGTACCAGGAGCTGTGCCGTCACTGCGACGAGCCTCCCTGCCTCGATGCCTGCATGGTTGGCTGTATTGAAAAGGACGAGAAAACAGGAATTGTCACCAACGATGACCGCTGTGTAGGCTGCTGGATGTGTGTGATGGTCTGCCCTTACGGCAGCATGAAAAGAAACCTAGTCAAAAAGATGGCCGTCAAATGCGACCAGTGCAAAGATCTTGATGGGCCGGTGTGCGTAGAAGCTTGCCCTACCGGGGCACTGGTATATGAAGACAGGGAAGACGAACCTGAAAAACCCTTCTTTACCGGTCCTTCTGTAACCTGATTACACCAGACAGGGGTATTAACAGTGAGCATAAAAGTCGAGTTTAAATCAGCGTTGAAAGATGTCACCGGCACCTCAAAAACCACTCTCGACAAATCTTTCAACACCTTCGAAAAAGCGCTAAATGAACTGGTCAGGCAATACCCCGGCTTGAAAGACGAGATGTTCTATTCTGACGGGACTATTGATTTTGCCTACCAGATCTTTCACAACGGAAGACGTCTTTCATGGCCGGAAGACAAAGGAGTTAAGCTTAAAGATAGCGATGAGCTGGTGTTTTTAATTTTCATGGCCGGTGGTTAAAAACAGTTTACATTTTAACTAAGGTTTAGCATGGGCAAACCAGGCAAAAACTGCATCTCTAATAATCCAAGTACAGAACCCCAACAGCAAAATTCTTTTGGGGAAAGGAGATCATGGTGATTGACCAACTGTATTCCAGGAAAAACAGATCGGGTATTCATTACGGCTACGTTATCATCAGCATCGGGACAATAATTGTAGTCGGTTCGCTTGGCTTTGCCCGGTTTGGTTATACGATGATCCTCCCTATTATGCAGCGCAACCTGGAATTAAGCTCCACCGAAATGGGACTTCTGGCAACCGGGAACCTGACCGGATACCTGATCTTTTCACTCCTGGGAGGGATCCTGGCCAGCAGATACGGCCCGAAGGTGGTCATCACCTGCTCCCTGTTCATGGTCGCCCTGGCCATGATCGGGACCGGTTTCGCCCAGGGCTTTGCCCTGGCCTTTTTCATGCGCCTGATCACCGGTTTGGGCAGCGGGGGCAGCAATGTCCCCATGATGGGGCTGGCCTCTTCCTGGTTTTCTCCCCGCAAAAGGGGTATGGCCACCGGCCTGATGTCCGGCGGCAGCGGAATTGGCCTGGTCCTGGTCGGAATAGCGTTGCCCAGGATTTTCGGCTACTACGGTGATTTCGGCTGGCGGGTGGGCTGGTACCTGCTCGGCGGCCTGGTGTTCTTAATTGCCATTTTAGGATATAAATTTTTGGTTAACCGGCCCGGTCAGCTTGGCCTGCCCCTTGTTGGCGGAGAAAAGGAACCCGAAGGCGGCGGTAAAGCATCAACCCTGCAGTGGTCCCTCGTTTTTCGATCCAGGACAATCTGGCACCTGGCCGTAATTTATTTTCTTTTTGGCTTTTCATACATCATCTATTCTACTTTCTTTGCCTCTTTCTTAGTCGATGAAAGGGGCATGCTGGAAACGACCGCTGGCAACTTATGGGCGCTGATCGGCGTGCTCAGTATTTTCAGCGGCCTTTTATGGGGCATGTTTTCAGATCATTTCGGCCGCAGGGCCGGTTTTGCAGCCATATTTACCCTCCAGTTTGTTTCCTTCCTTATCTTCTCAATAACTTATGATTTTACCGGTTACCTGATTTCTTCTGTCCTCTTTGGGCTGACCGCCTGGAGTATCCCCGGAGTCATGGCCGCCAGCGCGGGCGATCACCTCGGGAGCAGGCTTGCGCCTGCAGGCCTGGGCCTGGTCACCCTCATTTTTGGCATTGGGCAGGCCCTGGGGCCGGCCATTGCCGGGTACCTGGCCGACCTGACCGCATCTTTTTCTCTCGCTTTCCTACTGGCTGCCTGTGGCGCCCTGCTTGGAGCAGTAGTGTCCTTGTTTTTAAAACTGCAGCAGGAATCCGGCCCGGCAACTGAGAAAACATCCGGCTGAATCAGAGGCAGATTTTGTTGCTAATGTTTTTTCCATTCCTCCAAACTTGTTTTCCATCTTCTGAATTTAACCGGTTATGTCGATTCAATCGTCTTCCTCTTTCTGGGCGGATTTATGCTGGCTGCAGCCACGCAGCGCAGGATCTTGCATCGCAGGATGGCTTTGACCATTGTTAAAGCCATGGGCCTTCAGCCAAGCCGGCTGATTTTCTGCTTTATGCTGGCTACAGGATTTTTATCGATGTGGATTAGCAATACTACCACCTCTTTGAAGGAAAACAACCATAAAAAGGACATGCACCGCCTACCAGAGCTGCCTCAATTCCAACCACATCAACCCCGGCCCAAAAAAATTCTTTAGGACTAATTTAGCCTGGATAGGTTTGAGCAGTTACTTTCAGAGCGCTTTTTCGGAAAGGCTACAGGGATTGGTAAATTTCCAAGTTTCTTTACTGGCACTCTACTTGATAAAGCTACCCTTGTCTATTTCATCATAAGCCTGCTGAAGTTCTTCCTGGGTGTTCATTACTACAGATCCAGACCAGGCAATTGGTTCTTTTAATTGTTTTCCGGAAATAAGCAGAAACTGAGTTCCGTTTTCACCGGCTTTAATGTTCAGCTCATCGCCCGTATCAAAAAGAACAGCTTTTTTCGATGTAACCTCCTTCCCCTCATCTTCAAGTACTATTGAACCCCTGATCAGGCACAGGAATAATGTATCCTGGCTGTTTGTTGTATCCGAAAATGTACCATCAGGGTTAATAGAAACATCTAAAAAAACAGGTTTAACAGCCATATCCTTTATCGGGCCCTGTGCAGCCCCGTATTTTCCGGCGATTACGTGAACTTTGGTATCCCCTTCTTCGATTACAGGAATTTCCATGTTTCTAATATACCTGTACTTGGGTGGAGTCATTTTGTCCCTGGCAGGGAGGTTAATCCATAACTGCAAACCGAACAATCTGGGCTTTACTCTGGGCATTTCTTGATGTATAATGCCACTTCCGGCTGTCATCCACTGGCAATCCCCATCGGTTATCACCCCTGTGTTGCCCAGGCTGTCTCTGTGTTCTATCTCACCTTCCAACAAATAGGTCACAGTTTCAATGCCCCTGTGGGGGTGCCAAAGAAAACCTTTGCTATATTTTTTCGGATCATCATGATCAAAAACATCCAGCATTAAGAAGGGATCAAAATCCCGGGCATCAGGTTTTCCAAGCAACCTGGTCACCTCAACCCCGGCCCCTTCGATCTTGGTTTCCCCTTCATTTATTCTTTTAACCTTCCTTGCCATATAAATCACTCCTTCTCGAATAATATGCTAACTTTCAAAATTCCATAAAATTTATAAAATAAGGATTTTTCAGATTCAAGTTATCTTCTCTATGCTGTTGGATCTTTAATACATAATGCTGTTCATTTACCACTGCCATCCTTAACCCGGGCGGATCATGATTCGCCTTATTCTTTTCCTGGGTCCGCAAGAGATAAAAAAACACACCGAGAAATGACGGAGTACCGGTTCCGGAAACCGGCTTGACTGGATAATAGAAGTACACTTCTAAGGTGGCAACCGGCAACTGATGCAAAAATGGCCGGGCAAAGATCTACTTTACAGGAAACAGGAAGGGTAACCCCTGGCTAGAGGTTTTAAAAAATCAGTTGGCCTTAAAAATGATCCTGCTTTAAAAATTGTCCAGGCTGGCGACCCTGTAAATATTTCTGATAGAAGAACAAAAAGACACCTAACCAATCCTTTATTTAAAAATATTTACCCTAATTATTTCTTCATTTTACGGCTTTTCTTCATTTTATGACATGGTTTGGCCACTTTACCAGTGAATCTTAAAGTGGTTTGCCTCTTCCGAATTCTTTTCAGTTAAAGATTCCAGGTATTTCATCTCTTCTTCATCTAGCTGCTTAAATTCGGCGGCAATTTTTGCATTTTCCTCTAACTCTTTCAAATTCGATATACCGACAATGGCCGTGCTAACCGGTAAGGAGAAGACGTACTCCAGGGCTTGCTTCATGTTCGCAATTCCGCCCTTTTGAAATAGGCGCCCGGAAGCCGTTACTTTCATCGCGATTATACCCATCTTCTGCTTAACCGCTTCATTTAATAAATCTTTCTGAAACGAAGCGTGATGGATATCCCCGGCATTCAAAGACATCAAGATGCAGTCGAAAGGATATTCCCTGATTCCCTGCAAAAGAACGCCGGGATCCCTGTGCCCGGTAATCCCGAGATGGCGAATTACTCCCTTGTCCTTAAGTTCCTCCAGCGCCTTGACTGCTCCGTTCGACGCAAAAACTCCTTCCAAATCTTCTTTTGTGCGCACATTATGAATCTGGTAGAGATCCAGATAATCTGTGCGCAAGCGTTCCAGGCTTTTTTCCAAAAGCTGCATGGTGCCGTCATAGGAGCGGTCCCGGGTTTTGGTCGCCAGGAAAACTTCTTTTCGACGATACTCCATCACCCGACCGATATTTTTTTCGCTGTGACCATCGCCATAAGTAGGCGAGGTATCTATATAATTGACGCCAAGGTCTATGGCCCGGTTAATTATTGATTCTGCTTCGATTTTCAGTTCCGGCTTATTTATTGCTGCTTCACCACCCAGGCTGAAAAGGGACACTGCGTATTTTGTTTCACCAAGCTGCCTTTTGGGTATCATTATTCTTTACCTCCTCAGAACTGGATCTGTAAATCAATCATACCGGAATTAGTCTGGATAATGGTTATATTGTCTAAACTGGCATGCATGTTATCTTCCAAATTAAAACGGGCATTATTTTTCAAAAAATCCCGTTGTTAAATTAAGACCATAACTTACTACAATTATCATCCTTCCCGCCCATCAATCCCCTCTATCCACGCCCCACTTAAGGTCTTCGACACAAAGAGGACAAATTGAGCCGTTTAGGCGGGCCGCTTCATTCCTCGATTCCAAAAAAATTTCCAGGGCCTCGGTTGAAACCCCCAGTTTGGCATTAGCTTTTTGCGGATCCAGGGAATTATTTTTATGGCCGGCAAAAAACAACTTCCCTAACAGGAGTTGAAGATGATTTATAAATGCTTCAACTTTATAACCCAAGGGCCAAAAATATCCTGATTTTCCTTCATTCATGGTCAACCACTCCCCTCAACCAAAACACCGATTGTGTTTACATTATAACACATGTTTTCAATTATTGTCTTTATTCCGAATAAACAAATTACGTTTAATTGCCTTAAAACTAATTTTCGAAAGTTGTAGTTATAGATCGAATTAAAGCTGCCCTCCTCGTGCTTGCCCTATGAGAATAAGATCTAAATAGTAAATTGATTTCTTTTAACTTGATCAGAAATATAAATCCATAGTAAGATTACCAATACAAAGCCAGGGCAGAACCACAGGAGGCAGGATAAGCAGGCATGCTTAAAACATTTCAGTCCATCATCCGAGCTGTAGAAAAAATGGTCCAGTTTTTATTGGTCGACATATGGCGCATCTCTTCAAACAGGCTTACCCCCGGAAAGAGCTTTCTGCTAACCCAGCTGCGCATCCTGGTCATAGCTTTCAGGGGTGTCAAAGAAGATAAGATCCTTTTGAGGGCTCCGGCCCTCACATTTTACTCCCTGTTCAGCATTGTTCCTGTAGTTGCCCTGGCTTTTGGTATTGCCCAGGGATTCGGAATGGAAAGATACCTGGAAATGCAACTTCAAGCCGCCCTGGCAGGAAGAGAAGAAGTTTATTACTGGCTAATGGAGCTCACTGAAGGGCTCCTTGATGAAATACACGGAGGCGCCCTGGTTACTTTCGGGCTGCTTACCCTTATTTTCACCATCACCATGCTTTTAAACAACATTGAAAAATCCTTCAATGAAATCTGGCAGGCCAGCCGGGGAAGGACCTTGTCCCGGAAACTAAGCGACTACTTTGCCATGATCTTTGTTCTACCCATTTTCTTTATTATGGCCAGTGTGGTCACAGTCTACCTTAACACCAGGGTGGAAGAAGTCAACGGGGCTATTATTGATCTCCCGCTCATGATTATCGCGTACTTATTTCCTTACTTGATTATTTGGGCCCTTTTTACCCTCCTATTCATGGTCATGCCCAATACCAGGGTCCGTTTCAATTCGGCCCTGATTGCCGGGATCATTTCAGGAACCCTTTTTCAACTGGCCCAGTGGGGCTATATAGCCTTCCAGATCGGCGCCGCCAGGTTCGGGGCTATGTACGGTTCATTTGCCGCCCTGCCCCTGCTAATGATCTGGATGCAAATAAGCTGGATTATCGTCCTCTTTGGAGCCGAGCTGTCTTACGCCAGCCACAACGTCGAAAGTTACGAATTAGAATTTGAAACCAGGAATATCAGTCCTTTCAATAAAAAAATACTTTCACTTTATGTCCTGCAGTTTTTAATCACCAATTTTATGCATGGAACCGGCCCGTCCATCCCGGACCGGGTTTCCCACAGCCTGCATATACCGAACAGCCTGGTGCGAAGCATCCTCAATGATCTGACAGAAGCAGGTTTGATTAACCCGGTCAGGACAGAGTTTGATAAGGAAAGTTCTTACCAGCCGGCCCTGGATATTAATCAAATCAGTATTAAAACAGCATTGGAACACCTGGAACACAAAGGAACTGATACCCTGATCACCAAACCAACCCCAACCCTTGAAAGCCTTAAAGCCGCCCTTGACCATTTTGGCACCTTAATTGAAAAATCGGATCACAATAAACTGCTTAAAGATTTATAAAACCGGGCCTTTTTTCTATTAAAGCATTCACCTGGAATTTCAAAACTGGTATTATAAGAGAAGTAGAAATAATTAGTTTAAGACCGGTTAAGTGAGGGATAACTAAAGATGTCAATGAAACAGCTGCGCATATTTTGGACAGTTCTTTTTGTTTTTATGGTTCTGGCTGCGTTTATTGTGCCTTTCACGCCACTTCTGCGCGATTTTGCCAGCTTTTACGGCGCCTTTTTGTTCTGGAATATTTTCGCAATAATTGTGATTATCTGCCTGGGCCTGATCACTGCAAGATGGAGGGATTTTGATGAACGCTAGCACTATTTACCTGGCCCTGTTTTTATACTTTTTTGTGGGTTCTATTATCGCCCGCTATGCCCGCAAAAAAATGGGCAAAGGGGTTAACGATTTTTTCCTGGCCGGAAGGACCCTTGGCGGCATTGTTGCGGCCCTCACCTACAGCGCCACCACCTACAGCGCTTTTATGCTGATCGGTTTGGCCGGTTTCACTTATATTGGCGGGGTCGGGGCCCTTGGGTTCGAGTTAATTTACCTATCCGGCCTGATCCTGGTCGCTTTCTTCGGCCCCCGGTTCTGGCTGGCCGGAAAACGATACAATTACCTCACCCCCACAGAATTGCTGGGTGATCGCTACCAGAGCAAAGCTGTGGCCGCCGTCGCTGCCGTTGCAGCTGTAATATTTCTCATTCCTTATAGCGCAGTGCAACTGATCGGTATTGGTGCACTGGTAGAGGGCATTTCCGGCGGTGCCGTGCCTTTTATAGCCGGGGTCTTTATAGCAGCAGTAATTGCCGTTTACTGGACCTGGACGGGCGGCCTGCGGGCAGTCGCCTGGACCGATTCACTGCAGGGGGCTGTGATGCTGATCGTAGCCACTCTATCGGTTTTCTTTGTTGTTTACCGCGGCTTTGGCGGCTTTAACCAGATGTTTGCCCAGCTTGAAGCCCAGTATCCGGCCTGGTTAACCGTTCCAGGCCCGGGATTCTTCAATATTCACGCTTTTATAGGGTTGACCCTGCCCTGGTTCTTTTTCTCTTTATCAAACCCCCAGGTAAGCCAGCGCCTGTTTATGCCCAGATCCCTTAACCAGATGCGGATCATGGTCATGGGTTTTCTTGTCTTTGGTTTTATCTATACCCTGGTATCAATTTTTTGGGGATTTTCTGCCCGACTGCTACTGCCCGACCTGGACGTAGCCGACGCCGCCACCCCGGCCCTGCTCGGATTGGACCTGGTCCCCCAGGTGGTTGCCCTGCTGGTTATGCTTGGAATTAGCGCTGCGGCCGTTTCCACGGTCAACTCAATCATTTTAACCCTGTCTTCAATGATTACCCGTGATGTGTTCAAAAACCTGGGCGGCAAAACTGATGAGCAACGCGAACTGTTGATAGGCAGGATTTTCGTACCGCTATTTACCGCGGTTATCCTGTTTTTTGCCACTTTACGCCTTGATTTGATTGCCGCTCTTTCGGTAGCCTCTTCAGCAGGTCTCCTTGTGATGGCCCCGGCTCTGATTGGTGCCTTTTTCTGGAAAAAGGGCACGGCTGCTGCCGTCCTGGCCAGCGTCCTGGTGGGCGGAACTATAGCCACAGTTTTTCAGTATACGGGAGTACAGCCGCTCGGGCTATGGCCCGGTGTCTGGAGCGGAATTGTTTCAACTTCTCTTTTTATCGGGGTTAGCTTGTTTACCAGGGCGCCTGAGCATAAAGCCGAAGAGTTTATTGGCTATATTCAGCAAGAGTTAAATGACAAAAAAATTATCTGAGGCCGGTTAAACAATACAGGAGATTATTATTAAACCTGTCGCGGGGAACCTTGATTCCCATAAAGGGAGTGCCTGAGGTTTTTAACCTTTCCCAGGTCAAGATTAAAAGTAACGTAGCTGAGATCATGTTCTACCTGCCCGGCCTGGATGCACCACGTTTTGCCAATCTTTGCAGCCCATATTCCTCCGTTATAAGTCGGCGCTTCATGGATGTGGCCGTGAATGGAAAGCAGGGGTTGTCTTTCTAATAAAAACTGGTATACCGCCGGGTTCCCAACCCGGTTTCCGGTAGCACAGAGGTCCAACTCCATGCTACTTGGCGGATCATGGATCAGCCAGATAGACCGCCCGGGATCATTAACCCGGTCAGCCATATTCTCAAGTGATTCTTTAACTGAAAGTTTGCTCGTCAGGTACTCCCCCAGGTCCGGTATGATTTCTATATCATTATCACTGTTTATTACTGCTGGCGGCCCGAGCTGAACCGGATCAATATAAACTTCTCCCGGTCTGTCCGGGGCTACCCAGTACTTATATGCAAAGGGGTAATCCCGGATCCAGGGGCACCCGCAAAACTCGTACCCTTTTACTTTACGGGCCCGGTCAGGGATGTAATGCCACAGACCCTCCCAATCTCCCTTCTCCATTTCCGGTATCGCCAGCTGGTTATCATCATTGCCAAGAATCAGGATAAGCTCCGTCCTCATTGCCCGTATGGCAGAGGCATATTCCTTGAGGCGATGCACAAATGACACCTGGGCCAGGATTCCTTCGTACTTGGGCAGCAAATCTCCCGCTATCAGAACCAATTCCGGTTTTTCTTTTTCTACTGCCTTAACAAGCATCTCCCAGTGACACACTGATTGATGGACATCGGCCATGGCCAACACTTTCACTGTTAAAATTGCCTCCTGTTATGCGGGAATAAAGTACGTATAAGATATTTTTACAGGAAAAACTGGTTTAGATCAAGCGACCTGGAATACCGCTGTACTCAGAAAAGCCTCCGTTTCTTCTAAAGCTGGCAGGATGAGCTCTTTTCACAAAAGTAAAAAAAATTCCAATACCTGCCCCCACTGCGGCAAGGTAAACCCCCTTCGATCATTGAGGTGCCCCCGCTGTCGGCGCCCGGTTCGCAAAAACTGGGCCAAGTGCAGCGACTGCGGCATGGCCCTCCTGCTAACCTGTCCGCACTGCGGGAAAGAAACTTTTTTTGGCGACTACTGCGATCACTGTGATGAAAGGTTACTGGTCATTTGCAAAGCGCCAAATTGCGGCGAGCTCCAACCACCACTTGAAGAAAAATGTGTTAAATGCAAGCAACCATTAAATTAATCGAATTAGGAGGTAGAACTATGACCATGCAGTCTTTTACGAGTAATTTTGCAGATAACAGCACCGAGGCAGGCTTCCAGTTTACTTTTTTCTGTGATGTATGTCGGGACGGCCATAAAACCAGTTTTATTGAGTCAAGCACTTATAAAAAAGGGCAAAAAATGAAAGGATTGGGCAGTGCGGCCAGGATCGGGGCTTCGCTTTTGGGCAAGCACAGCACCGGCTGGCAGATTGACCGTGCCGCCAATGTTATAACCGGCCGTTTTAAAGGAATGAGCCCGGAATGGCACAAGGAACACGAGCAGGCTTTTCAAATTGCTCAAAACGAAGCAAAAGGCCACTTCCACCGCTGCCCCAAATGTCACAAATGGGTCTGCGAAGTTGACTGGAATGAACAGGAAGGTCTATGTGTCAAAGATGCCCCGCGGCTAAATGTAGAGGTAGCCAGTAACCGATCGAGCAAGATGGTTAAGGATATCCAGGAAAAAGCCGGCCATACCAGGGTTTTTGACGGCGAAATTGAAAGCAAGCAAACCATTTGCCCTAGCTGCGGCAAACCATCCGGGGAAGGCAAGTTCTGCAACAACTGCGGCTCTAACCTCTCCCTGGCCGAATGTGAAAGGTGCGGGACAAAAAGCACAGCCGGAAGTCGCTTCTGCGGCGAGTGCGGAAACAGGCTTGAATAAGAGCAGTTAACGGGCTTAATTAAAGGGATCCAGCCATAAAGACGGGGATGAACAACGCTTCACACAGCGATCGGTATTCATCCCCGTTTTCCTGAAAACTTTTAGAATCTCACAGCAAACTTAGCCTGCCTGGTTCTTTGTTGAAACCTGCCGCCCTCAAAAACAGGGCAATTAATTACCCCGACTGCTGGGCAGGTACTGGAACAATTCTGCAGTCATGCTTTGAATGGGCATCGTCTGAAGCCAGATTTTACCTGGGCCGGTCAGGGTGGTAAGAAACATTCCTTCTCCACCGAGAAACATGTTCTTGATGCCTTTGACTCTTTCGATGTTAAAATTGACGCTTTCTTCAAAAGCGCCAACCGAACCGGTTTCCACGCTGATTTTTTCCCCGGGAGCCAGCTGTTTTTCAATACATTCCCCATCGATCTCTATGAAGGCGGTTCCCCGGCCTGACAGTTTCTGCATGATAAACCCTTCCCCGCCGAAGAAACCCGCCCCGATGCGGCGCTGGAAGAAAACATTGTATTCGACCGTTTCAAACGCACACAGGAAAGCCCTCCGCTGGCATATAATCGGCCCGGAAGAAACATCCACAGGAATGATGTTGCCCGGGTAAGTATGGCCAAAAGCCACTACCGCCCCGTCAGCCAGACCGGTAAAATACTGGACAAACATCGACTCCCCTGACACCTGCCGCTTAAGGGCACCGAAAACTCCGCCTTTCATTTCCGTGTCCATTTTGATATTCTGATCCATCCACTGCATGGCTCCGCTCTGGGCATACAGGCGCTCATCTCTTTTCAGCTTAATTTCAACCATGGGCATAACTGATCCCAGGATGGTATAATTCAATCCTGAGGCGGACTGGGCATGCCTGCTTCCTTGCTGATTATTAGCAGTACCCTTTGCCAAAGCCGGCAGCTGATCCGCCCTGATCCAGTCCCCTGTAGACTGGCTCCATAGCAAATCATCACCCCTGATTTTTCCGCCGCTATAATTAGAGGCGATCTGATCCCAGCTGAAAGGGCCGTATTTTTCACCCTTCCTTGCCACGTACCACTCTTCGGCCATTACTTATCAGCTCCTTTCTCTAGAATTTTCTCAGAACAATTAAATTTGTTATCTATTATAACCAAAAACAATTTAACACTACATCGAAATATAACTTGCTCCAAGGAATCGCCAGGCTATGAAGATGGCCCCATTGTCATCCGTGCCGGACCTGCCCTTCTTTTCGGTGACAATCAAACCGTCCTCGCAGATACAGCTTAACTGCTTACTTTACTGTTTGTTTTTCGCTGCAGTACTAAAATTAATTTTTCATTAATCCCAGGCAAAGCAGTTAACTTTGCAAAACCCCAGTTACCCGATAAATTTCTTCTTTTAGATTCCACCAATAACATGCATGTTAATATTTTTATTCATCTGGTGGTGAATTTTAAATGTTTTTTGTATATCTAATTATAATCAATACTGGGGCAGGAGGTATTTCTTTCTTTCCTCTTTAAACCTTTCGATGCCGGGGGCAAAATTTTTCTCGATCTCCTGCGGGCTCAAACCCTCGTCCAGGTAAAGGCCCATTTTGG
>SKMK01000065.1 GCA_007121075.1 Syntrophomonadaceae bacterium
AAGTACCTGAAACCTGGGATGAACTGGAGGAAGCAGCCCAGATTATCCAGGAAGGTGAGCGTGTAGATAATCCAGATTTTTGGGGTTATGTATGGCAGGGTGACGCTTACGAAGGGCTAACCACCAATGCCCTGGAATGGATCGATTCAAACGATGGCGGCACGATTGTCAGCCCTGACGGAGTGATCACTATCAATAATCAAAATGCAATTGATATAGTTAACCAGGCTGCCGGTTGGGTCGGCACTATATCTCCTGACGGCGTAACCACATTTGCTGAAGAAGATGCACGTGCAATATGGCACACCGGAGATGCGGCTTTTATGCGCAACTGGCCCTATGCTTTCGCTCTCAGCGCATCTGAAGATAGTGCAGTTACAGATGTATTCGGTGTTGGCCCTCTCCCGGCCGGGTTGGCTGGAGCAGGCTCGGCCACTCTGGGTGGATGGCAGCTTGCTGTAAGCGAATACAGCGAACATCCTGAGGAAGCTGCCGATCTCGCCCTGTTCATGGCAAACTATGAAAGCCAGAAACATCGGGCCATTGAAGGCACCATGATTCCGACAATTATGGATCTCTACGAGGATCCGGACGTTATTGAAGCGCACCCGTGGTTCGAAGATCTTTTTGATGTCTTCATCAACGCAGTTGCAAGGCCCTCTACCGCGACTGCACCGAACTACAGCGCTGTATCCGAAGCGTTCTTCACCGCAGTGCATGATGTGCTGACCGGTGAAATGACAGCAGAAGATGCTTTTGAAGAACTGGAACTTGACATTCAAGATATAACAGGGCTCGAAATAGAGTAAACCCTTATTCTAAAATTAGAGCCAAGAAAAGGACCAAACCATAATCCCCTTACCCGGAGTATCACAGCTCCGGGTAAGGGCAATCTATATATGATGTTTGTATAAGATGATTGATGATTTGTGTTATTATATCTTTTGTACTCTGATCAGCGTTAGCGTAAAAGATAATACTTGGGGTTGATAATTTGGCAAGCTTAGACCTGGTTAAACTTAACAAGATTTTTCCTAACGGCACCCACGCGGTTAAGGACGTAAGCCTGAAAATTGAGGACAAAGAATTTGTTGTCCTGGTCGGCCCGTCGGGTTGCGGCAAATCGACCGTTTTGCGGATGATTGCAGGTCTTGAAGAAATTACTGCCGGCGACCTTTACATTGATGGCGAGCATGTAAACGATGTCTCTCCGAAAGATCGCGATATCGCGATGGTTTTTCAGAACTACGCTCTTTATCCGCATATGTCGATTTTCGACAATATGGGTTTTGGCCTAAAACTGCGCCGGATGCCTAAAAACCAGATCAAAGAAAAAGTTGAAAACGCGGCTAAAATCCTGGGACTTCAAGAATTCCTTGACCGGAAACCAAAACAGCTTTCTGGGGGGCAGAGACAGAGAGTGGCTTTGGGACGGGCCATAGTTCGCGATCCAAAAGTGTTTTTAATGGACGAACCGCTGTCTAACCTTGATGCCAAGTTAAGGGTGCAGACCAGGGCCGAACTGAGCAAACTGCACCTGCGCTTGGAGACTACCTTTGTCTATGTAACCCACGATCAAATCGAAGCCATGACCATGGGCACGCGCATTGTGGTCTTAAACGACGGGATTGTCCAACAGGTAGCAGACCCCTTCACCCTTTACAAGTTCCCGGTAAACCAGTTTGTTGCCGGGTTTATCGGTTCGCCGCAAATGAACTTTGTTGACGCTAAACTTACCGAAGATAACGGCACTGTCTCTGTCGGTTTTAAAGGGGGAAGTATAGATCTGATCCCGGAGCTTTCTGCCCGGTTGAAAGACAATGACCGCTTAAGTGTGCGAGAAGTCACCCTCGGGGTCAGGCCGGAACATTTAGATGTGTCCCACGCTAAAGAAGGTGATGAAAACATTGCCATAGTTGAAGTAACAGAGCTCCTGGGTTCAGAAACCCATCTTTTTCTAAACCTGAAAGGAGACACAGTTGTCGCCCGCGTTGATCCCTTGAAAAATATCAGGGTTCATGACAAGGTTAAGGTCCATTTCGAAGTGGAAAACGTGCATCTTTTCGATCGTGAAAACGAAGCATCGCTTTTGTACGAAGAAAAATTTTAGATTGTCTTGTTGATGAACAGGCTGGTAGATTGGATAAACTAACAGGAGGGTTTAAAAATGATTAAAAGGGTATTACTTGTTGCGGCGTTTGTGTTGTCCCTGGTTTTACTTATTGGTTGTGAAGTCGACCCCCCCGAGGAGCCGAACGATGAACCGGAATATGGTATGGGTCAGGTTGATCAACCACTGCCCATTGATGGTACCAACGAAGGATACCCAACGGACCCGCTTGAAGTTGCAGGATCCCTTATCTACCTGGCACATGATGATGATTATATGTATGTCTACGCAGAAGCAGAAGTAGAAGGTTGGCTTGCAGTTGGCTTTAACGAAAGCGGCAGCGGTATGGACGGATCGAATATGGTTCTCGGCTATTATGATGATGGAAATCCGGTATACAGGGACGATGTGGGAGTTGGAAATACCCATTCAGAAGCGGGAGTTACAGCAGTTAATGAATTTTATTTTAACCGCACTGAAGGAGTCACCATCATGGAGTTTTCTTATCCCATGGTTTTTCCCGATGGAGAAGGTTATAACGTGGAACAAATTTTACCTGGTGAATCCTATTCCCTAATCGTCGGTATGCACGCAAGTTCAGATGATATCACCACCATGCATACTAATTTTGGGATGACTGATTTTCAGATCCAGCCTTGAGGAGGTAAAGAATAATGATTCCCAAAAGGCAGCCTGGTAAAACAAAATACACAGTTTCCCTTTTCAGCCTGGGGGGTGAAGCAACGATCAATAAGCCGGAAATGAAAGACGAAGCAGAATCAATAATCAACCGGGCCATAGACCTTGGCGTCAGTTATATAGATACCTCACCTACTTATGGCGACGGCCACAGCGAAAACAACATCGGCCGGGTGATGGAGTATCGCCGAAAAGAAGTTTTCCTGGCGACCAAAACCCGGGACCGCTCCTATGACGGCACTATGCGGCTGTTGGAAAAAAGCCTGGAACACTTGCGCAAAGATTATATGGATCTTTATGTGAGAGAGTTGATTGAGACGGGGAAATATTCTTCGAACAAGACTTTTTAATAGCTGCAGGCAAAAACACCGGTACTTCTTAGGGCTAACTCACAACTGATCGAAGTAATATTTACCATGGCTTCAAGTCTAATCATTGGGCCTGATGATTACCTTGAGAGAATCTTTCCCTTCAGTGACCAGCTGGAAACCTCTTTCAACATCTTTCAAAGGCAGCACATGCGTGATCATGTCTTCAACCTCTAGTTGACCCGAAGCGATCAGCTCCAGGGCTTCGGCACAATCCGCGGGGCTGCAGTAATAGGAGGTGAGGATCCTGATTTCTTTGGTCCAAAAGTCGTTGATGGGAACGGTAACCTGCTGGTCCGGGCCGGGCACAGCAAAGAAAACCACGGCACCGCCCTTGTCCACAGCCTCCCAGGCTTGATCTACTGCAGCCATGGAAGAGGTGCAGATCATCACCAGATCGGCTTTCCTGCCGGTCTGATCGACCAGTTTCCGGGCCACATCGTCTGCGGCATCAATCACAAGTTCCGCGCCGGCCTGCCGGGCATATTCCAGCCGTACGGGGTTGATATCTGTAGCTATAACCCGGGCATTCTTAACCTTTGCATATTTTATGTTCAGCAACCCGGACATCCCGCAGCCTAAAACCAGGACACTCTGCCCTTCCTTAATACCGGCCAACTTTTGAGCCCTGATCACACAGGCCAAAGGTTCAATAAAGGTGCTTTGATCATAGGTTACGTGGTCGGGCAGCAGGAAGACCCCGTGCTCGACTAACGTCTCCGGAACCAGGATATATTCCGCAAGGCCGCCGGGCAGCCTTTCTTTAACCTGCGCACACTGCGGGTAATGCTCGTTTTTACAGTAATAACACTCATGGCAGGGAACTTTAGGGGCAATAAAAACCCTGTCCCCGGGTTTGTATTGTTTTACTTCCGGCCCGGTTTGCACCACTTCCGCCCCCAGTTCATGGCCCTGCACCAGGGGCGCCCTCGGCAGGCGGTACCATTCAACGATATCACTGCCGCAGATGCCGCAGGAGCGCACCTTGACCACCATCTCTTTCGGCCCGGGCACAGGCACAGGAGCCTCTTCAATCCTGATATCCATGTTGTTATACCACCGGGAAACTTTCATCCTACCTCCACCCCACACTCAAGCTGGACATAACCCTGATCAGCATTCATTTTTCAGGGTTTGAAACAGCTCATATGCTTTTTCCGGCGTTTCATTTTTATGCACCACGGCATTTACGGCCTGGATCATTGCCACGGGCGCATCCGATTGGAAGATATTCCGACCCATGTCCACCCCGGCAGCGCCTTCCTGGATCGCCTTGTAAGCCATGGTCAGGGCATCGAATTCAGGAATTTTCTTGCCGCCGGCCATCACGATTGGCACCGGGCAGGAAGCGGTAACCGTGTCGAAACCGTCCTCGACATAGTAGCTCTTGATATAATGGGCACCGAGCTCGGCGCAAATCCTGGTCGCCAGCCTGAAGTAACGGGCATCCCTCTGCATATCCTTGCCCACCGCCGTCACGGCGAGGGTGGGGATCCCGTAACGGTTACCCATATCCACCATCCTGGTCATATTAATAATCGACTGCCGTTCATATTCACCGCCGACAAAAACCTGCACCGCCATAGCACAGGCATTAAGCCGAATTGAATCTTCGATATCGACCGCTATTTTCTCGTTGGAGAGCTCTTTTAAGATGCTGGAGCCTCCAGAAACCCTGAGCACGATCGATTGGGAAATTGAAGGGGGAATGATGCTCCTTAAAATTCCCCGGGTCAGCATCAGGGTATCGGCGTAAGGGACCAGGGGCAGGATGTTGATGTCAACTCGCTCCAGGCCGCTGGTAGGACCCTGAAAGTAGCCGTGATCGATGGCCAGCATCACCGTCTTGCCGGATTCAGGGTTAAAAATACGTCCCAGCCTGTTTTTCATGCCCCAATCCAGCGAGTTGGAGCCTTTAAGGAAAAATCCTTCCGTCTCCTGGGGGATGTCGGTATAACATTCCTTGCCTTCTTTAAATTTGTCATTGTCGGGCATTTAAATTCTCCTTTCTGCAATCTTGGCGTTAAATGAAACTGGAGGCACAACTTTCTGGAAAGAAAAACAGCGCTGGCCTGGTGAGAAAAAGATTAACGGGAAAAAGTCTGCTGCTTAAAATAATTATAGCAATTTTCTCACACGGTGATCAACCTGGCCGGCTTTAAACTTTAGTATATCTTTACCGGGAAAAGTATTTGCCGGCGAAATCTTCAAGCCGGACATCCAGCAGGGGGTATTCATCTATATTTTCATCGTTGAAATGCCACCATTCGCTTTCGATGGTGGTAAAGCCGTTACCCACCATGACCTCTGTCAGGTACTCCATGTTTTCCCGGGCCTCATCCGGTATGTCCGGATAACTGCGCGCAGCCTCGGGCACAAACTCATCAAAACCGGTGGGCATAACCAGCTCTTCCCCTTCTTCGTCCACCAGGGTCACGTCCACCGCCGCGCCCCGGTTATGGTTGGAGCCCACCTCCGGCGAGGCGACATACCTGCTGTCGGGAAACGCTTCCCACAGATTTTCCTGCACGCTTAAAGGCCGGTACGCGTCCCATATTTTAAGGCTGTAACCGTCCGCCCTGAACTCGGCCTGGGCGGAGATTAATTTTTCCGCGGTTCCTTTTTGCAAAAGGCACAGCGCTACCGGATACAGCTGACGCCCGGTAAAATTATCCTCACCGGCATAGCGCAAATCGACCTCGATGGTAGGATCCAGATCCCTTATCCTGACCAGCCCTTCTACTAGCAAAAGTTCATCTTCCTCCTCTGCTTCCCGCCTGGCCATCTCCAACCGCTTCTCGAGCTCCGCCACTTCTTCATTAAGCTGTTTCAGTTCACTCTCAAGGGCGACCAGTGATTGTTCGAGCTCTTCAGCCCGGTTTTCAAGATTCCTGTACCCTTGCCAGGATAAGATCCCGGCAAATATTAGGATACCGATCAATAAAAAACCCGGTATACTTAAGGGCCAGTTTTTCTTCATAATCTTATTACACCCCTTTTCCTACCCGTTATACTGGTCTACCCCCGGTAATGCCTTAGCCTTTTTATAACACAGGTTGAACTTAACGGGCAACCAAAGCTGGCAGGCAAACCTGTTTTAAACGTTATACTCTATACATGAAAAGACATTATTATTCCGGCACTTAAGCATCTTTTTACTGGCAAATTAAACTGCAGTCCCTTTACGCTTATCCCGCAATCTAGGCCGTGTGTAATTGATAAATAGCGGTTTAGCTGCTTCTGTGGCATTAACAACCTGCCCTCCATAGATGACATACTATCATAATCAATAACAAGGCGGCATTATCACCCACCAACCGCTAATTTCGTCGAAAATGTTTGACACCGCCACCCGCCATTGCTATAATCTTATCGCATTACTCAAGTTACATTTCCACCAAAAGTAAAATTTGAGAACAGAAAGGTTACTGGATGGACAAAAATGATCAGATACTTAACATTGCCTTCGAAAGCGGGCGGCTCAGCTATACCAGCCTGGAAATAGACCTCTACAATACCGGGATTAACCAGATCTTAAGTGTTGCGGCAGCCCGCGGGCATTCACTCTATCACTTCAGCATGGAAGACCTTTTCCTCCATGAAGACAGGCCCCATGCCAAGGCATCAGTCCTGGCCCTGCCAGAAAACTGGTACAGCGATCCCCTCGAATGCTACCGCTTGCTTAAGAAAATCGATGAACGGCCGGTAGATCTAAGCACTATAGACCTTTGCTTTTTCAGGGCAGACGATGTCAGGCATTCCGGCACGCCTAACCTCGACCTGATCCGCGCCATTGAAGATCACGGGATTCTAATCGAAAGTGTGGAAGCCACTCTTTCCACTAATGATAAATATGAGATTGCGGTTCGCTGTCCAGACCTGCCCCAACCCCTGACTTACGCTACCGGCAGCCTGGATGAAGCCACAGCAGCTTTAAGCAAGCTGCCGCGCAATGACGGCTTTTTTGTCTTAAAAGATCGTTACGGCTACGGTTGCGGCCACGGTGTGCACCGGATCGGCTTTGACGACCCTGAACTGTCCGAAGTTATCAACATGTATCTTAATTTGTACGACCATATCATCCTGCAGGAATACTGCCCCGAGATAGAAAAGGGCGACATCGTGGTAACTTTCTTTGACGGGGAACTTATCGGCACCATGCTCAGAGAAGCGGCGCCTGGTGAATGGAAAACCAACTTCAGCCTGGGAGCAAGCCAGCTTCCCCATACCCTTACCCCCGGACAGGAGGAAATCGCCCGGAAAGCACAAAAAAACTTTCCGCAAAGCCGGCTGCTGTCTGTTGACATGCTTCACTCCGGAAAAGTGATCGAAGTCAACGCTTTTCCCGGAGGACAGGGCCTGCTTGAATTATACGGGATCTCTTTGAGCAATATGGCCCTCGACCGCCTGGAAAGCGAACTGCTGGGCAAATCAAAAGCCCCTTCAGCAATGGTGCAAACCATTACCACCCAGCCGGCTTACCAGTGGGATGACATTTATGGCCACTATGAAGGGCATGCTGAAGAGGTCGAGGTAGTAGATGTTTTCAGCGAGGAAAAGTATGTTCTTTCAACCAAAGATTTAATCGAATTCCGGCCCCAAAACCCGGACTTTATTCTGTCAATTCCCCATTCCGGTGTTCTTTTGCCGGCAAAATATAAGGGGCACTTCGAGCTAAATGCAAAGTCCCTCCTGGAAATAGATCTCTTTAGCGATATCCTTTTTGAAGCCATTGGGGGACTCCAGGTCATCTCCCGGTTGGCCCCGTTTTTTGTGGACCTGAATCGCAGCCGGAATGGCTCTGAGTCCAAACACGTGCCCAGGCATCTATCGAATCCCCCTACAGAATACTACAGCGTCAAAGACGAACTGTTCCTGCAAAAAGGGTATTCTCCCACCCAGGAGGAAAGCATACTGGAGTATTACGATCTCTATCACGACCTCCTGGACTCGCTCATCAAAAAACTCAAAAAAGAGCGGGGCTATGCCCTGCTTATTGACGCCCACTCTATGACCTCGGTGGGACTTGGCCGGGTGCATGACAAGGGAGAAGAAAGAGACAACATTGTGGTGGGGACCCTGGATGATACCTCGGCCCACCCGGAAATTATTTCAGCTTTTGTCAATACCCTAAAGCAAGGTATCAAGCCGTACGGCCTGGGATTAACATTTGCTAAAAACGACCCTTATTCTGGGGGATTCATCACCCGGATGCACAGCGACCCGGACAATGATGTCCACGCCATTCAAATCGAAGTAACCATGGATACCTACATGTATGAAGCAATAGAAACCGATAAAGAAAAACGATACGCTTTAAAACAATCCCGGCTGCGGATAGCCCAGGATTTCCTGCGGAAAGCGACACTGGCCGCATCGGAGGCGGCCAGGCGTATCTACTCGCGTTAATGCTGCCCTGCAAAATACAGTCCGGCAACTACTGTTCCAAAATATGACAATATAGGGTGGCCCAAACGGGGAATTGCGCCCTTGCGAGTTCTGCGCTATCCTGAAATATAATCTGACTCATTTTTGGCGGAATTATCGGGACTCTGCTGTGGTCCCTCGCCGAGGTGCTGGCCTGCCTGACCATCACAGGCACTCACTTAGTAAACCTACCATTCAAAGCAGACTATGCTGGCTATCTTACCCTTCGGGATAGAAGTCCTCAAACGGTTAGGGTGCAAATTAAGATAACAACATGCCAGGTCAACCGGTTATAATTCTAATATCTTTGCCGGGTTGTCACAGACCATGGTTTTAATATCCTCTTCAGATATTCCCAGGCCGAGCATGGTATCGATATAATCCAGCATCATTTTCACCGGGCTGGGGTTGATGGTTTGCCCTCCATCGGTAGCCATTACTGCTTTGTTAGCCCCGATCGCTTTTATTGTATCTGCAATTAATTCTGCCGAGATGGGTTTGCTAACCACCTCTGTAGTATCAAGGACGTTAAATTCCACCAGAGAAACTCCTTTTGCCACTAATTCACGGATTTCACCTGTTGTATAATCGAACATCGGGGACAGTGGATGGGTAAGGATGATTTTTTTAACGCCCATGTTATTTGCTTCTTCAACGAGCAGGTTAGATTCCTGTTTTGATATATGGCCCGTTGCCAGGATGGCTTTGTACCCTATAATCAGATCCAGTATTTCTTTAACTTTATTTTTAAGGTTCAGGTTTTGATCAATCAGGCTAATTCCTTTTGTGTCATGGCCAACGGCCATATTAAACATTTTGACCACGTCCGGGTCTTTAAGCTGGTATTCAGCATAGATGGTGGGCATCCAAATAATTTTCGCCCCTAATTTTAAAGATACTTCCACCGCTTCTGGATTTAAACCGCCAACCGGATTGTTAAGCACCAGCCCACCAAAAACAGGAAAGCTCGTGATTTCGCGGGCTAGTGCAGCCCGGTCAGCAGTAGTCGTAAAATGATTTTTAATAACTATGCCGCCCATCCCGGTATTTTTCGCTTCACGGGCCACTTCTATGTCGCTGATCAGTCGGGGGAATAAATCCGGGTTTGTATGTATATGCATATCTATTGCCCCGGCAATAAGCTTCTCTGCTTTAATAGCATTTCCTTTTTCATCCATAAAATTTCCCCCATATAAAAACTTTAAGTTTTCTTAAATCACAACTAGTAAACCGGCGAGAATTATGCTTCTTTATCTGCGCGCAAAACCCCTCCAACACTGATATCTTCTTTATCAATCTCATTAATGAGGATCCTTACAGCTTCTTTGTCACAGTTCAAGGTTTTAGCAATTGAATCAGTAACTTCTTTTACCATTTCACGTTTTTGCTCCAAAGTTCTTCCTTTAATCATATTTACATTTAATATCGGCATTTTCAAACCTCCCTTTTTTATTTGCTTGCTTTAAATAAAAGCAGGCAAGAATTATCATTTTCATCCAGCCTCTTCTTAATTTATACTTTTAGCGCAACTTCTAAAAAGATAGTGCTTCTTGTGCAAATAGCTGCTTCTTAATCTGGAAGTTCATTAAATTACACCATTTTAATTCATTTCCCGGGCACTTTCGTACCCTGCCAGGACTGCTTTTAAGTTAATTTTTTCGGTTCCCGGTGGAACCCTTGCGGAAACAGCTTTTTTCAAAGCATCTATGCCAACCAGTCCGGTGATTGCGGCCAAAGCGCCCAAAGCCACCATGTTTATGACTATGGTCTTTCCTATCTGCTCCCGGGCAATTCTAGAAACAGGAACGGCAAACACTTTCCTTGAAGATAATGGGGCATTAGTTACATAATCAGGATCTACAATGACCAGTGCTTTTTCGTGGGCATCACCAATATATTTATCAAAAGCCTGTTGAGATAAGGCCAAGAAAACATCAGGTTCTATTAGCTCCAGCAAATCTATCTCTTCATCACTAATAACCACTTCAGCCCGGCTTGCCCCGCCCCTTGCTTCCGGTCCATATGATTGAAACTGCACCGCAAACCTGTTTTCATAAAGAGAAACCGCTTCACCCAGTATGATGCCGGCAAGAATAATACCCTGCCCGCCAAATCCGCTCAGCCGTACCTGGTACTCCTTATTATTCATTAAGCATTGTCTCCTTTCTGCAGTTGCTCCACCAGCTTGCGGTATTCATCTGTAAACTCAGGGAGATTCCTGTGGCTCAAGAGCCCCACAGGGATAGCCCCATCCATGTCCTGACTGAAGTTATAGGTTTCAGGCTTCACCCTGACAGACCTTTCTTTCACCCAGCGCATTATCTCAAGCGGTGATGAAAATTTGTTCCTGCGCCCGTAATAAGTAGGACATTGGCTAATACCCTCAATGAAAGAAAACCCTTTATGCTCAATTCCACCACGAATTAATCTGCTTAAATGCCTGGGATCATGAGCAATGCCCCTGGCTACGTAAGACGCTCCTGCTGCATCGGCAAGCTTGCAAACATCAAAATCCTGTTCCAGGTTGCCGTAAGGGGAAGTAGAAGCTGTTTTTTGATATGGTGTCAGGGGTGAATACTGACCGCCGGTCATCCCGTAAATGCTGTTGTTCAAAAGGATTGTGGTTAAATCAACATTCCGCCGGGCGGCATGAATAAGGTGGTTACCTCCAATTGCCGCCCCATCACCGTCACCAACAAATAATAAGACGGTCAAATCGGGCCGGGCCATTTTAATTCCACTGGCAAAGGTAAGGCTCCGCCCATGGGTAGTCTGGATCGTATTGCAATTCATGATCGCATTGGTGCGGGCAGAGCAACCTATAGCAGTAACAGCAACGGTTTTATAAGGATCCAACTCCAGTTCATCCATAGCTCTTAAAGCCGCTCCCAGGATTATCCCGTGCCCGCAACCGGGGCACCAGATATGGGGCAATTTATGGGTTCGCAGGTATTTTTTATAACTATTTCTTTTCATTTCACACCAACCCTTTTAAGCTGTCGTAAATTTGGTAAGGAGTAATCAACATGCCGTTGCTTTGATGCAAACCGTGCAGTTTGGTCTCCAAATCATGTGTCGCACTCCTTACTTCACTGTCCAATTGAGACATATTCATTTCAGCAAGAAGCAAATGATTAGCTGACTCAGCTGCTGCTTTTAAGTGGTCGTAAGGAAATGGCCAGATTGTCTTTAGGCGGAAAAGCCCTGCTTTTATACCTTCCTCACGAGCCATCATAACAGCCCGGCGGGCCGAACGCGCTGTTGAACCATAAGCAACTATTATTATCTCGGCATCTTCAACCATAAAAAGATCCACATCATCTATCTCGTCTCGATATCTTTCTATTTTATTATAAAGGCTCTTAATACGCCGGCCGGCAATATCGTGATCATTAGTGGCCGGAAAACCTTCATCATCATAGTTGTTGCTTGTGATATGAAACAGGTAATCTTCGCCAAGGTTGGCCATGGGCGGGATTCCTGTCCCATCATCTTCAAAAGGCTTATAATCTTCAGGATCTACAGTAGGCTTTTTCCTTTCCACCAGGGTCAACTCTTCTCTTTTGGGAAGGACAACCTTTTCTCTTACATGACCGATAATGGCATCAGACAGAACGATTACCGGGATACGGAAGCGCTCAGATAAGTTTACCGCCCTGACAGTTAAATCAAAGCATTCCCGCACAGAGTACGGGGCAAGGGCAATTATGGGGTGATCCCCGTGTGTTCCCCACCTGGCCTGCATCACATCAGATTGAGAGGGCAGGGTAGGCAAACCTGTACTGGGTCCGCCGCGCATTACATTAACAACCACACATGGTATTTGCACATGAATAGCATAACCGAGATTCTCCTGCTTTAAGCTAAAACCGGGGCCACTGGTTGCGGTCATTGCTTTTGTCCCCGCTACAGATGCTCCAATTACAGCTCCTATACTGGCAATTTCATCTTCAAACTGGACAAATACCCCGCCTAATTTAGGTAGTTCCCTGGCCATCACTTCTGCTATTTCTGTGGCCGGAGTAATGGGATAACCACCGAAAAAGCGAACTCCCGCTTCTATGGCCCCCAAAGCACAGGCTTCATTTCCCTGCAAGAATTGCATATTACATCCTGAGTTCAATCTATTTTCACTCCTATCCCTTATTTATACTTCTTCCTTTTCCGGTATATCTATTGCAAAATCAGGGCATACCCAGGCACAATTTTCACACTCATTGCATTCATCAGGATCTTTCAGGTAGGGCAAACCCTGTTCATCAGCTTCGATCAGGTTTCTGGGGCACATTTCAATACAAATCAGGCATTTTTTACACCAGTGCTCATTAATCACTATCGGCATTTTTCTAAGTCCTCCTTTAAATTCTTCTTAAAATTAAGCTCAACCTCTTCGAGGTGATTTAGCATCAGGTCTTGAGCAGTAGCTGCATCTTTTTTTTCGATAGCCTCTAAAATCCGTTCATGTTCTATGATAGAATCTGTGGTTCGCTGTTTATCTGTTAATGACAACCAGCTGGTTTGCCTAAGGCCTCTACGCATCAAATCAGAAAGGGCATTTAAAGTGCTAACAAGAATATCGTTACCTGTGCTGGAAGCAATTTGAAAATGAAATTTATAATCCGGATCCAAACCTATTTCTTCCCGGTCCAGAACTTTTTTCATATCTTCCTGTATTTCGTGTAGCCTGGAAACATCCTCAAGTGTAGCATTTTTTGCAGCAAGGGCAGCGGCCTGAGGTTCTAATATTTTCCGAACCTCTAACAATTGCAATGTTTGCGAAGGATCTATATCAAAAAGTAGGGCAAAAGTATCAAAATAGTTTTCCATCGTTTTTGTGTTTTGAAAGTCCCTGACAAAAGAACCTTTCCCGTGTTTAACCTCTAAGATCCCCAGGCTCTCTAAAATAGTTACAGCCTCCCGCACAGAACTGCGACTTACCTCAAGTTTTTCGGCTAATTCTCTCTCTGAAGGCAACAGGGAGCCTGCCTTTAAATGGCCTGATTTTATCAGCTCTTTTATTTGCTCAACAATCTCCATATAAACTCGCGATTTATGAGAAACAGGTTTAAAAGTCATAAAATTATTCACTCCTCAGGTGTCCTGACCAGTTCATGTAAATAAAATTTAACATACTCTTATATAACACAGTTTAGATAATGCATTAAATTACCTGAAGGGATATGCATGCCATCATACAGAAACATAAATGTATCCTCTGAAAACAAGATCTAATCTCAATTAAAAATATAACATTATAGACATAATAAATCAATTGTAGGCAAAGACGGTTGCAGGAGAAGAATAATTTCAAGTTAATATAAAAACCAAACTTAGGAAAAGGCATAAAGGTGGATAATAACTTTTAACAGTATATTGTAACCTCGGAAAACCTAAGCTGCATTATTTTTGGAGAATTATCGAGGTTAAGCCAATTGTTCAATGTCAATCGCTTTTTCCAGGCTGAATAAATCTGGAAAGTGATATTTCCACCGTCCCAGGTCAGCAATATTCTAGTTTGCCTCAACTGCATTTTGAGGTGATGTAGCAATAACTCCGTCCCTTGCTACACGCGTCCCCTTGCTACACGTCCCCTTGCCACGTAAATTGCCGCTGTCGAAAACTGTGCTACAATATAGATCAGTTGAATAGGTGAGGAGCTAGCCTATGTTAGTGTTGCGCTTTATCGGAAATATTATCTGGCTCATCTTTGGAGGAATTATCGGCGCTATGCTGTGGGCCATCGCCGGGGTGCTGGTCTGCCTGACCATCGTCGGCATCCCTTTCGGCCTCCAGTTCTTCAAGATCGCCGGTTTTGTCCTCTGGCCTTTCGGCAGAGACGTGGAAATCGGTAGTTTTGGGGTGGGCGGTTTTATCGGCAATATTTTGTGGATCCTGCTTTTAGGCTGGGAACTGTGCCTCGCTCACCTGACTATCGGCGCCTTGCTTAGCTTGACTATCATCGGCATACCTTTTGGAATCCAGCATTTGAAGCTGGCCATGCTGGCCATCTTACCCTTCGGGGCTAAAGTCCTCAACCGGCCCGGAATCCTGAAAGCTCCCGCTGCGAGTTAAATAAGCGCAATATGACCCTCACCGGGGTTAAAAGTGTCTGGGGGAGGGTTTTTCAACCACCTTTTTGGCACTCCTCCTGAGCACGACGATCATACCGCCGGCCATGATTAAGCCACCGCCCAATATTGAGCCCCAGGTCAATCCTTCATACAAAAACAGGGCCGCCATCAGCGTGGCCGCCAGCGGTTCAATGTAGGTGAGGATGCCGGCATGCTGGGCTTTAACTCTCTGCAAGCCCAGGTGGAAAAGGGTGGCTCCAAATGACTGTTGGAATAACCCCAGCGCCAGCAGAATCATGATCCCCTCCCAGCTGAACCGGCCCAGGGAAGTTACGATAAAAGGGAACAGAGCTAAAGTGACATATCCTGAAAGCATCACGTTGGAGGGAAGGCCAAGTATTTCCCGGGGTGCCCTTTTTAAAAACAAGGCCAAAAACCCGTAGGTCATTCCTCCCAGGAGGGCAATTATATCACCCAGCAGGCTGGCTCCGCTGCTGAAAAGGCCGCTGTAACCCATGATCGCCCCCGTGCCGAGCAGGGAAACAAAAAGGGCCGCTATACTTTTTAACTCCAGCTTTTCTTTTAGCATTAAGGGAGCAAAGAGCACTGTAAAAACGGGAGCGGTATAGATCAAGAAAGCAGCATTGGCCACTGTGGTAAAGATCAGGGAATAGGTATAAGCCATCCAGGATAAGCCGGTTAATAAAGCGGGGATGATCATCCATTTCCAGTGGACCAGGGCCGGTCTCAGGGAAGCAAGCCCGTCCCTGATCGAAGTAAATATCAGCAGCCCGATAAAGCCAAATAAAAAACGGTGGAACAGGATATATTCCGGTGAATAATCAAGAGCCCTGACAAAAAGCCCGTACGTACCCCAGATAATCGCTGCAGCAAGAATCTGCAAATAGCCCAGCTTTAATTTTCGTTCATCAATTACTTCAGTCATTACCGGTTCTCCTGCCTGGTCGGATAATTTGCTGGTCAATGTGCCGCTCTCAACTGCTCCACTCCATTCTACCTGCCCGAAATCCCATTAGCAAGGATAGGTAAGAATTTACTCGATGCTTTTCCGATACAGTTACCACCACAGACGCAGGATTCTATGTTTATTTTGTAAACGTTTGCTCCGCTTGGCGCAAGGCTTTTTGTTATAAGTACCTCCTCCCTCTTATACGATATAGTTTTCATAGGTTGTCAACTTTGCTGAAAGGTAATGACCATTATATTTGCCCAGAGATTTCTACCTGAATTACTTCCAACGCAAACATCCAAAAATTTAAACTTACCGTGGCCCGACAATAATTTTTATTGCTGTCCTCTCTTCCCCATTAATTTGGATATCAACAAAAGCGGGGGTGCAAACCAGATCGATTCCTCCCGGAGCCACAAATCCCCTGGCAATGGCCATTGCTTTAATGGCCTGATTTAGGGAACCAGCCCCGATTGCCTGCATTTCAGCTTTCCCCTTTTCCCTTATAACCCCTGCTAATGCTCCGGCTACAGAATTGGGATTTGATTTTGCTGCAACTCTTAATACATCCATTAACAATTGATCCTCCTTTGTCAAAATCTCTGAGCAAATACAATAACCAGTACGATATTCGCTTCTAAAAAAATATAATTAATAATCTGACATTTAGTATAACACATCTATCCTCAGATAGATACTAAAAATACAAGGATGATCGTGTCCAGGCCCGGTTGCAATTAAGATCAGGTGCTATATAATTATAGTGGCGAATATTTAAGCAGTACCCAGAATATTAAAGCTACAGGACCCAGAAGGCAGGCCACGTCCTGAACCTAAAACTTTCTTTATCATACTGTTTTTCACCAGGCGGCAGGCGCAAGAAAATAACCAATGAAAGGAGTAGGCAGATGCAAAAACAACTTCTAAGGACCCTTTTCCGGCGATTAAAAGGAGAACCGTTTGCAGTAACCTACTGGGACGGAAAGACCGAGGTTTACGGTGAAAATGGTGAGCAGAAACCACCAATTAGGTTAATCATCAATGAAAAATTGGATTTAAAAGAAATGCTCTGTGACCCGGAACTAAAATTTGGCGAAGCCTACATGGATAAAAAAATTGATTTCGTAGGTGATTTAAGAGCAGTATTCAGGCTTTTAATTCAAAACCAGGATTTATTTGACGGCAATAAAAATATGGAAGGCTTTATCCAGAAATTTTTAAAAAGCCAAAAGGAGACCACCTGCGATCAACAAGCTGAAAAAGTCCAGTACCATTATGATCTGGGCAATGATTTCTATAAATTATGGCTGGACGAAACCATGAGTTATTCCTGCGCCTACTTTAAGTCGCCGGATGACTCCCTTGAAAAAGCGCAGCTGCAAAAAATTGAGCATATCCTGCGTAAACTGCAGCTTAAAAAAGGCGAAAAACTGCTGGATATCGGCAGCGGCTGGGGCTGGCTGATTATCAAGGCGGCCCGGGAGCACGGTGTAGAAGCCCTGGGCATTACCCTCAGCAAAGAACAGGAAGAAGAAACCAGGCGCCGGATTGAGAAAGAAGGCCTGTCAGGCAAAGTCGAGGTCCGCCTGGCCGATTACCGGGATCTGGCCGCTGAAGGGCATACCTTTGACAAAATTGTAAGCGTGGGCATGTTCGAACATGTCGGTAAAGAATATATCCCCCAATATTTCTCCTGCCTGAACAAAATGTTAAAACCGGGCGGGCTTTCAGTGCTGCACAGCATTACCCGCCCGGATGAAAGGCCGCCCAACGAATGGCTGGAAAAGTACATCTTCCCCTGGGGCTATATCCCCTCCTTGAGAGAAACGGTTTGGGAGCTTCCCGAACACTCCTTTCACCTGATTGACGTAGAAAGCCTGCGCCTGCATTATGCCATGACCACCGGTATGTGGGCCGATAATTTCGAGAAAGTAGTCGACCGGGTAGAGGAAAAATACGGGGAAAGGTTTGTCCGAATGTGGCGGCTGTTCCTGGTTGGCAGCTCCTCATCTTTCCGCCACAGCGGGCTAGATATTCACCAGCTGCTTTTCAGCAAAGGCCTGAACAACGAACTTCCCCTGACGAGGGATTACTTATATCAATAACAAGGGCTAAAAATGCGTAGCAAGTACCCCGTCCCCTTGCTACATGCCCCCTTGCTACATGTGTTTTTTAACTGCTGGATTTACTGTTATAATGTAGATAATAATAACAAATATACCGAATAGTTTCTGAGTGCAGCAGGCCTCAGGATTCAACTTATCCAAGGAGGAGGATTATATGGCAGGCGCAAAGGGACTTACTAAAATATCGCTGGTAAAGGCAGATAACAGGCGGGATGCCCTGCGGCGCAGCGTGGAGCTGCTTGATATTAACCCCGTCAAGGATAAAAAAGTAGTTTTGAAGCCAAACTTCAACACCGCCGACCCTTATCCCGGTTCAACCCATCCGGAGACATTAGAAGAAAGTCTCGCTTATTTAAAACAAATGGGTGCGCAAAAGATTACAATTGGGGAAAGAAGCGGGCCGGTAGACAGCGCTGAAGTTATGGAAACCTTAGGGGTGCACCAGGTTGCCGAAAAATACGGGGCCGAAGTAGTCAACTTTGACAAGCTCCCCCTGGAAGAATTGGTTAAAGTTGATCCTCCAGGCAGCCACTGGAAAGACGGATTCCTGGTTCCAAAAATGATCAAAGAGGCAGAATGTGTCGTGGTCCTGCCCTGCCTGAAAACCCACCAGTTTGGCGGTATTTTTACCATGACCCTAAAACTGGCCGTGGGCATAGTACCCAAAGCAGGCACCAGCTATATGCAGGAACTACATGGCTCCCCCAATATGAAAAAAATGATTGCCGAGATCAATACCGGCTATGACCCGGATCTAATCATCATGGACGCTATGGAGACTTTTGTTGAACAAGGGCCGATGACCGGCAAAAAGAAACAGGCTGGCCTCTTTCTGGCCGGTACCGACCGCATAGCAGTCGATGCGGTAGGTATAGCGATCTTAAAAGACCTGGGCTCGACCCGGGAAATCATGGAGACCCCGATTTTCGAACAGGAACAAATTAAAAGGGCAGTGGAACTGGGCCTCGGTGTTGATGCAGCAGAAAAGATCGAACTGGTAACCGGGGATAACGAAAGCGCCGTCTATGCTGAGAAAATTCGCCCCATCCTTGAATCTTAATTCTGAAACAAGCCGGAAGGGATTACCACCATGAAAGAACTGGCAGGCTGGGATGAGGTAAAGAAATTCCACGGGCACAGCTGTATCGGCCTGGCCATGGGCTACCGTGTCGCGGAAGCGGCTTTGAAAGAACTGCAGAGCGGCCGTGGTATTGACGAGGAAATAGTGGCCATCGTCGAAAACGACAACTGCTCTGTCGATGCCGTGCAGTATGTCACCGGCTGCACCATGGGCAAGGGGAACCTGATCTTTTATGACCACGGCAAACCGGTCTATACATTTATCCGCCGCTCGGACAACAAGGCCGTTCGCATCGTTCCTCACGGGCCCGATGAAAACCGTTTTCCGGAACTGGCCAAATTGCGCCAAAAGGTTTTAGCCGGCGAGGCCACAGAAGAAGAGCAGGAACGTTTTTCGGAATTAATTGCTGAAGCGCTTCAGCAATACCTCAACGACCCGCTGGAAAAAGTGGTCGATATCCAAACCACAAAACAGGAAATACCTAAAAAAGCAAGGATCTTTAACTCGATTACATGCGCTGTATGCGGTGAAAGGGTGATGGAACCGCGGGCCAGGGTCAAGAACGGGCAGCCCGTTTGCATTCCCTGCGCCGGCGAGCACCACAGCCGGGTGTGATTATTACCAAAATGCGTGTTCATTTTTCTCTACTGGATGGTGAAGCTCCAGCTTCCTGAGTTTCTAACTTAATATAAAGCCAAAAAGTTTGGTTATAGCCAGAAATCCTGAAATCAGTCTTACCAGCCTACCCGGCCCCGGCGATCAGGGAACTGGAACAGGTGGCAGGGCTCCCGCATCAAACCCATAAGGCCCTTGCAGAATAAATCCCGGCCTTGCTTTTCGGGTAAGCTTTAATTATCGCTGATGAGCCGCTTCGGGCTCTTTTTTTATTAATGATCTTGATATATAATATTATTTATAATATTAGGATCAGGTCTCAGGTAAGGAGTTGTGACTTGGGATAGAACAAATGATGGCCTGGGCCATATTACTTGTTGTCCTGGCTCTGGTTGCATCCGGAAGTTTTCGGATAGATCTGGTGGCCCTAACAGGCTTGCTTGTTTTGGGCCTTTCCGGCACAGCCCCGCCCGATGTAATTTTTTCCGGATTCGGCCATCCTGCCCTGGCTACAATCGTTTCTGTATTCCTGGTCAGCCAGGGGATAGTTGAGTCAAGAATCCTGCGGGGACTGGGCCAGGGCTTGGCCCGTCGGGTGCACAACCTGCACGGCCAGACCTTGAGCATCGCCGCAACCGGCTCAATACTTTCTGCATTTATGAATAATGTCGGAGCAGTAGGGCTCATGCTGCCTACCTCAGTTAGAATGGCCAGGCGAGCCGGGGTCGATCCTGGCAGTTTTGGACTGCCCCTGGCCATGGCCTCAATATTGGGTGGCACTGTGACCCTGGTTGGAAGCGCTCCCAATATCATAATTGCTTCCTACATGTTTTCAGCAACGGGGCAGTCTTTTAAAATGTTCGATTACGCTCCCCACGGACTGGCCATGCTCGCAATAGCTTTTATTTTATGGCTTATATGCAGATCTTGCGGTATAGCTCCAGGAGCCGGCAGCAGCCCGGGGAGAAATGATAAATGTACATCAAAAAAATTGCCAGGTAAACATCCTGAGGATAGCCCGGCCGGTACTGGAGGCCAGTTCGGGAATACTGCAAAAGCAGAAGCCTCAACCAAAGGTGACGGCGAGCAGGCAGATCTGGATGAGAAATTATATTTTGCACCTTTTTCCACCCGTCAAAAGCAGGTTACGCTGATCATACTTCTGGCAGCGGTACTTGCTGTCAGTTTCGGTCTTTTACACCCTGCTTTTGGCTTCGGCAGTGCGGCCCTGCTCATGATCATAAGCGGAGTGTTGAAGCCAACTGCTGCTTATAAAAATATCGACCTGAAGGTTGTTTTTTTCCTGGGCTCCATGCTCGGCATCGGCGAAACCCTGGAGCACACCGGGGCCCTTGCGGTGCTCTCTTCGGCCCTGGCCGGCTTCACGGAAGGATTTACTCCTTTCTGGTTAATATTAATGCTGATCCTGGTGGCATCGGTCCTGTCCAACGCCATCAACAATTCAGCCGCAGCCGTATTTATGGCCCCACTGTCCGTGGGAATCGCCGGGGACAGCAGCCTGGAGACAGCTGCGGCCCTGATGGCCGCAGCAGCCGGTTCAAACCTGACCCTGCTAATTCCCACTCACCAGGCAGCCCTGATGGTTATGAGTAAAGCGCCTTTTCCCTTCGCTTCATTTATGCGCTTTGGCCTGGTTTTAACCAGTTTATGTGTTGTTACTGCAGCCGCAGTTATCACTGTCGTCTGGCAGTAATATAATTTTATCTGGCTGCAGTTTAAGAATATAATGGTTTATAATAAATAATCTCACGAACAGTATTGCATATATAAATAAATTCAAAGGAGGAGAAACTTATGCATTTTGCCCAAATTTATACCCCGGGTATCGCTCAGTGTTCATACGTTATCGGAAGCGGGGAAAAGTGCGTAGTCGTCGATCCGGTCCGTAATATCGAACCCTACATTGATAAGGCCGAAGAATTTGGCATGGAAATCGCGGCAGTGCTTGAAACACACCTTCATGCCGATTTTGTCTCCGGTCATATGGAACTGGCAGACAGAACAGGGGCACAGATCTATGCCCCCAAGATTGGCAACTGCATATTCCCCCACCACGCCCTGGATGACGAAGAAGAATTTATTGTCGAAAACCTGCGTTTCAAAATGCTTGAAACTCCCGGCCACACCCCTGACTGTACCATTACTCTTGTCACCGACCTGGAGAGAGGAGAAGAACCGGTGCTGGTATTTACCGGTGACACTTTGCTGGTCGGCGATATCGGCCGGCCCGACCTTTTCCCCAACCGGGAAGAAGAACTGGCCGAAAAACTCTTCGACAGCATAAAACGGATCAAGGAGCTGCCTGATCATGTCGAGGTCTATCCAGCCCACGGCATGGGCTCTCTCTGCGGCCGGGCCCTTTCGGCCAAGCTTTGGAGCACCATCGGCATGGAACGAAAACAAAACTACGCCCTTCAGCATGATGATTTAGAAGCTTTTAAAGAAGACCTCCTTACAGGCATGCCGGCTGCGCCCGATCATTTTGCCCGCTGTACCGAAATCAACCGGGAAGGGCCGGTTTTGCTCCGGGACACAATGAAAACCACTTCCCTTGGACCGGATGATGTTGCCGAGGCCATTGAAAAGGAAGGGTATTCAGTTGTCGACGTACGCAGTTACCAATCTTTTGCCGCAGCCCACATCCCTGGAGCCTTCAGCATCAGCAAACATGGCAATTTGCCCACATTTGCCGGCTGGGTAGTCCCTCCTGATGACAAACTAATCCTGGTGATGGAACACCACGACAAGCTGGATAAAATCAAAAACTCTTTTTATATCGTAGGCCTTGACAATATTGCCGGTTACCTGGAAGGATCTATCGAGAACTGGATTAACAAGGGCCTACCTGTTAACATCGTCGAAACACTTTCTGTGCATAAACTGCGTGATCTGATCGATAACTATAAGGTACTGGCCCTGGATACCAGGGCTGTGAGCGAGTTTGAGGAGGCTCATATCAAAGAAACTATTAATGCCCCCACCCCGGACATACGGCACCGCTACACGGAATGGGATCCCGAAAAACCGATCATCGTTTTATGCAACGTCGGCAACCGCTCCATGACAGCAGCCAGCCTGCTCAAGCAAAAGAATTTCAAACGTGTTTTTAATGTTTTTGGAGGAACAACCGCCTGGTCTGCTGCCGGCTTTCCAATGGAAGCCGGTGATGATGAACAGTGATCGCTGCGCTCCTGCAAAGAATCTTTGTCGACCCCTGGCCCTTTTGGGCCGGGGGCATCATCATCGGCCTGCTCGTACCCTGCTCTATTATTTTTACAATACAGCCCTGGGGGTTTCCACCGGTTACGGAAACCTGGTAAAAATCTTGCTCCCGACCCGGCACCTGCAGTGGATTAATAAAAAATTCAAAGAAACCTGGAGCTGGCGGGTCTACTTCATCGGCGGTATAATCCTGGGCGGTTTTATTTCCTCCGCCCTCTCCGGCAATCTCGGTTTTACTTCTGAAATGGGCCGATTCACCGCCATTATCGGCTGACCTGCCTTGACCGGCGCCGCTTACTTTTTTACCGGCGGCCTTTTACTGGGGCTCGGGGCCCGCATTGCCGGGGGCTGTGCTTCCGGACACAGCATCCATGGCATTAGCAACCTGCATATTTCAAGTATCCTTGCTACAATCATGTTTGTAATCGGCGGAATTATTTCCGCTAACCTGATCCGGATCATTTTGATGGGAGGGGCCTGGTAATAAACAAAAAAAGGGGATTCCTGGGATTTGGAATATTATTCGGGTTCGCCCTGAGCCGGGTCGGCGCTTCCGACTTTGACCTGATTATGGGTATGTTTACCGGTGAAGATTATACCCTGGTCGAAGTAATTGGCATCGCTGTTATTGTCGGAGCCGTCGGGATGCAAATTCTGAAAAGATCAACGCGCCCGATTAAAAATGGTGAACCACTTAAAATTAGCGAAAAAAAACTTGGCCCTGAATGTCAGGGGGACGGAGTTGTTGACAACAATGTCAATTAAACCTTTCCTAACAGCATGCCGGCGTCACGGGCTGTTTCATCGAGGTGCCAACAACTCCGTCCCCCTGACACGGCCAACAACTCCGTCCCCCTGACAACCCAACTCCGCCCCCCCGACAAATTCGTCCCCCTGACAAATTGGGGTTAATAGAGGCTGAAGCCGTAATTGTCCAGGATCCATTTGGGGATCTCGCAACGGGCGGTTTTCAGGGGATCGACCACCTGTGAAATACTGACCTGTCCGCCGGCGCTAAGGAGCATGGCAATTTCAGCCGTGGAGAGGCCCGTTTTCCCCTTGATCAGCTCTTCCATGATTTCCACTGCTCCGGTAACAGCTTCATCAAGGCTTTTATGGGAATAAATTACAGCCAGGTTCTGCTCATTTTCCACCAGGGGAGTAGGCAAGTTAAGTTCTTTTACCAGGGCCACATTCAGCTGGATTTCGCCTGAAACTTCCGCTCCCGAAACGCAGACCTCACCGTCGCCCATTACAGCGTGAAGGTCACCGGCGGCAAGCAAGCCCCCTTCCACCCAGACCGGTAGGTAGACCACGGCATTTTCCCTGATCAGGCTGGTATCCATGTTTCCTCCGTGCACATCGGGAGTCCCGCAGTTAATTTCTTTATCTTCCGGGGCCACCCCGATCACCCCGATCATCGGATCTATTGCAAAAGCAGTTTTATCATCAAAGACAGCTTTGCCTCCTTTAATCGGCAGCACCTTGGAATGAAAGCCTTCCAGCTTATGGCCGAGTACTCCCAGGTCTTTGCCTGTAAGCATGACGGCCTGATCGTTGATCTTGATTTCTTCCACCGTTACCTTTAAAGCGTCTCCTTTCTTGGACCCTGCTATGTAGACCGGACCCGTGGCAGGGTTTATCTTATCCCAGTCCACCTCTTCCAGCCTGTCCTCAGGCTTTTGGATCTGGTCTGAAAAACAGTCCATCGTTTCCAGGCGGACACTTTTCCCCGGATTCAGAGTCAGGGCGGGATCTTTCTTAGCGGAAAATTTGAAGATATGGTGATCCTTGGACACAAAATGAATCATTGCCTGCACCTCCTGTTTATTTA
>SKMK01000005.1 GCA_007121075.1 Syntrophomonadaceae bacterium
AGGCCTGAACGTTCCACCCACTCGATGCAGATCTGGGCAATCTTAACCCGATGTGCTGCCAGGTGGTCGATTAAACCGTTGTCGACCCAGGCATTATACATTTCCGCTTCGGAGCGGCCCGGTTCGATCTTGAAATATACCGGCGCGCTGACCCGGGCAATATCCGGGCATTCGTGGTAACGCTGGAAACCGCCCATCGATTCAACCAGGCTGACATAAACATCCAGGGGCAGTTTAACGGTGCTCCTGATTGAAGCAAGCATCGGTAAAGTCAGGTCACCGAGAGGGTTGAAGCTGTCTGCGCCCATATCTTCCAGCAGTTTGCCGCCCAGGGGGCTGCCGTGACCGGCAAAAACAGACACTTTAAACTTGGCATCCTCAGGAATAACCCCGTCTTCCCTCATCCGGGTAACCAGGGCCAGCAGCCCCTCATCAGGAATCAGGAAACCCCGGATTCCTGCTTCCAGGCAGCGATCAAATTCTTTCAGCCATTCGTAAACCTTGTCGCTGCCCCGGAGGCGCATCCCGGAAACATAACCTTCAGAGGTTACATACTGCCTGCCGTTGTCCCAGCCCCTGCTGGGGATGGGGTTGATGATCACCTCGTAGTTATATTTAGCCGCTACCCGGGCATATTCTTCCAGCTCCTTCTTATCCATCAGGGCCGCTCCTCTAACGGTAGAGATAACCCGGTGGATGGGGACCTTCCTTTTTTCTGCTTCCCTGGTCATAATCTCCAGGTTTTCAATGGTTTCCATACCGGCGATTTCAATCCGGTAATGGGAACCGTCGGGGAAGGTGTGCTGCGATGTGGGCAGATCATAACGATCCCGCAAGGGAAAAGCGGTTTTTTCCTGGATATACTTCTCAATCTTATCAAAAGACATCTTAAACAACCTCCACTATTATAATTTATGGGCTAATGCTCAGTTTATAATCCGGCTTAAACAAGCTTTTAACTATATTCGTCAAACAGTTTCTGAAAATCTTCAAGGCTGTCTTTACGCGAGTAAACATGATCATCAGTTGGAAATTCTTCGTTTTTAACTTCCGAGAGGTACTGCTTGAAAGCGTTGACACATGTTTCGGCAATGTTGGCGTAAACCTTGACGAATTTTGGCGTAAAGGCCTGGAATTGGCCCAGCATATCACCGCAGATCAACAGCTGGCCGTCACATTTGACCCCGGCCCCGATCGAATAAACGGGGATATCGAGCTTTTTAGTCAGAAACTCGGTCAGCTCGGGTGCCACAGCTTCAACCAGGAGGGAGTACGCACCCGCTTCCTGGACTGCCAGGGCATCTTCGATTAAACTGCGGGCTGTTTTAACATCCCTGCCGGTAGCCCTGAACCCTCCGAGCTGGCCGGCACTCTGCGGGGTCAGACCGATATGGCCCATAACTAGTATCCCGGCCTCGTTGATAGCCTTGATCCGGCTGGCCACCCGGACACCGCCTTCAAGTTTGATGCAGTCCATATCTGCTTCCTTCAAAAAGCGAACCGCGTTTTTTACCGCTTCTTCGTCGCTGGTCTGGTAAGAACCAAAGGGCATATCCCCGACAATCCAGGTCTTAGGCGCACCCCTGCGGACTGCCCGGCAGTGGGACAGGCAGTCTTCCATAGTTACCGGTATAGTATCCTTGTAACCCAGAAGGACCATACCCAGGGAATCGCCGACCAGGATCATATCCATTCCGGCCTGTTCGGCAAACATGGCCATGGGAAAGTCATAAGCGGTAACCCAGGCCACCTTCTCGCCTTCTTTTTTCATACTGATAAAATCCAACACGCTTTTCTTAGACAAGATTCTTTCTCCTTTCATAATAAATTTTTTAACCATGCACAGTTCCGGGTTTTAAGCGGAACCATGTGGACTTCCACGTTACCTTTTAAGGATCAGTTCATATCAGGAAATGTATAGCTGTCGGCTTGTAGCCTCTTATAACCGTTATGCTTGCAAGGGTTTAATCATAAAATATTAACCTGGACTGGACTCCCTGATCATAAGTTAAATAACCGAGGTCCATTTGTTCCGGATCTATGTTTTGGATATATCCGTCGCTAAAATAAGTTGCCCTAAAAAAGTTTTCCTTTACTTCTTTTACAGATTGAACAAAAGCCAGTTTCAGTTCTTTTTCCTGCCCGGTCATGACTGGAAAACCAAAATAGTTGTTAGTATGTTTCAGCTCCCCCCGCTCTTCGCTGTAGTGGTGAACAAAATCAATTTGTTTCTTTATTCGCTCCAGGTTATACATATTAACCTGCGGAATACTGTGCATAATTCGATCTTTAACCGGTCCGGCAAAAGCGGGGTCAATCTCGATCCCCAGGCTGTTCCTGCCGGCAGCCAGGGCAGCCAGGGTTGTGGTTCCGGTACCGGCAAAAGGATCCAGCACGGTATCTACCAGCAGGGAGTACATGTTAACCAGGCGCAGGGGCAGCTCCAGGGGAAAAGCGCCGCTCCGTTCTCTCGGTTCCAGGCTGCCTGTTCCCTGCCTGGCCCCTTTAAAATCCCATAGATCGGAAAACCAGGCATTCCTTTCTTCCCAGAAATAACTGCTTAGCAACCGTTTATGTTTTTCTTCAGCCGTTTTGAATTCCCTTTTGGGTCCTTTGCGAAAAATCAGGATATACTCATGCTCAAGGGTAACGTAAGCGCCTGCCGGAAGCATCCCCGATCCCATGAACTTATTGGGGGCATTGGTCTGCTTGCGCCATAAAATGAGCGGCAAAACGTCGAAACCCAGCTCAGAAAATTTGCTTTGAACCCGGGAATGGTTCGCGAACAACTGGAAACGGCCGTCAATGGTCCGGGTGGCATCACCAATGTTTATGCAGGCAAAGGCGCCGTTTTTCATAACCCGGTACAGTTCCTGCCAGGTTTGATCGAGCACCTCATGCATTGCTTCAAAAGCCAGGCCACATTCGCCTTTATTCAGGTGCAACCCGATATCAGGATTCATCGCAGCAAACTGCCGGTCCCACATTTCAATCATCGGGTAAGGAGGAGAAGTCACGACCAGGTCAATACTGGAATCTTTTATGGACTTCATCTTTCTTGAATCCTCGAATATTAAGCTGTGCTCCGTCTGCAAAGCAGGCCCCCCTTCCGGTTATCATTTAAAGGCGGCTGCATTAACCGGGACCACTAATCAGCTTGCCTTTATTCTGTCCTGGATACGCTGACCTTGCTCAGTTTCCCCTCTTCTTCATGGACTTCTCTCCTAAAACCTTCGATGGAATCCCTGTATTCCAGTTTGGTCTCGCCGACTTGCACGGTATATTCCTGGGGATCGGAAACGTTCAGAATAACTACCACCATTTTTTTGCCGGGAGATATCCCCTCTTCTACTATAAATTCCTCGATTAAAGCAACTCCTTCATGGTCGATGTCGGGGAAGTGGTCAATCAATCCCAGTGCTTTCCTCATCATCAGGGTCGCGTCGCGGACATCGATCGCCCCGTCGGCATTGACGTCGGCCAGTTCTTGTTCAGCTCCCCCAAGGGTTTCCAGATTCAGGATATGCCTCATCACCAGGGCCACATCGCGGACATCGACTACCCCGTCATGGTTGACATCCCCAAAAGTAAACGCCCGGGCGCCGGGGCTGAACAGGGCCAGGGCTGTAAAAGCGCACAGCAACAAAATTAACGCTCTCACGGCCAATTTTTTCCAGTTAAAACCCTGCACTTTAGAACACCACCTTTACTGTAAAATATTCAGGATTTCTCTTAAGGATTCATTTCATAACTGCCGGCCAGGGCCAGGACATGATTTTCCCAGATATAGCGGTACCGTTCATTATCGAGCACCGGTTTTTTAAGCATCCGGTTAAAGAAATCCATCTGTTTGGGAGTGGCGCTGGCCTTGCTGTAAAGCTTTAGGGCAAAACCGGTAAAATCCCTGACCATGAAGTCAAAGATCTGGTCGGCAAGTTTGTCTTCCACCTTAATCATTTCGGCATTTTCCAGTATCAGTTGGCCGTATACAACCAGGGTAAAAAGTTCCCCCAGCTGCATTAAGAAATCGGTATCTTTCTGCTGTTCAGTATCGGGCGGCGCAAACATAAGGAATTCCCTAAACAGCGCTACCTGTTCTTTAAAAACTTCCACGTTGGGCAGATCCCACTTGCCGTAAACGGAGTTGTAATCATGAAAAGTAACTTTGCTCAATCCTTTGGCGGGACCCTGGTTAAAGAGAAACCGGTCATGGACGGGTTGGTCCTGCCGGGGCACTTTGGGGTAATCCCCGGGGTTAAAGAAATAGTTGAAAATAAACTTGCTGATCAGGGCCAGGTTGACATGGACGGTTCCTTCCAGCTTTGGCAGGGCCCGGATATCGCGGGTGGCCATTTCAAAATAAGTATCTTTTTCAAAGCCCTTGGCTGCTATAACGTCCCACAGCAGGTCGATGACCTGTTCCCCCTGGGTGGTTACCTTCATCTTTACCGTGGGGTTATAGAGCAGGTAGCGCCTGTCTTCAGGTGAAGCAACCCGCTGGTAATCAGAGGCCCGCAGGGCAAAAAGCTTCATCGCCACCAGACGGCAGTAGGCGTCGGTCAGCATCTGGTTGACATGGGGGAAATCGGTTACTTTCATTCCGTAGAGGACCCTACCTGCCGCGTGGTTAATAGCTTCATAAAAAGCATGGGTGCAAATCCCGATCGAAGCCCAACCCAGGTTGTATTTGCCAACATTAACTGTATTGAGGGCCGTATCCCAGGCCTCAACCCCTTTAACCAGGATATCCTCTTCAGTGACCGGGTAATCACGCAAAGCAAAATCAGCCACATAGGACTGAGAGTTGATCACGTTATCCTTTAACTCGTAATTCCGGTTCTGGTAATTGGCTACAAAAAAGACATAATCATCGGTATCGGCCATCTTGCCAAAAGTGGAAACCATCTCGGCCACATTGCCGTTACCGATATAGTACTTTTCCCCGTTGGCCCGGTAAGTCCCGCCATCACGTGGCGTAAGGGTCATTTCGGTTGAGTAGATATCGGCCCCGTGCTCCCTTTCAGAAAGACCAAAAGCAAAAACGTGGCCGTTTTTGAGGAGGGAAGCGGCCTTTTTACGGGCCTTATCATTGGGGCTCATCCAGATCGGCCCCAGACCGAGGATACTGACCTGCCAGGCATACCAGTAATGCAGGCCGTAAAAAGAGATGGCTTCATTAAAAGCGCAGTTGCGCCAGGTGTCCCAGCGGCAGTTTCCATCGCCTTCTTCGGTGGGAGTCAGGAGTTCATAAAAAATGCGGTTTTCCTTGATAAAATCCAGGAGGTCCGAATACCAGATCCGGTTGCGGTCATCCTCTTTAAGCTTACTTTTACCCTTGGTCTCAAAAAAATCGATCGTTTTACTGACAATTTCCCTGGAGCGCCGGTCCAGATGATCGCCTTTAAACTGTTTAGGATTAAATAGCAGCAAGAATGTTCCTCCTTTTTTCTTTAACCAGCTGGAATATACCGTATTTATTATTTCAATTGCCTGTAAAGTTACCCGCCTGCAAATTAGAGGCCCAAAAACTATTGTAATCTATGCATTTAAAAGTTTCGGCAATTAATTAAAAAAACCTTTTAGTGTTTATTTTCCCCTTACATTAATAAAGCCGCATTTTAAATAGGAAAAGGATCTCCGCCTGTATTTAATGAAATTAGCGTCCAACTATGTTAACCTTATAATGGTGAAAAGCAGCCGTCAGTTTATTCGACCTATATAAAGCTAACCTTTAACGGAGTAATCACTATGAGTCAAAACCGTCAAACTGCCAAAGAATCAAAAACCTGGATCCTCCTTTTAATCATTTCCACTGCTTACATCGCCGTATTCGCCAACATCCAGGGTTTTAAAGCTTTACTGCCCCTGGTCCAGGATGAATTTATGATCAGCAGGGCCCAGGTCGGTTTATACTCCAGTTTTTACTTCTTAAGTGCCGTATTCATAGCCGTCTTCAGCGGGAGAATTGCCGATTACCTGGGCACAAAGAGAGGCCTGGTACTGGGAGTGGGTTTGGTGGGTTTTTTAATCATGCTCCACTCCTTTTCCCCTCTATTTGGCATTATCCTGATCCTGGCCTTTCTCACCGGCACCGCTTTCAGCATGATCACCCCTTCTGTGAACAAGGGAGTAATCGAACTGTCCGAGCCTTCAAAAAGAAGTTTATCCATGGGAATTGTGCACGGCGGCGGGGGACTGGGCGGTTTCCTGGGAGCGGTAATGCTTCCTTACCTGGGAGAAATGTACGGCTGGCGAACGGCCATTTTGATCGGCAGCATCTTTGCCCTGATAATTACCTTTTTTATAGTTAAATTTTACCAGCCGCCTGCAAAAAAAGAAGACGTCGAAGAACAGCAGCCGCACAAGAAAACTTCTTCTCTGAAGTCAGACTTGCTAATGTTTTTAAAAAACAAATACCTGCTAAGCGTTTTTTCCATGGGTATGGTATTCGGGATGAGCATTTCATCAGTAACCGGCCACTTTGCCCTGTACCTGACCAGGGATTTAAACACCACCGCTACTTTTGCCGGCCTCGGCCTGGGGGTATTTCACGTCGGCGGTATTGTAGGGCAGCCCTTCTGGGGTTATATCAACGAGAGGGTTTTTCACGGCGACAGGAGGATCGGCCTGTTCCTGCTCGGCATCCTTATTTCAGGCCTGGCCTTCTTTTTCGGGCTGGTTGTAAGCCGGTTTTATTTCCCCCCGTATGCCATCCTGTTCTTTTCTTTTATATTCGGCTTCTGCACTATGGGGGTTATTGCCATTTACTTCACAACAATCAGTGAACTGGTATCGCGTGAATATGTCGGCGTCGTCACCGGCCTGGCCCTCATATTCCCCCGGGCCAGCACCGTAATCACCCCTCCTGTATTCGGCCTCATAGCCGACCTGAGCGATGCTTATGCCAACAGCTGGATTATCCTTGGCCTGGTGGTGTTAATTTTTTCAGCCGGCTTTTTATATTTCAGCGGAAAAAGCCAGGACCGTATAAATGAAAACTAAACTCCAAGATTGACGTAAAAAGCAAATAAAAACCACAGCCTGAATAGGGGCTGCCGCAGCAGTCCCTGTATTATTAAAAGCGCTATTAATACTGCCAGTTAAACTACATCAGGTGGCAGTTCCTCAGGCGGTTTGGTAATTAAAGAAAACGCAATGTAAAGGATTAGAGATACAACCGCCCCGGTTACAATAATGGGCAATTCACCGATAACGGCAATCCCGGCAAAATCAATCCAGCCCATTTCTCCGGCAATTCCGATAATGGAACCGCCAATAATTCCTGCCACGGCTCCGGCTGCCGTGCCGCGCCTCCAGTACAACCCTAAAACTACCGGAATAAAAACACCGGCAGCATAAAGTGTATAAGACATAAGCAATAACCCGATAATGGCTTCAAATGTTAAAGCCATGATTAATGCCAGGACCCCTATGATAAAAGTAAAGACCCGGGAAATTAAAAGCAGTTTCCTTGGCTCGTTTTCTGCTGCAGGGTTAATCAGCTTAACATATATATCATTAGTGATATGAGAAGTTCCGGCCACTAACAGTGAGTCTGCCGTAGACATGATCGCTCCTATAATGGCGGCGACTATAATCGCCCCCATCCCGGCCGGCAGCACTTCTGTCACCAGCATGGAAACGGCTTCCGCCGAAGATATTTCATCACCAAAAATACCGCGGGAAGCCATGCCGGCTAAAGCGGGAAAAATAGCAAAGGCAATGAGGAGAACTCCGGCCAGCATAGCTGCGTTATAAGATGTTTTCTCATCTTTGGCCGCAAACAAGCGCTGATAAAAATCCTGGCCGATGAGCGTATACATGACCGTGGGAATAACCGCCAACAAAACAAGACCGATGCCGGCTCCAAGCGGGCTGAAAAAGGCTTCCGCGGTAACTTCCATTTCCACAGGAGTAATACTTTCCCTGATCCCGGCAAAGCCACCGGCTTCCCGGACACCCATAATCCCGGCAATCGGAATACCAATAAAGATAATCAGCAGCTGGATCGCATCGGTAAGGGTAACCCCCCAAAGCCCTGAAGCCACTGTATAAATAATAAATAATGAGGTTGCAATAATTGCAGCTGTGGTCGGATCTATCCCAAGAATGCCCAGTGCGCCTCTTGAGGCCCAAACCTGGGCACCAATAATGCCCACTATAGCAACCAAAGAAAGCAATGCACCCAGGAAGCGAACCAGCTTACTCTGGTAACGCAGCTCCAGGTAATCGGGCACCGTAAATAAAGCCAGCTTACGCATTTTTTTGGCGGCAACCAGGGCTAAAATTATCAGAGACAGTCCCACTCCTACCGCATAGGACATTCCCGTTAACCCATAATCAAAGCCCCATTCCCCGGTGCCCATGACAAAGCCTCCACCGAAATGGGTGGCGCAGAGCGCTGCTGTCGCCAATAGCAAACCAAGCCGCCTTCCGGCCAGTAAAAAGTCGGTATTATCTTTAATAAAGCGGGTAGCGTAGATTCCTACTCCAAAAATTATCAAGAAATAAATAATCATAATAACCAGTTGAGAAGCTTCCATAAAGGCAACTCCTTTTCAAAAAATTTAACCTGCATATTGATCTTCTTCGTGCGATGTAAAGGGAAGTTGTTTTTCAAGCATTAGTGGGTAAAACTTCATTTCGTAAGTGTTTAACTGAATGAGGTTTGAATTATCATCTCCCTTCCCAAAATTATCCACAATGAAAAAAACAGTGTAATATGACATGGTTATTATACCATTTTGTATTTATATCTTCCAATTTTAAAGGCCTGCAGGACTAAATTAATAACTGCCGCAGTATATACAGGATACTACAAGATCCACTTCCGGTTCACGTTGTAAATGCTGTAGGAAAAAAGAAAAGCGCTGAAGGCAAGCAGCATCAAGAAGCTTAATGGAACTGCTATAATCCCATTGTTATTTATAGCCGTTTTAAGGATGTCCGCACCGTAGGTAAGGGGCAGGGCATACGAAACGGGCTGAAGAAACAGAGGTAGATCCGGCAGAGGGATAAACAAACCGCACAAAAAAATCATGGGGAAGCGGAAAAAATTGGAGAAGGTCTGGGCTTCAAACACCTGGCTCACCGATACGGCAATAAAAAGGCCCAAAAAGGTCGAGGTGATGGCTATAAAGAGCACACTAAACAGGACTATTGGCCAGTTAATCCCGGCCAGGTTGGTCATGAAAGCAGCAAACATTATTGGCACGAAGGCATTTACCACCCCGAATATAATGGCCCCTGAAGTTTTGGCCAGCATCAGCAGGTTGAGGCTGATCGGGGCCAGCAGGAGCCGTTCAAACGAGCGGCTTTTTCTCTCAAAAGTGATCGTAACAGCCAGCATGGAGGTGGTTCCAAACAATATGGACAGAGACATAACCCCGGGAAGGAGATCTCGTACCTCTACCGCCACCGGGGAGCGCAGGAAAAACATCAGGGTCCAGGCCACGGGAAAAATCAACCCCCAGCTGATATTGGGCGGTTTCAGGTAATAGCTGCGTATATCTTTCATAAGAATGTTGGAGAAAGCGATCCAGGTCTTCATACCCGGGCCTCTTTCCGGTTCTGCATTTTCTTCAACTCTAACCCGGTCACTTTTACAAAAACTTCTTCCAGTGACAGCCTGGCGATTTTTGCCTCATACACAGGAAACCCCCTGTCCTCGAAAAACTGGACCAGGGGCATGAGGGTAAACGATTCAGGAGAGTGGACACTGACCACGCCGTCTTTGCCAATCCTGTATTCAAAACCGGGAAAAGTGGCCGTGAATTCTGTTTTAACCTCTTTAAAGTCCCCGCCCAGCATAAAATTGACGATGTTTTCGCCCTGGGCTTCTTTCATCAATTCCGCCACGGTCCCCTCCCGGACAATCTCACCGTCCACGATAAAAGCAATCCGCTCACAGAGCCTTTCCGCTTCTTCAATATAGTGAGTGGTCAGGAAAATGGTGGTGCCTTTCTGGTGCAAATCCAGGATCAAATTGCGAATCTGGCGGGCAAAGGCCACGTCGATACCGGTGGTAGGCTCGTCCAGAAACAGGATTTCCGGTTCATGGATAATGCCGGCGGCAATAGTCAGTTTTCTTTTCATCCCCTTGGAGTAGGCTTTAAAAGGCTTTTTAGCTGCATCTTCAAGGCCGAATTGATCGAGCAACTGGTGGGCCTTTTCTTCGCGCCAGTTTCTTTCCATACCATACAGGGCGCCGCAAAAACTCAGGTTCTCCCATCCGTTCAGTTCCTCGTAAAGGTTGCTTTCATCGGGGACGATACCCATCATGGCCTGGGCCTTCCTGGGGTTGCCGGTGTAATCTTCACCCAGCAGTTTAACCCGGCCGCCGGTTATGCGGGCCAGGCCGGTAAGCATATTGATGGTGGTCGTTTTGCCTGCCCCATTTGGGCCCAGAAAACCAAATATTTCGCCCCGGTTAATATGAAAATTGACTCCTTTGACAGCGGTAAACCCGTTATAGGTTTTCTCCAGTTTTTCAGCTTCGATGATCTTCAACGATTTCTCCACCCCCTGCTGCTTACCTGCCTTACCTTTCCATTTCAACCCGCAAAAGCTATAGCATATTAAGTTGCTCATTGATACCGGAGGGCAATTCAGTTCATTGTTATTTTTCTTCGCCGCATTCGCAGGGATGTTCTTCCACATCGCCATGGCATTCCTTTTTTTGCTGCGGAGTGCATTCTTCGGGTTTCATTTTCAGTTTATCCGGCTGCTCACAACACTTTTCACACATCTGTAAAACCCTCCTTTCCAAACCTGAATCAGGCTTGCTCATTACCGCTGCAGGCACGTCACGCTGACGCGGGCACATCAAAAAGGGCTCCCCGGCATCACTTTCGAAGCCTTCGGCCAGCATCTGGATCTTTTTAGCTGCCTCTTGAAGTTTTTCTTTATCAACCAGGTAGTGGGTCCAATAGCCCCGCTTCTCTCCTTTAACCAGGCCGGCCTCTCTCAAAACCCTTAAATGCTGGGAAACTGCGGGTTTAGAAGTGTTCAAAATCCGGGCCAGGGCACCGACACAGAGATCGCCGCCAGTCAGGAGCTTGATGATTTGATAACGGGTTTCGTCACCGAAAGCTTTCAAGGTTTTGATGATCTCAGTATTTTGCTGGTTAGTCATTTTAAGTTATCCTTAATCATTTAAGCTTTTACTTAATTTGATTATACAAAAAGGAAGCCTTTTGATCAAGTATTTTATTTTTTGCATTTTAATTAAGTTTTAATATCTCCCTGGCCTCATCCACAGTGGCAACATCATGATTCAACTTCTGAATTAACCCTGCAGCCATGTCTACTATCTCGGCATTGCTTTTTGCCAGGACTCCTTTCTTCAGGTAAATGTTATCTTCAAAACCAACCCGGACATTGCCGCCAAGCAGTATGGCCGTAGTAATTAATGGCAGTTGGCCTTTTCCAACACCCAGGGCAGACCAGGCCACATGATCGGGAATTTTGTTTACAGCAAACATTAAGTCTTCCGGGGTCGCCTGAAGACCCCACTTGATTCCCATACAGAATTGCAAATAGGGAGGATTGTCGAATACCCCTTCATCAATAAAATCAAGGGCCTGATAGACATGGCCGACATCAAAAACCTCAATTTCCGGTTTTACCCCGTACTGGCGCATTGTTTCGGCTGCTTTTCGCCCGAACTGCGGGGAATTAGCAAACACCCGGTCCGTAAAATTTAAGGAACCCAGGTCAAGGGAACACAAATCGGGTTTTAGGGTAACCGGTTGGAGACGGTACTCAATAATCTCATCGCCTGTCATCATCAGTTTGTCAAACTGTCCGCTGGTAGATAAGTTAATTAAAACTGGACACCGGTCCCGGATCCGGTTTTTTACTTCTTCAAAATGCTCCAGTTTGAACGCAGAAGCCCCCGTTTCAGGATCTCGGACGTGAATGTGAACAATGGAAGCTCCGGCCCTGTAACTTTCCACAGCGCTATCGGCAATTTCTTTCGGAGTATAGGGCACAGCGGGGTTCATTTCTTTGGTCGGGCGGGAGCCGACCACAGCTGCAGTAATGATTACTTTGCGCATTAAAAAACCTCCCAGGTATTATATAGCTGCCGTAAATATATATACAATTGGGTCAAACTGTCAACTATTGCCGATATTCACCCCTGCCAAACTTGAACCCGGTTCAACTGCTAATATCTATCAAACCTAAGAAAAGCAATGCTAAATTGAGTCAGTTGAATTCTTGATAATTTAAGCTTAAAAAACTTAAGCTAAAAAAGGGATCGCAAAAAAAAATAAAGAAGTGCTGAGTACAATAAAGATATGAGCTGCTATTGCAAAACAAAGCAAATATTTGTATTGTTTCCGGCACCATGGCCAAGAAACACACTTAGAATTGCCATTGCCAATGAAATAAAAATAACCATTCAAAACAGCAGAAAAGGAGCAATTGATAAATGAAAAAAAGATTGGCAGGTACAACCCAGATTTATTTTCAAGCCGGCTCTTCCAGGGAAACAGGCAATTTACTTAGTAAATATACTATCCCCAAAAACATTCTCCTGGTGCATAGTTCCGGCAGATGGTTACAGCCTTTGCTGGAACAGGTAATAGAAAATCTTAACAAAAACGGTTTTAACAAAATCATACGGTATGATGCCATCAGCTCCAACCCTCACTGTTCCGAATGCGATGAAGGAATTCGGCTGGCCCGGGAAAATGATGCCCGCATCATTATCGCCCTGGGAGCGGGATCTTATATAGATGCGGCCAAGTATATAGCGTCCCGGGCAAATGTCGATTTTTATGCTGCAGTTCCGACAACCGCCGGCACCGCCAGCTATTTTAACGAGTGGTCGGTTATGACAGATTACAATAAAGCAAAGAAAAGTATAATTGCCAGGGCACCAGATATCGCCATCCTGGATCCTGAAACGCTGACCAGCCTGCCTCCGCACCTGTCTTTTTATAATGGTATGGATTGTTTTTCCCACGGCCTGGAAGCTTACTTCACCAGATCGTGCCCACCTGTTGCCGCCAGGGAAGCTCTTCAGGGCTGCAGGATCGTGGTCGACAACCTGGAAAAAGTTTTAGGAAACGGTAAAGACGTGGGACTGAGGAGTAAAATGTTTGAAGCCGATCTTCTAACTGGCCGGGCTATGATGAAATCAGGCCTGGGCATCTTGCACTGCATATCCAATGTGATTTCAGGATTTTATCCCCACTATCAACACGGGTTTTTATGCGGGGTGCTACTCTGGGAAACCGTTGAATATAATAAGGCGGTTTTACCGCCAAAAAGACTGAAAAAAATCCTGCCTTTGCATGAACAAATTACCGACATTTTTTATCACCACTTCACAAATCAGCCGCCGGTTATTATTGAAAAGAAAGATTTAATTATCAAGGAGGAAGATTTTCCGGATATTATTCATCTTGCTGTAAATAACGTTAATGCCGCTACCAATCCCCGGCCGGTAACCCCTGAAATTGTGGAATACATTATCAGAAAGGTCTTTTATGTAGATTGAGGTTCTTGATCCCTTAATATTTGCTTTCAGCTAAAATCGCTGTCTTTTTTAAAGAAAGACAGCATTCTATTTTTCAGGTAACCATATATGTTTTCTATATCTGAGATATAAAGCGCATCTCTGCTCCTGGACAGCTTTTCAACGGTGGTTGCCTGCACAACCTCCCATAACTTATTTTTATCTGGAGCATTCAAGAAGTAGTTTAAATTTATTTGGTAGGCCCCCTTATATTTTCTGCCCCCGCCATTTGGAGTAATTTGTTTAATAATCCTGTTTAGGTCCACACCTTCACTTCTTGACCGCAGGGAAACATCAAGGTACATTTCGCCTTTATAACTATTTTCAATAACAGCGAAGGCGGCTACAGTATTGTGATCAGAATTTTCAAGAATCATATCAGCAGTAATGGCAATAGAATCCCTGCTTTTAGCGTCAATATAACCAATGCCGTAAAAGGCCCAGTCCCTGTGTAAAATCTCATTTTCTTTTGCCTTGTTATAGTAGAGAAGCGTTTTAGGCGAAAGAGGGATGCTGCTTATCCCCTGCAGAACATTTAAATCAGTATAATCAAGCAGGTAGTCCAATGCTTCCAGGTCCAGGTAGTTGATGTTGTTGTATTTATCAGTATCTGTCTGGATCCCAAAGGTCAGGGCGGTGGCCATTGAAACCAGTTCCTGGTCAGAAAAATCGATATTAATATTTTTCACGATAAGGGCGACTAAAGTGCTGGTAGCTCCTGCATCTGTCCTGATCAAGGTAAAATCAGCTTTTAGGGCATCTTTTGATTGCTCATGGTGATCGATATGGGCAGCGCAGGGTATTTTATAGTCGATTTTTTCCACCCTGTTGTTTTGGAAGTCCGGCACAATATAAGCCTGGTATGTATTTAAGTTAACTTCCTTGCCAAATGAAACCGGTATATTCAACTGTTTGATAAAAGCCCGGTTTTGGGGCAAAGACAACCTCTTTTCGGCAAAAATTTCTGTTTCTATGGAGAGGTGTTTGAGGATCAGCTTGATGGCATAGGCTGAAGCGATAGCATCGGGGTCCGGCGAACCGGGGATGTAAATAGCAATAGCCTTATATTTTGAAACTGCTTTCCGGAACTGTTCTGCTGTTTTATCCATAATCAACTGCTTCCTTAACTAATTTATCAGGGGATGAATAATTAAATTATAAGCTTTTACACAACGCCCTTGTTTATCCCTTCTAAAGATTCAATTTTTCCGATTGATAAACCTTCTTTTAAACTTGCTACTTTAAAAATTACAGCTCTTTCCATTTGGTCACCCTTGCAGCCAGTATAGTGAAGACCACCGCAAAAGTAAGCACAATTATAAAAGGCCACAGCGCCTGGGGAGGGTTTTGGAGGATCATAATCTGCATTAAACCCTGGTGAAAATGGTAAAGGGGTAAGAACATGGCTACAGTTTGTAAATACTCGGGCATCATTTCTATTGACCAGAAGGCCCCGGATAAGAACATCATCGGAAATGCTATGGCATTGCCGGCTCCGCTGGCTGGTTCTACGTCTTTAACAAAACCACAAGGCACCATCCCTATGGATGAAAAGGCGATGGCGCCGGTGATAATAAATCCGATTTGAAACTGACAAATAACATTAAATAAGAAATGGGTACTATTCATCTCTTATGTCACTCACCAACATATTCGCCATCTTCCCATCTGCCAGATTTCACTGGGCCGTCTGGATAAGTGTGAGTTCCTTCTCCGTGACGCTTGCCATCTTTCCATTCGCCTTCATATTTATTACCATCCGGAGAAGTCATCGTTCCCTGGCCATGAGGGACCCCATCTTTCCATTCGCCTTCATATTCCTTTCCATCCGGATAGGTAAATTTGCCCACGGAAGGTGAACTATCTATATATTCACCTTCATATTTAGCGCCGTCAGGAAAAGTCATTTCCCCCTCTCCATGAATCTTGCCCTCTTTCCATGCGCCCTCATACTTTCTACCGTCCTCCCACGTAAATTTGCCATAACCGTGGGGCTCGCCATCTTTTACCTCACCAACATACGTTCCATCCCAGGCCTCAATAGTTACCTCTCCCCCTGATTCATCTCCACCGCAGCCTGAGATTAAAAATACAACAAGCAAGATAAGAATATAACTTTTCAATACAGTTATTTTCATCCAACACCCACCCTCTTATTGTCATTAGTTAGGGCATACTTTAATCATCTTTTATAAAAAGCTTGCGCTACCAGAAATACTGATAACATATTTCTAATTATTCCCGTAATCACAGTTAAAATCCTGTCAGTTTTTCTCTATATTTATTTTTCGGATCAAAAAAATATTAGCTTACTATCGACTAATATTTAAACTTAACAAATGACGTAACTCCGGCTTTAACCACAAAAAAATAATTCTTTACCTTCAAAATGGGGAAAATCCATGTTAAACTATTCATGATTGCGCCAGGAGGAGGCAACAGGATGTTTAAACTTTTTTGTGCATTGATCTTTACCCTGAACGGATGGAAATTGCAAAAGAATACCCAAAAAAGAATACCCAGGTCGGTGGTTTTGGGCGCCCCCCATACCAGCAACTGGGATTTGATTATCTCCATGGGCGGATTTTATAAAATGAAGTTCCCCCTTAAATTCTTCATTAAAAAAGAATGGCTCAGAATTTTTCCGCTTAACAAACTTTTACTGTCAGCCGGTGCGGTAAGCGTAGACAGAGAAAGTAAAAATGCCACTATGGTTGATAATATGGCCGAGGCAATCAAAACTTCCAGGGAAGATATCGCCCTCCTGGTGACCCCGGAGGGAACCAGGAAACGCAAATGTACATGGAAAACCGGTTTTTATTATACTGCTTTAAAAGCAGGCGTGCCAATTGTTTTGACCTGCCTGGATTACTCCAAAAAACTGGCTGTTTTCGGCCCGGCCTTCATGCCTACAGGCGACTTTAAAAAAGACATGGAAATCGTTAAAGAATACTATAAAGATGTTGTCCCTAAATACCCTGAAAACTTCTGCCTCGATATATATGTAGAGGACGAAGAAACAGAAGAAAAAGAACAACAAAAACAAACAGTAAAAGCGTAGCTCCCGGTAATTTGAGATACCCCCTTTTAGTAACAACAGAGCAATATATTACGCCACCATGAGATACAAACTGATAAAAACGGGATATGGTTCGATCCAAACGAGTTAATCATCGCGGCAACCGCTTTACCCAGGGAAGGATTTTTAATAACTGATTAAATCTAATCATTCAGGAGAATTGAAGGACTAAAAACAGAAAACTGTACAAAATAAAACCCTGCTTGCAAAAGCGAATTTTTTTATCAAATAGATTACCCATTTTTTAAACCAGAATTTATAATAAACTCAGTTTAAACAATACCAATCTGCAAGGGGCTGGTAAGATGCTGATCGCTTATTCCATCTATATATTGCGCCTGGTTTTAGTTTTTATTGCCAATATCTTAAAAAAAGGCCTGCGCCCTCCGGAATATGTCACTTTCGTCCTGCACGGCCCCTATCCGGATCTCAAGCAGCCTCCGGAAGGTTTTTTGCAAAAAAGAATGAGCCCCCGGGTTAAAAGTTTGCAGGAACTGACAGATGAATTCCGGTTGACAGCAGAAAGTCCTCACGTCAAAGGGATAATTCTGCACCTGGGCAAGCCCGAGCTGACCCTGGCCCAGATCCAATCCTTGTCTGATCTAATTCGGGAAACCCGGGCTAAAGGCAAAGAAGTTATTACCTGGGCTACCGGCTATAATATCAGCGGCTATTGCCTGGCTGTGGCAGGAGACCGGATCTTGCTCCAGGAAGGTGGTATCGTCTACACCCTTGGATTGACCAGCCGGCAACTCTACATGAAAAATGCCCTCGAATGGTGCGGAATCGAGCTGGACGTAGTTCAGGTAAGCCCTTATAAGTCTGCCCTGGAAAGGTTTGCCCGCTCCAACATGTCTGAAGAAGTCAGGGAAATGTATGAATGGCTGCTTGACTCGTACTACGGACAGTTTATTAAAGCTATTTCCGAAGGCAGAAACCTGACCGTAGAAAATGTTCATGAACTGGTTGAGCAAACCCCTCTATACGGGAAAAAAGCTTTAGAAACCGGTGCAGTTGACGGTATCGTCAATGCTGAAGACTTGCCTGCTTTTCTCGGCAGCAGGGAAAAACCGATCCGCCTGGCCAGCTGGGATGAGTGTAAAAAAACTTTTCCCCGCCCCCTGCCCCCGCAGCCCGGGCGCTACATTGCCCTTCTCAGGGTGGAAGGTAATATCGTAGACGGAAAAAGCCGCCGTCCCCCGGCCAGACCGCCATTTCCTGCCCCATTTCTGTTCAATGAACAAACCGGGGAACTCAGCTTTGTCCAGAAGGCCCGCCTGGCCCTCAAGGATAAAAGGGCCCGGGCGGTACTGCTCTACATTGATTCCGGCGGCGGCTCGGCAGCAGCATCGGAAGCAATTACCTCGATCCTGGGTAAAATTGCCACCCAAAAGCCCCTGGTGGCAGTGATGGGTTCCATTGCCGGGTCAGGGGGCTACTACGTCGCCACCCCCGCATCGCATATCGTTGCTCAACCCGCCGCCCTTACCGGTTCTATCGGTGTAATTGCCGCCAAACTGGTAAACTCACGCCTGCTGGAAAAACTGCTTTTAAACAGGGAAACAATTAGGCGGGGGCAAAAAGAACTTTTTGCTTCCCCGGAAAAACCTTTTACCGAAGAAGAAAAGAATAAGGCTCTTGAGTTCATCTTTCATGTCTACGATTTGTTTATCAAACGGGTAGCAGAGAGCCGAGCCATGCAGCCTGGTGCGGTCAAGGAAATCGGAGGCGGAAAAGTATGGACCGGCGAGCAGGCTCTGTCCAACGGCCTGGTTGACGAACTGGGCGGTTTGGAAACAGCTCTTGCCAAGCTCAGGCAAAAAGCCGGGTTGCCTAAAAACACCCCGCTGGTGGAAGTACCGCTGCCCAGGCGGGAGACGGCGCCGGTGCCTGCTGCAATGGGCTGGATTGAGCATGCCCGGGGCAACCTTGACCAGCTCCAAGAAAGCAAGGCTCTTCTGGCCGGCCCTCTTTATTTTTACCATCCTTTTGAGAAATAAAGGCCGGGGACCAGAGGGCAACCGTTTTTCCTGAAGTGTGCTCTAATCCTGGAAGAATATATTGACTCATAAATATTAATACCGGGCAGGAGGAATTGTGATTGGGTTCTTAAGACAGGCCCGACCGGAAGATCTGGAAACAATCAATCAGCTGGCCTATGAATCGGAAGCATACTGGAGCCATGACGAGGCATTGCTGAAGCAATTTGCCTCGCTTTACAAATTAACCGCGGCAACTTTGAAGGAAAATATAACATATGTAATGACAGGCGATTGTGGTGGTGAAAATATTGTGGCCTTTTTCTGCATCAAACCTGAAGGCCACACCGCTAACCTGGAACACTTCTATGTCAGGCGCGACCTGATCGGCCAGGGCCTGGGCAGGAAACTTTGGCGGCAACTGATAGGCCTGTGCTGGGAAAAGGGGTTTGACAAGCTTGAGGGGGTCACTTTCCCAAAAACGCTCCCCTTTTATTTAAAAATGGGAGCCAGCCAGAAAGGATCGGTAAAATCAAAATTAAACACCGGTCAATTAATTCCAAAGTTTAGATTCAACATTAAAAATGAACCCCGTTAATATACAAGCAAAATCGTCTTCCCAGGCTGGACCTTACCAGGCCGCCCGGTAAACTTCAAGAACCTCTTCTTTATCAGAAACCAGGCGGGGATTATAAACTATTGAGCCATCGGCCATGGAGTAATCTGCAGCCTCGACCAACCCCTCTTCAGGAACATCAACCTCACGCAGCTTTTGGGGCAACCCAATTTTGGCTGCCAGGTTCCTGATTGCTTCCACTGCGGCCCGGCCAGCCTCCTCATTGCTTAACAAGCGCACGTCAAGACCCATAGCCCGGGCGAGCAGTTTATAACGGTCGGCGCATTCCGGCATATTGAAGAGCATTACATGAGGAAGCAGGATAGCGTTGGCAACCCCGTGCGGTACTTTAAAAAGGGCCCCCACCGGGTGAGCCATGGCATGCACCAAACCGGGCTGGCTGTTACCGAATGCGATTCCGGCCATGGTTGCCGCCAGTTGCTGCTGGCCGCGGGACACCAAATCATCACCTTTTTCTACACAGCGGGGCAGATTTTCCATAACCAATCTGACGGCCTGCAGGGCCAAGCCGTCAATGATCGGTTGACGCTGCAGAGAATGGATCGCCTCCACCGCATGGGATAAAGAATCCATACCCGGTCCGGCAGTTAAATGTGGTGGCAGATCTGCTACCATTGTCGGGTCCAAAATGGCCTTGTCCGGAATAATATGGACATCGACGAAAGCTTCCTTGATATTTCTCTCCCAATCCTTGATCACCGCAAACCAGGTCACTTCACTGCCGCTTCCCGCTGTGGTAGGGACAACAACATGAGGAGTCTGGGGGCGGCTCAAGACCTGCACCCCCCGGTAATCGCTCAGTTTTCCTCCTTCTTTCATCACCACGGCCATCCCTTTGGCCGTATCAATGACGCTTCCGCCGCCAACACTGACCAGGATATCAGCTCCCTTTTCATGGGCGAAGGTTGCCCCTTCATCAACCAGGTGGAAGCCTGAATCGGGGATGCACTGATCATAGGTACCCGCATAACGCCTGCCCAGAGCCTTTTCTACTTTTTCCGCCAGTCCGGCCTCTATAATGCCCCGGTCGGTTACAACCAGCGCTTTAGAGCCGCCAAGACTGTCCACTTCCAGGCCAATTTCTTTGACGCTGTTTTCACCAAAAATAATTTTGGTTGGGCTGTTATATTCAAAAGCGAGATCCCGGTTGTATTGCATTTAAGTACTCCTCCCCAGTTTTAGTTACTTTAAAACCCAAATTGTGAGCGCAGTTCATTAAACCATTTCCTGAAATCAGCCCGTTCATCTTCGGTCATTTCAGTTTGGAAACGGGTCTCGATTTGGGCTCCCAGTTCAACCAGGCGGATGCTGGCTTTTACATAACGGACAATATCGGGCAGTGAGCCTTTCAGCTTAATTTTCCCCTGCATCATTGCTTTCACAACGTCGAGCTCTCTTTTGAGGACCGACTCCCATCTTTCAAATTCACCGGTTAACACGTAATCCCCTTTCTCTCCGGCTTCTCTTGGAACCAGCCTTATCGATCTGCAATCCCCGTGCCACAAATCCATCATCATGAAAGTATCTTCATCCAGGCCGATCTCAGGGTTGCCCAAGATATTGATAACCACTGTGCCTTCCCAGGTTTTAGCTACTTCCTTGTATGTATCATCTTCCTGGATATTTTTCTCAAAAACAGCCACCCATTCTGGAGATCCCATCACATACGGTTTTTCAACCTTCGCCAAACGCTCTTTGACCATTTCCTGGTACGCTTTTTCCCATTCTTCAGTTCCGTAAGTTATGTCCATAATTTTATCCTCCCGTCTGTCAATCTTCTCAGATGAAAATATTTAAAACACCACCCATTGTTGCAATTTCAAACATATCCTGGCAATGCTTAAAACTTTTAGCTTTTTATTTGATTATAACTCTTTTAATATAATCTTGAAAGTAAATAATTAGTGCAACTTTAAGTTATTTTTACAGTATTGCAAAATAATAGTTGTATTTTCCCACTACAAGCTGTATATTTAAATCAATTATGGCTGTATTTCACAAGATTATACTGTTCAGCTTAATTAAATATTCACAGCATACAATAAGGCAATTGTAAAAACAAAACATCCCTCCAGCGGAAACAATAAAGACCGGCCTTAATTAAGTAATCAATGTTCACGACCCCAGGACTGACATGATTCCGGAGGTGCTTAAAGTGTACGGTTGTCACGGGAAAATACTAAGGGTAAATTTGAGCAGCAACACAATAACTGATGAAGAGGTCCCTGAAAGCAAATATAAAAAATATCTGGGAGGAGCCGGCCTGGCGACAAGATTTTTGTGGGATGAAGTCCCGAAAGATGCAGATCCCCTGGGAGAAGAAAACAAGTTAATTTTTATGACCGGAAGCCTGACCGGGGTAATAGCGCCAAGCACGGGCCGGTTCAGCGTGGTCGGGAAATCGCCGCAGACAGGCATTTGGGGCCAGGCCAATTCCGGCGGGCGCTGGGGAGTCGATTTCAAAAAAAGCGGTTATGACGGAATTGTTTTTGAGGGCATTTCTCCGAAACCGGTCTACCTGGTAATTGACGAAAACAAAGCTGAATTAAGAGATGCCTCCCACCTCTGGGGTATGAGTGTGCCTCAAACCACCGAAGAGGTAAAAAAAGAAGCAGGAGATAACTTTAACATCGCCTGCATCGGCCCGGGCGGAGAAAACCTGGTCCGGTATGCATCGATCATGAATGACCTGGGCCGGACGGCGGGGCGCTGCGGCCTCGGGGCCATAATGGGCTCAAAAAAATTAAAAGCCATAGCCGCCTGGGGTAATTCCAGGGTCCAAATACACCAGCCTGAAGAGTTTAAGGCCTATTCCAAAAAGCTGTATGAGTTGATGGACGATTCCATGTTTAAGATGTCTTTGCAATCCTTTGGGACCAATGTGGTCCTCGATTTGGTCTGCATCAGGGGCGGATTCCCGACCCGTAACTGGCAGAGCGGGGTTTTTGAAGAAACCGACTACATAAACGGCCCCGCTATTTCCGACAAAATCTTGACCAAAAACTTGACCTGCTACGCCTGCCCCATAGAATGCGGGCGCGGCACGGAAATTAAGGTAGGCAAATATGCCGGCCAAAAAGGCGAAGGCCCGGAATATGAGACCGTGGGCACTTTTGGAGGGATGTGTGCCGTAGGCAACCTGGAAGCAATTACCATGGCCGGTTACCTCTGCAACGAGTATGGAATTGACACAATCTCGGCCGGCAGCACCATTGCTTTTGCCATGGAATGTTATGAAAAGGGAATCCTAACCGGTGAGGATACAGGCGGCAGGGCTTTAAATTTTGGCGATCCGGATGTAATGATCGACCTGGTCCACCTGATTGCAAAACGCGAGGGCATCGGCGACCTCCTGGCCGAGGGAACCAAAAAGATGTCCGAAATGCTGGGACAGGGCAGCGAAGCCTTCGCCATGCATGTAAAAGGCCTGGAACTGCCCGCCTATGACAGCCGCGCTGTGCAGTTGACCGGTTTAACCTATGCTACGGCCAACCGGGGCGGTGATCACATCACCGCCTACGTCCAGGGCCCCACCTTTATGGATGCCCCCTTTCTCATAATTGAAGATAGCGAAATAAAAGACCCCTTCACCGCCAATCCCGGGGAAGTGCAGATTGCCATAGACCTTGAAGACATGCTCACTACTTTCGACTGCATCGGGGCCTGCAAGTTCATGGGCTTATGTGTCAGCGCTGAAGACTGGGTAGAACTGATCAACCTGGTTACCGGGTGGGATTACACCCTTGAAGGTTATAAACAGGCCGGTGAAAGAGTTTACAACCTGGCCCGGTCCTACTGCAACCGGGAGGGGTTGACCGCCGGGGAAGACACCCTGCCCAGGCGGCTCCTTGAAGACCCACTCCCTGAGGGCCCTGCAGAAGGTCATGTCAATGAATTGCCGGCCCTGCTGGAACGCTATTACCAGCTGCGGGGTTGGGACCGGCAATCAGGCAAGCCAAAGACGGCAAAATTAAAAGAACTCGACCTGGAAGATATAGCAGAAGCACTCTGGAGTTAACGGAGGAGGGCTAACCTTGAGCACACCGGAACTAAAAAGGCCCTGGGTTAATAGCTATCGCCTGGGCCCTTATAAATTGCCTCAAAGCCTGGAACCTTATCCCGAACTTCCCCTGTACACCATGCTCGATCAATCCGCCGAAATGCACCCGCGCTCTGAAGCAATCGATTACTGCGGAGCACGGATCAATTACAGCGAGCTTAAAGATTATACCGACCGGCTGGCCTGTGCTCTGGCCGGTTTTGGGGTCAAAAAAAGCGATAAGGTGGCCACTATCCTTCCCACCTCACCCCAGTATATTATCGCCACCTTTTCTATCCTTAAAACGGGAGCCGTTCATGTCCCCTGCAGTATCTTACACAAAGAAACCGAGCTGATTTACGAAATCGGCGAATCGGCCGCAGAAACGGTAATCTGTCTCGAAGAACAGGTTGACAAAATCCTGGCCATACAACCAGCAACAAAAATAAAACAAATTATCACCACCAGCCTGACCGATTATACTCCGGATGAAAAACTCCGGCAGGATCTGCCTGATGGTGTCTATGATTTTAAAACCCTGATCAGCAGCCATGAACCTCAGGCCCCGGAAGTGGAAATAGCACCCCGCGAAGACCTGGCCTACCTGGCTTTTACCGGGGGTGCCACAGGCGTGCCCAAGGGAGTAATGCTCACCCACTTCAATCGTTATGCCAATGTCCTGCAGTCAATGGCCTGGGCCATGTCAAAGCTGGAAAAATCAATTCATGGGAAAGCATCGCTTTGCATCGGAGTGCCGTTATTCCATTCTTACGGCGACGCCGCCGCCCTGTTTGGTATTTACTGGGCCTTAAAAATAATCCTGGTCCGCGATCCCCGCGATACAGAAGAAATTACCAAAATCCTGGCCCAAAAGCGCCCTTTCATGACAGCCCTGGTCCCGACCCAGATCATGAAATTAAGCGAACAAGACCTGCCACGCCTGCCAATCCAGATCTTATCAGGCGCCTCTTACTTGCCTGTAAAAGTTAGAGAAAAATTATCCGCCAAGCTCAAAATGCCCATTTCAGAAGGTTACGGCCTGACAGAAACCTCACCTCTTACCCACCTCGACCTGAGCGGTTTTTCCAAAATTACGGGGTTCACCGCCGAGCAAAAATACAGTATCGGCTTGCCGGTGCCGGATACCGATGTAAAGCTAATTGACGAAGAAAACGGCCGGGAGTGCCCGCCCGGTGAACCGGGGCACATGTACATCAAGGGGCCCCAGGTCATGAAAGGATACTGGCCGGGAGAAGGAGCAGGGCTGGTTAATGGATGGCTTCCGACCGGCGATATCGCCCGCATGGATGAAGACGGTTATTTTTATATAGTTGACCGGATCAAGGACATGGCCAATATCTCCGGATTTAAGGTTTATACCAGCACTATTGACGAAATTTTGCACCAGCACCCGGCCGTATCAATGGCTGCGGCTATAGGCGTGCCCGATCCCGAAAGGGAAGGAAGCGAGAGGATCAAAGCTTTTATTGTCCTTAACGAGGAATATGTCGGAAAAGTTACGGCTGAAGAAATAATCGAGTTTTGCCGGGACAAATGCGCTTCTTATGCCGTGCCCGGCCAGGTAGAGTTCCGTAGCAACCTGCCCTTTACCGTAACCGAAAAAATCTTCAAGAAGCAGCTGCGGGAAGAAGAGTTGAAAAAACCGCAGCAGTAAATAAACCAGAATATTTAATGCTCTTTTACCTGTCTCAATTGATGCCGGTTTGCCCATCAAACAGCTGTAAGACCTTGACCCATTTTGACCTAGATTGAAGGAGTTTGACTCAACCATCCTGCTTTTTGACACCGGGAAAGTGGTTTAATGCTCATAATAAAAATATTTGTTGAGGCCCTAAAGACCTCTGAAATACCGATCAAATAATACTTGCATGCTTTTATTGGTTTCCTGTCTGAATTCCCTGTAACGGAGCATAAGCTTTCTGCCTTCGTCGGTCAGCGAAGAGCCACCCCCATACATGCCCCCGACCTGCCTCTCCAGGAGAGGAAACCCCAGGTTTTCCTCGAGCATCTTTATTAAATCCCAGGCCTGGCGGTAAGACATTTTCATATCTGCAGCCGCCTTGCGCAGAGACCCCGTCCTTTCCACCTTCTCCAGGAGTTCACAGGGGCCGTCACCAAAAATCTTGCCCCTTTCGTTTTCCAGCCATGTTTTCGAGCGAAGCTCAGGTGCCACTTTTTTCATCTCCCCTAAGTTTCAAGCTTCCCCGTGGGATGTATAAAAAGCAAGCTTTGATCGTGAGGTGAGCCAATCTTTCTAACCAATTGGTGTTAATGATTTTTCCTACCCTCTTTGCCTGCCCAACCTATCCATTTCTGCTTCCAGAGCCAGGATCGCTTCCAGCACTCCGCCTCCGACGGACCTGGCCTTGTCTGATATAGTGAAGCAATACTCCCGCCTGACCCTGGGGTCGATATCGCCAATTTTCATGCCCGATTTTACTTCAAGGCCATCCTGGATCAAACCGCGCACTATTCCTCCGATTTCAGCTTTAACCGCTTCGTTCCCGGCAAAGCCTACCACCTGGCCTGCCTTAACCAAATCCCCGATCTTCACCTCGCCCTTAAATCTACCTTCACCAGGGGCTCTTAACAAACGCTCGGTGCTGTAGCCGCCCACTGAGCCCGGCAGGCCATCATTCGGTATGGCTTCTCCACTGTAAATAACCCGGCCCAGGTCATGGCCGCGCCTGGTTTCTATTACCACGTGGACATCCCGGCCGGCATGGTAGCCCGGTCCCAGGGCTATAACCAGCGGGGCAAGATCAGGGCTGACACCGGTATTTTTTTTGGACAGGGTCCCTTCAACAAAAACGCCGGGTTTTAGATAAGGTATTATTTGCAGGTGAGGGTCGACAACTACAGGGACCAGGCCCCGGTCTATCAGGCTAAATATATAATTTACCACTTCTTTTTCTTTTTGATTTCCACCTGGTTCTTCACTGCCGGACACGAGCCCTGTTACTTTCAGGGCCCGCACCCCTTCCACTACCGCTTCTTTTTCAAACACGGCCCGGGCAAAAGAAACCGGGCGGCGGATAACCGAAGGCCGTTCCTGCTCGGTCATGACCACTTTGAACCCGGCCCGGTACAGGCGGTGCCCCACACCAGTGGCCAGATCACCTGCCCCTTTGATCAAAACCAGCTGCCGGTGAGGTTTTTTGAAGTCCGCTTCAACCTTGCTCACGGTCAACATCTCCCCTGCTGTAGCGCACTTTGACTATTTCGGCGGCTATACTCAGGGCAATTTCAGCCGGTGTATTGCCTCCCAGGTCCAGGCCGATCGGAGCGTGGACTTTTTCCAGGTCAGAATCCGCAAATCCCTTTTGCCTGAGATTCTCAAAAACCGTCTTAATCTTGCTGCGGCTTCCAATCATCCCGATATAGGCCGCATCAGAACAGGCTACCTTTTCCAGGGCCACCTGGTCGTGCTTATGGCCCCTGCTTAAAAGAGCCAGGTAGGTATTCTCCGTTATTTTAAGATTATCGAGGGCGCTGCCAATATCAGCAGCTATCAACTGATCTGCTTCGGGAAAACGCTCTTCGCAGGCGTAATCTTCCCTATCGTCAATAATAGTAACCTTGAAATCAAGCATCTTGGCCATTCTGGCCAGGTCCTGGGAAATATGGCCCGCTCCGACAATGACCATTTCCGGGCCGGTTACAAAACAATCAATAAAGGCGCTCACTTCCCCGCCGCAGACCATACCCAAACCGGCTGCATCATTACTGTTCAGGCTGTAAGATGCATAAAAGGGTTCTCCTTTTTTTATCACCCAGCCGGCTTCTTCAATCAAACGGGCTTCCAGGGCCCCTCCACCGACAGTGCCCAGGATAGAACCATCTTCATAAACCAGCATTTTGGCCCCCGGGCGGGACGGGGTTGAACCGGATGCCGAAACCACCGTAACCAGGGCGGCAGGCCTCTTTTGTTCCAGGCAAAGCAGCAATTCTTCCATAATCGGTTTAGGATCCATTTAAAAACCTCCTTTCCCAAAAGAACAGTCGGGATAAAGGCACGATTCGCAGCGGCGGCAAAAGCCGCCGTGTCCGAGAGCGGCTATATCAGAGCGTTCAATTCTTTCGCCGGCCAGCAGGCGCGGCAGGACCAGGTCAAAGATGGTGGTTTTAAAAAACATACCGCAGGCCGGTACTCCCACCACTGGTATCCGGCCTTGATAGGCCAGCAAAAACATTGCTCCGGGCAAAACCGGCGCCCCGTACTTTTCAATTTCAGCCCCGCTGAGCCTGATTCCTGCCGGAGTAACATCATCGGGATCAACGGACATGCCGCCGGTCACAACAATCAGATCGCAATCATTATCCAGCAGCATTTTTATTTTGGATGCAATACACCCGGCATCATCCGGGGCATAATCAATTAAGGGCTCCGGGAGACCGTAAACACGGGCTTTTTCTTTCAAAACCGGGGCAAAATCATCCTCGATCCGGCCCTCATATACTTCCCTGCCGGTTATCAGGGCCCCCATTTTTAAGATTTGGTACTCCAGCACCCTGATCAACGAACCTCTTTCGGAACAAATTGTCCGGACCTGCTCAAGAGTATCTTTTTTAACCGCGAGGGGTATGATCCTGGTTCCGGCAACCCGGTCGCCTTTTTTTACCGGGTTATTAGTATGCAGGCTGGCCATAACCACGTCAGATAGTTGATTAACTGCAAACAGGCTTTCTACGTTAACCTTTAGCAACCCGCTGCAGGTGGCAACCAGGTCGACCCGGCCTTCCGATGGCCCTTCCATGGCAAGGCCTTCACCGGATGCATACGAAGCCAGAGCCAGGCCTGCTTCATCTTCGTGGGTTTCATCTTCATCCAGCTCCAGGAAGCAAATATGTTCTTTTCCGATATCAAGCAAGAGCGGTATATCTTCTTTTCTAATGATATGCCCTTTCTTAAAAGCAGGGCCCTTGCACTTTCCTCTAACGATGCGGGTCACATCATGGGAAAGCACTTTCCCCACGGCCTCTTCTGTTTTGGCATAAGATATTTTCAACGGTTCACCCCCGCATTAAAGCGTTATGCTTAACCTCATATAACGCTTTAATAAATATAGCCTTTTCTATATTCCTTGGTCAAGTAAGTGGCCCGGAACGTTGCTTAAAACCGGCTCCAGTAGTCCTGCGATGGCTTTTGCCTAAACCTGCCACCATTTTTACATTTGCAGGAATTAAGGCTCAAGGTAACTAAGTTTATTTTGATCATGAAAAATTCTTTTTGAATCGGTGCCCACAATTTCCTGAATAATTACTTCACCCATCAGCCAGGTCCTGATCCCCGGGCGCAGGCAGCCGACGGCAATTTCATCCATCCGCCCTAAGGCTCCGTGTATATGGGCTATCGGCCTGCCCTCCTGGTCGGGAACAATAATGCCCAGGCTGATTGTTTCCCTCGGGCGCCCGTCAATTTCCTTAAACTCCGGATTGACCTCTTCGGTAGAATCGCTTTCAGGGCCGACCACCAGCCGCCCGTTTTTTAATCCTCCTACCAGGTGAATTAATCCTACTTTGATTTCATTTTTAGCGGCAAACTCTTCCAGGCAATCCGGAAGCAGATCACCGTCTTCCAGCCTGATCACAAAAACCCGGCCCGGATTTCCTTCTGCAGCCAGCATATTTACCTCCCAGGTTGATCAATTCCAAAATGGATGCTATTTAAGTAGTTATACCTCGATCAACACCGCATCCCCCTGGGCCAATCCGCCGCAGATAGCGGCTACCCCAAGGCCGCCTTCCCTCCTGCGCAATTCATAAGCCAGGGTCATAACCAGGCGGGCCCCGCTGGCTCCAACGGGGTGGCCAATAGCGATAGCTCCACCGTTAATGTTAATTTTCCCTCGCAGGCTTTCCATTTTTATATCATCCCTTTCGGCCAGGATTTTACTGCTGACCAGGGGCATGGCGGCAAAAGCTTCATTAATTTCGATCAGATCGATCTCTTCCAGGGCGATCCCGCCGGCCCTCTCCAAAGCCTTTTCAACTGCATAAGCCGGCACCGCGGCAATCAGGTGCGGTTCAAGGGCCACACTGCCAGTACTGCGCATTACAGCTATTATATCAACCCCCAGCGCGTCGGCTTTTTCCCGTGACATCAAAACCAGGGCGGCGGCCCCGGTATTTAATCCCGGGGCATTCCCGGAAGTGACCGTGGGGCTGCCATAAATTAAAGGTAGCCGGGCCAGATCCTCCAGGGTGGTATCCGGCCGGGGCTGTTCATCCTGTTCAACCAGAGAAGCCCCTTTTTTACCTTCCACCCGGACCGGAAATATTTCCTCAATAAATTTGCCTTCTTCAAGGGCCCGGGCGTAACGCTGTTGACTTCCCAGGGCCCACCGGTCCTGCTCTTCCCGGCCAATTCCGTACTCCAGGGCCACTTCTCCGGCGTCCACCGCCACGGGGTTCCAGTCGGAATAACCAAGGGCATACATGGGATCAATCAACTCAGCCGGCCCCAGGCGCCGGCCCCAACGGACATCCGGGGCCAGAAAAGGAGCGCGGCTCATATTTTCGGAGCCTGCCGCCACCACTACCCCGGCTTCCCCGCTTTTAATCGACCGGTAACCCAGATGCAGGGCAGTCATTGAGGAACAGCAAGCCCGATCAATAGACAAAGAGAGGACCCCGGAAGGCAATCCGGACTTTAGCACGGCCTGCCGGGCCAGGACATTCGTTTCCAGGGCATTTTCCGGCAGCACACAGGTACCATAATAAAGCTCATCAACCAGGTCAGTGCCCCTGCCCAGTCGGCTCAGGGCTTCCCGGATGGCCATCACGCCCAGGTCCAGGCTGCTCATATCCTTCATCGCCCCGCCGAACCTGCCAAAAGGGGTCCGGGCGCAGGCAGCGATAACCACATCATTCCCAGCGCTCATACAGGCTCCTTTCTTTTAAACAAGTAAATTATATGCTACTCGTACATGTAAAATCCGCGGCCGGTCTTACGGCCAAGGTGGCCAGCTTCAACCAGTTTTTTCAGGATCTGGGGAGCGCGGAACCGGTCCCCGTAAGCCTCGGTCAAGCCTTCGGCAGCAAAAACCATGGTATCCAGGCCTACATAGTCGGCCAGCTCAAAGGGGCCCATCGGGTAATTTAGGCCAAGCCGGACCGCCTTATCGATATCTTCGGCGGAAGCCACCCCTTCTTCAAGAACCCGCATACATTCTATCATGTGGGCGGCCAAAACCCGGCTGGTTACAAAACCCTGAGCATCCCTGACCAGGACGGTTTCTTTGCCCATCTTTTGGGCCAGATCCTGGATAATCTGAACAGTTTGCTCGGAGGTATCCACACCGGCTATTATTTCTACCAGCCTCATCAAAGGAGCAGGATTGAACCAGTGCATACCGATTACCCTGTCGGGGCAACTCGTTATTGAAGCGATATCGGTAATGCTCAATTCGGTGGTGTTGCTGGCCAGGATTGTCCCTTCAGTGCAGAGGCCTTCCAGCTCGGCAAAAATCTCTTTTTTGAGGGCCAGGTCTTCAGGCACCGCCTCGATCACCACCTGTGCACCTTCCACCGCATCAGCCAGATCCGTGGTCGTAGTTATAGCCTGCAGTACTTCTTCAGCTTTTTCTTCACTAAGCTTCCCCGATTTGATAAAACGATCCAGGCTTTTTTTAATCCCTTTCATTCCCCTGGCCAGCATTTCATCGGCAACATCCATAATCCCGACCTGGTACCCTGAAGAGGCCGCGACCTGGGCAATACCGCTGCCCATCTGGCCGGCTCCCAGAACAGCAATCTTTTTGATTTCCATTTTTTACACCCTCCTCTACAAATAAAATTCACCTGGACTGGAACCTGCTTATATTTTGCGCCACAGGGGGAGGTCCGTTTCGGGATCATGTTGACGCTGCAAATCGGGCCCAATGATTTCTTCAATCACGAATTCACCCGCAAATACCCTGGTCCCTTTCTGAAGATGCCCACCTTTCAAACCACCCTCACTGTCTCCCAGGGTCACATGCAGGTGAGCGGCGGGTTCTCCGTCCCTTAGGCTCAGGTTGCCTAAACAGCTCACTATTTCCAGGTGTTGATCAAATTCAATATCTTCATAAACCCTCGAATCCTGGTTATAGTAACTGATCACCGCTTTTTCCACGGCGCCGATTATCTCCACCCGGGCGCACTTGATATTCTCATTAACCGCAAATTGCTGCACACTTTCAAGCAGGTCCGACCGGAAAGGTATCCTGCCAATCCAGATCCGGCCCTTTTCGCCTTTTTGATGCCACATACACAAACCTCCCGTTCATAGTTGCTTAAGTTTGATTTCACCGGCTCCTCGCAAAGCTAATTCAAGCTCTAAAAGGCGCTGTAGCTGTAAAAAGCAAATCCGGCAAACAGGCCAAACAAAATCCCTATTAACCCCATCGCCAGGCTGATGATTATCAGGATACCCTGGATCTTAAAGTAGGTGTTTAAGTTGTCCACAAACATGTTAAAGTTTACCGAATAACCCTCACCGGCCTGTTCCATCAGCAAAGCGTCAGCATACTGCTTGGCGCCGCGCAGCTTTATGCCGAGAACAATAGCTATAATACCGGGTATAGCCCCGATGACAAAGGCAAAAATCCCGGCCAGCGCTGATAAAGCTCCCCCGATAATGGTAATAATCCCCACAAAACCCATCCAGGCACTTAACTGCTGCAGTTTAACCCGATCCACTAACTTCATCCCTTTCCATATTAAAAATGTCCTGCATAAAAAAAACAGGCGCTGCCAATCCGGCAACTGCCTTAAAACAAATGAACCTTACCTCCATAAAGATCAACCGTACAGGGATCACAAGGCTTAAGACAGTCTCGATTACTGCTATTATAGGTCATCCCAAAACCCAAACAAGAACAGCGCAAAAACTTTTGGGACAAGTAAATAACCCCCCCGGGTCAACAAATCCAGGTGTCAGAAGTCTAAAACTAATATTCGCTGATAATTACTTAAGTCCTTCAATTCTCTCCGGTAAAACAGCCTTAATTCGAAACATATACCCTGATTGCATATCAGAACACATAACAGCGCAAAAAGTGCGATAACTATTCTTATTTACTATTAACAAATGATATTGTAGTATTATATAATAACAACATGAATAATTGGCATATCAATAATCACATCTATAAATATTTCATGGGGGGAAATATGTCGTGCACATTGATGATATAGAAATTTTTTTAACCCTGGTTAGAACTTTTAACCTATCAAAAACTGCTGAACAATTACATCTTTCGCAATCAACAGTAAGCCGCCGTTTAACCGTACTCGAAAACAATATTGGTATTAAACTATTCGAAAGAAAGAGGGGTCAAAAAAAAATTAAAGTCACCCCCAAGGGGCAGCAATTCATCTTTATTGCACAAAGGTGGAGTACCCTCTGGCAGGAAATACATTCACTCAGGAACACCGCCCCACATCTCTCATTAGCAATTGGCTCTGTCGACAGTTTAAACACCACATTTCTTCTGCCATTTTACCAAAAACTTATCAAACATACGCCCAAAACCAAGTTGAAAATTATTACCAGTACATCACCTGAGCTATATGAACTACTGGAAAAACATGAAATAGATATCGGTTTTGTTTTACGTGAAATTAGTTCAAAAAACATCATCAGCGAACAAGTTTTCAGGGAGCCAATGGTAGTCATTAGCATGAGTAATTATAACGATAAAAGAAAGGGAATTCATCCTTCCGATCTGGACCCTCATTTTGAAATATTATTAAACTGGAGCCCTACCTATATGATATGGCACAATTACTGGTGGGATCCATATATTTCAGGAAGAATTGAAGTAGATACTACATCTATAATCGTTGAAAGCCTTAAAGATAACCCAGGGCACTGGTCTATTGTGCCTAAATCAGTCGCCCTTCATGCTTTGCTCTCACATAACCTTTATGTATATGAGTTAACCGATCCTCCACCAGACCGGATTTGCTATAAAATTACCCACAGGTACCCCAACAGTATTGTAGTGCAAAAAACTGAGCTCATTAACGATTATATACATGATATTATTTAGATAACCATGCCTGTAATTATTGTGCTATTCATCCTGACCATGAATTAGTTCAGTGCCAGGAAGCTATCCCAGAACTTCATTTTGTAGGCTCAAAATTGACCTGTGATATCATAAAGCCAAATCTCATATTCGTTCTCCACCAACACTAATTTTTCAAAGAACGAAGAGATATACCAATCAGGGCTTAAGGCAATCAGGCCTAATATCTTTTAACCTTGATCTCCTCACGAATATAATCGGGTAGAAGCACCGGTGATTTTTTACTTTCATCTATCCCAAGCTCTTTTAGCTTATTCTGATAATCAACCACGTGATGCATAGTCAATTTACTTCTTTTTTGATTTATTAAATCCATTGCCCGCAATGCTGAACGCCTACCAAATACGAAAATGTCGAGCAGGCTGTTTCCCGCTAACCGGTTTTTTCCCTGGACTCCTCCAGAGACCTCCCCGGCGGCAAATAAGCCGGGAATTGTGGTTTCACCATGGGGGGTAATTCTGAGCCCCCCGTTTTGATAATGCTGGGTAGGAAAAATCAGGATGGGTTCTTTACTGATATCTATATCATATTTTTTAAAGCGCTGATATATGCCGACAAAGTGTTTCTCTACACCCTCAACCAGGGAGGTGTCCATCCAGATTCCTACCATCCCGGTGGGGGTAACCACGCCCTTGCCCCGATCTTCACACTCCTTAATCAATGCCGAAGCACAGGTATCCCTGCATTCCAGTTCATTTATGAAACGTTCTCCATCAACGTTAACCAGGTGGGTTCCATGCCCCCGCATCACTTCTGTAATCAACTGGCCCAACATCTGTTCAGGCCAAACAACCCCTGTTGGATGGTATTGAATACTATCCATATGAAGCAATTCCGCTCCGGCCCGGTAACCAATAACAAGCCCATCAGCAGTTGCTCCGTAATGGTTGGTGGTAGGGAAAGATTGAACATGCAACCGCCCAATACCACCACTGGCCAGTATTACAGCATTGGCTTCAACCACATAGTATTCTTCTGTTTCCATATTAAATAAAATAGCACCGCCACACCGTCCCTCTAAGTCCAGTATAATTTCAACAGCAGGGCTGAACTCCAGGTATGGAATTTCGCGGTTTCTGATTTCATCTCGAAGCACACGCATTATTTCCAGCCCGGTTAAGTCTTTACAGGAAAGTAAGCGTTTGCGAGAATGTCCACCACAATGGTTTACTTTAAGCGCTCCATCTTCCTCAAAGTCAAACATAACCCCCATATCGATTAACCAGTTTGCAATTTTGGGGCCATCCAGAACTAAGGCTTTAACTATGTCGGGGACATTAGTGTAATGGCCTCCTCCCAGTGTATCCAAAAAATGCTTATAGGGATCGTCATCAGGGCGAACAGGTGCGCAGATACCGCCTTCCGCCATCAGTGTATTGGCATCGCCCAGCCTTAACTTGGTAGTCAGCAATACACTGGCCCCCTGAGAATGAGCCGTGAGTGCTGCTGCGCTTCCACCACCACCACCACCAACTACCAGGACATCCACTTTAAAGTCAGGAGCATTTAGGTTTATTTTTTCTGGGTCGATCCGGCTGTAAGATTCAGCTACACTTGCAAACTCCAGTGGAACCCTCTGTCCCTTGTTAACACCTACCCTGAGTTCCTCCATCCCTTCAGGACGATAATCAGGGTGAAAAGCTTCAATAAGCCGGGTTCGTTCCTCATCAGTTAGCCTTTTTATTGTCTGCTCTTTGCGAAACTCCCTACTCGCTTTCAATTTGGCCAGGGAATCTTGAAAATCAGTTGGATATGGCATAACCTGAACCTCCTAGATACCTTCAATATCTCGGCCAGCGTAAATCTTGCGCAGCTCCTCAATGTCTTTGCCTATCAGTTCATCTATTTCATCTTTATAATTTCCTTGTTCCACTTCTTCTATTCGTTTTAAAACATAATCCGGTTTAACCAACGTGTTTTTTGCATAAAGGCGTCGGGCCATCATGGCGACATTGTATGGAACCATCTGGGCCAAACACCTGGAGGCACATAAACCACACATTATACAATCAAAAGAGAGCTCCGCTACCTGTTCCAGGTTTCCTCTTTTAGCGCCGGCTATATAGTCCATCACGGCTATATCCTGGGGGCAAATTTTTGTACATGCGCTGCAACCCAAACATTTAAAAATTTCCGGGTAGGCCTGCCATAAAGCTTTCACAGGATCTTTAACAGTTTCCAGGTCATATAATGCCTTGTTGGCAGGATAGCTCGGTAAAATTGTTAGAGTCATATTTTCTTCAATTTGAGTCTGGCAGGCCAATCCAACCTTTATCTGGTGATCACCGGGAACCCGGTAAACTGTGGCACAGGCACCACAAAAACCACCACGGCAACCACAGCCTCTAATCAGCTGGTAACCGGCATGTTCTATGGCACCCAAAATAGTTGAGCCCTCCGGTACCGAGTATTTTTTACCCATCAAATAAATGGGTATAAGTTCAGCCATTATGCTTCCTCCTCAACTTGACCGCTTCAAATCAACAAATTGTTAATATTTTTTACGTTTTCCAAGTCATCCAGGTCGTTTATAATCCCCTCTACCCTTGTCTCATCCTTTGTCATTGAAGCCAGCCTCTTAAACTTAAGTTCCAATTCATCCTTGGAGACAGGGTTTTCCGGGTCACCTTTCGGGTAACTGGTTTCTTTTCTTAAAACTTGACCGTTTTTAAGGGTTATTTCCAAACAACTGGGCCACCTGGCCGGGTAAAGGTTATTCATTTGAGAGTCATCATCCACTGAACAAATTGAGATAAGTTCCCAAACTTTTGGATCCTTTATAACCGCGGGGTCAAAGCTTTCCAGGACAAGCTCGCCGTCCACCAGAGCCCTGGCCAGGCAGTAAGGAAGGCTGAATTTTGCTTCAAATGGAGTTCTGGGATCCGGGTTTCCCACAATATCCCTGGCTATGCTGTACGTTTTCACTTTTATACCTGCTATATCCTCTGCTTTAATCCCTTCCTTAACAATCTCAATGCCCAGATCCACGATGCCGTGGGTGTGACGGCAAGAGGGATATATTTTATAACTGTTACCTAATATCTTGTACATCTCACCAAGACCTTGGATTGCTTTATTTTCATCTATTTCTGATGCAGTTGCTCTAAAAAACCCTTTCTTACCTTCAAGTATTTTTTGCGCCCCGGTAAAACCTTCTCTAACTAACAAAACTGAAAGTATGCCATTCATGGCCGCTTTACCTGGATGCAGGTGTTTACTCATAGCACCATCTTGTAAGAATTCCCATAACCCTGCTGCTTGAGTGCCGGCACTGCCCAAAGCATGCCGGGTCTCTTCCTCATTTAAAGAAAGAACTTTTGCCGCTGCCGCCGCTGCACCAAAAGTGCCGCAAGTTCCGGTTGTATGCCAGTAATAATAATGTGACGGGGTTATTGCTTCCGCAATGCGAATAGCAGTTTCATAACCAGCTACCACAGCAGTTATAAAATCTTTTCCGCTGGCACTCTCATGCTCAACCATCGCTGCTGCTGCAGGAATAATCGGCGCTGCCGGGTGTAAAATCGAGCCTTTATGCAGGTCATCCATTTCCAAAATATGAGAAGAAACACCGTTAACCAGGGCTGCCTGGCTGACAGAAGTTTTTTCATTAAACCCAATCAACGTAGCCTGCGGATTTCCACCTTCTTTTTTGACCATGTCGGCCACTATCTGAGCCGGTTTTTGCCTGGAGCCAGCCAAAACTGAACCCAGCCAATCCATAATGGTCACTTTGGTCATGTCCACTACGGAAGGAGGAAGATGGATATAATGTAAGCCAGCTATATAAGCGCTTAACGTTTTTGTTATCATGCTTTTCTTGCATCCTTGTGAGCAATTTTTTCTGCCAACTTCAAGACCCTGCGGGCCCCATTAACTACCGGATAATCTATGAACTTCCCATTATCCATTGTAATCGCGGCATGGCCCTGGGCTTCTGCTTTCTCAAAAGCGGCTATAACTTTCTTCGCATATTCAATTTCTTCTTCCGAGGGAGAAAAGCTCTTATTTGCTTCCTCTATTTGATCAGGATGAAGGACCAGTTTTCCTTGAAAACCAAGAGTAACAGCTATCTGTACATCTTTTTTAAATCCTTCAGGATTTTTAATATCCGGATATACGGTATCCAGTGGTGGTTCCAGCCCCGCTGCCCTGGAAGCATTTACCAAATAAGAGCGGGCAAAAAACAGTTCACTGCCTTGTTCCGTTAATTCAACACCTATATCTGCACTATAATCAACTGCCCCGAAACACAAACGTTTCACGCGATGTACAGCACTGGCAATTTCATAAGCATTATGAACACCCTTCGCATTTTCCACCAATGGTATTAAGTCTAAAGAGCCGGCAGACATAGATTGTTTTTCCTCTAGAAGTCCAATTAGCCATTCTACCTTTTGCAGGTCCGCCGGCTCTTCGACTTTTGTCAACATGATCCCGTCAAGCTCGGGACAAACCACAGCGCTTATATCATCTATAGTCATCCCGGTGCTTAAAGCATTGACTCTAACATAAACAAGGTTTTTCCTTGGCTTTCGGAGAGCTTCTACAACGAGGGATCTGGCCATGCTTTTTTCTGCTATCGGCACCGAATCTTCCAGGTCCAATATAATCGCATCAGCGTTAAGGTTAAGCGCTTTATCCACCCGGCGGGTTACGTTGGCCGGGGCAAACAACAGTGTACGCAGCATACTCAACACCTGCTTTCCTGGGTTACACTAAATAATCCCTTTTCCCTTTAATTCTTTCTGTTTATCTTCAGGAATCCCTAAAATATCTCCATAAATTTCCTTGTTATCCTGGCCCTGATCTCTGCCGGTAAAACGCACCTGTCCCGGAGTCCTGGAGAACTTTGCCAGAACGTTAGGTAACCTCATTGTCCCAAAATCTTGATCTTCAATTTCTACAAATGAAGGCCTTTCATTAAAATGCGGATCCTCATAAATCTGGTCCATTTCATAAACAGGCCCGGCTACAGCTCCGGCATCAGATAGTATCTTAAGGACTTCATCCTGGTTGAACTGTTTAATCCACCCTCCAACAACCTCATCAAGTTCCTCGACATTCTTAATCCTGCTGGCATTATCAACAAAACGAGGGTCGTCTATCAAATCCTCCCTGTCCATGGCTTTGAACAACTTTTCTACCACCGGCTGATTGCTGGCCGAAAGAGCTATCCACTTGCCTTCTTTAGTCTCATAAACATTCCTGGGAGCAGCAGAAGCGATTCGACTACCCATTCTTTGCGATAGCTTGTTTAACACATCATGTTCCATCAACTGGACTTCCATCAAGCGCATAATTGGTTCATAGAGGGTAATGTCAATAATTTGCCCCTTGCCACTGCCCAGGGCATCTCTTTCATATAAAGCGGTTAGTATAACCCCCATCCCTGCCATACCGGTTATACCGTCAGCAAGGGCAATGGGAGGAACAGTAGGCGGTTTATCTGGATGGCCATTTAAAGCTGCAAAACCGCTCATGGCTTCTGCAATAGTGCCAAAACCACCTTTTTTGGAATAAGGCCCCTCCTGGCCGAAACCGCTGCAGCGCAGCCAAATGAGCCCAAGGTTAACCGAGCTTAACTTATCCCAATCATAGCCCCATTTTTCCATTGTCCCGGGACGAAAGTTTTCAATTAGTACGTCGCATTGTTCAATCAGCTTCAAAAAAATATCGGAGCCCTCTTCAGTATTAATTTTTAGAGTTATGCATTTTTTATTCCTGGAAAGGGTTTTCCAAAATACACCCTTACCGTCTTTTTCCGAGCCAAAGTAGCGTGAATTATCGCCCCTCTCCGGGTGTTCAATTTTTATCACTTCAGCTCCATAGTCTCCCAAAAATGAAGCTGCCCATGGTGCTGACATCATCGTGCCAATATCTAAGACTTTCACTCCCCTGAGCGGTAAGTTGTTCCCCCGCATAAATAATCATCCTCCTGTAAATAATGTGATTGCCAAAATTACTGATCCTTAATATTTATTAAGCCCTCATAGTAAGAATCCAGCGTGTAAATAGCAGCCAGGGGGTTATGACCTAAAATCCTGTCCTTAACAGCAAATACCATAGTCATGGCATCAGTATATTAAAAAAACAAAGCGTCATGCCCCACACGCAACCCTAACAGGATGTTAAAATGTGTACCGGCTTCATTTAATATTTCAGCCTGAACAATGGGGCTGTACATACTTTCATGCCCTCCAACCCACACTTTTTCAGACTACTCTATCCCTATAACCTCTTCAGGAGTACAACCAGCTTTACAAACAACCGAATCCATCCAAAACCATGAGACTCCAATGCTTTACATAGCTTGCCCGCTTCAGGTTGCAGCCCTGCGCAGTACGCCAACCCCATTTTCTTGTAATCCATTTTTTAGCAAATTCTAGCATTTCTTTAAGTCGTGATTTTATAGGTTGCTTAACGGAGGCTTTCGATCTTTATTAACATAGCATATGGAACACTTAGCACACTGCGCATTAGTAAACATTTCATCGCCCCCTATACAGCACTATTCATAACCCCTGTGCTTAATTGATATGATCCTCCGGTTCCAAAACGAAAGTATTTTTACCCATTTGAGACATTTTTGCCCTACCTTTCTCCACCAAGTCAAGATCATATTTCAAACATCTTTTTGCTTCATAAACCGCTTCTTTTACATTTAAAGTGCCTATGACCTCATCAAAATTGTTAATTCGTTGTTCTACGGAACCAAAAGGCGTTTCAACCCGTTTTGGATTATCCCGATCGATTATTTCTCCGGGCTTAGAGAAAGCATTTTTTCTTGTTGTTGTTATGAAAAAGTTATTATATTCTTTTTCTCCGATCGACCTTCCCTGAAGATAATCATCAATATAACCGGCCGCCTTTTTACCCGCACCTGCTGCATCGACAACCGTACCGGCTCCAGAAACTAAATCTCCGCCGGCAAAAACTCCGGGAATGTTTGTTTTTAAAGGCCGGAAACTTTTTTTCGGCTCACCCCAGTTAATATCCTCAAGCTTTAAACTGTAATCAATTTTTTGCAAACTGCCTGTTTGCCCGGTGGCTAAAATGAGGTTATCAAAAACTTTTGTAAACTCACTTCCATTAACAGGTGTCGCTTTTTCTTGTCCACCTTCTTCAGTAAGCTCCAACCTGGTCTTGATAAAAGTTATTTTCAAACCCCTATTATCCCTTACAACACTTACAGGAATGGTCAAATATTCAAAGAAAACTCCTTCATTCAAAGCCTGTTCTATTTCTTCCTGGATGGCAGGCATTGAGGCCCGATTTCTACGGTAAAAAACCACTACTTCCCGGGCTCCTAAACGCAAAACGGAACGGGAAGTATCGATCGCAGTGTTCCCACCACCAATTACAGCCACTTTTTTTCCGGGTGCAGAAAATGTACCCTGCTTGCTTTTCTTCAAGAAATCAAGTCCGCTCAGCACCTCCGGCTTATTCTCCCCCTCAAGGTTTAACAGGTTGGGCACAGAAGAACCGGCAGCAATGAATACAGCCTTAAACCCTTGTTCAAACAAATCCTGCAAAGACAAGTCTTTACCCACTTCTGTCGAATCTATAACCTCGACTCCTGCACTTAAAATAAAATTCAAATCCAGGTTAATAAAATGTTTTGGCAGCCGGTAAGCGGGGATATAATTCAACATCCCACCCAGGTTATCTTCCTTTTCAAACATCGTCGGGTTATAACCCATGCGAGCCAAAAAGTAAGCACAAGTTAGACCGGCCGGCCCGGAGCCAACTATCGCTACTTTTTCTCCTTCTTGCCTGGTCTTTTTCACTGCCTCTCCGTAGAGATTATTCTGCACCCCATAATTGGTAATAAACTTTTTTAAGTGCCTTATAGCTAGAGGTTCCCCGTCTTCTCCCCGGCACACTTGTTCACAAGGGCTGTGGCAAACCCGGCTTAGAACATTTGCCAAGGGATTATCTTTTTTAATGATCTCCAGGGCGTCTTTATACTTATTTTGCGCAACAAGGGTATGGATACGCGGCACATCCTGCTCTAACGGACAGTTTTGAAAACAATCCCCTGGGAAAAAACTAACACAGGTTACAGAACCTCTGAGCACTTTTGTCCGGCACAAATTACATAATGAGTAAGTTGAAATACACCTTGAAGGCCTGATATCCCCATTGAAAATACGGTGAGGTAGATGAGGTTCCGCCAGAAACGGCCTGGCCATAGAAATAAGGTCTACACCTTCATCGAGAATCTCTTGCATCACTTCAGGAGTTCTAATCCCACCGGCAATTGCCAGGACGGTATTATCGCCTACTGCTTGCCTGAATTTTGGAATGGCATCCCGGAAATAAGCTTCCCTTGTTCCAACTTTTTTCCTCAATTCTTCTCTTAACTCAGTGATATAGAATAGACCCCCGCTCATTTCTATCAAGTCAAAACCCACCTGGGAAAAACGCTCAGCATATTTAGCTGTATCTTCAACCCAGTTGCCGCCATGAAAATAATCAGCCGTATTCATCTTTATCCCTACCGGGAAATAATCTCCAACTTTATTTCTAATATTTTCATAAATTTCCAGCACTAAACGCATTCTTTTTTCAGGGGTCCCGCCCCATTTATCATTTCTTGAATTGGTGGCAGGGCTTAAAAACAGGGATAATAAATACCTATGGGCACCGTGAAGCTGGAGCCCGTCAAAACCCGCCTTTTTTACCCGCAATGCGGCATCGCCAAAAGCATCAATAATGGTATAGATATGTTCTTCACCTAAACCATTGACATCCAAGCCGGGATTGCGATGACCACCGGCATCTTCCCAGTGCTGCACTGCGCCGCAGTGAAGCTGAGGCCACACAGAAATTCCTTCTCCGTAGCGATGAATAGTATCTGCCAAACTCTTTAAACCTGGAATATAATTATCATTGTGAACAACTATTTGTTGATTAAAAAACTTTCCATTTGGGTGAACAGAGACAGCGCCTGTCATGATCAGCCCTACCCCACCCTCTGCAGCAACCCTGTAAAAGTCCAGCAGATCATTAGTTATAAACCCGTCCCGATCAGCCATTGCTTCAGCCATTGCAGAACGCATTAACCTGTTTTTCAGGCAGATATTTTTAATAGTTAATGTTGAAAACAACCTGCTGTCATCAGGTTTATATTTAGCAGCCATCCTGATGTCCCCCCAAACTATAATTAACAGCAACCATATCAATTAACCAATGAGGCTAAGAGTGGTAAAATACTGGGAAATACAATTAGATTGCTCCAAGTATTTTATTAATACGCCTTAATCCTTCCTTTATCTAATCCATTCCGGCAGTTTTGGCCGCTACGGCCAGGGTAACAGATGGCTTAATGGATTGGGTTCGATCAGCCAGGTGGGGCATTTTTTGTCTCCTGATAGTTACCTCTTAGACAACCGTTCTACTCTTTTGCACATCCTTCTCCACGATATAATTGTATCCACGATCAAAAGCCTCTTTGTTTAATTCTTCTGTTCCTTTGGGAGTCCGGTCAAGTATGGCATTCTTTAACGCCTCCGGAGATACCCAGTCAACAATGGCAGCCAGTGCACCCAGTGCTACCACATTGGCTGTTATTTCATTGCCGACAGTGTCCCTGGCTATCCCGGTAAGTGGCACTTCGTATACCTCGATATCAGTATCGGGGATATTTTTAACATGCTCAGGGTCAATGATCATTATTCCCCCGGGCTTTAAATCTTTATGGTATTTATTGCAAGCTTCCTGGGTCATGGCCAAAACCAGGTCGGGTTTCTGAACTTCCGGATAAACAATAGGATCGGAGCTTATTATCACCTCAGAGCGACAGGCTCCACCCCTGGCTTCAGGTCCATAAGATTTACAGAGGACAATATACTTATCTTCGTATATGCCTGCCGCTTCAGCTAAAAATGTCCCTGCTAGCATCATGCCCTGTCCACCTGAACCGCTTAACCTCACTTCAAAATAGTCAGACATATTAACTGTCCTCCGTTCGAACTTGTTCAATAATCCTCTCGTATTGTTCCGTATACTCCGGCTTCACCTTGTTTGCAAATTCTCCTACAGTGAATTTATCTTCAAGCTCTTCCGGGGTCATCTTCTTCGCTTTTTCAAGTTGCACTGCTCTATCTTTCTGTTTGATGAGCATTTCCTTTCCACTGCCTTTTTTGTTCAACCTGCCATACAGGGTTGGGCAGTCACACATAGCTTCTACTAAAGCAAACCCTTTATGTGTAAGGGCTTTTTGGAAATATTTTGTTAAAATCCGTGGCTTATATGTATGCGACCTTGCCACATAAGTTGCTCCCGAGGTCAAAGCCAAATCACAAATATCAAAAGGTGGCTCTATGTGGCCGAAAGGCGATGTCCGAGTCATCGATTTTTTAGGAGTTGTTGGTGAATACTGCCCCCCGGTCATTCCATAATTATTATTGTTCAATACTACTGCAGTCACACCAATATTTCGCCTGGCTGCATGAATCAAGTGATTGCCCCCGATAGAAGCACAATCACCATCTCCCATAATGCAAATCACATTTAACTCTGGATTATACAACTTAATACCTGTGGCATAAGCTAAAACTCGACCATGAACCGGTTGAAAAGCACAAAACTTTAGATACCCTGAAGCCCTGCCTGAACAACCAATCCCTGATATTACCACAGTTTTTTCCTGTTCCAACTCTACATTATCTATAGCCCTGATTAAAGAATTAATAACTATACCATTTCCACATCCTGGACACCATATATGAGGTAGTTTATCCGTCCTTAAATATTTTTCTATAAAACCATTATTAACTGACACCGGCTGTCACCTCCTTAATAACAGCCAGTATTTTATCTGGTTTTATCAATTTACCATTATATTGCCCCAGGAAGGCCATTTCCGCTTTTCCTTCAACAATTTCCTTCACTGTCCAATATAATTGCCCATGATTCATCTCGCAGACCAGTACTGTTTTTGCTCTTTCCCTAACTCTCTTGATTGCATCTTCAGGAAACGGCCATATAGTTATTGGCTTTATTACTCCCACTTTTATTCCGTCACTGCGGGCAGCATCTGCTGCTGCAAAAGCTGCCCTTGCTACAGACCCGTAAGCTACCACAACAATTTCTGCATCTTCAATAAGATATTCTTCTACTTGTACAATATCCTCCAGGTTATCATTTATTTTGTCATATAGCCTATCAATTTGGATGGTCAGTTTGTCTGGATCTGAAGTTGCCGGGAACCCTGTTTCGTCATGAACAATGCCGGTTGTATACCAAATATAGCCGTTTCCATATGAGGCAAAGGGACATATTCCGCTTCCATCATCCTCGTAGGGCTGAAACTGTGCCGGATCAATTGTTGCTCTCTTCCGGTCTATGATCTCTAATGTATCGGGATCAGGTATTTCTACTTTTTCGCTCATTTGAGACAAAGTGGCATCAGATAAGAGGATTACCGGGGTTCTATACTTTTCAGCCAAATTGAAAGCGCGAACAGTAAGTTCGAAAGCTTCTTTAACGGTTGACAGTGCCAGAGTTATGCTGGGGTGATCCCCGTGAGTACCCCAGCGTGCCTGCATCACATCAGCCTGCGCAGGCACTGTAGCCACTCCCTGGCTGGGACCAAATCGCATTACATCAACGACTACACAGGGTACCTCCGCCATTATTGCAAAACCAAGGTTTTCCTGCATTAATGAAAATCCAGGCCCGCTGGTAGAGGTCATCGATTTTCCCCCGGCCATAGATGCTCCGATAATTGCTGCCATACTGCCTATTTCATCCTCCATTTGGATAAATTTCCCTCCATATTTGGGCAGCTTTTCTGCACAATAATGGGAAATTTCACTTGCAGGTGTTATAGGATAGCCGGCAAAAAACCGCATACCCGCTACAATAGCTCCTTCGGCTATAGCATCATTACCCGTGAGAACCGCAACTCTACCTTTAACCACAATGCTTCCCTCCACATTAATACATCAAACAATAAAACCCCTGTAAACCATAAAAGTCTAAACAAATAAACTATGTGGCTACAAAGTGTTTTCTTAGTTTAATCTTATATCAGCATCATAATATTGTAAAATGAATTATTTGCATATCAATAATGTCATAGATGGATATATAAATTGTTTTCATTCTCCCTGAAGCCATGGATTGTAAAAACTAACCACATAGATCCAACCGGTACTTATCTTGACTCAATAATTCGATACAAAAGCTTTCCTTTTATCAGGAAAGCTTTCATTTGCTATCAGTTAGACTGGTTGCTGGGTTTATTGAGTATCCAGCAGGCAAATTGAGCTATTTACTGCAATGGATTCTTTATTGCAATACCTTCCTTCTCAAAAGCTTCTCTCGCCTTGTGTGTTAATTCTACAGCTGTTGGGGTATCACCATGAAAACAGATTGTATCGGCGTTGATATCTTTTATTTCCTGTCTGTCTATGGTCACAATTACTTTTTCTTTAACCATCTTTAAAACTCGTTCAATCACTTCATCTGGAGAGGTGATCAAAGAACCGGGTTGTTTTCTTGATACAAGACTGCAATCTGCATTATAGGCCCTATCGGCAAAAACTTCTTCCAGGACATTCAAACCCATGTCCTTTAATTTATCAACCATAGCAGACTTGGCGAACGCCATTACAGCTAAATTCTTATCATATTCCAGTACTGCCTGCCCCAGTGCTTCTACCACCTCATAATCGCCTTTAATAGCCCGGTTGTTGGCGTCATTACCCAGTGCGCCGTGACATTTAACATGGACAAGTTTGCCGCCCCTCGCTCTAGTAATTGCATCCAGAGCTCCAATTTGATAGAGAATCATGTTCTTTAATTCATAAAAAGACATATCAAGCGATCTTCGTCCAAAGCCCTGAAGGTCTGGGTAACCTGGATGAGCGCCAACTGCGACATAATTCTCAATGGCCATCTTTACAGTTTTATCCATCACCATATAATCTCCGGCATGAAATCCACAGGCAATGTTTGCAGAAGATACATTTTTTAATATGTCTTCATCAAACCCAAGCACATAATGGCCAAAACTTTCCCCCATATCACAGTTCATATCAATACTCAGGGTCATCGACAATCAACCTCCTCAACTTTAACAATATAACTTTCATCATCAACCTGGACTCTAAACGAAAAACACCTTCTTACTGAATCCAGTTCTGTCTTGTTAATAATTTTTTCCTGATCAATAAATAAATCCCTGGTTTGGCTTATATCAACTGACTCAAATGAAATTTTGTCGCCCATCCCTCTTTGAGCTAATTTGCTAATATCAGGGCTTATGACATTGGCAATCTTTGCATACCCGCCCGATGTTTGCCTGTCTTTCATTAAAATTATCGGGACCCCCGCGCCGGGAACTTGAACAGCCCCCAGCGAAGTAAAATTAGTAATAATATTAGGCCCCTTAGAGCTATGTTCGATCTTGGGGCCGGCCAGCTGATATCCCTGTCGATCTAATTTTTCACTTATTTCATATTCACTTTCCAGCAATGTTTTATAACCTTCCTCAGTAAAATTAGCCCTGTCCGGACCAAGGGTCACCCTAGTTGTTAGGGGTTGATCTTGCCAGCGATAATTATTATAGACCAGCTCTTCTGGAAATCTTTTATCGATATAATCTGAAGCCAAATCAACCCCTGGTATAGAAAGTATGTCTCCCGACTGGAGCTTTCTTCCCATATAACCGCCAAAAGCTGATTTTAGATCGGTAGATTTGCTGTTTAATATTCGCGGCACATCAAATCCGCCTCTAACGCAAATATAGACACGAGCGCCATATTTTCTATTTCGAAAACTGATGATGCTGTCTTTTTTTACGAGGAAAGACTGCCACATTGGTATAGTGTTACCGTTTATTTCCGGGCAAAAATCTGCACCGGTGACAGCAATAACAGCATCACAGAGAAATAAAAACTCTTCCCCTAAAAAAGTAAGTTCAAGGCCGGCTTCATTTTCCGGATTGCCAACCAGCCGGTTGCCTATTCGTAAAGCAAAATCATCCATCGCTCCAGACTGGGTATAACCAAGTCGTTGATACCCAAACCGCCCCGTATCTTGAATAGTTGTTAAAATGCCGGGCTGTAACACCTTTAAAAAAGGCACGCTCATGATTACTGTTCCCCTTTTTCCGTATCTTTTTCCGTATATAGTTCGTATTCTTCCGGTGTTATAGGCTTAAACTTAATATAGTACCCGGGCTTAATCAAGGTGGGATCTTCTTTTTCAACGTCGGCAAAGACCAGGGGGGTCATTCCAATATACCACCAGCCACTTGGCCCTGTAATCGTCAACACATTTGTTTGTTTACCTCCTATTCCTACTGAGCCCGAAGGGACCCTGGGATTCGGAATTTCGCGGCGTGGTGTATGCAATCTCTCATCCAGCCCCCCCATGTAAGGAAAACCGGGCGCAAAACCCACCATATAAATACGATATTCCGGAGTGCTGTGGATTTCTACAACTTCTTCAGGAGTTAAATCATGCAGCTTGGCAAGATACTCGAGATCCGGGCCATATTCGCCTCCATACACGACCGGCACCTCGACAACTTTTCTCTCACTTTCTTCTTCATGATCTAAATTGTTAATTAATCGATCGCAGATCTCAATTAAGTACCCGGCAGTCTGCTCCAGGGGGTTGTAAGAAATACAAAGATCGCGGTAGGTTGGAACAACCTCTACCACACCTTTAATTTGTTCTTTTTCAAGCATTTTCAACAATGCATAAACTTTTTTATTTATCGCTTCATCTATATCTTCGCCGCAAGAAACAATCAGGGCACAATCACTGGCACGAATATATTGCACTTCTTCCATTCCCGAATATCCTCCAAGGGTAGTAATTGAGTAGCAGCATTTCATCGGTATAAATGAAGGCTTATCTATATCTCTTTACTAGAATGTATTTACTACTCGATTGTCCATCCACCATCAACCAATATAGTGGTACCCGTCACCAAATTAGCAGAATCAGAAACAAGGTATAAAACTGCTCCAGTATAGTCTTCCGGTTCTCCGGCCCTGCCCAGCGGAATACGATCAACCACTTTTTGGTAGGCTTCTGGATTATTAAAAACTGCCTCTGTCATTGGAGTCCTGGTAAAGGTTGGTGCTATACAGTTAACCTGGATGTTATAAGGCGCCAGCTCAAGGGCAAAAACCTTTGACATGTGATCAAGGCCGCTTTTACTGGCGCAGTATACCGCTCTTCCCTCAAAAACCACAAATGCAAGTTGGGAAGTAATATTAATTATTTTTCCTGCTTTCCTGGGAACCATTTTCTTCGCTACAGCCTGACAGCAGAAAAAAGCCCCCTTTAAATTAATATCAATCGTTTTATCCCATATCTCTTCAGTAACCTCCAGGGCCGATGTCGGAATATTTATACCTGCAGCATTGACCATAACATCTATACTACCCTTCCAGGCGTCTACTTCGTCTACCATTTTAGAAACCTGGTTTACATTACTTATATCACAAGCAATACCAAAAAAGGAGGCGCTATGCGCTTCTATTTTCTGCTTAACATGACTTAATCTCTCTTCTGATCGGGCTGCAACAGCTACATTAGCCCCTGATTGAGCCAGTTTAACACTTATTGCCTCACCTATACCACGACTGCCTCCTATAACCAGAGCCGTTTTCCCAACGAGATCTACTTGTAAGTTCATAGTTACATCACCTCGATAAAATATGCGCCTCCATTTTTTGTTAATCCTCAATTCCAATAAAGATGGTTACCTGCATTATTATTTTCGTAGAGACTCGGTTTCTTCCAGGTTAATCTCAAGAGTTTCAGGGTTTATTACCACCCCGTAATCTTCACGGGCCTTTTCAATAGAAACCATTTCGCTGATTACATCTTCAAGAACCTTTTCAGGATCGCGTTCAAAGGGGTTCCCATAACCTCCTCCACCTGGAAGTCTGATGATTATGCCCTTATCTGGATCAACTTCCAACCTTCGCTTTGGATGCAGTCTTTCTCCACTGTGAAGCAGGGCTTCACCGGGATTACCGTCTATTCCCCCGGCTCTGCCCTGGGGAGGATTACTGGTTCTGTCATACATAGGAGCCAATAGATAAGGCTTGTTGCTGTTTACATAGATTTCCATAACATGGCCAAAGCCACCCCGGTAACAACCGGCTCCTGCAGAATCCGGCCATAGGTCTTTTTGTTTTATAAACAAAGGATACACGCTTTCAAGCACTTCAGCAGAAACACCGCGAACATTGCTGGGAAAAGGCGTGGCAGAAAGGCCGTCTTTACCAGGCAGAGCCCCTGTTCCTCCTACTGAAAAAATAACCGCCGAAAATTGTTCATCCTGCTCGGTTATACCACTGAGCTGAGTAATCCAGAGGCTGTCATAACCGTCAGCCATTCCCTTCTCGGGTAAGGCCTCAGAAATAGCTCCAATCACCACCCCGGATAAAAAGTGGCCCAGGTTATGGCGTGCCCCTACCGGTGCCGGGCGTTTCGGATTTAAGATCGAACCTTCCGGAGCAGTAGTTGTTACAGGACGGAAACTCCCCTCATTATTTGGGACATCGGGACTGATCAAACATTTCAAGCCAAAAGTAGTATAGGCCTGGGTATAATTTAAAACCACGTTAATCCCCCGATCGCTCTGAGGAGAAGTTCCTTCATAATCAACCGTTATTTCATCACCTGAAACAGTGACCCTGGCCTTGATAACTATAGGTTCATCAAAACCATCCGTGGTAACGCTGTGGGTATATACGCCGTCGGGGATAACCCGGATGCTATCTCTCATCGCTTTTTCCGTGCGTTCAATGATTTCATTAGCCAATGGTTCGATGGATTCCAAACCAAACTCATCCATCATCTCAATCAAGCGTGCTCCCCCTACATTGTTACAGACAAACTGAGCGTACAAGTCACCTAAAACCGGTTTGGGAGCCCTGACATTGCCTGCAATAATATTAAACAGCTCTTCATTGCGTTCTCCGGCCTTGTATATTTTCATGATCGGGACATAGAGCCCCTCTTCATAAACTGAGCGGGCGTCCGTACTAAAGCCGATACCCCCGATATCCAATACGTGGGTTGTATTTGCCGAATAAGCAACCAGCTTATCATCCTTAAAGATTGGCGTCACAACTGTAAAATCATGAAGGTGTCCGGAAGTATACCAGGGATCGTTTGTAATCAAAACATCGCCCGGTTCCAGTTCGTTTTCCGGAAATGCAGCCATAAAGTAATGTATGCATGTAGCCATGGAGTTTATATGGCCCGGGGTTCCGGTAACAGCTTGAGCAATCATATTGCCAGAAGGATCAAAAATACCTGCCGATAAGTCACCGGACTCCCTTACTATGGTAGTAAAAGCGGTGTGCATCAAAGCCCGGGCCTGCTCTTCCACTATCGCCAGCAGCCTATTCCAAAGAATCTCCAGTTGTATCGCATCCAGCTTAACTTCACTCATACTAGCTCCACCTCACGATCAGGTTATTTTGTTCATCGATTTTTATATCCTTTGCTTCTACCCCTACTACGACAGTAGACTCATGTTCTTCGAATACAGCAGGTCCTTGAGTTTGAAATCCTGCCCCTAACAGGTAACGGTCATATACCGGCGTTTTAATGAAACTGCCCTGACCATCAAAATAAACCTCTCTTTCACCCTTTAAGGCCTTTTTATAACTATCCTGATTAAGGCTTTCCAGGGGTATTTGAGGTCGAGGGCCGCTAACAGAAACCCGCCAGGTCAAAGCTTCCAGGGGCATATCGGGGCCCGCTTGATGGTATAGCTCCTCATAGGTTCTTTGGAAAGAAGCTTCGATTTCCTCGATTCTGTCCTCGTGAAGTTCACCTTCAGGCAAAATCACATTAGCTTCATGCCCCTGGCCGATGTATCTCATATCACACGATCGGCTGACAGCAATTTCCTCATCCTGTAAACCTGCCGCTGTTAAAAGCTTCCTGCCTTCGTCAGCCATTTCTGCAAAAAAGCGGTTGACTTCATTCCAATCCAGGGCATCTAAATGCCCAAAATAGCTGCGCACATAATCAAAAGCCAGGGGAGCACATAAAAGGCCAAGTGCAGAGGTGGTCCCGGCGCCGAGAGGTAACGCAACAACATCAACCCCCAGGTTCTTGGCGACATTGTAAGCATGGACCGGGCCGGCTCCACCAAAAGCAAACAGGGGAAATTGAGCTAAATCCTTACCATATTCAATGGCATGAATTCGAGCTGCGTTGGACATGTTCTCATTTACAACCTTATGGATACCCCATGCAGCCTCAATTGGATCGAGCCCCAGGGGATCAGCAATTTTTTCCTTTATTGCCTTATAGGCAGCATCTTTATCCAGTTTCATTTTGCCACCCAGAAAGAAATGTGGGTCAAGATAACCCAAAACTAAATCCGCGTCAGTAACAGTTGGTTCAGTCCCACCGAGGCCGTAACTGACGGGGCCCGGGTTTGAACCGGCACTCTGGGGACCGACTTTCAACAGTCCAAACTTATCAATATAAGCAATACTTCCTCCACCGGCCCCGATCTCGATCATCTCGATAACAGATGCTTTAATTGGAAGACCGCTTCCTTTTTTAAACCGGTAAACTCTGGCTACTTCAAATTCATTAACCTTCAGAGGGGTGTTATTTTCAATAATACACGACTTGGCGGTGGTGCCTCCCATATCAAAAGAAAGAACATTGGGGAAAGAGCTCTTCTCGCCGTACATGGAAGCGGCCAGGGCCCCGGCAGCTGGTCCGGATTCCAGGATTCGAACCGGAAATTCACAGGCAGTTTCTACTGTGCAAATCCCCCCATTGGAAAGCATCATAAAAAAATTGCCTTCGAACCCTAGATCTTCTAGTCTTTGAATTACCTTTTGCAGGTATATTTCCACTGTGGCTTTGACAAATACGTTGGCAACTGTGGTCGATGTTCTTTCAAATTCACGAATCTCAGGTATGACTTCCGAAGAAATTGAAACATACATTTCGGGAGCAATTTCATTTATAATATTCAAAGCTTCCTTTTCATGAACACCATTCTTATAGCTGTTCATAAAACAAATGGCAAGCGCCTCGACACCCATTTCCTGAAACTTTCTAACTCGCTCTTCCAACTCTCCCCGAACCAGGGATTTTGACACGGTTCCATCCGCCAATACTCTTTCATCAACGGTAAAGCGTAAATGCCTGGGCACTAAAGGTTCAGGTTTTTCCAGGTACACATCGTGGGGATCAAAACGATACTGGTTGGCAATCTCTAACGCATCCCTAAAACCTTCAGTCGTAATAAGCCCCGTTTTAGAACCCTTTCTTTCAATTAAAGCATTGGTTACCAGGGTGGTCCCATGAACTATTGTCGAGATCTGGTGAGGATCGATTTTTTCCTCTTCGATCAAGTTCTTGAGGCCTGTAATTACTCCTTCCGAAGGATCTTCGGAGGTTGTCAGGATTTTACCAATTCTATTTTCACCTGTTTCTTCATTGAGTAGTACAAAGTCAGTAAATGTTCCTCCAATGTCGATTCCTAAACGGTAAATTCCATCATTTTTCATGTCAGCTCTGGTTTATCCTCCTTATATGATAATATAATATGCTGTTACAAATGCTGTAACTCTCTTATCAACGTTTAACAGGCCCCGGGTACTTTTACCACATCATCCTCGGCAACACCAACACGATTTCCGGATATACTGATATTAGAACCACAACCCCCAGCATTAAAATAAATACCGGTATAACGGCCTGGGCAATTTTAAATATATTTTCATCGGTAATGCTGTTGATTACAAACAGATTAAAACCGATCGGTGGGGTAATCTGTGATATCTGGATCATAATGACAAGATATATCCCAAACCATAGAGGATCAAACCCCGCAAAAGTAATCAGGGGCAATGCTATAGGGATACTCATTACAATCATGGAAAACCCGTCGAGAAGACAGCCCAAAACAATATACATAAGCGACAAAATAATTAGCAGCATGTAAGGGGATAGGCCCATTTCAGCTATAGATTGAGTTAACATTCTTGGAATACCCAGGTAACCTACGGCCACAGAAATGAACGAGGCACTGGCAACAATAAACATGATCATGCAGCCCGTTTTTATCGAGCCCATCATTGCTTCCTTGTAAACACTCCACTGCAAAGCTTTATTTAAATAAGCAAATATAAAGGCGCCCACCACACCAACAGCGGCCGCTTCGGTAGGTGTGGCAAAACCCAAATAAATACTGCCCAGCACTGCTCCAATCAGCAGGAAAACCGGGAGGACCTTTGGGATGGCCCAAAAGTAATCTCTTGTTGTATATGTTGTGTCATCGGCCGGCGCTAATTGAGGGTTAAACATGGCGCGAACAATAATGTATAACATAAACACGACTGCGATTATAATTCCCGGAATTAGGCCGGCTATAAAAAGCTGTCCTATGCTGACGTTTGCCGTAATACCGTAAACAATCATGACCATACTGGGCGGAATCAGGAATCCAAGAGTGCCGGATCCACCCAATATAGCATAAACCATCTTCCGGTTATAGTTTCTGGCATCCATTTCCGGCAGGACAATTTTACCCACTGTAGCACAAGTTGCCGCCGATGATCCACTTACAGCAGCAAACATTGCAGAAGCTACCACGGTAACATGCAGCAATCGGCCCGGCAGCTTATGTAATAGGGGGTTCAAACCTGAAAACAAATTGGCGGACATCCTGCTACGGAAAATAACTTCACCCATTAGAACAAAAAGTGGCAACGCAAACAAGCTTGATTGAGCGGTACTGCCCCACAAAATGTTTGCTAATATTTTAATGGCGTCGAAATCAGTAAAAATTGTAATCCCAAGCAACCCGACAATAAACAGCGTAACCGCAATCCAAACGGTACTGACAAGAAAAAAGGCCAGGATTAAAGCCAGGGTAAGTGATATTATATATATCGGATCCAATAGTTCAACCTCCTGAAATAAGCTTGGTTTCATCTCAGCGCCCTAAAGCGCTGGATTCAACCTCCCCCGATTGTCCGGTTTTTAAGAGTATTATGGAACGGAAAAATTCCGCAGCAAATTGTAATGTAAAGATAAAGAGACCCACCGGCATAAAGAATGTCGGAATTGCCATTGGAGTTTGGGAAATTGTATAAGCCGTGCTACCACTTTGTAAATGCATATAGAATAAGTTGAATGTTGTGATCGTCAGTACAGCGGCCACAACAAATCCGACCACATAAGAATACATGTCAAGCTTGATTCTTTGTTGTTCATTTAGTTTGTTTTGCAAGAAATTAACCCTGATGTGACCTTTTTCTTTAAGAGTATAGCCCAGAGCTAAAAATGTTACGGCGCAGGTAATATATCTAACATATTCAAGTGTAATTAGAAGGGTGCCTCCATAAGTCCCTCGAATTATAATCTCAACCATAATCAGGGTTAATCCAATCATTACCAGTACTGCAGCAAAAACCCCGCTAATATTCGAAAGACGATCTATAGATTTAACAAACTTCTCCATTATAAAACTCCTTTTTCGGTATTAAACACAGGCCTGGCTTTTATTTAGCCAGGCCTGTGTTTCACCTACTCAATACTAACGACCTACTTCGGCTAAGAACTCATCAACGATTTCTTGTGCTTGAGGGGGCGCATCTGCCAGCCATTCCTCTCGAATATCTCTTGTTACTTCCGCGATATCATCAAAGAATTCTTGAGGTGGATCGACTACTTCAATGCCGTTGTCAACGGTTATTTGTTCATTTTCTCTGTCAATCTCTTCGATCTGATCCCACAAATCAACTTCCAACTCTTCTGCAACTGAAAGCAAGGTTTCCTGGGTACCTGCATCCATCGCGTTAAATTCATCCATGTTAATTACAAACATTTCCATCCCGAGAGTCATAAACATGGGAGTGTAGTAGTCGAGCACTTCCCAGAAATTAGCGTCGACTGCTGTCGGGGTAGAGGTAATAACCGAATCGATAACCCCGGTTGCCAGCCCGGAGTAAACCTCGGCGAAAGGCAGGGGGTGAGGTGTGCCGCCCACTGCTTCCATTACCAGCGCGCCATTCCTATCATAAGTCCGTGTTTCCAGTCCTTCCATATCTTCCACAGACTCAACCGGATGCTGGGTCCATATTCCGGCTCCAGGCCAGGGTGATATCAGAAGCAACTTCTGGTTCCATTTGTCTGCCAGCAATTCCTCGAAATAGGGTGAGTATATATCACGAAACAGGCGGGCTTCATCATAGTCCTGCATCAAGAACGGCAAGGTGGTTACATCCAGTAATGGTTCCTCACCGGCAGCCCCGCTCATCATGATCGCAGACACAGGAACAATACCGTCTCTAACGCCGGCTATCAATTCCGGGTCGGTGTAACCCAGTGCGCCACCCGACTCAACATTAAAGCTCACCCTGCCATCTGTAGCAGCTTCTAGCCTGTCGGAAAGCTCATGCAGAGCTATAGTCTGGTGGTTATCCTCCGGCCAAACTGAATTGGTAAGCAATTCTGCTTCATACAGGTCCTCGTCCGGTTCCGCTTCATCTACTTCATCCACATCTTCATCCGGATCTTCGACCGGCTCATCTACGGGTTCCTCTGCACATCCGGCAAAAACTAACGCTAATGCCAATACACCTACAAACAAAAAAATCAACAAACCTTTTTTTCTACTCAATTTTTACCCTCCTTAATATTTTTTCTCAAAGCTGTTAAGAAAATACTGACAAAATATTTATTACCACCTCCCCATTTAATTCCATGTGAAACCCTTTTACGTCATATGATCCAGGCATTCTTGTTTTTAACCAAAATTTTTGAAAATATAAATCAACCTCTTTGTGTACTGTTAGCTGTTAACAGGTAAAAAGCCAAAATCTATTGCTTCACTGCAGGCAGCTTGAGAGACCTTCGGTATAGTAATAATTATCTTTTCTTTTACTGTAAGAACCAACCCTGCAATAGTTAACGAGTAATCGCCTGAAAGGGCAAAACTTTTTTGTTATTAAGCATTTATTTGCCTTTATTACTTTAATAATTTTCTGTGAAAGTTACAATTAAACTTCTTGCCAGGAAAATCCTGCAAAACATAAATTCAATTTTTGCATATTACCTTGCTAAAATTCAAATTAATATCTTCCTGCCTTAATTAATGCTTTCACCTGTTTCTGTAAGGATTCCTTAGTATAAACAAATTAGTACTGGAATGATAAAATAAGCATCGGTTTCTATGAACATGCCTCAAAGTATAAAGAGAATACTCCCGGGCATCCTACTGCTCACCTACCTTCCCTTGTTATATTAACAAGGTCTTTTAAAGCCGCTGCCGCTGCAGCCCGTGGATTAGACTTCCCACCTATCACGGTAAGATCACCCAGCGTATCTGTTTCAAAATGAAT
>SKMK01000035.1 GCA_007121075.1 Syntrophomonadaceae bacterium
CCGGAGCCCGAACCGGAGCCCGAACCGGAGCCCGAACCCGAACCCGAGCCCAGGCCAACACCTCCTACAGGAGGAACGTCTGCCATCATTGTTTCCGGTCTATTGCTGACCGGGACAGGTTTAATGCTTTTGGGGAAACGATTTTAGATGAATTTCAGCAAAGTTGAGTGGTGTTTTCAAGCTTGTGGTAAGTGAATGAAAAGACTATTTTTATTAATAAAAAGAAAGCCCCCGGGGAGAGTTTTGCACCAGGGGCTTTCCAATAACATTATCCACTTAAATGCCTAATGGATTTTTATGTTGAGCTGCTTTGTTGAGTCCAGGTATTTCTGCAAGACAGGTCTTCCAGCATTCATAACTGCAAAGTGACATATATATGTCCCTGACAGGAATTATGATCTTATAAGCGAAAAAGATATATATACTATGTAACTGCAGGAGCGATCAACCTGTGATTGAATTATTTTATTCCAACAGGACGGAACAACTGCTTTGTGCCCTGGCCGACCAGGTTAAAGCGCAGAGGGAAACTACCCACCCCCTGGAGCCGGTCGAACTGGTGGTGCCGAACCGGAACATGGAAACCTGGGTACGCCTTGGTTTAGCCCAGAAACTCGGTGTTGCGGCCAACATGAATTTTAGAAGGCTGGAGCAGTTAATCGGTGACATGGTTGATAAAACCTGCCCGGGTGAATATAAAGTGGCCGGTCTCGATATCATTGAGGCGGCAATACTGGCGATTCTGCTGGATGAAGAGGCTGTAAAAAGCCCCGATATGCAGCCGGTGCGAAAGTACCTGGAGAGCGCCAGGGAGGGTGCCAACAATTTAAGCAGCGGTGAGGGGCCATCCACAGCTACAGATAACCAGCTTGTAAGCGACGGCGCCGATATGCGGCGGGTCCAGCTGGCCGCTCGCATGGCTCATTTATTTCAGGAATACAGCTTTTCCAGGAGCGAGATGATCTCTGCCTGGCGCGAAGGCGGCACGGATGATAAGAAGCACCCCTTTGCCGATCCTGCAGGGTTTGATCCGGCCCTTGCGCAAACCGTCACCTGGCAGCGCGCCCTGTGGCGGGCTGTTTTTGCAGAAGGAGGGATCCTGGAGAAAAACCCGCCGCCTGAGGGCGGGCGCTGGATTACCCTTGACTTGCTTACTTCCAGCGAAGAGTTGATTAACATATTCAGGGCGGCCGAACTGCCTCCGGTCCACATCTTCGGGGTGTCATATGTCGCCAGGTTGTTCCAGGACCTGTTCGCCCTCCTCGGTGAAAACAACCCGCTCTTTATTTATACCCTCAACCCCTGCGCCGAGTTCTGGGAAGATGTTGAGACGGAGCGGACCTACTATAAGCGGCTGGATAAGGAAATGAACCGGCGGGAAAAGCGAGTCTGGGCCGGAACCGGTGAAACCGGAAGCGAGGATCCCTTCGGTCTTTTCAAAGCCGATAACCCGGCCCTGCGCTACTGGGGCCATCCCGGCCGCGAACACGTGCGACTGCTCGGGGAGCTGACCGATTGTGATTTTACAGATAAGTTCATCGAACCGGAGGGCAGGAGCCTTTTGCAGGAGCTCCAGAAAGACATCCTCTACCGTGAACCGGAGGAAACGGAAAATAATAGCGAAACAGATCATAGCGAACCGGACGAGACGATCAAGCTGGTAGCAGCCCCATCGGTGCGCCGGGAAGTGGAATGGGTGGCAGATGAGATCTGGAAGTTGATGTTAAATGACCGGGGTGATCCGCCCCTGAGGTTTAGCGACATTGCTGTTATCATTAACAGCGCCGGGCGCGATACTTACCTGCCCCAGGTCGAAACGGTTTTTGCTTCCTGTCACGACCTGCCCAATAGCGTCTCCGACCTGCCCGGAACCGCCAGGAGCCGGATTATCGAGGCGATGAGTTTGCTGCTCAAACTGCCCTTTGGCCGTTTTTCAAGGGCGGAGATGCTGGCCCTGATGGGGCACCCGGCTGTTATCGGCCGCTTCGATGATGTTTCTCCGGGAGACCTGGCAGCAATGACCGAAGCGCTGGGCATTATATTCGGGGCTGGCCGCGCCGATTTTGAGGGAACCTATATCGACCAGGATGTATACAACTGGGACCAGGGTATCAGGAGGCTGGTTTTAGGGGCCTTCATGACCGGTGAGAAGAGCGGTGATGAGCGTATTTTCGAAGCGGACCGGGGCAGGTGGCTGGTGGAAGAGGTATACGGCTCGTCTCGTAAAACGGCGGCCCGGTTCGGGCTGCTGGCCCGGTCTCTCTTGGCTGATGCCCGTTTTGTGCGCGACAGCAAAATGACTTTAACGGACTGGGCCCGCTTCTACACGGCGCAAATCGACACCTACCTCTATTCAGAAGAGGGGACTGATAAGGGGGACCGCCTGCGCCTGCTCCGGGCGCTGGCAAAGCTGGAAACGATGGATTTGGGGCAGGAGGTAAGCGGCAGGGTGGCGGCCGAAATCGCCGGGCGGGCGATTGAAGCACTGGGCAGCGGCCGGGGACAGTACCTGGCCGAAGGGGTGGTCGTGTCCTCCTTCCTGCCGATGCGGGCCATACCCTTCAGGGTGGTCTTTTTGCTGGGCCTCGGGGAGGGACTTTTTCCGGCTGCCGGGCGCAGGGATGCCCTGGACCTGCGGGCTGCCCGGAGGCGGGCCGGAGACGTTGACCCTGCCGAACGGGACCGCTACATGTTTCTGGAAACGCTGCTCTGTGCCAGAGAGCGGCTCTACCTGTCTTACGTGAAAAGAGACGAGCAGACCGGCGACCCGCTGCAGCCGTCAGCAGTGGTGCAGGAACTGCTGCATATATTGAAGCAGGGCTACCTGGATCAGGAAGGCATGAAAGCAATTCGCTGCGAACCCCCGCTACGGCGCTATGATCTTGTATCCCCCGGGGAGACCTTTTTTGATGAGGCCAGGGCTGAAACAAAGATCCGGGAGATCGCCCAAAACTGGCGGGACAAGGCTCTGCCGGTTGACGGCGGCCCGGGAGAAACAGCAGCCCCGGCCCGGGGCAGCTTAAGCGAAGAGTTAAATGCCCTGCAAAAAGCGGCCGGTCATGAAGTCTGGAATAAGCTCTCTGCCTTGCTGGCCCTGCCCGGTGAAGCGCCGGCGCCGGCTGCGGTCACAACTGTCCGGCGAGCGGCTTTTGGGGACGAGGAGAGTTCCATCGAAGCCCCATTTTACCTCTCCCACTCCGCCCTGCGGCGTTTCCTGGAGTGCCCTATGCAGGGCTGGGCTGCGTCCATGCTGGGCCTGGCCGGGGAAGAGGAAGACCTGGTTGACCGGGAAGAGGAAGATTTTGAGGTGGACCGGCTGACTGAAACGGTGCTGGTGCGCGGCGTTTTTGCGGAAGCTCTAATTACCGGGGAAAGCCCGGATCAGCTTTACCGGAAGCGCGTAGAACGGCTCCGCCTGGCCGGGCAGATCCCGGTCGGGGAACCGGGCAGGGTCATTGAAAAGCGCCACCTGGAGATCATGGAAGGCTGGCAGGCTGCGCTTGATTTGCTGGCTATAAATGGCGCCGGTTCAGCTGTGGGCATACCGCAACCGCTGGAAAGGGTGCGCCTGGGCCGCTCAAAAGGGCAGAGCCCTGCTGAACATGTACTGGATCCGCTGGCTTTAGATGTTGAAATAAAGGGTGAAGATAGCGACAAAAAGGTGATACCGGTGCAGGTCGGCGGCCTTAGCGAAGGGCTGCTCAAAGGGCAGCCGGCAACGATCATCTTCCTGCCCAGAAAACCTTTTTCTGGCCGGGGCAAGGCAGCAGTGAAAGGCAGCTTCCGCTATCTGCTGCGGGGCATGGTCGACCAGGCCCTGCTGGCAGCGGCGGGAGCTATATGTGAGAGTGATGGTGAAAGGCAAGTCCTGCTCTGTTTTTCCGGAGGCCCGGAAGAAACCGCCATTTACAGGATGCGCCTGCAGCCGGCAGACCAGGAAAAAGCGCTTAACTGGCTTTTTTCGCTTACAGAAGACCTATTAAGCGGCCCCCATGCCTATTTGCTGCCGGTTGAGGCTGTGATCAACCATTATTTCGAATCGGCCGGGGGCGGCAAAGGCCAGCCGATGCTGTCCGGTATGCCGCCTGAAGAATTTGCTGCTATGATCGACGGCAGTGAACTGGTCAGGTTGATTGCAAATATGGCCGGTGATAACTGGTCCAGCTTTTCCAGCCTCTGGGGCCCGGTGCCGTCACCGCGGAGTTACCTGCCGCCCGAGGCGGAAGAGGGTTTTCAGATGGTCACCCGCCGTTTTAGCCCGGTTTTTGAAGATATTATCTCCCTAGAGGTTGTCAAATGAACATCTGTTATTACAAGCGCCCTGAAATATTGAGCAGGTTGGAACCGGGAAAGGGCCATGCCGTCATCGAGGCTTCAGCCGGCACCGGTAAAACCTATACCCTGGAACACCTGGTGCTCGATATCCTGATCCGGGGCGAGGCCAAGATCGAAGAGATCCTGGTTGTTACCTTCACCGACGCCGCCACCAGGGAGCTGCGCGAGCGGGTCAGGATGCTTATTCGCCGGGTTTGTGATGAAAGCGGTGACTTAAAACCGGGGCAAGATCCTGATGATTACTGGAAAATTGACGATTCGACCAGGAGCAGGCTTAGAGAGGCCCTTTTTCGTTTTGACGGGGCCCAGATCTCAACCATCCACGGTTTTTGCCATCGGGTGCTCTCCGAGCAGGCTTTTTTAGGCGGGAGGCTCTTTGAACAGGAGCAGGCTGACGGTCAGGAGATGTTCGGCTTCGTCTTCCGGGAAGAAGTGCGCCGGGTGCTGGTTGAACCAACAGACCTGGGGGGAGCGCTCAGGCGCTGGATCGAGCAGGACAAATCGCTTTTGCAGCTGGAACAGTTCCTCTATCGCTGCCACCGGGAAGGCAGCCCCGAGCGCTGCCCGGTTACCCCGATATTTGATCCCGAAGCTTTTTATGAAGAAGTGGAAAGCCTTCCTGACCTGAATGAGGTGAAGGAGGCGGGCCAGTCCTTTTTCACCAATCAGAGCGTTTACAAAGGCTTCGAAAAGATTGCAGGCAGCCTTTTTGAAACTGCCGCCCTGATCGACCGGGACAACCTGAGCCAGGCTGTGGAAGTGCTTTTTGATTGGGCGAACAAAAGTATCCAGATCAATAAGCAGGGGGATAACCGGTTTAATCACCTGCGCCGGATGGCGGAGATGGACGGTGCTCCCGGGATCATAGTTGATCTCTATGGAAAAGTGGATCGGATCATCGGGCTGGCGGCAGATGATACCAGCTTTTTCGTCTACGGGCTGCTGCCGCGGGTGCAGGGAAGGCTTGCGGCCAGGAAACGCTCGCTCGGTTTGATCGACTACGATGATATGCTGCTTGGCGTCCTTGAAGCGCTCAAGGGAAAAGAGGCCGAAGGGCTAATCAAATCTCTCAGGAAACGCTGGAAGTTTGCCCTGGTGGATGAGTTCCAGGATACCGACCCGGTGCAGTGGGAAATTTTCCGGCGCATTTTCGTCGATGGCACATGTAAACACTTTCTGTACATAATCGGCGATCCCAAGCAGGCTATTTACAGCTTTCGCGGGGCCGATGTGCACACTTACGAGCAGGCTAAAACCTACCTTACTGAAGAGTGTCAGGCCGAGCGGCTGCCGCTGAAGGAAAATTTCCGCTCCACTGAAGCGCTGATTGAAGCGGTAAATGAAATCCTTACCGTTGAAGATAGCGAAGGAGAATCTTTTTTCAGCGGCCTGAACAGCTACATTGAGCCGGTCAAATGCGGTGACAGGAGCCGGGTTGCTTCAGAAAACGGTCGGGAGGCAGGGCCCGTTCACCTGCTGCACCTGCACGGGAGGGAAGATAAGCTTAATGCTGGTGCGGTAAAGAAAGGTGTAGCCCGCTTTATTGGAGAAGAGATCAACCGCCTGCTGGATGAAAAAAGCGGTTTGCGCACCGGCAGCGGTGATAGCGAACCGAAACCAATCAAGCTGAGCGATATTTACATCCTGACCCGTTCTGCGGCGGAGGGGCATCAGATCGGCGAGGTCCTTCGTCGCTTCGACATCCCCCATGCTTTCTACAAGCAGGAGGGCCTCTTTCAAACTATAGAAGCCGATGATGTATACCGGCTTCTGTGCGCTATTGATGCGCCCACCGATCCGGCGGCCAGGATGGCGGCCTGGCTTACGCCTTTCTTCGGTATAGCCCTTTCCGAACTGCCGGCCTGGAAAGAAGCCGGTGAAAGCCATCCTTTTGCCACCATGCTTCACGACTGGAAACGGCTGGCCGACGATCAGGCCTGGTCAAACCTTTTTGAAGCTGTTGTTAGCGAATCCGGGCTGGTGCGGAGACTGGTCTTTGCTGACGACGAAAGGGCCCTGACTAACTACCTGCATCTTTTCGAGCTGCTTCTGGCCCAGGCTCATGCCCACCCGGTTACCTTGAGCGAGTTGATTCGCCACCTTAAAGCGCTCATAGACGAGCGAAAACTTCCGGAAGGGAAAGAGGGCAATATCCAGAGACTGGAAACCGACCGGCAAGCGGTCCAGATCCTGACCATGCACAAAGCCAAGGGGCTGCAAGCCGAAGTAATTTTTATTGGTGGGGGCTTCGGCGATCCGCCCCAGAGCGATATCAATATGAATATTTACCACCGGGACAGCAGACGCTGCCTGCATATCGGCCAGGCTTTCGGGGAAATCGAGAAGGCTGTAGAACAAGAAATCGACGAGGAGAACCAGCGGCTCATCTATGTAGCCCTGACCAGGGCGAAATCGCGGCTATACCTGCCCTATTTCGGGCCAGCCCCGGAAGGCGGCGAAAGTGATCATGGCAGCTACGGATACAGCAGGCTGGGACGGCTCTACAGCGAGCTGCAAAAACAGCTTGACCGGCTGCGGGAACTCGGTCAATTTGAGGGCGGATACCGTTATATTTTAAGGCCCGTTGACTGCCTGAAGCGGCTGCCGGGCGAAGAAAAAATCGAGATAACAGCTAAAGGGTGGCCCGAAGAAGGGTTGCTTGAGCTTCCGCCTTCCAGGGCGGAAGAAGTTGAAGAAATAAAGCCGGCCCACCGGGGTGTGCTTTTGACCAGCTATACAAGGATGAGCAGGAGCAAGGTCTGGCAGGCTCCGGCAGCAGACCCTGATGACGGTGCGGCCAGGCGTGACGAAGAAGTGGCAGCTGAAGTTGAAGGCGGGCTTACGGGTGACGGGTTGCCGGAATTAGCCGCGTCAGGCAGTGAAGAAGTTCCGGATAAAGCAGTCTTGCCTGCCGGGCGTGAAACAGGTATAATGCTGCACGCCCTGCTGGAAGTTACACCTGCTGATGAAGTGAGGGGCAGGAGCTTTGATGATTGGACCGCAGATGAAAGGGTTAAACAGCGGGCTGCGGCGGTTCTGCGTCGTCACGGCTTTGCGGAAGCATTTTTAGATGAAATCCTAAAGCTGGTTTATGATGCCTTTAATACCCCGCTCCGGGCGACAAGCATGGAAGGTGCTGTAACACTCGATATGCCCGGTGGCGTTGCCTCCGGGAAACGCCACTGCCCGGAAATGTTTTTTTCCTACCCGATACCGGAAGTAAGCCATCCCCTGCCCGGCGGCGGAGATACCCGCCCTGCGGGTGAAGAGCGGCTGCCTTATCAAGCGGTGCGCGGCTTCCTGCAGGGACTGATTGACCTTGTATTCGAGTACGAGGGGAAAATTTACCTGCTTGACTGGAAAAGCGACTACCTGCCTATTTTTGACCGGGCAGTTCTTGCTGACCACGTGCAGAAGAACTATGATCTTCAGGCCCAGGTTTACAGCCTGGCCGTTATGCGCTTGCTAAACATTAAATCGAAAGAAGACTATGAAGATAAATTTGGGGGCATCCTCTATGCCTTTATCAGGGGTATTGGGGCAGGTGCAGGCGGGGAGGAAACGCGGGGGATCTGGTTTTCCCGCCCGCTGTTCGAAAAAATTGCCGGCTGGGAAAGTGCTCTGGTAAAACGGACTGAATGGGGCGGAGATGTAATCTGTTCCGGGACGGGCCTGGAGATAACAGATGCTGGAAGGGGTGGAGAAAGTGGCAGCGGAGATTAACTGGACACCCATGGGCTGTGCGGCTGTTTTGGCCGGTTCAAGCGAACATAAACCGGGTGGGGCGATTGATTACCCCTGCGATTTACTTTCCCGGACAGGCGAACTGAACCTGGATCCCGGCGATACCTTCTTTGCCTGGGAGCTAGCCCGCCTGGCCTGTCCGGATCCAGGTTCCAAAAAGCAGCGGGCCTTGATCCTGCTTATCTTAGCTGTCCAGGCGCTGTCAGTTGAAGGCAGCACCAGGCTGCCGCTATCAGGGAGCGGGCATTTTGATCGTGTTTTAAGTGATTTGCAGGCAGATGATGAGGAAAAAGCTTTAATTAGAGCGCTGCTCAACGAGGCAGGCGAGGCTTGCAGTGAGCCTGCCTCCGGCGGATTGGCCAATATTTTTGGCAAAACTGGTGATTACCGGCCGCTAATACTTGATCACGGGTGTTTGTATATGCAGAAACTTCACACCCTGGAAAGAAGGGTTGGAACTAATTTAAGTGATCGCATCGCTTCTATAGGAGAGACCAGCGCGGAGCATCCGGATGCTGATGAACCGGCGGTTGTAACTTTTGAGGAAGCCTTGCAGGAGGTTTTTGCTGCCCCGCCGGCAGCAGGTTCTGTGAAAGCAGAGCTGGATGAACAGCAGAAGCTGGCGGTGCGGACGGCCCTGAGCGGCCGGATCACAGTGATCAGCGGTCGGCCGGGTAGTGGTAAAACTTCGATCGTGGCCAGCATATTGCGGGTTTTAGCCAGGACCGGCAGGCCGCCTCTGCAATCGGTTGCCCTCGCCGCCCCTACGGGTAAAGCAGCTGACAGGATGCGCCAGGCGGTAACCGGTCACCTGGCAGCTGTCGAAAGAGCAGGTACCCCCGATCGCCTCCTGATCGATAATTGCCCACCTTCCACCACGCTTCACCGGCTGCTTGGCTACTCACCCGGGCGGGATCGCTTCTGGCACAACGAGCTAAACCCCTTATCGGAAAATATGGTTATTGTCGATGAAAGTTCGATGATCGATTTGGTCATGATGGATCATCTTCTGCGGGCCCTGAAGCCGGAAGCAAGATTAATTCTCCTGGGCGATGCCGACCAGCTGCCTTCCATCGAGGCGGGAGCTGTGCTGAGGGATCTCTGTCGCTCCAAAAAAGCGGCCAAAGAAAAACAGCGGGTTGTAGTACTTGAGAAAAGTTACCGGGCCCGGGAGGAGGATTCAGCCGGTCAACGGATTTTAGAGGTGGCTAAAGCGATCAACGAAGGCCGGCCGCCTGCGGAGGCCGGGGCCGGTTCCGCCCTGGCGACCAGGCACAAGGTTTCAGATATTATATTTGAAGGCGTGGAACACCTGGTACCGGGGGATGAATACCAAAAGATTGCTTTTCTGACAAAGTGGTATCAACTGTTGACGGGCGGGCTGCCCGATCTCGACGAACGGTTGTCATGCCCTTACAAATCCGGTCCGGCCGGTTTTGATTCGGAGAACAGCGCCAGGTTAAAAGAAACTCTTGCCCATTTTGAACGGTTCAGGATTCTCTGTGCTACCCGCACAACCGCAGGGGGCGCCGGTTCAGGAGATATCAATGCCTGGTTCTATCACCGCTGGTTGGAACACCTCAAAGATAAAGGTTTAATAACCGGGAGCCCCCATTTCCCGGTTGGAGAACCGGTACTGATGACCCGCAACGATTATTCTTTGCGCCTTTACAACGGCGATTCAGGTCTTGTCCTAAATGTGGTCATGGAATCGGGGGCAAGGCGGCGCCCTGCCGAACCGATGGCCGTATTTCCCCGCGGCGGCGGCTTCGTGGCTTACCCTTTAGAGGCGCTTAGAGGTTGCCTTGAACCGGCCTGGGCAACTACGGTGCACAAGGCCCAGGGTTCTGAATATGAGAATGTGGCGATCATTCTTCCCTCTGTTTACGTGCGCCCATTGACCAGGGAACTGCTTTATACAGCGGTAACCAGGGCTAAAAAGTCGGTGGTTATGGTAGGCCCGCAGGAGACACTGCAGAAGGGCATCAGTCACTCCCTAAAGCGTGCTTCCGGCCTGGCCGATATGCTTTGCTGAGCGGATGCGGGGAAGCAGCCCCACCTGATTATGCTTTCCCGATCAAAAAGCACTTTGAACAAGTCGATGATCTGTTCATAAGTTTCCAAACAGATGTTACTGAAAAGGTAGAAGCAGAAAGAAAACTTAAAGAAAGTGAAGAAAAATTCCGCACTTTATTTGACCAGAACATCGCGGCCATTTATCTGCATGACTTTGAAGGGAATATTATCGATGTAAATAACCAGGCCTGTTTACGACTGGGATATTCTTATGGAGAACTTTTGGAGATGTCTGTGTTTGACTTTATTTATACCAAGGAAAGTGGAGGATATCTGGCCAAAGAAGAGATAATAAATTTATGGAATCAAATGGATGTGGGAGATAGGACTACCGTAGAAGACGAAGCAAAGCTTATAGAGAACAGAATAAACCATACATACCGCAACTCTTACCTTAATGATATGCCGGTTTCTATTGCCCTGGGCCTTTCTGTCAAGGAGGTCGTGACTAAAGAGATTCTGGCCCATCATGAACGCTGGGATGGTTCGGGATACCCGCAAGGGTTAAAGGGTGAAGAGATCCCGCTTTTGTCCCGGATTACCGCAAGCGCGCTGGTATCAAGCATTATTCTCATTTTTTATAAATCTCTTTCACCAGTTTTTCCCTTACCATATCAATTTCCCGTTTTAGCTCTTCTTCGGTGCAGCCCTTATTTTTTGCTTCTTCTTCGATGTTTTTGAAAGGTTGAGTTCCTCTACGTGTGGGTTCTTACAGGCTTCTCTACCTGGCGATTGCACAGGGTGGAAACATTAATTTATGGATCAGGCTTCTCCTGATGTTATAATTTCAGCAGACCTAGATATTTATTAATCACCGATTTTCGCGTTGTCTTTAACCGGCATACTGTATAAAGCCAGCCCTGCCGCCTACCTAAAATTAAACTCAAGCGGCGCATTTTCCAGCCAGGGTATCTGTGTCGGCAGCGTGCCCCACTTCACGGCACGTAAAACAGGATTGTGAGCGCGCTTCGGGTAGTTAACAATAATTCGGCCGTCTTGAACAATGACATGCCCTTGACCCTCAATAAAGTGGCGGTAAAGTTTGCCCTCATCGCAGCTTTTAAAATGGCGTAAATGCTGTACCAGGCGGTAATAAAGCGTATCAGCGATCATCGTTAGAGCCAGGTCGAAGTGAACCTTGATTAGAATAGGTAGAGGTAGTATTACACAAGCAGGTTGATTTTGTGAGCAGTTTTTTACTTGCCATTTATAATATACTAAATACTATTACATGCCTAGAGGTATGTTGAATGGAATAAATTTGTAGAAAAGCTCAACAATTAAAGTAAACCTACCGGAAAGTATAAGAATACCTAGACCAAGCATTAATATTCCCATAACTTTTTGAACTGGTTTAATGTATTTGCTAATATTTTTTATAGATTTCAAGGCTTTATTATAACCTATGGCTACAATAAAGTAGGGTATAGCTAAACCAATTGAGAAGAATAACATCATAATCATACCAACATTAGCGGAGCCTACTGTTCCTGCATAAATTAGAAGGGAGTACAAAGTAGGTGCTATACAATGGGAACAGGCTATAGCAAAAAAAATACCTATTAAAAAAGCAGTTAAATACTTATATTTAGTTTTAGCCTTTTCACCCATTTCTTGATGAGAAAAAGGCATTTTAATATGAAACTTAAATATACCCAATAGATTTAAAGAAAATAATATAATAAATAAACCACCCAGAATATTAAAAATGCTCATATATCCCTGTAAAAAGGCACCAGCCTGTGCGGCGACCCTTCCTGCTAAACTAAATATTATAGTAAAAGCTAGGACAAAAAAGAATGTACTAATCAAAATTTCCTTGCGTAGTTTTTTAGGGTTGATGTTACCTTGTAATTTTTCTATGGATAGGCCGGTAATAGTACTCAAGTAAACTGTAATCATGGGAATAATACAGGGGGAAAGAAAGGACGCTGCTCCTACCCCTGTAGACAATAAGTATAAATAAAACAAATTTTATTACCTCCAGCTATGACTTATGGCTTAATAAATTCTTTTTCCCAAATAAAAGACATTTCAGGTATTTCAGCCATATCTATTAAGCGAAGTTCAATGTATGCAATATCTTCTAAAAAATCTCTTTCAGGCATTTCAATTTCTAAGTATCCCCAGGGGTGATGGCTAGTAGAGTCTATAATATCCCAAATAAAACTGCCTTCTAATTCCTTCCCATTACTATTTACTAAAACTGCATGTTCTGAAACATCGATAGCTGCTAAGTCTACAGAGTGAGTATTCATGTTAACTTTAAAAGCAAGTTTATCAGTGAAATTTTCAATAGGGTTTAGAAACATAATATCTACCGTTACATCACCACCTCCATCTCTTCGTAGTAATTCAATACCTGTAAAACTGCTTTCCCCTTGCTTTAAATCATCATTTTGGTCATCAGGGGAATTGATACTGGTAATATTGTTGTTTTCTTGAGATGAGTTTTCCCCGCAAGCGACTACGGAAATAGCTAAAAATACTGCCATCACCAGTAAAGTTAATACTTTATTTCCTTTCATACAATAGATCACTCCTGTCTCATTAAGTATTATTACTACGCATCGTAGTACAGACTGGTAAAAATATATGCTTTTTTATTAAATCATATTACCATCTATTTAATAGATTCCCCTTGCGAGTACTAAATTTATGTTGCCCCTAACATTTTAATAAAAAAATATGAAGATCTTATGAAAAAGAAAGGAAATGATGTGTTCCTTTCTAATGGCTTGCTATTAAATAAGGATATTTTTTTAAATATGGTGTAATGCATCAATAGGCTCTAGAGACGCTTTCTTATAAGCAGAGTAGGCTCCTGCTGCTATAGCTAAAGCTAATGCCCCTATACTAAAGATAAATACAGTGTTTTAACTTTAGCTAAATAACCTTTTATACGTCAATGATGATAAGAATTTGAAATGTGTGCTTGTGGTTGAGATATAAAAAAACCCTTTAAATGCAGGTTTAACAAATGTTATGAGGTAAGATGTTTATTAGATTTTAGATTAGTGAATGCGAAAGTCGGTGATCAATAGAGAATTTGTTTACTAAAACAGGGAATAAAGATGTGAGTGTCAAAACTAAATCAAGCTTGCCTGTATTTATATTTCAGGAAATCGGGTAAAATATGATGACTGCTGGCGATTAAGAAACGACCATCACAGTTTTGATATCGATGCAAGCTTGCTTTAGATTGGATCGGCTTTTTTCTCCGGGCGATTTTTGATTGTTTAAGCAGTATATCTATCTTATATGCCGTAACTATAACTCTATGGGGGTGTGACAAAACTTGAAATTAGTTATGTCGTTCAACCCGGATCCGGAAGTAGAAGGCAAGGATGCCTGTATCTTCGCCTTTAAAGGAGAGCAGATCCTGGTGATCGAAGCAGAAGGAAGTTACCGGATTCCAAGGCGCAGTGAACTTGAATCATTACAATTAACCGGGATCAGGGAGCATTATCTGGGGGTTTTAGATACTGCGCCCTGCTATGCGGTTGATCTTGATACCGGGGCTGATATTCCGGATGGTTTTTGCTTTACAGGGCTCCGCGATCTGTTTGAGCATCTCGGCGAAGGCCTGTTTTCAGCAGCGGGGTATGCTTTTCAAATTTTGCACTGGGATAGAATGCACCAGTTTTGCGGCAAGTGCGGAGCACCTGCTGAATATGCATATGCTGAACGGGCAAAGGTCTGTACAGAGTGCAGGGCAGTCTATTATCCCCGGATCAGCCCGGCCGTAATTGTAGCTGTTAAAAAGGGGAGCCAGCTTCTTTTAGCCCGGAACAAACAGCGGAAACACAAGTTTTACAGCGTCCTGGCCGGGTTCGTTGAACCGGGAGAAACTTTAGAGGAGTGCGTGAAGCGGGAAGTAAGGGAAGAAACAGGGATTAAAGTTAAAAATATCAGGTATTTTGCCAGTCAGCCCTGGCCCTTTCCCAATGCTCTCATGATCGGCTTTACCGCCGATTATGCCGGTGGCGAAATTAGAGAAGATGGCCGGGAAATTGCGGATGCGGGCTGGTTTACGCCGGAAAACTTACCCAGGGTGCCGGGCCCGATCAGTATTGCTCGAAAGCTGATCGATGCCTTCCTGGAAGAGCAAAAAGATACCTCCTAAGAAGTCCAGCTTTGTTGAATAACTTTGTTCGAAATAGCCGGGTGCTAACCTGTCTGAAGGCTGTATCTACATTCTATCCGGTACGGTTGAAAGGTTAGATTAGTGGTGGTTGAGAACAGTTAAAAAGTATAATACAACCTGATAGTTTTTTATAAGCGGAGATATCAAGTAATATTATTTAAATTAAGTAATAGGAGTAACCAAATGATCGAGCTGGATGGAAGTCAAAAATCAGGTTCCGGTACGATCGTAAGGGACGCGGTATCCCTGGCCGCCCTTACCGGCCGGGAACTGCACCTGAAAAATATCCGGGCCAAAAGGGAAAAACCCGGTTTGAGGCCCCAGCACTTAAAAGGGGTGGAAGCCTGCCGGCAGTTATGCCGGGGTGAGCTCTCGGGGGCGGAAGCGGGCTCTAAAGAAATCTGGTTTAAGCCGGGGCCGTCAATACAGGGCGGTCGCTTCAATTTTGATATTGGCACGGCCGGATCCGCCACCATGCTCGCTTCCATACTGCTGCCCCTGGCCCTGTTTGCCGAAAAACCTTCCAGCTACAATTTGACCGGGGGGTTGTTTCAGGATTATGCCCCTTCCGCTTACCACCTTAAATATGTTTTGTTGCCCCTCCTGCAAGCGATGGGAGCGGAAGTAGAGCTGGAAATTATCCGCCCCGGGTACGTGCCCCGGGGCGGGGGAGTCCTGGCCCTTAAAGCCAGGCCCTTAAAGGATAAGCTTAAGCCGGTGATCCATCAGGAACAGGGTAATATAATAGAGGTGAAAGGGATAGCCCTTTCCTCGCTGTTGCAAAAGCGGAAAGTGTCGGAGAGAATGGCGGAAGAATGCCGGAAAAAGCTGCAGGCCAAAGGATACCGTGCGCACCTGGAACAGGTGTATGATCATAAGGAAAGCCCCGCCTTTAAAGAGGCTTCGCTTCAGGCCGGGGCGGCCCTGGCCATCTGGGCCCGGACCGATCAGGGTGGGGCTATCGGCTCTGATATGGCCGGTGCCCCTAGAAGGGCGGCTGAATATATCGGGCGGAATGTGGCAAGATACCTGATCGAAGACCTGAAAACAGGAGCCAGCGTGGATCGTCACCTGGCCGATCAGCTCATCCCTTTCTGTGCCCTGGCCGGAGGGACAAGCGAATATATCATCCCCCTCCTGAGCGAACACGTAGAAGCCCGGCTGTGGCTGGTGGAAGAAATCCTCAGTGCAAAATCTGAGGTTAAAAACAACTGCCTTGCCATAGAGGGAAGCGGTTATTTACGGGGTGGTGAAAAATGGGCCTGAAAATAAGGGGAATCTATGCCACCGCTTTAACCCGTTTTTTCCTGGACCAAGGCTGCTTCATTGTGGAACCTTCCAGGCAGATCAAAGCCAGGTTTGAAAGTCACAATAATGTCGATCTACCGGAACCGGTTAAGGTGGAGATCAAGGACCGGCGGGACGACCAGGGCCTTATATTAAGCGGAGAGCCTGCTGAACTGGAGCAGGCGGTTAAGCTGCTTAGAGAGGATTTTTTTGATGTCGTTTACCGGGAAAAGGAAAGCGAACCTGATAGTCATGACCGGGTTGTAGAAATAGAATTTCCTTATCAGGCCAAGAAGGCCCTGGACGGGTTTAGGGGCAGGGTCCTCCCGACGGTTAACCTCCATCACCGCTTGAGAATAATTGCCCCCAGGTTGCTGGATTTAATGGAAAAAAGACAGCTTGCCCGCCGCCCGGGCCAAAGAAAAAGAATCAGCAGGGACCTGGAAAGAAACCTGATCTGGGGTTTTTTGAAAAGGGGAAGGGGGATTGCCATCGAACACGTCAAGCTCGACGGCCGGGTGCTGTCCTTATCTGAAGGAAAAATTCTTTACTCCAATTACAAAGACAAAAAACTGGTTCTGAAAAGAAGCAGGTTTAAGGGCAGGTATCAATACGACGGCCTGGCCGTGCCCAAAGCAGAAGGGGATTACGCCGTTACCGAGGTAAATGAAGGCAGCTGGTATTACCGGCATAGCTACTACCGCCAGGACGGGCAATTGATCGGTGAGTACTATAACGTCAACACTCCAATCGAAATATACCCAGACCGGATCAGGTACGTTGACCTGGAAATTGATGTGGTAAAATGGCCGCAGGGGGGAAGTGAAATTGTAGAAAAGGAGCTGTTGGATAAGGAAATTGAATGTGGCCGCATCAATCAAAAACTGGGAGAGAAAGCTTTAATCGTGGCTAAGGAATTAAAAGTAAAATTTTCGTAACGGGGCAGGCAGGGAAGGTTTCCCGCTGCCGGGGGAGAAACATTCTAAAGCTGGTTTTGTGTAATGCAGGCTGCCGGATCGGGTTTTAACTAAGAGTACTTGACCAGGAAGGGCATCTATAAGAAGCACCAGGAGGACAACCAGTGAAAGAAGCATCTCAGATTTTTAACAGCGGGAACTTAAAGCTTGAAGGGGTCTTACATTTGCCCCGGGTAGATGGCAAAAAATTACCGGGAGTGGTGCTGTGCCACCCCCATCCCCTTTACGGGGGCAATATGGATAATAATGTGGTTGTAGCAGTGAGCAGGGCCCTGTCTGAACGGGAGTTTGTGGCCCTGCGCTTTAATTTCCGGGGCGTGGGCTTAAGTGAAGGGTCATATGATGACGGCAAAGGGGAACAGGAGGACCTGCGGGGGGCACTGGAGTACCTGGCCGGGTGCCCTGAAGCAGAACCAGGCCGGCTGGGAGTTATGGGTTACTCTTTTGGCGGCATGGTGGCCCTGGGGGCGGCTAAAAGCTGTGAACTGGCCAAAGCCCTGGCCGGTGTTTCGCCGGTAGTAACACCGGGACTGATCGAGGGGTTGAACAAACCGGCTTACTTTATCTGCGGCACTGATGATCAGGTGACTTCAGTAAATCTGCTGGTTCGGGAAGCGGAAAAAACAACTCCACCCGGGCAGGTCGAAATAGTGCCGGGGGTGGATCATTTCTGGACCGGGCATGAAAAAGAGATGGCCGGCAAAGTGGCTGCTTTTTTTGAACGGACCCTGTAGATTCTAAACTTCCCGGTAACTAAAGGGTTAATATAAACAAATGAGCTAAAACAGGAACCCTTATTCCTTTTATTAATAATTTTAAATCCCGGTTTGGAGAAGGTGGGTGGCCGGGGGTGAAAATTGTCGATCTTTCGCAAGCCATTTATTCCGGAATGAAAGTTTATCCCGGTGATCCCGGGGTAGCGGCGGCCACGTCCGGCAGCTACGAGGTTGATGGTTGGAAGGGGGCTATCATGAACAGGAGACAAAGGGAAGTGCTGCTTTATAGCATAGCAATGATTGGGGCTTTAACGGCAAGCTTGTATATAAGCCCGGTTTGGGGCGGGGCCGTATTATTTTGGCTTGGCCTGGCGGCAGCTGTATTTTTCTTTTTTGCCCTTTTAGGGACGGCTTTTGGCCAAAAAATTGATCGGTAAGTGGATCAAAATACTTAGGCGATTTACCACCCCCTCTTCGTGATTAAACCTCAACTTGTGCTATACTTGTTTAAAAGTTGTCATATCCAAAGGAGTAACATCTAGATGATTATAATCACAGCACCACCGGAAAGATTAACCGGTGAAGTCACCGTCCCGGGTGATAAGTCGATTACCCACCGGGCAATCATGCTGGGGGCCCTGGCCCGCGGGGTGACCGAGATCAGGGGTTTTCTTGGTGCAGAAGATTGCTGGTCCACAGTTGAGTGTTTGAGGGCCCTGGGCGTAAGGGTCACTTTAAAAGGCAGGCGCCTGTTTGTTGAGGGCAAAAACAAGAAACTAATTAAACCTGCAAAAGAGCTCGATGCGGGCAATTCGGGCACCACGGCCCGGCTTTTGCTCGGGATCCTGGCCGGGCAGGATTTTCAAGCCACTTTAACCGGCGATCTTTCGCTGCAGAAGCGCCCCATGAAAAGGGTAATCGAGCCTCTGCAGCAGATGGGAGCCCGTTTTGAGGGTGATGCTGAAACACTGCCGGTGACCATAACCGGTGGGGACCTGGAACCGGTAAACTATCAATCCCCCCGGGCCAGCGCCCAGGTAAAATCAGCAGTCTTGCTGGCCGGTCTGTTTGCCGATGGAACCACGGTTGTTGAAGAACCATACCGGAGCCGGGATCACACCGAGCTGATGCTTTCCCGTTTCGGAGCCCGGATCGAGGTCGATGGCAGCCGGGCCAGCGTGCAGGGAGGGACCGTTTTAAGAAGCGGGCAGGTGAGGGTCCCCGGGGACATTTCTGCCGCCGCCTTCCTCATGGTAGCAGCCGCCATAATTCCCGGTTCAGAGCTTCTGATCAAGAATGTAGGCATAAACCCGACCAGGAGTGGCATAATTGATGTCCTGCTTGAAATGGGCGCTGCTGTTGAGCTGAAGGAAGAAAAGTCGTGGGGTAAAGAACCAGTTGCCGATATAATGGTGAAAGGTAACTCCGGGCTAAAAGGGGTTAAAATTAGCGGTGAAATAATCCCCCGCCTGATTGATGAGATCCCGGCCCTGGCCGTGGCGGCCCTGGTTGCCGAAGGAGAAACCGTGATCAGCGATGCTTCAGAGCTCAGGGTTAAGGAATCGGATCGGATATCCGCCCTGGCCGGCGAACTGAGAAAACTGGGGGCGGATCTGGAAGAGAACGAAGACGGGATGATTATCAGGGGCGGGCCTGAATTGAAGGGCGCCGACCTGGACAGCTGCGGAGACCACCGCATTGCCATGGCCCTGGCCGTAGCCGGCCTGGTCGCACAAGGGGAAACGGCCGTTTGGGGCGCCGAGGTGATTAACATCTCATTCCCCGGTTTTATGCAATCCCTGCGTTCTTTAATTATGAAATAACTTCGATTGACGCTGATGGTTGCTTATGTTAAAATATGGTTGCTGTTTCCAGTAATTTTCACCCGATTACCCGTTCATAATTAAACCCGGGTTAGGAGCACTACTAATGCTACCGCTATATTCTTATGATCAGTACAGGCAAAGCAGATCGGCCGTCTCGCCGTCGGATTATGCTGATGAACGCAAACAGGTTGTCGGGATTATCGAAGCAGTCCGGCAAAGGGGCGATCTGGCCCTGCAAGAATATGCCCGCCGCTTTGATCAGGCCGACCTGCAGGAGCTAAAGGTAAATGACCGGGAAATAGAAGAGGCAAGCGGGGAAGTATCTTCCGATCTGCTTGCGGCCATCCGGGGCGCGAAGGACAATATCGAACGATTCCACCGCCACCAGTTGGAACAGGACTGGTGGGACGGCGGGCCCGGCTGGACCGCCGGGCAGCGCTATATCCCCCTGCAGTCGGTTGGCGCCTATATCCCCGGCGGAACGGCCGCTTATCCTTCCTCAGTGCTGATGACTGTAGTGCCGGCCAAAGTAGCCGGGGTCAAAGAAATCTATATCTGCACTCCCCCGGACAGCACCGGCAAAATCAACCCGTTGACCCTGGCGGCAGCCCGGGAGGCGGGAGCTTCGGCTGTATTTAAGACAGGAGGGGCCCAGGCCGTTGCCGCCATGGCTTACGGAACGGAAACGGTCCCGGCCGTGCAAAAAATCGTCGGCCCGGGTAATATTTACGTCACCCTGGCCAAAAAGGAAGTTTTCGGGCAGGTCGGGATAGACATGCTGGCCGGGCCCAGCGAAATTGTGATCGTGGCCGAAGCGGAGGCCAGGCCCGATTATATAGCGGCGGACCTGCTTTCTCAGGCCGAACACGATCCCCTGTCCCGTTCAGTCCTGATTACTCCGTCTGAAAAACTGGCTGAAGAGGTAAAAAGTCACCTGGAAGAACAAATAATTTCTCTGCCCAGGAGGAAAATAGCCGCGCAATCGCTAAAAGAACAGGGAGCGATTATAATGGTCCCTGGCCTGGCCGAAGCCTGGCCGGTGGTAAATGACCTGGCTCCCGAGCATCTCGAGCTGCACCTGGATGAAGCCTGGCAGTACCTGGACCACATAACCAGCGCCGGGGCAGTTTTTATCGGCCCCTACACCCCGGAATCACTTGGCGATTACTGGGCCGGCTCCAACCACGTCTTGCCCACTTCAAGGACGGCGCGCTACGCCTCCGCCCTTGGGGTTGCTGATTATATGAAGAGGTTACAGGTGATCTGCTATACTAAAGAAGCGCTGCAGGAATCGGCATCCCGGATCGCCGCCCTGGCCAGGGCGGAAGGGCTGGAAGCACATGCCAGGGCAGTGCTGTTGAGGAGGCATAATCATGAACCGTAGGGCCAAGATTGAGCGTAAAACAAGTGAGACGGCGGTGTTTTTGGATCTTAATATTGACGGCGGCGGGAGGACCGATTTAAACACAGGCCTTCCCTTTTTTGAACACATGCTCGACCTGTGGTGCCGTCACGGTTTTTTTGACCTGATTATCAGGGCTGAGGGAGATATTGAGGTTGATCCCCACCACCTGGTGGAGGATGTCGGGATCTGCATGGGCCGGACCTGGCAGGAGGCTCTGGGAGATAAAAGAGGAATCAGGCGCTACGGTTTTACGCTCACTCCCATGGATGAAGCTCTGGTTACTGCAGCCGCTGATCTTTCCGGCCGGTCCTGGCTGCATTACGATCTTAAGCTGCCTCCAGGCGAAGTGGGGCCCATGGATGCAGAGTTGTTTGAAGTTTTCTGGCAGTCGTTTGTCAGTGAAGGGCGATTTAACCTGCACGTTATCTTGAACCACGGCCAAAATAGACATCATATCATCGAAGCTTCGTTTAAAGCTGCTGCCCGGGCAATGAGTGAAGCGGCCGCCCTGTTAAAAGGATATAACGATTTTTTATCCACCAAGGGAAAATTGGAATGAGGTGAGCGGTATGCTGGTAATTCCCGCCATCGATTTAAGAAAAGGCCGCTGCGTGAGGCTTTATCAGGGCGATCCGGAAAAGGAGACCGTTTACGGCGACAATCCCGTGGAAATTGCCCTTCAGTGGGAACAGCTGGGGGCGAAAATTCTCCACCTGGTTGACCTGGACGGCGCTTTTACCGGACTGTCCCAGAATGCGAAGGTGATCGGCTCTATCGGTGAGAAAGTCCGTATCCCGCTTCAGCTGGGCGGGGGGATCCGGTCCAGGGAAGCGGTGGAAAAAGCTATTTCATTCGGCGTCTCGCGGATTATTATCGGCACAGTGGTCATAGAAACACCGGAACTGGCAAGTGAGCTGGTCAGGGATTTTGAAGAACGCATTGTGGTCGGTATCGACGCCCGGGATGGAAAAGTGGCCGTCAAGGGCTGGACCGAGTCATCGACAGTGGAGACGGTGGAGCTGGCAGAGCGGGTGGAGCAGTGGGGAGTAAAAGAAATCATCTATACCGATATTAAAAAGGACGGGACCATGCAGGGCCCTTCGCTGGATGGGCTGGAGGAAATTATCAGCAGAACCTCCCTGCAGGTGATCGTTTCAGGCGGGATATCCTCTAAGGAGGACTTGATTTCGCTCAAGCCTTACGGCAGCAGGGTCAAAGGCGTGATTATCGGCAAAGCCCTCTACACCAACCAGCTGACCCTTCCCGATGCCATGGCTATTTTTGATTAAAGAGCAGGGTAAAATTTGATGATATAAAAAGAATTGTGCAATTTCAATTTAAATTCACAGATTAATTTACGATGAATACAAGATTGGAGAAAAAACACTGGCGGAGGTTTTAACGTGGGAGAATTTAAAAACGAAGAAGAACTGCACCCCCTGGACACGGGAAAACTGAAATTCGACCAGAACGGCCTGGTCCCGGCTGTGATCCAGGATTACCGCAACAATGTCGTATTGATGGTTGGCTACATGGATGAAGAAGCGATCAGGCGCACCTTAAATACCGGGCGGGTTTGTTTCTGGAGCCGCAGCCGCCGGGAGTACTGGGTCAAGGGTGAAAGCTCGGGCAATTTTTTTGAGGTTAAATCGATCTATGCCGACTGCGACGCCGATACCCTGCTGGTAAAGGTGGTTCCCCTTGGACCGGGCCTGGCCTGCCATACCGGCCGCTATTCCTGCTTTTTTAATACTCTGGCCGGCTTTGAGCAACGGGGGTCAGAAGATGATTGATTACCACCTTCATACTTCGCGCTGCTGCCACGCTACCGGCACTCTCGATCAATACCTGGCCGAGGCGGAAAAAAAGGAGCTGGCTGAGATCGGATTTGCCGACCATTTTCCGCTCGGCCTGCTGGGAATTGAACCCCGCAACCAGGTTACCATGGACCCGGAGGAGCTGGAGAAATACATGAAGCAGGTAAATACTTTGAAGAAAAACTCCCATCTGGTGAAGGTTAAGCTGGGAGTAGAGATTGACTACCTGCCCGGCACTGAGAAAAAAGTGGAACAGCTGCTCGGGAAGTACGATTTTGATTATGTAATCGGTTCAATCCATTTTATTGGGGACTGGGATTTTACCCACCCCGTGTATGCAGAGGATTACAAGCATCAGGATATGGACGACCTTTACCGCCGCTACTACGAACTGGTGGCAAGAGTTTGTGAAAGCGGGCTTTTTGATATTATCGGCCACATCGACGTGGTAAAAAAGTTCGGCTACCGCCCGGACGATAACCTGGATTCGATCCGTCTTGAAACGGCCCGGCTGCTGCGTGAAAGCGGCACCTGCCTGGAGCTGAACACCGCCGGCAGGGATGCTCCGGTGGGCGAATTTTACCCCGACCGGGGCTTTTTGGCCCTGTGCTGCTCCGAAGGGGTGGACATAACCCTGGGCTCCGATGCCCATGCCCCGGACCAGGTGGGCCGCTACTTTCCGGAAGCTGTGAGGCTGCTCAAAAAAGCCGGGTACCGGGAACTGACTGTTTTCGAGCGGCGGGCGAAAAGCAAGCAGCCGCTTTAAAAACCCCATTCTATGAAGAAAAGGAGAACAGCCTGTGCATGATCTCTATTGTGACCGCATCGATACGCCAAAAGGCGTATTTTTGATTTTATTTCACTCAGAAGGCATCTCCAGGATCTATTTTCCGGGACAGGATCCTGAATGCAGTTGCCCGGAAGGCAAGCTGCCCTGGAACAACCTTGCTGAAGATTTGAACCGCTACCTGTCCGGCGAAGCCGTAGACTGGTCGCGTTATCCCCTCGACACATCCTGCTACCGCCCCTTTACAAAGGCGCTCCTGGAGGAGGTCCGGCAGATTCCCTTTGGCCGGGTCTGCACCTACCGGGAAGCTGCTGAAAGGGCCGGCTCGCCCCGGGCCTGCCGGGCGGCCGGGCAGGCCCTGAAGGCAAACCGGCATCCGGTCCTGGTGCCCTGCCACCGGGTTGTGGCCAGCGGGGGCAAACTGGGCGGGTTCAGCGGCCCTCCCGGCTGGAAACAAATGCTGCTTGAAATTGAAGCAGGCGGCAGCAGGAGGGAGATATAATGCGTTTTTTAACGGGCGGCGAGTCGCACGGCCCCTGCCTGACCGGCATTATAGAAGGCCTGCCTGCAGGATTGGAGCTGGACAAAAAAGCGATCGATAAACAGCTGGAACGCCGCCAGCAAGGCTACGGGCGCGGTGGGCGGATGGCCATTGAAAAGGACCGGGTCGAGTTTTTATCCGGTTTGCGCTTTAACCGCACCATCGGCAGCCCGCTGACCCTTCGCATTGAAAACCGGGATTGGGATAACTGGCGGGAGCTGATGGCTCCCGAAGGTGATCCTCCGCCGGAAACGGAAGCTGTAACCCGGCCCCGGCCCGGCCATGCCGACCTGGCCGGCGGCTTAAAATACAACTACAGCGACCTGCGCCTGGTTTTAGAGCGCTCGAGCGCCAGGGAAACGGCGATGCGGGTGGCGGTGGGTACCGTGGGCCGAATCCTGGTGGAGAGGTTTGGTTTTAAATTTTACAGCCATGTGGCTGCCATCGGGCCCGTTGCTTCACCGGTTAAGGCTGAAGAACTACCCGATCTGGCTGAGAAGGTGGAAAGATCAGCCCTGCGCTGCGCAGACCCCCGGTCCGAAGAGGCCATGCTGGAGGAAATAAACCGGTCCGGGGAAGAAGGTGATACCCTGGGCGGGGTAATCGAGCTGGTCATCACCGGGGTGCCTCCCGGGCTGGGCAGCCATGTCCACTGGGATCGCCGCCTTGACGGGCGTCTGGCTGGGGCGCTGATGAGCATTCAGGGGATCAAGGGTATTGAAATTGGAGCCGGTTTTTCAGCGGCGGCGCGGCGCGGATCACTTACCCATGATCAAATGGTGACAGATAGGGAAGGTGGCATCAGCCGCTCTTCCAACCGGGCCGGAGGTGTTGAAGGAGGCATTACCAACGGCGAAGCGATAGTGGTCAGGATGGCCATGAAGCCAATCCCCACCCTGGCCCGCCCGCTCGACAGCATCGACCTGGAAACGGGGCTGGACGCCCCCGGGGCGGTAGAAAGGTCGGATGTCTGCGCGGTCCCGTCCGTAGCCGTGGTGGCCGAGGCGGTTGCAGCCTGGGAAATTGCCGCCGCCTTCCGGGAGAAATTCGGGGGCGATTTCATGGAAGAGATCGAAGCATCCTATCAGCACTACCTGGAAACAGTCAGCCGGCGCTTGAGGAAAAAACAATTTTAATGCGATTATCCTGTCAGGTACCGGAAAACGGCCCTGATTTGTACCTCATAACAGGCCCGGCGGGAAGGTTGGAATAATTTTTGAGTGGCAAGGAAATTAAGATAAAAACGGGGGGCTTTGATTACCGGGTCCTGATTGACGAAGGGCTGCCGGCGGAAACCGGCCGGTTTTTGCGCCTGCTGTTTCCTTCCGATCGGGCCCTGCTGGTCAGTGACCACAATGTCTATTCCCGTTACGGGGAGCAGGTTATAGAAGCCCTGGCGGCTGAGAAATGGCGGGTCAAAACCGCCCTGATCAGGCCGGGGGAAAGATCGAAGTCTTTGTCCGGGGCCAGGCGCCTGTATGACGCCTGTGTCGAAGCCGGCCTTGACCGCAATTCCCCGGTCATTGCCCTGGGCGGGGGCGTGGTTGGCGATCTGGCCGGTTTTGTGGCCGCCACTTATATGCGGGGCGTACCCCTGGTTATGCTTCCCACCAGCCTCCTGGCCCAGGTCGACAGCAGTGTGGGGGGTAAAGTGGCCGTAAACCACCCCCTCGGCAAAAATATGATCGGGGCATTTTACCCGCCCCGCCTGGTCCTCATCGATCCCCTGGTTTTAAAGACCCTTTCGGAGAGGCAGTTCAGGGCCGGGGTGGCTGAAATGATTAAATACGGCATTATTGAAGACGAGAACTTTTTCTTCCGGCTGGAAGACAACCTGGACCGGCTGTTTAAAAGAGAACCCACCTTTTTGGCCGAGGCAGTAGCAGCCTCGGTCAGCTCCAAGGCCAGGGTGGTGGAACAGGACGAGTTTGAACGTGATTACAGGCGGATCTTAAATTTCGGCCATACCATCGGCCACGCCCTGGAGGCGGCTGCCGCTTACCGCTATTACCTGCATGGCGAAGCGGTTTTGATCGGGATGGCCCTTGCCGTCGATCTGGCCGAACAGCTCGGCTTCCTGGACCCTGCGACCGCCGGCCGCATCAGGCGCCTTTTGGGCCGGATCAAGATTAAAAAACCACCGGCAGGCTTGACTGCTGAACAGGTAATCGGTAAACTGGAGCATGATAAAAAACGCCGCAGTAACGATCTGATTTTTGTTCTTCCCGATAAAATCGGTTCTGCAGTGATGGTTCCGGTAAGCGACAAAAAAATGGTCACCGCAGTGGTAGAATCATACCTCGGGGGCGGCGCTTGATTTGTTAGAAGGAATCAGAAAAATAATGACAACTTAGCTCTACTCGGCTATACTGGACAGGGTTTGGAATTTAACCCTGGTATTTAGATCGAGGAGCTGGGCCGGCCCGGCACCCGGATGTGCCGGGCGGTTTGAACGGAGAGTGATGGGTATGAAAAAAACATCTAACCCCGGCAGCCTTTTAATTTTGATCGTTTTGTGCGTCCTGATTATTGTTTCGGCTTACCATGCCTTCCAGAACGCAGCCGACCGGGAAGAAGGTATCAGGCGCGGGCTGGATATTGCGGGTGGCCTGTACGTGCTCATGGAAGCGGTGGAAACCGGTGACCGTGAAGTCGACGAAGACGCCATCAAACGTGCCATTGAAGTTATCCGCAACCGGGTTGATGAACTCGGGGTTGCTGAACCGGTTATTGCGCCCCAGGGGGATGACCGGATCCGGATCGAACTTCCAGACCTGGAAGACGTCGAGCAGGCCCGCGAGATTATCGGGCGCACGGCCATGCTCACTTTTGTCGGACCGGACGGGGAAGAAATAGTGACCGGGGCCCACCTGGAACGGGCCCGGGTGGAAAGGCAGCCGGAAGTGTTGCCCCATCCTTTTGTCAGCCTTGAATTTGACAGAGAAGGAGCGCGGCGTTTTGCTGAAGCCACCCAAAAATATTTCGGCGAACCGATTGCCATTTACCTGGATGATACAAAGATTTCTGAACCCGTGGTCAGGGCGGTGATTACCGAAGGCCACGCCACGATTGAGGGCAACTTTGAATTTGAAGAAGCCGCCGAGCTGGCCTTGCTGCTCAGGAGCGGTGCCCTCCCGGTTGAACTGCGCGAGCTTGAATCCCGCCTGGTCGGCCCGACCCTGGGCCAGCGGACCGAAGAAATAGCCGCCTATGCGGCGGCGGTGGGCCTGATCCTGGTCCTGTTGTTTATGATCCTTTACTACCGCCTGGCCGGGATTATCGCCGGATTTGCCCTGGTGTTTTACCTGTCCCTGGTCCTGTGGGCTTTGAACTACCTGCCCACCACTCTGACCCTGCCCGGAATTGCCGGGTTGATCCTTTCCATTGGGATGGCCGTGGATGCCAACGTGATTATTTTTGAAAGGATCAAAGACGAGTTGCGTTCGGGACGGACTATACGAAGCGCCATGGAAAGCGGCTTTAATCGAGCTTTCCGGGCTATACTCGATGCCAATGTCACCACCCTGATCGTGACCGTGGTCCTTTTTATCCTGGCCAGCGGCCCGGTTAGAGGTTTTGCGGTTACCCTGTTTATCGGCATTGTCTGCAGTATGTTCACGGCCATAGTGCTGACCCGGGCCCTGCTGCGCCTTGCCTTTAAATCCGGTGTTATCCAGAGCGGGGCTTACGTGGGGGTGAAAATATAATGATTGATTTCATAGGCAACCGCCGTAAAGCATACCTGCTCTCAGCAGCCCTGATCGTGGCCGGCTTATTGTCCCTGGCCATTTTCGGATTAAACCTGGGTATTGATTTTACCGGCGGTACCGTCTTGCAGTTTTATGTTGGAGAAGAAGCTTCCCTGGAAGAAATAGAGGCCGCCATTGAGCCTTTTGATGAGCTGGAAGGGGCTACAGTGCAGGTGATCCAGGGCCGGGACCTGGAAGGCCAGCCGACAGACGAGGGATTGATTATCAGGGGCCCGTATATGCCGCAGGAGCGGCGCGATGCCCTGGTCGATGAATTTAGAGACCGGTTCCCGGGGATGACCGCCGATGACCTGCGGATAGAAAGCGTCGGTGCGGTGATCGGCGCCGAGCTGACCCGCCAGGCCCTGCTGTCTCTATTCGTGGCCATCCTGGCCATGGTAGCCTACATTACCTTCCGGTTTGAATTCAAATTTGCCGTGGCCACCATTACTGCCCTCCTGCACAATATCATCATTGTGCTGGGTATATTTTCCATCCTGCAGATGGAAATCAACGTTCCCTTTGTGGCTGCTATCCTGACCGTATTTGGCTACTCGGTGAACGACACGATCGTGATCATGGACCGGATCCGGGAAAACATCAAGCACAGGAAAAAAGGTGACTATGTCGAAGTAGTTAACCAGAGCATTAACCAGAACCTGGTGCGCTCGATCAATACGTCCCTGACCACCTTGCTGGTTTTAACGGCGCTGCTGTTCGGGTTCCATTACTTTATCGGTAGCCTGGACCTGATCGTCTTTGTAGTGGCCCTGATCCTGGGCGTATTTGTGGGCACCTACTCGTCAATCTTTATTGCCAGCCCCCTGTGGCTGAACCTGCAGGATTACAAGTTCAGTTTAAGCCGCCGCCGTAAAGCAGCTTAAGGGTAGATACATCAAACACGTTTGAGACTTTAATAGATATACAATATATTTCCCGGCTCTGCCTGTGGCGCTACCAGCAGGCAAAGCGTAAAGCGGGACCGGTTGAATCCGCTTTTTCAATAAATCTATAGAGTGGGAGGAGAGAACAGGTGAGTTCTTTCTATTTAATCCTGGCCCTGGTTTTCAGTTTGATCATTGCCATAGTGGCGATCGCCAATACAGAACCGGTAACCGTTAACTACCTTTTCGGACGCGCCGATGTATCCCTGATTGTCCTGATCCTTGGCTCGGCCTTTGCAGGGGCCCTGGTCATGGGCATGCTCACCCTTTTCCGCAGTATTAAGGCCGCCCTTGCTTTCCGCCAGCTCCGCCAGGAGAAGGAAACCCTGCAGAAGCAGGTCAGGGAACTTGAAAACGATAAAGTGTTCCTGGAAGCAGAGCTGAACAAGGTCCTTTCCGTTCCGGAAGAACCGGAACCAGAGTTCACAGAAAGCGAAACCGGGGCCGAAGAAGACGGACCCGCAGAGGAGCCCGAGTCCTGGCGCAGGAAGAAGCCCGGGCAGGAATCCAGTGAAGAAGCTGAGGAAGAGAGCAGGGAGGAATCAGGTGAAGAACCCGGGGAAGAAGGAGCGGATGAAAAACCTTCATGAGCCTGAGCGGCAAGCAGTGGATATGGCCCGAACACGACCGTAACCTGGTTAATAAAATGGCTAAAAGCCTTGGCTCTACGCCCGCCCTGGCCCGGTTGCTTATCAACCGCGGGATCACCGACCCCGGCCAGGCCCGGGCTTTTTTGTGCCCATCCCCGGATCAGTTTCACTCTCCCTGGAAAATGGCGGGGATGGCAGAAGCGGTGGACAGGCTGGCCGGAGCCCTGCAAGAGGGTGAAATAATAGTGGTTCACGGCGATTACGATGCCGACGGCATCGCCGCCTCGGCGATCGTGGTCGAAGCCCTGCGCGAACTCGGAGGCCGGGTGGATTATTACCTGCCCAGCCGCTTTGGAGAAGGATACGGCCTGCACATCGGACCACTACGGCAATTCAGAGATGAAGGAGCCTCCCTGGTAGTTACCGTTGACTGCGGCATTAACGCCGTTGAAGAGGTCAGGTGGGCCGCCTGCAACGGCCTTGATATAATTGTCACCGATCACCATCAGCCCCTGGAAACTCTGCAGGGACAGGTGGCCGCTCTCAATCCCCTCCGGCCGGACTGCCCGTACCCCTTTAAAGAACTTTCCGGGGCCGGGATTGCCTTCAAGATGGTTTCCGCCCTGATGGAAAAGCTGGAGAAACCCTTCCCCGGGCACCTGCTTGATCTGGCTGCCCTGGGTACCACTGCGGACGTGGTCCCTTTGCTTGATGAAAACAGGATTATCGTCCATCAGGGCCTGGAAGTGCTGCGCCGCATGCGCCGGGTGGGCTTTAAAGCCCTGGCCGAAGCGGTCAACCTCGACGAGCAAAGAATAAACAGCACCACCCTTTCCTTTGTCCTGGCCCCGGCCATCAATGCCGCCGGGAGAATGGGCGAAGCCCTGCCGGCGGCGGAGCTGCTGCTGGAAGAAGATCCTTCCCGGGCGCAGGAACTGGCTGAAACCCTGCACCGGGCCAACCAGCTCCGGCGGACCACGGAGCAAAACATCCTGCTTGAAGCCGAAGAGGCCGCCATCGATCTGCTTTCCAGGGGCGACCAGAAGGTAATTACCCTGGCCGGCCAAAACTGGCATCACGGCGTTATCGGTATCGTAGCCTCCCGGTTGGTTGACAAGTATAACCGCCCCTTTTGCCTGGTTGCCCTGGAGGGTGAAGAAGGACGCGGTTCCGCGCGCAGTATCCCCGGTTTTGATATAACGGCTGCCCTTTCAGAATGCGCCGCCAATCTGGAAAGGTTTGGCGGTCATGAGCAGGCGGCGGGGTTTACCGTGCGGGCCGACCGGGTGGAGGAGCTCAGGGACTGCCTCAACCGCTACGCCGTTTCCAATTTGGCGGACAGGGACCTGAAACCGCTCCTGTTTATCGAAGCCGAGCTGGAAGATTCGGAAATTCACTTTAACCTTACCGATAGTCTGGAACAGCTCCAGCCGTTTGGTACCGCCAATCCGGTTCCTCTTTTTGCCAGCCGCGACTGGGAAATTCAGTCATGGCGGCTGGTGGGGGCCGATCAAAAGCACCTCAAGTTACAGCTGCGAAAAGAGAACCGCACCCTGGATCCGATCGTTTTTTCCGGTTCTTTTTTGGAACCGAAGCTTGAAAAAGGCCGCCGGGTGGACCTGGCCCTCAAGTTGAAAGTAGGCTTTTTCAGGGATCAGAAAACTCTCGAAGCCGAGGTCAGGGACCTCAGGTACAGCGATAACCATAAATCGGGGCCCCTGGAAATCATAGACCGGCGCTACTGCCGGGACCGCCTGGGCATGGTCAGGGATATCCTTGACCGGAGCGGGAACAGCAGTGTTGTTTTTGTGTCCACTCTTTCCCGTTCGGAGAAGATCAAAAAAAGCTGCTTCCTGCAGGAACCGCCCCGGTTTGTAACCAGCGGCTCCGTAAATGGCGCTGAAAGCCTCTCCGGTATTTCAGGCCCGGTTATTATATATGACCTGCCCCTCTATGAAGGAATCCTGAAACATATTTTCAGCCAGGGCTTGGACGAACAGCCCCTCACGGTTTACCTGGTTTACGGGCGGGACGACCTGAGGCGCAACAGGCACCTGATCGATTTGTCCCTGCCTTCAACGGAAGCCCTTGAAAAAATCGTTTCCGCCTTTCCTGAGCACCCTGGAGAGGATCAAGATCCCGTTTTTCCCGGCCCCGGTGCAGAAAAGCTTGGTTTTGAACCTGTCCCGGGCTTCTGGGAGCGGACGGAAAAGATCTTTACGGAAATTGGCCTTCTTGAAGAAGGCGCTTTTACTTTCTCCAAATGGCCTGAAATCAGGGCTAAATGGCCCTCCTGCCTCGATCAATCATCCACTTACTGCTCCACTGCCGCTTTAAGAGAGCAGTGCGAACGATTCCAGGAGCATCTGCTGGAAGCGGGCCCGGACGAAATTGCTTCCTTTTTGCAGGGCCTGGCCGCTGATTAACGTTACCCTGTAGAAATTAATACCTTTTTTTAGTATTATAGACGTGATCACTATAAATACGTGTTCCGGGGAATGGATCAGATGGCTGTTAAAGAAAAAAAACTTAATGAACTGAAAAAAAGAGTTCAGCGGTACTACCCGGACCTGGAAGACTGGGTTTTGGTGGAGAAGGCCTATAATTATTCCGTGGAGGCCCATTCCGGCCAGCTCCGCGAGTCGGGCGAGTCATATATCACCCACCCGCTGGGAGTGGCCCTGATCCTGACCGAGCTGGAGCTGGACCTGGTGACCATTGTGGCCGGCCTGCTCCATGACGTGGTCGAAGACACCCCGGTAACCCTGGAACAGATCCAGGAAGAGTTCGGGGAAGAGGTGGCCGCCCTGGTGGACGGGGTGACCAAGCTGAGCCGCCTTGACTTTACCTCCAAGGAAGAACAGCAGGCGGAAACCCTGCGCAAGATGTTTATCGCCATGGCCCAGGATATCAGGGTCGTTTTGATCAAGCTGGCCGACCGGACCCATAACCTGAGGACGTTGCGCTACCTGAATACCAATAAGCAGAAAGAAATTGCCCGGGAAACCCTGGAAATATATTCGCCCCTGGCCCACCGCCTGGGGATTTACATGATCAAGTGGGAGCTTGAGGACCTGGCTTTTCGCTACATGCAGCCCGACGACTACTTCGAGCTGGTGGACAAGCTGGCCAAGAAAAGGCGGGAGCGCGAAAAATTTATCAACCGGATCATCTGGATCCTGCAGGACTATCTCTCCGAGGCCGGCATTGAAGCCGAAATCCAGGGCCGGCCCAAGCACCTCTACAGCATTTATAACAAGATGAAATCCCAGGGCAAGGACCTGAGCGAAATTTACGACCTGACCGCGATCCGGATCATCGTCGATTCCGTTAAAGACTGCTACCACACCCTGGGCATTGTCCATACCATCTGGAAACCGATCCCGGGCCGCTTCAAGGATTTTATCGCCATGCCCAAACCCAATATGTACCAGTCCCTGCACACCACCGTGTTTGCCGCCGAGAACGAGCTGGCCGAAATCCAGATCCGGACCTGGGATATGCACCGCATCGCCGAATACGGGATTGCCGCCCACTGGCGTTATAAAGAAAATGTAAAAGAGACGGAAAACCCCGACGAGAAGCTGACCTGGCTGCGGCAGCTGCTGGAGTGGCAGCAGGATTACCGCGATGCCCGTGATTTTATAAAAGACCTTAAAGGCGAACTGTTCAGCGACGAGGTATTTGTGTTTACCCCCAAGGGTGATGTGATCGATCTTCCGGCCGGCTCGGTGACCCTGGACTTCGCTTACAAGATCCATACGGATGTGGGCAACCGCTGCACCGGGGCCAAAGTCAACGGGCGCCTGGTTCCCCTTGATTACCAGCTTAAAACCGGCGATATGGTTGAAGTAGTCACTTCAAAACAGGGCTCGCCCAGCCGGGACTGGCTCAAGCTGGTCAAAACTTCCCATGCCAAGAACAAGATCCGCAGCTGGTTTAAAAAAGAACGGCGCGAAGAAAATATCGAAAAGGGCAGGGAAATGCTGGAAAGAGAGATCCGGCGGATCAACACCGAACAGCGCCTGTCCCTGAAAAGCGATCTGCTGGAAGAGGTGGGCCGTTCTTTTAATATCCAGACCGTGGAAGACCTTTATGCGGCCGTCGGTTACGGCGGAGTATCGGTCAACCAGGTTATCAGCCGCCTGCGCGAAGAGTACAAGCGCAAGTACGGTGACCAGGAAAAAGAAAAAGCAGTGCCGGAGGTAAAACCGACCAAACGGCCCAAACAGCAGTCGATCGGTATTTCGATCCAGGGTATGGAAGGGCTTTTGGTCCGTGTTGCCCGCTGCTGCAATCCCGTTCCAGGCGACAATATTATCGGGTTTATTACCCGGGGCCGCGGGGTCTCCGTGCACCGGCGCGACTGCCCCAACCTGGCCCAGAAAAATGTCGATGAGGGCCGCTTACTGGAAGCTTCCTGGGAGGGCCAGCCGGATGCTTCCTATCCGGTGGAAATTGAGATAACGGCCGAAGATCGCAAGAACCTCCTGGCCGACATCATGTCCTCGGTCAATGAAAGCAAGATCGATATTACCGCGGTCAACGCCAGGGCCGATAAAAACAATATCGCCACCATCTACATGACCATGGTGGTCAAAGACCAGGCCCATCTTGATCAGATCATGAACAAAATCAAGAAGATCAAAGAAGTTTACGAGGTCCGCCGCTACGTCTACGGATCGAACAATTAAGCAACAATCAAGAACAACCACGTAAAAACAGCTGCCGGTAGCCGGAAGGATGGCCATGCCTTGCTCATCTTGCCGCAGGCATGGTTTGTTTATTGGGGGAGGTAAAAAATGAGGGCCGTAGTGCAGAGAGTCCACCAGGCATACGTGGAAGTTGACGGTGAAAAAGTGGGTGAAATCGGCCGGGGAATGGTGGTATTCCTGGGCGTGGGGCGCGAAGATTCCGGGAAAGACAGCGAATACCTGGCCGGTAAAATTTCCGGCCTCCGCATTTTCGAGGACGAAGAGGGGTTGATGAACCTCTCGGTCCTGGACAGCGGTGGCCGTGTGCTGTGCATTTCCCAGTTTACTCTATACGGCGACTGCCGCAAGGGGCGCCGACCCGGTTTTTCGGATGCGGCGCCGCCGGAGCAGGCTGTAGAGCTGTACCGGGACTTTTGTAAGCGCCTGGAGGGTTACGGCCTCAATGCAGCTACGGGCCGGTTCCAGGAAACCATGCGCATAATAGTGGACAATGACGGCCCGGTGACCATGCTGCTTGACAGCAAGAAGCAATTTTAGGAGAATAAGCAGGTAGCTTAGATGTAGTTTATATACTGGAGAGGAGTTAGAGGATGAATTACAGGGCACCGCGCGGGACGCGAGACATACTACCGGAAGAAGCAAAAAAATGGCACTACCTGGAATCGATGTTCCAGAGATACTGTGAGCTGTACGGTTTCGGTGAAATCCGGACGCCCATGTTCGAGCAAACTGAACTTTTTGCCCGCAGTGTGGGGGAAGACAGCGATATTGTATCGAAGGAAATGTACACCTTCAAGGATCGCAGCGGGCGCGATCTGACCCTGCGCCCGGAACTGACCGCTGCCGTGGCCCGGGCTTACCTGGAGCATAACATGGGTGAAAAGCCCCAGCCGGTTAAGCTCTATTACAGCGGCCCCATGTTTCGCTACGACCGTCCCCAGGCCGGACGCTACCGCCAGTTCAACCAGTTTGGACTGGAAATTTTCGGTTCGGAACATGCCGCCGCCGACGTGGAAACCATCTCGTTCTGCTACAATTTTTTTATAGCGCTGCAGATTGAAAATATCTCTATCGAAGTCAACAGCGTTGGCTGCCCACAGTGCCGGCCCGGCTACCGGGAAACCCTGGTGCCGTTCCTGGAAAACCTGGAAAACGGGCTTTGCGACGACTGCCGGAAGCGCTACAGAAATAACCCCCTGAGGGCGCTCGACTGCAAAGAAGAAAGCTGCCAGGAGCAGGTCAAGAATGCGCCGCGCCTGATCGATCATCTCTGCCCGGAATGCGAGCGCAGCTTTGAGATCCTGAAAAAACTGCTTAACCGGTTGGAGATTCCCTTTAACCTCAACACCAATCTGGTCCGGGGCCTTGATTATTACACCCGGACGGCTTTTGAAATAAGTGCCGGTGGGGCGGGAGCCCAGGCCTCCCTGTGCGGAGGCGGGCGTTACGACCACCTGGTTGAACATATTGGGGGCCCGCATGTGCCTGGTGTGGGGGTAGCTTTCGGCGTTGAACGGATTATGCTGGCCATGGACTGGGATAAAATCCAGACCGGGCTCAGCTCTCCCGTTTTTATTGCTACTGCCGGCAAGGGGCTGGAAGGCGAAGCCCTGGCCCTGGCGGCCGAGTTGCGCGAAACAGGAGTGCCCGCCGAAGCCGACCTTCTCGAAAGGAGTCTCAAAGCCCAGATGAAATATTCCGGCCGGCAGGGTTTCAGCCGGGTCGTGATTATCGGTGAAAATGAAATTGAACAGGGCATTGCCACCCTGCGGGATATGGAGAGCGGGGAGCAGAAAGAGATGGCCCGCCCTGAGCTGCTGAAAGAACTAACCGGCCCTGGAACTGCTCCGGACAGCCGCGCCGGATATAAAGGGCCGGAGGACGAAGCGAAAGTGATCCTGCCCGGTGGTTCGGACGTGGCCCAAAAGACCCATTACTGCGGCAAACTGACCATCGATTACGTTAACCGGGAAGTAAAACTGACCGGCTGGGTGGGCAAACGCCGCGATCACGGCGGCCTGATTTTCATCGACCTGCGTGACCGCAGCGGCCAGGTCCAGCTGGTTTTTGACCAGAGGCAGGGCACAGAACTCTTTACCCTCGCTGAAAGCCTGCGCAGCGAATATGTGATTGCCGTGGAGGGCACGGTGCTGCGACGCTCAGAGGAGACCGTTAACCCGTCCCTGCCTACAGGTGAAATCGAGGTCCGGGTTGGCTCCATGGAGGTCTTAAACACATCGAAAACCCCGCCTTTTTATATAGAGGACAATATCAACGTCGATGAAAACCTGCGCTTGCGTTACCGTTACCTGGACCTGCGCCGCCCGGAAATGCTCAGGCGCCTCCAGCTGCGCCACCGGGCCGTAAAACTGATCCGAGATTATATGGACCGCTATGATTTCCTGGAAGTAGAAACCCCGATCCTGACCCGCAGCACGCCGGAAGGGGCCAGGGACTTCCTGGTGCCAGGCAGGCAGCAGGCCGGCGAGTTTTACGCCCTGCCCCAGTCTCCTCAGCTGTTCAAGCAGCTGCTCATGGTTAGCGGCATTGAACGCTATTTCCAGGTGGTGCGCTGTTTCCGCGACGAGGATTTAAGGGCCGATCGGCAACCGGAATTTACCCAGGTAGATATAGAAACTTCATTTTTCAGCATGGACAACCTGTTTGCCCTCACCGAAGGGCTGGTGGCCGGGCTCTGGAAAGAGCTCCATGGCCGGGAAATAAAACGTCCCTTTACAAAAATGCCCTACCAGGAAGCAATGAACCGTTACGGCACGGACAAACCGGATGTGCGCTACGGCATGGAGCTGGTGGGTTTAGACGAACAGGCCGGAAAAAGCGAATTCAAAGTGTTTAAATCGGCCCTGGAAAACGGGGGAGCGGTGAAAGGGTTACGGCTGCCAGGCGGAAGCCGCCTGAGCCGCAAAGACCTGGATGATTTGACCCTGCTGGCCCGTCAGTTCGGGGCCAAAGGCCTGGCCTGGGCTTATGTCGAATCAGAAGGCTGGCGTTCCCCGATCAGCAAATTCTTTGATGAGGCGGTTATCAAAGAAATCAACACCAAAATGGAGGCTGAAACGGGGGATGTCCTGCTCTTTGTAGCCGACCGGTGGCACATATCCTGCACGGTCCTGGGCCACCTGAGGACTAAATTTGCTCCTGCCAACCTTCAGGAAGAACCCCATTTTCTGTGGGTTGTCGATTTCCCTCTTTTCCACTATAACGAGGAAGAGCAGCGCTACGATTCGGATCATCACCCCTTCACGGCCCCGCGGGAAGAAGACATGCCGCTTCTTGACAGCGATCCTCTCTCAGTCCGGGCCAAAGCTTACGACCTGGTCCTGGACGGGGTAGAAATAGGCGGCGGCAGTATGCGTATTCACGACAGTTCCACCCAGGCCAAAATATTTGGGCTGCTGGGCCTTTCGGAAGAGGAAGGCAGGGAAAAATTTGGCTTCCTGCTGGAGGCCCTTACCTACGGCGCCCCGCCGCACGGTGGAATAGCGCTCGGCCTCGACCGGTTGATCGCCCTTTTGAGCGGTGATGACTCGATTCGCCAGGTGATCCCCTTCCCGAAAACCGCTACGGCCAGCTGCCTGATGACCGGCGCGCCTTCCGCCGTTTCCGATCAACAGCTGGAAGAGCTTAGAATTAAAATAGAGGCGAAAAAAGAAGATAAGTGAACAAATATTCGAGCAAGGCATATTAATCGAACTTATTTGGCCATACAGTGACAAACCTGCAGAATAAGTGCATCTTGCGGGTTGGCGCTTTTTGTGCTATTATTCAAGTGCAAAAGGAAAGATAAAAACAAGCGTAACCCTGCTGTGTTCGTGACAGCCGATTAAGTTTTGAGCCAACACTGATCAGACGGGAGCCCGGACTTCAGCTGCGGCGCAGAAGCCCTTGTATAGGGGACCTGTTAAACAGCTGAGAGGGCACCCACCTTTTGGGGGAACTGTTCAAAACCAACGGTCCACGGCATGGCGGGGTTTTTTTATGTTTTTTTAAATGCTATAATAAAGCGTGTTTGACTGCTATTCATGCTGGCGGGAGGTGGAGGCTGTGAACATAAATGAGCTGTATAGTTCGATTACCAGGGCCCTGGAAGAGGGCGCCCATCCGGGCGACCTGGTTGATCTAATTGAAGACCTGGAAATCGAAGAACAGGTGAAATTGATGCACCGGTTATCCAGCGAGGACGCCTCCCTGATCCTGCAAGAAATGGAAGATTTTGAGCAGGCCGAAATTATCAGGAACCTGGACCAGGACCGGGTCAAGGAAATCTTGACCAACCTGGCCTCTGACGATGCCGCCGACCTGCTTGGCAAACTTACGCCGGAAGAAACAGAAGAAATGCTCCAGCTGATTGATCAGGAGGAGGAACCGGTCGATTTCGGCAGCCTCTTGAAATACCCGGAAGAGAGCGCCGGCGGGATCATGACTACCGAGTTTATCTCCCTGCCCGCCGATATCCCGGTAGAAGATGCCATCGAGCGCCTGCGGGAGATAGCCCCCGAAGCGGAAACCATTTATTATGTATACGTCGTTGACGAGGAAGGGCGCCTGATCGGGGTCCTTTCCATGCGCGATTTGATTGCCGCTTCCGACGGGACCCTTTTAAAGTCAATCATGCGCACCAATGTGATCAGCGTCAATGCTGCCCTGGACCAGGAAGAAGTGGCCCGGGTGGTATCCAAATACGACCTGCTGGCGGTGCCGGTAATCGACGACCAGGGCCGGCTGCTCGGGATCATCACCGTCGACGACGTGATTGATGTTATGGAGCAAGAGGCCACCGAAGACATCTACCGCCTGGCCGGGGCCAGCGAAATCGTCGACATGGAGCTTACGGAAGCGCCCGTCAGCAAGGTGGTCCGCCTCCGTCTGCCCTGGCTGATGATCAGCATGGTCGGCGGTTTTATTTCCGGGAGTGTGATCGGGGGATATGAAAGTACCCTGGAAGCGATCGTGGTCCTGGCCGTTTTTATCCCGGTGATCATGGACATGGGTGGCAACGTGGGCACTCAGTCTTCCACTATCTTTGTGCGCGGCCTGGCTACCGGCGAAATTGACCGGGGCGAGGTCTGGCCCTATTTTTTCCGGGAGGTAAAAATTGGCGTTACCCTGGGTTTGATCTGCGGCTCCATTATCTCGGTGGCCGCCTACCTGTGGCAGGGGAACCCCTACCTGGGACTGGTGGTGGGTTTTTCCATGCTGGCCACGATCAGTGTAGCGGCCCTGATCGGCACCCTGGTCCCCCTGATCTGCAGTATGAACAATATCGACCCGGCCATAACGGCCGGCCCCTTTGTCACTACCATCAAGGACGTCACCGGACTGATGATCTACTTTGTCGTCGCCACTACTTTCCTGGAATACCTGCGCTAGCTGGGACAGCGCTCCACTTTTATAGACTGGTTTAAGTAAACGTTACCCCGATCAACATCAAGCAACCCCTGAATTACTGCCTTCAATCCCTTCAGCCAATTCTCTCCAGGCTGTTCGGGATTATGTTTAGTTGTCTGTGCCGGCAATATAGAACCTGCCATTAGCCCGTAATCACACAACCCACAATCACACCGGTAATCCAGTGTTTAAGGCCATTTTCTAGCTGTGCCCCCGCCGCGGCTTAAATGGTTATTTTAATTTTCAGGGGGAAAAGGAGGCAATTTGGCCGGTAGAAGCGATCTGTGCAACTCGCAGCGATTTTAACCAAATAATGGCAATTCAGGCCTGAAAGTGGTCAAATTTATTAAGATTTTCTTATTATTTTTATATTTTTTTTGTTTTTTTAGCAGGAGATCGCAAATAGGGGTTGAAATATAGAGGAAAGTGGTGTAAAGTGGTGTAAAGTGGTTGTAGATAACCCAGACGGGGGCGAACACATGTTCACAGGCGAATATCACCATACACTGGATGGAAAGGGAAGAGTGATTGTCCCCTCGCGCCTGCGGGAAGGGCTCGGTGATAGTTTTGTGATTACGCGCGGCCTGGATCACTGCCTTTTTGCTTATCCGAATTCCGAGTGGGTTCGCCTGGAACAGAAGCTGAAACAACTCCCCTTCACCAAAAGAGATTCAAGGGCTTTCATGCGCCTCTTCTTTTCAGGGGCGATGGAAGTGGAAGCCGACAAACAGGGACGGATCCTGATTCCTCAGAACCTGCGGGAATATGCGGGAATAGAAAAAGAGGTTATGTTTATCGGTGTTTCGAACCGCGTGGAAATCTGGAGCGAAACGGCCTGGAAAGAATACTTTGACGAGGCTGACGAAAATTACGAAGAGCTGGCCGAAAAACTGGTCGACTTTGATCTGTAAAAGCAGCATTTTTAAGAAAGCGGTGCTTTGCAATGGTTGAACTGCATCTGCCGGTCATGGAAAAAGAAGTGCTTTACTACCTGAACTGCCGCGCCGGCGGGATTTATGTCGATGCCACCGTGGGCGACGGGGGCCATGCCGAAGCAATATGCCGCTCGATCGGGCCCGGAGGCAGGCTAATTGGTATGGACTGGGATGAAGAGGCCCTGGAGCGGGCCGAAGAACGGCTGGCCGGAGACTGCGACATGGTTAAACTGCTCCGCGCCGATTATACCGGGCTCGGTGAAGTGCTTGAAGAGGAAGGTTTTCCATTGGTCGATGGTATTTTAATCGACCTCGGGGCTTCCACTCTCCAGTTGATGGATGCGGATAGAGGTTTTTCTTTTCACCAGGGCGGAGACCTGGATATGCGCATGGATCGCCGCCTGCCGGTTACGGCAAAAGATATGATCAACACTTATAGTTCAGAAGATCTGGCCGACATTTTTTATAAATACGGCGAGGAACGCTGGTCCAGGCGCATTGCCGCCCGCATTAAACAGGAAAGGGAGGAGGCCGGGCCGATAACCGACAGCGCTCGTTTGGCCGAGGTGGTCAAAGAGGCAATCCCGGCCCGCTTCCGGCGCAGCGGCGGGCACCCGGCCCGCCGGGTATTTCAAGCTTTGCGGCTTGCAGTTAACCGGGAACTGGACAACCTGGAACAGGTGCTGCCCCAGGCTGTAGAGCGTCTCGTTACCGGCGGAAGGTTCTGTATTATTGCCTATCATTCGCTGGAAGATCGGCTGGTAAAAAATTTTTTACGGGATCAGGCCGGGCAGTGCACCTGCCCTCCTGATCGGCCATGTGTTTGCGGGAAAATGGCGCAAGTTGAGATCTTAACTTCGAAAGCAGTCAAACCTTCAGAAGAAGAAGTAGCCGCCAACCCGAGGGCGCGCAGCGCCCGCCTGAGGGCGGCGGAACGCCTGGGAAACCCGGGCTGGAAAGAAGGTGAGTAAAGTGCAGCAGGCCAAAAAAATTTCAAAAGCCAACCGGCCGGTAACACCCGTTCAACCGACCAGGGAACATGTACCGGGAACGCAGCAGGCCAAAAGGTTTAAAAAAATCAAACTGCTTACCATAATCCTGACTTGTTTTGCGCTGAGCCTGGTGGTCATAGCCCAGTATTCAGCCCTGGTTGTTATGAATTACCGTCTGGGAAGTGTCCGGTCGGAACTGACCGAGACCAGGGAGTCTGTTCGTGCCCTCGAGCTCGAGGCGGCCCAGCTTGGCTCGGTAAGCCGGATCGAGGAGATTGCCCGGGAAGAACTGGGCATGGTCGAGCCGGAAGTGAACCAGTTACATGTTATAAGCGCTTCGCAAAGGGAAAGATATCAGCCGGGAGAGTGAATTTAAATGGCTAGTTTTTCCGTAAACCGGGCTACAGTAAGGCGAAGACTGATCTTTATATTTGTCATGACCATATTAATAACCTTACTGCTGATTAGCCGTTTGGCCTGGATCCAGATTGTCCGTGCTGATGAGTTATATGAACAGGCCTGGGAACAGTGGAACCATATCATACCGGTGCAGGCCGCCCGGGGCTCGATCTACGACCGGCACGGCAACCTGATGGCCGGAAGCGCAGCTGTAGATACCATCGCTGCTATTCCCCAGCAGATTGAAGACCCTGACACTGTGGTAAAAGCACTGGCCCCGGTCCTGCAAATGGAGGAAGATAGAATAAGGGAGCTTGTTACCATGGATAACAGTTCAGTCTATATCAAGCGCCGGGTTTCTCCCGACATTTCCCAGGCTGTCCGGGAAATGAATATCCCGGGTATTATCTTTTTTCCCGAGGAGAAGAGGAATTATCCGGGTGAACAGCTGGCTTCCCAGCTGCTCGGTTTTGTAGGTATGGATGAGGGCCTGGCCGGCCTGGAATATTACTATGAAGATTACCTGCGGGGTGCGGAAAGCAGCCTGCTTTACCCCGCCGACGGACGGGGCCGCCAGCTTCCCCACCATTTCAATCGCTTTGCGCCTCTGCCGGAAAATTATGACCTGCGCCTTGCTATAGACGAGAGTATTCAGCATATCGTGGAAAAAGAGTTGGCCGTGATCATGGAGCAGGCCGCGCCCAGGCAGGCCATGGCCGTGGCCGTGGATCCTTACAGCGGGGCCGTTCTGGCTGCAGCGTCAAAGCCTGATTTTAATCCTGAAAATTTTGCCGGTTTTGACCCGCAGAATTGGTCTCTGCCGGTTTTTAGCTCTTCTTTTGAGCCCGGTTCCACCTTCAAGATGATCACCCTGGCGGCCGCGATAGAAGAAGGGCTCTTTGAACCGGACGAAATAATCCACTGCGAAGGTTATGTTGTCGTCGGAGGACGGCGGATCAACTGCTGGACTTCCAGCCGGGGAGGGCACGGCGATATCAGCAATTATGATGCTTTGGGCGGCTCCTGTAACGTTGCTTTTATCAAGCTGGGTGAAACCGTCGGCAAGGAAAAATTGTTTCATTATATAGAAGGGTTCGGTTTTGGCCAGCCGGCCGGCATCGATTACCCGGCCGAAAGCAGTGGTTTAATCTTTGATCTCGACCAGGTCGGAGAGCAGGAGTTGGCAACTACCGCCTTCGGGCAGGGTATCTCGGTAACACCGATCCAGCAGACGATGGCTATAACAGCCATGGTCAACGGCGGTTACCTGCTCAGACCCTACCTGGTGGAAGAAATACTCGACCAGGACGGGGAAGCGTACCGTAAAAGAGAGCCGGAAGTGATCAGGCAGGTTGTTTCGGAGGAGACTTCCGATAAGCTGGTCGATATGATGGAAAGCGTAATTTTGGAAGGGACCGGCACGGCGGCCGCCCTGGAAAAGTACCGGGTGGCCGGAAAGACGGGGACGGCGGAAAAAATTGACTCTGAAGGAAATTACCAGACCGACGAATTTGTCTACTCCCTGGCCGGTTTTGCCCCGGTGGAAAACCCGCGGGTAGTGCTTTATGTGGCTGTGGACGGGGTTACCAGAGGGCCGCGTTTTGGATCGCACACCAGCGCGCCCCTGTTCGCCAGGATCATGGAAGACACTTTAAATTACCTGCAGGTTTCTCCCTCGCAGCAGCCTGTAGAAGAAACCGATCCGGAGGAATAGTTTTGCAGGGCGAGGATAAACAGGGAAGGAGTTTTGGGCCATGAAGTTCAGGGTATCGGAAATAATTGATGCATGCCGGGGCAAACTGCTCCAGGGCAGCCCTGATCAGCCTGTATCCGGCTTTGCCATCGACTCCCGGGAGGTCAAAACCGGGGACCTGTTTATTCCCTTTGCGGGTGAGCGGACCGATGGCCACCTGTTTATCAAGCAGGCCTGCGAGCGTGGAGCGGTGGGTGCCTTTCACCACCTGGACCGGCTGCCCGATCCGGCCCTGCCGGATGATTTTTCCCTGGTCGGAGTTGAGAATTCACTTACTGCCCTGCAGCAGCTGGCTGCGGTGTACCGCCGGCGCTTTGAACTTCCAGTGGTGGGCATTACCGGCAGCAGCGGTAAAACGACAACCAAGGATTTCACGGCCGGAGTCCTTTCGGCGAAGTATAAAACCTTGAAAACAACAGGCAACCTGAACAATGAAATCGGATTGCCTTTAACCATATTGAATCTGGAAAAAGACCACCAGGTGGCGGTCCTGGAAATGGGGATGAGCGCCGGTGGTGAAATCAGGACTTTATGTGAAATTGGCGATCCTTCTATTGGCGTTTTGACCAACATAGGTGAAGCCCATATTGAACTGCTCGGCTCGATCGAAGCCATAGCAGAAGCGAAAGGAGAGTTACTAGATTACCTCGGCTCAGGCGGGGTAGCCGCGCTAAACGGCGATGATCCCCGCCTCCTAAGTTTGGGAAAACGCTTCCCGGGAAAAGCATATTACTATGGCTTTAACCAGGGCGATATAAAAGGGTTACAGTTGTCTCAAAAGGGAGAGAAAAGCTTTTTCCGGGCGCGTTTTCCCAATAATAATGAGGAGTGGTTTGAATCGCCACTGCCGGGACGGGAGTCGGCCAGTAATGCCCTGGCGGCTCTTTCCGTCGGCTATATCCTTGAACTGAGCCTGCCGGAGATGAAGGAGGGGCTCATATCGTCCCAGTTAACGGCCGGCCGGTTCCAGGTTTTGCATAACAGACACGGGACCGGAATCATTGACGATTCCTACAACGCCAATCCCAGTTCGGTCAGAGCAGCTTTACGGCTGCTCTCTGAGCTTGGAGGGGGCAAAACGATTGCCGTGCTCGGAGACATGCTGGAACTGGGCCCGGGTGCCGTAGAAGCGCATATATCCTGCGGCCGCTATGCCGCCGAGTGCGGTATCGGGTGCCTGGTTACCGTGGGCGAACTGGCTAAAGGATTTGCCGAAGGGGCAGGCAGTGCAGGGTTGAAAACATACATCTGCGACGACCATGACCAGGCCCTGGCAGTGCTGGCCAAAATGCCCCTGGACGAAAACTGGTACATCCTGGTTAAGGGCTCCCGGGGTATGAAAATGGAGACGATCGTCCGGGTCTTAACCGGCGGGGAAGGAGAGGACAGCAAATGAGCACCATCCTGGTTTCAGCCTTGCTCGGCGCTTTTATAATCACTGTTGCCCTTTCCCCGTTTTTGATCAGGAACATGCGCCGCCTGCAGTTCGGCCAGCAGATCAGGGAAGACGGCCCCGCCCAGCATTCTGTAAAAGCGGGAACGCCGACCATGGGCGGGCTGGTCTTTATACCCGCGGCGATTTTGATCAGCATAATCCTGCTCGGCTTTTCACCGGCCCTTTATGCGGTGCTCCTGGTTACTCTCGGCTGCGGCCTGATCGGTTTTTTGGACGATTTCGGAAAAATTTCCCGCGGCCGTTCGCTCGGTCTAAAAGCCAGGTCAAAGCTGGGTGCGGAAGTGGTTCTTACCGCCCTGTTGATCCTGGCCCTGTCCCGGTTCGGACTGTATTCAACCGACATCCTGGTCCCCTTTGTCAATTTTAAAATCGATCTCGGGTTTTTTCACCCGTTATTTATATTTTTAGTCATCTCAGGGACGAGCAACAGCGTTAATTTGACCGACGGCCTGGACGGTTTGGCGGCGGGAACGGCTGTAGCAGGCCTGGCTGCTTTCACGGCCATTGCCTGGCAGGCCGGTCTGCCCGAAATTGCCGTTTTCTGTGCCGCCCTGGCTGGAGCCTGCCTCGGGTTCCTGGTTTATAACCGTTACCCGGCCCGGCTGTTCATGGGCGATGCCGGTTCCCTGGCCCTGGGCGGGGCTTTTGCCGCCACGGCTGTGGCCACCGGTACGGAACTGATTTTAATCCTGGTGGGCGGAGTATTTGTCCTGGAAGCCCTTTCCGTCATCATCCAGGTGGCCGGCTTTAAGCTAACCGGGCGGAGGGTTTTGTTGATGAGTCCCCTGCATCACCATTTTGAGCTAAAGGGCTGGTCAGAGTGGAAAGTGGTCCTGGTATTCTGGGGGGCCGCTGTCATCTTTGCCCTGCTCGGAGTGCTGGCTTACGGCCGCTGAGGAGCCCCGGAAGCGCTGGCCGGATAAAAGATCTGGAGGACCGGCAATGATTGAAAATATTAAAGACAGGGAAATACTGGTGATCGGAATGGCGCGAAGCGGCATGGCTGCGGCACAGCTACTGGCTGAAATGGGCGCGGCCAAAATTACCGTGGCCGACCGCAAGCCGGCCGGAGAACTGCAGGTAGAAACGGCCAGGCTGAAGCGCTACCCCGCTGTTGAAGTGATTACCGGCGGGACTTCTCCCGGGCTTGTTGCTTCCACCATGTCCATGATTATAAAAAGCCCCGGCGTACCGTCCGACCTGGATATCTTTAAACAGGCCGCATCGCTTGGAGTGCCCGTTTATTCCGAGGTGGAGCTGGCCTACGCCTTTCTCAAAGCTCCGCTGGTTGGCGTTACCGGAACCAATGGCAAAACCACCACTACTTCCCTGATCACGGCCATGCTCAAAGAAGCCCGCTTTGACCCGGTAGTGTCGGCCGGCAATATTGGCAACCCCCTGTGCGGGGTGGTCGGTAGTGTAGATGCCCAGGGTTTTATCGTGGCCGAGCTGAGCAGTTTTCAGCTGGAAAATATCGATCGGCTCCGGCCCCTGGTGGCAGTGTTCCTGAATTTTGCAGAAGATCATATGGATTATCATAAAAACATTGAACAATATTTTGCTGCGAAAGCCCGGATTATTGAGAACCAGCTGGACAGCGACTATGCCGTTCTCAATGCTTCCGACCACAGGGTGGCTGCGCTGGAGGATCAGTGCAAAAGCCGGGTCCTCTGGTTTGATGCAGCCCCGGTGGAGAAGGGGATCGGTATCAAGGAAGGATGGGTGACGCTGTTTAACACGGGCTGCGAGCCGGTCAGGATTTGTCCCCGGAAAGAAATTTCACTGCCGGGTGAGCATAACCTGGAAAATGCCCTGGCCGCCGCCACAGCAGCCTGGGCCGCCGGGGCCGACCCGGAAGCAATCGCTGCTGTTTTGCGCAGTTTCAAGGCTATTGAGCACCGGCTGGAATACGTGGCCACCATAAACGGGGTCGACTATATTAACGACTCCAAGGGGACCAACCCCGGCTCAACCATGAAAGCCCTGCAGTCTTTTTCCGGGCGGCGCAAGATCCTTATAGCCGGCGGTAAAGAGCGGGGCAGTGATTTCAGTGAGCTGGCCGGTATGATTGCCGGTGAAGTCGAAAGCCTGATTCTATTTGGTGAAACCAAAGCACTCCTGGCCCGGGCGGTGGAAGGGGCCGGGTTTAATAATTACACTATTGTAGCTGACCTGGAAGAAGCGGTCCGGAGCGCCCACAAGGAAGCTGAACCGGAGGATATCGTCCTCCTGTCGCCGGCCTGCGCCAGCTGGGACATGTTCCCCAGTTACGAAGTCAGGGGCGATTTGTTCAAGAAACTGGTTAAAGATTTGAAGGCCGGTAAAAAGAGCAGGGAGGTGGAAGATAATGGGTAACACCAGAGCTTCAAAACAACACGATCGCGTCCTCATAATGGTGACCCTGCTTCTGCTGGCCATTGGCCTGCTCATGGTTTTCAGCGCCAGTTTTGTAATGGCCGAAGAAACCAGGGGCGATCCCTATTACTTCCTGAAACGCCAGGCGATCTGGGTCACCATCGGCCTGATTGCTTTGTATATAATATCCAGGGTCCACTACAAACAGCTGAAACGGTTTTCGATCCTGATTTTACTGCTTAACTTCGCCCTGCTGGGCCTGGTTTTCACAGACTTCGGCTCCGAAATGGGAACCGAAGCCAGGCGCTGGCTGGCCCTGGGGCCCCTGGTGCTGCAGCCTGCTGAATTCAGCAAGCTGGCCCTGGTTATTTTTACTGCTGCTTATTTGAGCAGCCGCCGGGTAAATATCCACAACTTCTGGACGGCCAGCCTGATCCCGCTGATCCTGGTGGGGGCTGCTTTCTTCATGATCCAGTTTCAGCCGGATATGGGCACAGCCCTGGTGGTTGTGGCCGGAAGCCTGCTGGTGATCATTTTTGCCGGGATGCCCATTTCACAGGTGGCGGGTTTAAGCCTGGCCTTCCTGCCCCCACTGGCCTACTTTACCTTGAAAGAAGAGTACCGCATGCAGAGGCTGTTTACCTATTTCGACCCCTGGGCCGAACCGACCGGTTCAGGTTACCAGGTTATCCAGTCCCTGTATGCCCTTGGGCCCGGCCATATTTTCGGAGCCGGCCTGGGACAGGGGAAACAAAAGCTGTTTTACCTGCCCGAGCCGCAAAACGATTTTATTTTTGCCGTGATCGGGGAAGAACTGGGCTTTATCGGGGCCGTGGCCGTGCTGATGCTTTACATGATCTTAACCTGGCGCGGTTTCCAGATTGCCCTGAAAGCTCCAGAGCTGTTCGGCAGCCTGGTGGCGGCCGGAATAACTTTCATGATCGCCCTCCAGGTGCTGGTTAACGTGGCTGTAGTCACCGGGGCGGTACCTGTTACGGGCATCAACCTCCCTTTAATCAGCGCCGGGGGCAGTTCAGTATTATTTACTTTAATTGGTATTGGCATATTGCTAAATATTTCAAGGCACGGGCGGGAAGCGGCAGTGCGTAAAGATCGTAAGGAGGCGGCGTAGGAATGAAAATATTAATTGGAGGCGGAGGCACCGGCGGACATATTTATCCTGCCCTGGCCCTGGCCCGCTACGCCCGGGCTGAAGACAGCAGGTCCGAAATCCTGTTCGTGGGCAGTGCCGCCGGGCTGGAAAGTAAAATTATTCCCGCCTCCGGTTTTGAGCTGGTAACCATTCCCGCCAGCGGGTTCCGGCGCAGTTTTAAGCAGCTGGGAGTTTTTGTTAAAGATTTACTGAACGGAATCAGGCGTTCTTTGAAAATAATTTCAGAGTACCAGCCCAGTGTAGTCCTGGGTACGGGCGGTTATGTGGCTGCCCCACTGGTCATGTCGGCTATTTTGAAGAGAAAGCCGGTAGTCCTGCATGAACAGAATGCCATCCCGGGTCTGGTCAACCGCTGGTTTGCCCCCTTTGCCAAAAAGGTCTGCCTTTCTTTTGCCGAAACGGCCACCAAGCTGCCGCCTTTCAGCAGGCCGCTCTATACCGGTAATCCGAGGGCCAGTGAGGTAAGCGCCCTGGACCGGGAAACAGGATGCCGGTACTTCGGCCTGGATCCGGAAGAAAAAACAATCCTTATTTACGGCGGCAGCAGGGGAGCCCTGCGGCTGAACCAGGTTGTTGCTGCTTACCTCAAGGAAAATCTGCTGCCGGAGGGTGTCAGCTTGATCTATGTCACCGGCGATATTTACTACGATGAAATAAGAAAGGAAATCGGGGCGGTGCCACAGCGGGTCCTGCTTTATTCCTACCTGGCCGAGATGCCCGAGGCGTTGGCCGCAGCGGACCTGGCCGTAACCAGGAGCGGGGCAACGACCCTGGCAGAAATCACGGCCCTGGGAGTGCCTGCCCTGCTGATCCCCTCTCCCAACGTAGTTGACAACCACCAGTACTACAACGCCCGGATGCTTTCCGACCGGGGGGCGGCAGTGCTGATCGAAGAAAAAGATTTTGACCACTGCCGGCTGCAGAAAGAAATCGACCGGTTAATCGGCGAGCCTGAACTGCTGGAAGAAATGAGTGCATTGAGCCGCCAGATGGGCGTCACCGATGCTGCGGAAAAGCTCTACCGGTGCCTTCAGGAGGTGGCGGTATGAATATCGAGCGGGAGCTGGGTTTTAAGTTGCAACACGGAATTAAAAAGGATGAGCCCTTGTCCGGGCACACTTCCTGGATGGTGGGCGGCCCGGCGGATTATTTTCTTTACCCGGCCGGCCTGGAAGAGCTGCTGGAAATAGTCCGCTACAGTGATAAACACGGTCTGCCTCTTTACATCCTGGGCAATGGAACCAACCTGCTGGTTTTAGATGGCGGGATCAGGGGCCTGGTGATCAAGATCGGTTCGCCGTTCAACTATACCGAACGTGAAAACAGGTTCCTGGTCGCAGGGGCCGGGATCCCGATGTCGGCCCTGGCTAATAGCGCGGCCGAAACTGGTCTTTCCGGCCTTGAGTTTGCGATCGGTATTCCCGGGCTGCTCGGTGGAGCCCTGATTATGAACGCCGGGGCATTTGGCGGCTATATCGGGGAAAGGGTCTATACTGTTAAACTGGTCGATTTTACGGGCCGGGTTGTAACCATGACCCGGGAAGAGCTTAATTTCGGCTACCGGGAAAGCAGCCTGATCGGTAAAGGAATTATTTTTGAAGCCTGCCTGGAGCTGGAAAAAGGAGATCCGGAGCGGATTACGAGGGTCATGGAAAAATATTCAAGCGACCGGCAGGACCGCCATCCTAACCTGCCCAGCGCGGGCAGTGTTTTCAGGAACCCTCCCGAAAAGCCGGCCGGGAAAATTATTGAAGAGGCCGGGGCCAAGGGAATGCGCATCGGGGGAGCGGAAGTATCACGGAAGCACGCCAATTTTATCGTTAATACTGGCGATGCCACGGCGGCGGATATCCTAAATTTAATCAGGGCTGTGCGGCAGCTGGTGAAAGATAAGTATGAGCTTGACCTGCATCCCGAAGTAAGAATTGTCGGCGAGGAGAGATAACCGGTGCAACGGAAAAACGATCACCTCCAGCTGGTGGAAAACAACAAGGCGGTTCCTGTCTGGAAACGGTTTTTCCGCTTTTTGATTAAAGTGGCAGTTCTGGCCGGGTTTGTGGCCCTGCTCTGGCAGGGGGAAACCTACTTTCGGGTGAACACAATCCGGGTTGAAGGAGTCGGTGAACTGCAGGAGGAAGAAATTTTGCAGGCCGGGGGGATTAGCAGGGGAATGAGCATCTTCCTGCTCGGTGAAGGCGATATTTTGGCCCGGATTAAAAAAGAACTGCCCCGGGCTGAAAAGGTTGAAATTAAACGGGAACTGCCCGATACGATCGTAATTAAAATTAAAGAAAGGCAGCCGGTTGGTTACGTGATGACCGCCGACGGGTTCTGGCTTATTGATGACCAGGGCGTGAGCATGGAATACACCGATGAGCCGAAAAAAGAGTACCCCTTAATCTCCGGGATAGACGGGCGAAAAGTGATACCGGGCGCCCCGATCGATTGCCCGGCCAGCGTGGAAGCTATGCGGAACTTTTTCACGAACTGGTCCGGCGAAGGCGGCCTGGAAATAGAAAAGCTTGATTTACAAGAAAACTATAACCTGATTGCTTATACGGTTGACGGCCTGGAGATCTGGTTCGGTGACGGGGAAGATATGGATTACAAGCTGCGCCTGATTGAGGAAAGCCTCCCCTACATCGATCCGGCTACCGAGGCGCGACTTGATGTCCGATGCGGGAAGCGCCTGGTAGTCTCCGGCAGCGCTGTGATCAAAGAAGAAGGAAAGGAGGTGGATCCGTAGAATAAAAAAGGAAATAGTGGAAAAGTGTTGAATTATTTAGTAGTTATTGCACCATGCTTGGAAGGGTAAGGGGGTTTATACGTGAATCGGAAAAATTTTATTGTTGGAATTGATGTTGGAACAGCTGAGGTAAGGGTTGGGCTCGGCGAACCCCGCCCCGATGGCTCTCTGAATATTATTGGATTGGGTATAAGCCCTTCCGATGGTGTTCGAAAAGGTGTAATTGTCGATCTGGAGAAAACAATTGAATCGATTGTTTCTGCGGTTGAGGAAGCGGAAAGGATGGCCGGATTCAAGATCGATTCTGCCTATGTGGCGTTAAAAGGATTGAACATCGAGCTGATCAATAATCGGGGAGTAGTGGCCGTAACATCCGATGACCGGGAAATACGGGAAGAGGACCTGGAAAGGGTAATGCAGGCGGCCAAAGTGGTAGCCCTGCCAACCGACCGCGAAATTGTAGATATTATTCCCCGGGAGTTCATTGTAGACGGTTTTGAAGGGATCAGGGATCCGGTTGGCATGCTCGGGGTGAGGCTGGAAGTGGACGCCCAGGTTGTGACCAGCCTGATCACTCCGCTGCACAACATGCTGCGTTGTGTAAACCGGGCCGGCGTAACCATCAACGGCCTGGTTTTACAAGCCCTGGCCAATGCCGAAATCTCCCTGTCTGCCGATGAAAAGGAACTGGGCGCATTCCTGGTTGATATCGGCGGCGGCACAACCGAAATTGCATTTTTCCAGAACGGAAAGCTGGAAAAACTTTCGGTCCTGCCGGTGGGCGGAGATCACATCACCACCGATCTGGCCGCAGGGTTGCGCATTAACCACCGTTCAGCCGAGGAGTTGAAAAAAAAGCACGGTGCGGCCATGAGTTCAATGGCCGAGAGCGAACCGAAAATTGAAATAAGGACTGTAGGCAGCAACGAGCTCAGGCTGGTGTCGGAAAGAGAGCTCAGCAGTTTTATCGAGCCGAGGGTACAGGAAATTTTTCAGATAATCAGGGAAGAAGTGATTAAGATGGGCTGGTCGTATTTGCCTCCGGCCGGGATGATTATGCGCGGCGGAGTCTCTTCGATGAAGGGCATGCAGGAAACGGCCCGCCTGGCTTTGGAAAGTGATCAGATCAGGATCGCGGATTTCGATGTGGTCGGGATCAAGAACCCGATCTACTCGACCGTTGTCGGGCTGCTTTACTACGTGCAGCGCCAGCAGCCCAGGATGCATATCCAGGACCGGAGCAAGCCGGCCAGGAAAAAGGGGCCCGGCCTCTGGCAGAGGATTAAAGACTGGTTGACGGATATTGTTGATTGAGTTTGTAAATTAAAAACTGAAGCGCATACCATTTGGGAGGTGCCTTTAATGATCGAGTTTGATATTGAAATGGAACAATTTGCTTCGATAAAAGTAGTGGGAATTGGTGGAGGAGGAAGTAACGCCGTAAACCGGATGATTGCCGCCGGCCTGCAGGGAGTGGATTTCTGTGCGGTCAACACCGACGCCCAGGCCCTGTACCTGGCCAATGCCAATACTAAACTGCAGATTGGCGAACAGCTGACCAAGGGCCTTGGGGCCGGGGCCAACCCGGACATCGGCCGCAAAGCTGCCGAAGAAAGCAGTGAAGAAATTGAGGCCATGCTCAAGGGAGCCGATATGGTCTTTATCACCGCCGGAATGGGCGGTGGAACAGGAACCGGCGCTGCTTCGGTAATTGCCGAAATAGCTCAGAAACTGGGCCCCCTGACGGTTGGTGTAGTGACCAAACCGTTTACCTTTGAAGGCAAAAAGCGCAAGCAGCAGGCTGAAGAAGGAATCGCCTGCCTGAGAGATAAAGTTGATACCCTGATTACCATACCCAACGACCGCCTGCTCCAGGTTGTTGAGAAGAAAACCCCGATCCTGGAAGCTTTCCGGGTTGCCGACGACGTGCTCAGGCAGGGCGTGCAGGGAATTTCTGACCTGATAGCTGTACCCGGGCTGATTAACCTTGACTTTGCTGATGTGCGGACAATTATGGCCGAAACCGGCCCCGCCCTGATGGGCGTCGGGCAGGGCAGCGGTGAAAACCGCACCATGGAAGCGGCTAAATCCGCCACCAGCAGCCCCCTGCTGGAAACTTCCATTGAAGGAGCCAGGGGGGTATTGATCAATGTTACCGGCGGAACCGATCTCGGCCTCTACGAAGTCCACGAAGCGGCTGAAATTGTGGCCGGCCATGCCGATCCTGATGCAAACATTATCTTTGGAGCGGTGATTGACGAAAATTTCCAGGACCATGTCCGCGTCACGGTAATCGCCACCGGTTTCAGTGCGCCGCAGCAGCAACAACAACAGGGCTTCAGGCCCACCCTGGCTGCGGTTGGAAAAAGCGCCTATGCCAGGGGAGAGAACCTCGATGCCCCGGCCTGGTCACGCTGGCAGCAGCAGGAACAGCAGGATAAGATCGTCAACGAATAGAAACTGAAGTACCATATAAGGCGCCTGTTTATTGGTCAGTAAGCAATCCGGCCCTCATTGAAAGTCAGGGGGCCGGATTCTTTCCTAAAAAAATAAAAAAACTCTTTACACACAATATATTGTGGTCTATAATAGGTAAAACGCAATATATTGATGGGAGAGTACGGCATGAAATGCCCTTACTGTGGCGAATTTGATACCCGCGTTTTAGATTCCCGGTCCACCCAGGATTCTTCTGCAATCAGGCGCCGGCGCCAGTGCGTAAATTGTTCCAACCGTTTTACCACCATGGAAAAAACCGAGGAAGAGCCTCTTGTCGTCATTAAACGGGACGGCCGCCGGGAACTTTTTGATCCGGGTAAGATCATTAAAGGCCTGCTCCTGGCCGGACGGAAGCGCAATATTCCGCTCTCCCAGTGGGAAGAACTGGTTGAAAATCTCGAGCAGGAACTGCGCAGCAGCTACGTCAAGGAGATCACGGCCGACCAGATCGGCGATATTATCCTTAAAAAGCTGCGCACCATCGATGAGGTTGCTTATGTGCGCTTTGCCTCTGTCTTCCGCAAGTTTGCCGATGTCGAAGCTTTTAAAGCTGAGCTGGAAGACATGCTTCGCGAAAAAGATGAGTTAAAAAAGCAAGGGAGGCTGTAATTATGAACGACGGCTCAGCACCGGTTGAAGTAGAAAAAGGATCCGCAGCGGAACAAGCTTTTACAGAAATACGCAAGCGGGACGGCCGGGTGGTATCATTTGATCCGGACAAAATCACCGATGCCATCTTCAAAGCGGCAAAAGCGGTCGGCGGTAAGGACCGCAGTATTGCTGAAAACCTGACCGGGCAGGTTCTCGAAAACCTGCAGAAAAAGGCCCAAAACGGCGTAACTCCAACCGTGGAGGAAGTTCAGGACGAAGTGGAAGTAGTCCTGATCGAGAACGGCCACGCTCGCACGGCGAAGGCCTACATCCTCTACCGCGATCGCCGGACCAGGATCCGGGAAGGTAAATCTGAATTGATGGATGTGGTCAAGGAAATCCTGGTTGAAACCAGCCGGGAAAACGCCAACGTCAACAACTCGCCTTCCGCCAAGATGCTGCAGATTGCTATGGCTGCCAGCAAGCAGTATTACCTGAGCAACCTGCTGCCGGAAGAATTTGCCCGGGCCCACGACGAGGGCAATTTCCACATTCACGACCTCGATTATTACAGCAAAACCCTGAACTGCCTGCAGATAGACTTATCACGCCTGATGCTGGAAGGTTTTAATACCGGTTACGGGTACATCCGCCCCCCGAAGCGGATTGCATCAGCGGCCGCCCAGGCGGCAATTATTCTTCAGAGCAACCAGAACGATATGTTTGGCGGCCAGAGTTTCCCCCACTTTGACCGCAGCATGAGCGAAGTGATCAGGAATTTGAAAAAACAGCCTGATTATGAAGAAATTTACCAGGCCATGGAGGGGCTGATTTACAACCTCAACACCATGCACAGTCGGGCCGGAGCCCAGGTGCCCTTCAGTTCGTTGAACTTCGGCACTGATACCACCACCGAAGGGCGCATGGTTTCCCAGGCCGTCCTGGAGTCGTTCAAACGCGGCCTGGGCCACGGGGAAAGCCCGATTTTTCCCAACCTTGTTTTCCGGGTTAAGGAAGGAATTAATTTTAACCCCGGGGATCCTAACTACGATCTCTACCGCCTGGCCCTTGAAGTGGCTTCCCGGCGCATGAACCCGACCTTCAGCTTCATGGATAGCTCGTTCAACCGGGCTTACGGCGAAGAAGTTTCCTACATGGGCTGCCGGACCAGGGTTATAGGCAACCGCCACGGCCCTGAAGTGTCGGCCGGGCGGGGCAATATCGCCCCGGTAACCCTGAACCTGCCCCGCATTGCCTTTGAATGCCGCGGGCAGCAGGACCTGTTCTTCGTGCGGCTCGACCGGACCTTACGCCTGGCGGCCCGCCAGCTCCTGCATCGCTTTGAAGTGCTGGCCCGGTTGAAGGCCCGCGATCTGCCCTTCCTGATGGGGCAGCAGCTTTACCTCGATTCGGATAAAATCGGCCCCGATGATTCGATCCGGGAAGTGATCAAACACGGAACCCTGGCGATCGGGTTTATCGGTCTTGCCGAAACCCTCAATCTCCTGGCCGGCAAGCACCACGGGGAGGATGAAGAAGCCCGGGAGCTGGCTTCAAAGATTGTCGATCATATCAGAAGGCGGGCCGACAGTTATGCCGATGAATACGACCTGAATTTTACCCTGGTGGCCACCCCGGCCGAAGGCCTGGCCGGAAGATTTGTGGCCATGGACAGGGATCGGTATGGTTCCATTCCGGGTGTGACAGACAAAAATTATTACACCAACTCTTTTCATATACCGGTTTACTATGCCATGTCCATGTTCGAAAAAATCAAGGTCGAAGGCCGGTTCCACAGCTACTGCAATGCCGGCCATATCACTTATACCGAGCTGGAAGCCCCGCCGGTTCATAACCTGGAGGCGGTAGACAGGGTTGTCCGCCAGATGGCCGCTGCGGATGTGGGTTATGGGGGCATTAACTATCCCCTTGATGAGTGCCGGATCTGTTCCCACAGTGGGGTTTTTAACGGGTCCTGTCCCCAGTGCGGCAGTTCTAAGATCAGGCATATTCGCCGGATTACCGGTTACCTGTCCACTGATGAACGTTTCAATGAAGCGAAATTGAACGAACTGAGAGACAGGCGAGTCCATTTTGGCCCCAGGGGGTGAACTATACCGTGCTGAGGTTGGCCGGAATGTACACAGACAGCATCGTGGACGGCCCCGGAGTCCGTCTATCCATTTACGTCCAGGGCTGCCCGCACTGCTGTCCGGGTTGCCATAACCCGGAAACGCACGATCCCCTTGGCGGTTTTGAAGCCGAAACCGAAGATCTGGCCGCCCTGATCAGGAAGCACCGGGAAGGGATCGACGGGGTCACTATTTCCGGGGGCGAGCCTTTTGACCAGCCCGCTTCCCTGGCCGCACTGGCCGGCATGGTCCTGGAAGAGGAGTTAAACCTGGTCCTCTACAGCGGGTACATTTTTGAAGAGCTGCTTGCAAAAAGCAGCCTGGATCAAAATATCCGCCGGCTGCTGGAGGTGGGATGGCTCCTGGTCGACGGACCTTACCGGCAGGAAGAGCGGGATTTAAACCTGGCTTACCGGGGGTCAAAAAACCAGCGCCTGATCGATTTAAAAGCTTCGCTGGACAGGCTGGAGGCGGTGGAGTGGACCGGTAACGGGTGGTAAGGCCGGGTTGCCCGGATGAGCGGAGTGACAGCTGCCATCCAGGAGTGATCTGTCCATGACTGTTCCGTAAAGTATTTAGATAGAAACAGCCGGCCGGTCAAAAGCGGGAAAAAACCGGGAGTAAAAAGGCGGATTTAATGGAGGGATGCGGGTGCAGGAAGCGGCGGACAGTTTTATACTCCACCGGGAACAAAACGGGCTGGCTTACCTGCAGGCCCCCCTGTTTAAGAAGGCCGGGTGGGTGGACCATGCTTTTTCAACCCGTTGCGGAGGTTTGAGCAGCGGCCCCCTGGCCACCCTCAACACCGGCTTTCATGTCGGTGACAGCAGGGAAAACGTTCTTGAAAACCGGAGGATATTTTTTGCTCAGTTTAATTATGATTACCGGGCCATTGTGTCATCCACCCAGGTTCACGGGACTACTGTAAAGGTATTTGATAAAAGCAACAGCGGTGAAGGAGCCCGGCCGGGTTCTACCCGCAGCTGGTGCGATGCCCTGGTTACCCGGGAAGAAGGGCTGCCGCTTGCCGCTTATTCCGCCGACTGCCAGCTGATCTTTTTTGCCTGTCCGGGAAAGCGGCCGCTGGTAGCCCTGGCCCATTCCGGGTGGAAAGGAACCCTGGGTGATATCGCGGGTACTGTGGTCCGCTTTTTAAAAGAGCATTTTTCGATAAACCCGGGCCGGCTTCTGGCGGGCCTGGGTCCGGTGGTGTGCCGTTCCTGTTATATCGTTAACCGGGAGGTGGCCGGCCGGTTTCAGTCCGCGGGCTGGGAGGATAAAACCTACCTGGAGCCGGGTGCGGGCGGCGGCTTTAACCTTGACCTGGATGCCATCAATACCGTGCAGCTGCTGCGGGCCGGGATTAAAGAAAACAACCTGGTTCAAAACGGCTGGTGCACTTCCTGCCGCCCGGACCTGTTTTATTCATACCGCCGGGACCGGGGAGTGACCGGCCGGATGATCGGTTTTATAGCCATTAATAATAAACAGTGCTAGTTTTTAAGCAAGGCCGGGGGTGGCCAATGACCAGCAAGAAAAACGGCAAAAAAATGAAAAAAGCCAGGCAGCGGTTCGAAGTCCACAGCGGCGAAGGGCGCCGGTTTAACTTCAGCCGTCTCAAGCAGGGCTTTGTCTTTTATGTCCTCCTACTCCTGGCCCTGGTGGTTATTGTCCAGGTTGGGTACCACTGGCTGGGAGAGCAGTTCCTGGCCTGGCGCCTGCAGGTGGTCACCGCTGAACAGGGAGTCCTGGAAGAGGAAAAAGAGGTGGAAGGCCTGGTCACCCGCAGTGAAAAAGTGATAACCGCCCCGGTCCACGGGGTGGTTATGGCCCTGGCGGAGCCGGGAAAGAGGGTCTCTGTGGGTACCGAGGTGGCCCGGATCGGGGTGTTGCGCGACCCTCCTCCTCCGGAACAGGACTGGGAAGATGAAAACGGGGCTCCCGATCAAGAAGCTGAACATAACAGCACCAACAATTACCGCCCGCAGGATTTTGATGAAGTGATTTCTATCGAATGCCGGGAAGCCGGTCTGCTGTCTTATTATATCGACGGGCTGGAAAACCGGGATGGCCCCTTCTATCTGGATGGGGAAGAACTGGCGGAAGAAAATTTGCCGGAAGGCACTGTAACCGCCGAAAATGACCGGGTCAGGGCGGGAGAGCCGCTGCTCAAAATAGTCGACAACTGGAAGTGGTACTACAATATTGTCCTTCCCCTCCATCCCGGTCGCTCGATTGCCTCAGAGCGGGAAGTAAACCTTGTGTTTGGTTTTGCCCCCGGAGAGCAGGTCGGGGCCGAGCTGTACCAGTCGGAAATTGACGAAGATAATAATGAAGTCCGCCTGACCTACCTGATTGAAAAGCAGCTGCCAGGTTTTGAAGAAATCCGCCGGGCGGAAGCTTCCCTATATTTTTCCCGCCGGGAGGGCGTGGTCATTCCCGCCGGAGCGGTGTTTGAAAAAAACCACACCACCGGGGTTTACCTGAACCGGGGCGGCAGGGTTGTTTTTGAGCCGGTAACAGTTGTCGGCAAGAAAGATGATAAAGCCCTGGTGGAAGGGCTCGAACCCCGGAGCCTGGTTATTACCCGCCATGAACTGGTGGAAGAGGGACGCAGGCTTAACTAGTGCTGCATAAAAAAGTTATTAGAAAGCCGGACCTGTGGTGGTGAAGGAACCGTCGGGGACCGGGAAAATACGACAAATTCCCTCCGGCTGTTGATCCATAAGAAGAAAGGAAAGATCGTTTTTGCTTGCTGAAAACTACTACAAGGTTAAATCGGACCTGGAACAAGCGGCCCTAAAAGCAGGGCTCAGCCCCTCCAAGATCAAGCTGATCGCCGTAACCAAGAGCGCTGCTATCGAGGATCTGAAAAAGGCGGCCGAACTGGGGGTCACCGATTTTGGGGCCAACAGGGTCCAGGAAGAAGCCGACAAGGTAAAAAGCCTGCCCGGCGTCAACTGGCATTTTATCGGCCACCTGCAGAGGAACAAAGTCAAGTATGTTTTGCCTGTTTACTGCATGGTGCAATCCCTGGACCGCCTTTCCCTGGCCCGGGAGCTGCAGCACCGCGCTGAAAAATTCGATCAGAAGGTGGATGCCCTGGTTCAGGTCAATATTTCAGGTGAAAAAAGTAAGTTCGGGCTCCCCCCCGGGGAGCTGCCTTCTTTCCTGGAGCAGGCTGAAAGGCTTGATCGCCTGAAAATTAGAGGACTCATGGCCATGGCCCCCTTTGTTGATGATCCCGAAGAAGCCCGCCCCTATTTTAAGAGGCTTCGGGAACTGCGCGATCAAAACGCTGTTCCCGGACGGGAACTGCCCGAACTGTCTATGGGTATGACCAACGACTATATGGTAGCCGTCGAAGAAGGGGCAACCATGGTCCGGATCGGAGGAGCCCTGTTTGGGCGGAAATGATCCGGGGAGTAGGATTTGAAATGACCGGCAAATAAGTGTATTGTAGATTTGAAACATGAAAGTTTGGTTACAGCAATGATCCAGATTAAGGGAAGCAGGTGATAATAATGACCCTAATCGCAGAAGGGTTGCTTGTTTTTATCCGCATTTACTATTTCATTATCTTTGGCAGGATTATTATGTCCTGGTTCATGATGGGGGCCGGTGGAGCAGGGGGCAATGAAACGGTTTCCTCCATTTACAGGATTTTATACGGGCTGACCGAACCCCTTTTAGCCCCGCTGCGCAGCGTTATTCCAACAGTCAAAATGGGCATGGGCTACCTGGATCTTTCCCCGATTGTCCTGTTAATCCTGCTGAGGATTGCCCAGCAGATCATTATAAATTACCTTTACTACTAAACGGGAGGCTGATAAATGAGCCCGGGAGCTTCCCTGACAGAGGAAGAAAAAAAATGGCAGCAGCATTTTGATCGCAAACTGGAAGAGCTGGAAGGAAACAGGACTTATACCACGGCTTTTCTTGATCCACGGCAGCTGGAGCTGGCGGAAGCGGCCCTGCGGAAAAGAAACAACCTTTCCTACACCGCTTACGGGGGCTACCCAGAGGCGGAAAGGAACGTGATCCATGTTTTTCCGGCCCAGCACCGGGGAGATCTGCCGCCGGTAACCGCAGTCCTGGTGGAGTGGACAGGTGACCGGGAATCTCTCGGGCACCGCGACCTGCTTGGTGCAGTCCTGGCCCTTGGCCTGCGCCGCGACCAGGTTGGCGATATTGTTATCCCGGAAGAGGGCCGGGCGACGGTGATGGTCCTGCAGGCAAAGGCGGACTTTGTCTGTTCCAGCCTGAACGAAGTGGGGCGGGTGCCGGTTAACTGCTCGATCGTGGATCCGGACCATCTTGCCCTGACCAGGGGTAACGGTAAAGAAATCAAGGGAACGGTAGCCAGCCTGCGGGTCGATTCGCTGCTCTCGCTTGGTTTTGGCCTTTCCAGGTCGAAGGTAGTCCGGCTGATCAAAGGAGGGTTGGTTGTAATCAACTGGCGCCCGGTCACTTCTCCTTCGCTGCAGGTTGAAGAAGGAGACCAGATTTCACTGCGGGGGCGCGGTCGGATCCTGATTGACGAGGTAGAAGGGGAAACCAGGAAGGGCCGGATCCGCCTGAAATTAAAAAAATATAGCTGATCTGGCAGGAATAAAAATATACCTGTCGAACTTTTTCCGTGTATTGAAAAATTGTCATAAATCGGATTCTGATCTTAAAATTTCCGGTAAAGACCGGCCTGTTTTACTTATTTTTCTGTTTTACTTATTTTTCTAAGGAGGTTTATCAATGCCTATTACCCCGCTGGATATACAAAATAAAGAATTTGAGCGTTCTTTTCGAGGCTATGATATCGAGGATGTCGATGAATTCCTTGATCGGGTAGCCAAAGATCTCGAACAGCTGATCAGGGAGAACGTGGAATTAAAAGATCAGCTCAGCCAGCTCCAGGAAAAGAACAAGAATTATCAAAAACTGGAAGAAACTATGCACAATGCGATCGTGGTGGCCCAGGAAACTGCCGAGGAGGTCAAGCAAAACGCCAAGAGGGAAGCGGATTTTGTCAGGCGCGAAGCTGAAAAAGACGCCCAGCGCGTTGTAGAAGACGCCCGCTACCGGGCCAGCAAGATCTTGTCCGAGCAAGAAGAGCTGTTCAAGCAGGCCCGGATATTCAAAATGCGCTTTCGGTCCTTTGTTGAAGCCCAACTTTCCGCGCTTGAAAACGAGGACTGGCTGATTGAGGCCCATGAGGATCAGGCCCGGGAAGAAGAGAAGCCTGAACTTGACCCCCGAACAGGTTATGAAACTCCCGGATATGAATCTACGCCCGGCTACAAGGGTTCTGACCCGGAATCTTCAGAACTGGAAGCAAAAGAAGAATTAAGGTCCGGCCCTGACTTTGAAAGCGAGCCCGGGTCCAGGCGGGATTATGATTTTGACTCCGGGACCGATTACGAACGGGAGTATGACTTTGACTCCAAACCCGGCTATGGACGGGAGTTTGATTTTGAGCCCAGGACCGACTTCAATGATAAACCGGGCTTTGAAGAAAAGCCAAATTTAGAATCCGGGCCCGACTTTGATCCCAGGCCTGAATTCGATCCCAGTCCGGATTTTGAGCCAAAATATGATTTTGAGTCTACCCGTAAATTTGATAAGGATAAGGATTTCAGGCCGAAAAAAGATCATGATTCTGATCCCGACAAGTAGGGATTGATTGCTTACCGGCATCATATCGGGCTGAATAGATATTGATTTTATTGTTTTGACATGCTAAAATCTTTCCCATAAGCTGTGAACGGGACAGCGATGCAGGCGGTTTGCTCGATCAGAGAGCCGGTGGAAGGTGAGAGTCCGGCCGGGAAACCCTGCTGAAGATCCCCCGGGAGCTTCCGCCCGAAATCACGCAGGAAAGAGTAGGCGCGGACGGCGGCCGCCGTTAACGGCCCATGAAAAGAGGCCCACGGAATACCTGTGCGGCCAGTAGGGTGGTACCGCGGGAGAAATCTCGTCCCTTTTCAGGGGCGAGTTTTTATTTATAACGATCAATATGCCAACATAAATGGAGGAGAAAAAGACATGGATTACCGGGATTCTTTAAACCTGCCCCAGACAGACTTTCCGATGCGGGCCAAATTGCCCCAGCGCGAACCGGAAATGCTTCAATTCTGGGAGAAAATCGATATCAACAGGCTGGTGCGTGAAAATCGCAAGGGGGCGCCCCGCTATATACTGCATGACGGCCCGCCTTACGCCAACGGCGATATCCACATGGGGACGGCTTTAAACAAGGTCCTCAAGGATATTATCAATAAATACAAGAGCATGAAGGGCTTTGACTGCCCTTATGTGCCCGGGTGGGATACGCACGGGTTGCCTATCGAGCACCAGATAATCAAGACCAGGAAGATTGATCGCAAAGAAATATCCGACCTGGAATTCAGGAAAATGTGCCATGATTATGCCCTCGAATATGTCGATGTGCAGCGGGAACAGTTTAAGCGGCTCGGTGTCCGGGGCGACTGGGAAAACCCGTACCTGACCCTGGCCCCGGAGTTTGAAGGGCGTCAGATCAAGGTTTTTGGAACCATGTCTGAACGGGGCTACATTTACAAAGGAATGCGCCCCGTTTACTGGTGCGCCAGCTGTGAAACGGCCCTGGCCGAAGCGGAAATCGAGTATGGCAACAAGGTTTCCGATTCGATTTACGTTAAATTTCCGTTCCTTGATGACAAAGGGCTCTTTGATGGCATAGAAAACTGCTACTGCCTGATCTGGACCACTACCGCCTGGACAATTCCGGCCAACCTGGCCATAGTCCTTCACCCGGAATTGGATTACGTGCTGGTAGATGCCGGTTCGGAAAAATATTTGCTGGCCGAAGGCCTGCTGGAAGATGTGTCTCGCATCGCCGGCTTAGAAGAGCCCTGGCCGATCCTGAAGCGGTTTAAGGGCAGCGAACTGACCGGGCTGCGCTGCCGGCATCCCCTTTATGACCGGGAATCGATCCTGCTGTTGGGAGACCATGTGACCCTGGAACAGGGAACCGGCTGTGTCCATACCGCCCCCGGCCATGGCCATGAAGACTTTTTTGTGGGCCGGGAAAACGACCTGCCAATTTTGAGCCCTCTCGACGACAGGGGCTATTTCACCGAAGAAGCCGGCCAGTACGCCGGGATGTACTACGAAAAAGGCGGCCGGCAGGTGATCGAAGATCTGGAAAAAATAGGAGCACTTATTAAAACCATCCCCGTCGAACACCAGTATCCAAACTGCTGGCGCTGTAAACTGCCCGTCCTCTACCGGGCTACCGAGCAGTGGTTTGCCTCCATTGACGATTTTCGCCAGGATGCCCTGAAGGCGATCAACAGTGTAAAATGGGTTCCTTCGTGGGGCGAAGACCGGATTTACAACATGATCTCCGAGCGGCAGGACTGGTGCATATCGCGTCAGAGAGTGTGGGGAGTACCGATCCCGATCTTTTACTGCATATCATGTGATGCCCACTTGATCAACAAAGAGACAATCGAAGCGGTAAGCGAATTGTTTTCACGGGAAGGTTCGGACGCCTGGTTTGCCCGGGAAGCGGAAGAGATCCTGCCCCCGGGGACGACCTGCCCCGGGTGCGGCGGCAGCGGATTCAGAAAAGAAACGGACACCATGGACGTCTGGTTTGACTCCGGGTCCAGTCATGATGCAGTCCTGGAAACCAGGCCGGAGCTGCACTGGCCTTCCGATCTCTACCTGGAAGGCAGCGACCAGTACCGGGGCTGGTTTCACTCTTCCCTGCTGACGGCGGTGGCCACCAGGGGTGAGCCGCCCTACAAAGCCGTGCTCAGCCACGGGTGGGTGGTCGACGGTGAAGGCAAGAAAATGTCCAAATCACTGGGCAATGTTATCGCCCCCGGGCATATTATCAAGCAGTACGGGGCGGACATCCTGCGGCTGTGGGTTTCCTCGGCCGACTTCACCCACGACGTCCATTTATCCGAAAACATTCTCAAGCAGCTGATCGAAGTGTACCGGAAAATCCGCAACACCACCCGTTTTCTGCTGGCTGGCTGTTACGATTTCAATCCCGATACCCAGGCTGTGGACTACACTTCGATGGAAGAACTGGACCGCTGGGCTCTTCACCGCCTCGGCAAACTGGTGGAAAGGGTCACCAGGGCTTATGAAAACTATGAATATCACCAGTTTTTCCATGCTCTGCACAACTTTTGTGTGGTGGACATGAGCAATTTCTACCTGGATGTAATCAAGGACCGCCTCTACTGCTCCGCGCCGGACGACCATGGCCGCCGGTCCGCGCAGACGGCCCTGATGACTGTCCTTGAACACCTGGTATTGATGATGTCACCAATACTTACCTTTACCGCCGAGGAGCTGTGGCAGCACCTGCCTGCCCGGCACCGGCAGAGTGTCCAGCTGGCCGATTGGCCCGAGCCGGATCCGGACTGGAGTGAAGAAGAGCTGGGACGCCGCTGGCAGACAATCCTCGAGGTCCGTGAAGAGGTAACCTGGGCCCTTGAGCAGGCCCGTAAAGATAAGAAAATTGGCGGTTCCCTGGAAGGTTCGGTAACGGTGTGGGCGGATGGTTCTATTTATGAACAGCTGCAGTACTTCAGCGAGCAGCTGCCCCAGCTGTTTATTGTATCCGAGGCCAGGCTGCTGCCGGACAGGTCGGCAGCCCCCGCTGAAGCCGTGGAGGGGCAGCGTTTCCCGGTCAGGATACTGGTCGAAAAAACCTGGGGAACAAAATGCCCGCGCTGCTGGATCTATACCGGCTCCGGGCAGGAATTATGCTCCCGCTGCAGCGAAGTAATGACAAGGCTTAACAGCGGCGCCGAGTAAAAAAGACCGGAGGGGACTGTTTGCGAAAATTGTTCATCATTGTCTGCAGCATTATTATCCTCGATCAGCTGACTAAAAGGCTGGTGGCGTCGATGATGGAGCTGGGGCAGTCTGTAACCCTGATCAACAACTTTTTATACCTGACCTATGTGCGCAATCCGGGTGCAGCTTTTGGGATGTTTCCCTACCAGACTGCCTTTTTCATTGCCATAACGCTGGTAGTGGCAGTCCTGATCCTGTATTATTACCGCTACCTGTCCGAAGATCACCGCTGGATGCGTTTGGGACTGTCCCTGCAGCTTGGCGGAGCGCTGGGTAACCTGATTGACCGGGTAACGGTGGCCTATGTAATTGACTTTATAAATTTTACCGCCTGGCCGCCCGTTTTTAACCTGGCCGATACGGCGATCGTGCTCGGCATCGGTATTTTCCTGGTTGCCTTCTGGCGGGATCTCAACCTGCAGGGCGAAAGGAGATGATTTTTTGTATCCGGAGCTTTTTACGATTGGCAACTTGACCGTCCATTCTTACGGATTGATGATCGCTCTGGCCGTCCTGATTTCTGCTGCGGCCATATACAGGGAGGCGCCGGGTGAAAACCTTAATTCCGATCACGTTTTGGAGGCCGTTATTGCCTCTACTTTCTTCGGCTTGATCGGGGCCCGGCTTTTGTATGTCATGATCAACTGGCAATATTTCAGTGCCAACCCTTCAGGAATTCTTTTTACTCAGTTTGCCGGACTCTCTTTCTATGGCGGCCTGTTCCTGGGCGCTGCTGCGCTCTATCTCTGGAGCAGCTGGCGCCGGATCGGTTTTTTGAAGCTGGCTGATCTGATGGCTCCTTACCTGGCGCTCGGTTACGCTTTCGGCAGGGTCGGCTGTTTTTTAAACGGCTGCTGTTACGGGCGGGAAACTGATCTCCCCTGGGCTATGCCGGCAAGCATGACCGACAACTTGCTGCGCCACCCGGTCCAGCTTTATGCCGCCCTGGGCGCGGTCCTGATCTTTTTGGCCTTAAAATACCTGCGGCCCAGGAGGCCCTTTGTCGGTTTTGTACTACTGTCCCTTTTCGCCTTCTACGGCCTTCTGCGCTTTACCACTGAGTTTTTCCGGGAGGAAGAAGCGGTGTGGCTGGGCCTGAGCACGGCCCAGAACTTCAGCCTGGCCCTGGTCCTGGTTTCTGCCGCCGCCATTTATATTTTCACCGGCATTATGGGCCGGTCCGGAGGGAATAAAAGCGCCAAAAAACGTCGTAAAGGAGCAAAAAAATGAAGCCCGGGCCTGAATATCCCAACTCAAGCCCTTCTAAAGCTTCCTCTGATCAAAACATAACAGTTGGCCTTGAAGATAATGGGCGCCGCCTGGACCAGGTGCTGGCCGACCGGGTACCCGGACTATCCCGCAGCCGGGCCCAAAAACTGCTGGAAGAAAAAATGGTCCGGGTTAACCGGGAATCCTGCACTGATAAGAATTACCGCCTCCGGGCCGGTGATCAGATCGACCTGACCATCCCACCCGCGGAAGAAACCGGCCTGAAGCCCGAAGCGATCGGCCTGGACATTGTTTACGAAGACGAAGATCTGCTGGTGATCAACAAGCCCCGCGGAATGGTTGTCCATCCTTCTCCCGGCCACAGGAAGGGCACCCTGGTCAATGCTTTACTCCACCACTGCCCGAACCTGTCCGGGATTGGGGGCGTTAAAAGGCCCGGTATCGTCCACCGCCTGGACAAGGACACCTCCGGCCTGCTTTTGGTTGCCAAGAATGACTTTACTCACAGGCAGCTGTCGGCCCAGCTGAAAACAAGGCAGTTAAAGCGGGAATACATTGCCCTGGTTAGCGGGAGGGTCAAACCGACCCTGGGCAGGATCGAAGCCCCTCTAGCCCGCCATCCCCGCCACCGCAAAAAGATGGCCGTGGTGGAAGGGGGAAGGCCGGCTGTAACCCGCTACCGGGTCCTGAAATACTTCGGCCGCTACAGCCTCCTTCAGCTTAACCTGGAAACCGGGCGCACCCACCAGATCCGGGTTCACATGTCGCATCTGGGCCACCCCGTGGTCGGCGATCCCACCTATGGCAGAGGCGGGTGGGACGATTTGCCTCCCATCCTGTCGGAACCGCATGCCCTGCATGCCCGCCGGATCATGTTTATCCACCCGCGCACTTCAAAAACCATAGAATTCACAGTTCCCCTGCCTTCCTCTTTTAAGCAGGGTTTAAGGGCCCTTAAAACCCATAATGCCGGGAATACCGATATTTAATAATATTTAGAACCGTTCCCGTTATTTAAGCTGAAAATTTTTCCGCAGCTTCGGGTCGCTGGGGTTGACGGTAACGGTTTGGAAATTTTCATAGAAAACAAAACCGGGCTTGCCGCCGGGGCGCCGCCGGACGTGGCGGATCTCGGTGTAGTCAACTGCCACGGCGGAACTGTCCCTCCCTTTGCTAAAGTAAGCCGCCAGGAAAGAAGCTTCTTCAATGTCTTCTTCGGGCGGGGGGAAAGGGGCTTCTTTCAGGACAACGTGGCTTCCTGGAAGCTCGCGCACATGGAACCAGGTATCGCGGCGGGCGGCGGCCCTGAAGGTGATGTAATCGTTCTGGCGGTTGTTCCGGCCGACCAGGACGGTATGCCCCGCTGAGGTGGTAAATTGAAGCGGGCGGGGAGCATCCGGCAATTTCCGTCGCTCTTTGCTTTTTTCGCGCAGGTAACCGGCATCGATTAATTCCTGCCGTATTTCTTCCAGCGAGTTTTGAGGACTGTTTTCGATGGCATAAAGCAAGCCCTGGCAGTATTCAATTTCAGACCGGGTTTTCCGCAGCTGTTTTTTGATCTTATCCCGGCCCTTTTTAGCCTTCTGGTAGCGTTTGAAGTGGCGCTGGGCATTGGCACTGACCGACAGGGCAGGATCAAGGGGAACGGTTACCGTTTTCTCCGGTTCATATAAATCGGGCAGATTGACGCTCGCTTCACCCCGGGGGACCTGCTGCTGGTAGGTAAGGAGCAGGTCGCCGTACAGGCGGTGCCGGGGGGCGGTTCCGGCTTCTTTCAGTTCCTGTTCTTGCTGTTTCAGTTTTTTGTTCAGCCCGGCCAGGCGCTTTTCAACGGCGCCGTAGAGCTGCCCGCGGAGCTGTTTTTCCCGATCCTCCTTGATCAGGGTGCTGTAAAAATGATCAAGCATTTCGCTGACCCGGTCATATTTGATCTGCTCTTCTTCTGCCAGGTGTTCAAGCGGAACAGCTGCATAAAGGTTTTTGCCCGGCAGCAGTACCGGCTCCAGCCGGCCTTCCCTGGCCCGGTCAAAAAGCTCTTTTATCCGGTCATATACCCGTTCAAGGCTCTCTCCGGTGTCGCAATGCCCGCAGCCACTCCTGTAACACAGTTCCCGGGCTACCAGGGGGCTGATCCCGGCCACGGTGTCCAGGAGGGCGTTTTCAGGCTTTTTGCCGCCGGCCAGCGTTTCCCGCATTCCGGTTTTAAATTCTTCACGGCTCATTTCTACCGGATCCAGTTTTTCCTGGGGAGGCACGGGACGGTAAATTTCACCCGGCATGATTGCCCTTTTGGGGTTTTTATCCCATGAGACGGTCCTGGCCGCTCCCAGGATGATATTCTCACTGTCGACCAGGATCAAGTTGCTGCGCCGGCCCATGATTTCGGCGATCAGCCTGGCCGCGGGCATTCCTTCGGGCGGGTCAAACTCTGTTTCCAGGATTCTTTCCAGGGGAGGGTTTGTAAAAGAGGCGGCCCGTCCCCCGGCCAGGTACTTGCGTAAAAGCATGCAGAACGGAGACGGTTTCTCCCTGCTTTGCAGGCGCCGGTAGGTTAAATGGACCCGGGCGTAGCGGGGATCAACGGAGAAAAGCAGGCCGGGCTGTCCTCCCCTGGAGTAGAGGTGCATCATTATTTCTCCCCCGGCCGCTTCGTAAATACGCTGGACCGGGGCGCCGGTAAGCTGTTCCTGCAGTTCGTCGGTGATCGCTTTCATAATCAGGGCATCAAAGGCCATTTTTCACACTCCCGGCGTATAGTATAATTCTAAATGGCGGCCGTGGCAAATCCAAACCCTACATTTTTAAATACGGCGGCTGCCGGCAGCGATATTTAAGGCAAATGCGCAAATACTCCTTGAGATTGAGCGAAATTGATGTTACTATAAGTCCAGAAATAACAGATTTTGAGCCTTAAAACGAACCAATTTGATGAAAATGGACATCTTCATAGTATTTTTATCACAGATGCGGGTAAATATGTCTTTAAAGGACGTTATTAATGATCAGCAGCATGACCGGCTATGGCCGCGGCAGCAGCACTCAAAACGGGTTTACCTTTTCGGTCGAAATGCGTTCGGTTAACCATCGTTACGCTGATTTTGCACTGCGCCTGCCGCGGGAACTCTATTCCCTGGAAGACAGGGTCCGGCGTTTGCTGCAGGAGTCGATAAAGAGGGGCCGGGTGGAAGTTACCCTGAACCTTGATGAAGTCCCTCCCGGAGCGCGGGAAGTGAAATTGAACCATGATCTGGCCGAAAATTATTACCGGGCCCTGGGTGAACTGTGCCGGAACCTGCAGCTTGATGAAGAGGTTAAACTGGAACATCTTCTGCAAATGCCGGAACTGTTTAAAACCGGTGGTATTTCCGTTACCGAAGAAGAAGTCTGGCCGGTGATCAGCGAGGCGCTGCAGGAAGCTTTGGACCAGCTCCTGGAACAGCGGCGCATGGAAGGCGAAAACCTGGGCCGGGACCTGCTTGAAAGGTGTTCCCGGTTGGAAAAAATGGTCGACGGCGCTTCAAAAAGAGCCGAAGAGGCCAAGGAGGAGCACCACCGCCGGACCGAGCAAAAATTCCAGGAAATGCTGGCCGGCCACTTTGAAGAAAACAGGCTGATCATGGAATGTGCTCTGCTGGTTGAACGAATGGGAGTAGATGAAGAACTGGTCCGGCTGAGGAGCCATATCGAGGCTTTTAAGGAAAACCTGACCGGAACTGCTCCGGCCGGGCGCAAACTGGATTTTATCGCCCAGGAAATGTTCAGGGAGATCAACACCATTGGCTCAAAAGCCGGTGATTACCAGTTAACAAACCTGGTTGTAGAACTCAAAGCGGAGCTGGAAAAGATTCGCGAACAGCTTCAAAACTTAGAATAAAGAGAAAGGGGTTTTATCATGGCTATCAAGTTGATCAATATCGGATTTGGCAACATTGTCTCAGCCAGCCGCATTATTGCTATTATCAGCCCTGAATCGGCTCCGGTAAAACGGGTCATCAGCGAATCGCGCGAACGGGGCATGTTGATTGACGCCACTTACGGACGCCGCACACGGTCTGTAATTATAGCGGACAGCGGCCATATCATCCTGTCGGCGGTCCAACCGGAGACGGTCAAGCACCGCCTGCAGGCAAGCGATACTCAGCTTGAAAACGAAGAAGTGGAATAACAGGACCAGAATGTAATACGGGAGGCAGTTAATGGTCGAAGGTATTCTTTTAGTTATTTCCGGGCCTTCCGGGGTCGGCAAGGGGACGGTATGCCGCTACCTCCTGGAAATCAGGAAAGCCCTGAAATTGTCCGTTTCAACCACCACCCGCCCGCCCCGGCAGGGTGAACAGGAAGGAAAAGAGTACCACTTCACCACACCCTCCCGCTTTAAAGCGATGATTAAAGAGGGATTTTTCCTGGAATGGGCCGTAGTTCATGACCATTATTACGGAACCCGTAGTGACGCGGTCAGGGAACTGCTGTCCTCAGGCCAGGATTTAATCCTGGAGATTGATATCCAGGGAGCCGAACAGGTAAAAGAAAAGGTTCCCGAAGCCGCCTCCATATTTTTGGCGCCGCCTTCAATGGCGGCCCTGGAAGAAAGAATTACCGGGCGCGGAACCGAAGATTCGGACCGGATCGGCAGGCGGCTTGACACGGCGCGCCGGGAAATGAAAGCATATGACCGGTATGATTACCTGGTTGTAAATGATACAGTGGAAAAAGCGGCCGGCTTAATCGACTCGATTATCGATGCCGAAAAATGTAAAGTCAGCCGTGGTGCTCGCCCACCGGGCGGGGGAGGTGAATGCTGATGATTTATCCTTCAATTGACGACCTGCTGGAGAAAGTGGACAGCAAGTACACCCTGGTGATTGCCGCGGCAAAACGTGGCCGTCAACTTCGCAATGGAAGCAAAAGAACAGTTGATGAAGAATATACAAAGGACGTGGCAACCGCCCTGAGAGAGATTGAAGCAGGCAATATTGAGTATGAGCGGAAGCGTGACGGTATTAAGTAGGGGTGTTTCCTTTGAAAAAGGTAGTACTGGGCGTAACCGGCGGCATAGCCGCCTATAAGGCTGCCGAGCTGGCCAGGTTGTTTGTCCGCGGCGGAGCGGATGTCCATGTGGTTATGACTGAGGCGGCCATAGAATTTATAGCTCCCCTGACCTTCCAGGTTTTAACCGGCCACCCGGTCTACGTGAACATGTATGCCGATCGATCGGGAGAAAAAATTAATCACATCGACCTCCTGGAGGGCACCGATGTGGTAGTGATCGCCCCCGCCACCGCCAATACCATGGCTAAGATGGCTTCAGGTTTGGCCGATAATCTTTTAACCACCCTTTACCTGGCGGCCCGCTGTCCCGTGGTGGTAGTTCCCTCCATGAATGCAGACATGTATGAGCACCAGGCGGTGCAGGATAATATCAGGAGGCTGTCTGAATACGGCTGCCACCTGATGGATCCCGATGCGGGCGAACTGGCCTGCGGTGTCTATGGAAGGGGACGGATGCCCGATCCGCTGGATATTAATGCCTTTACCAGGGCAGTGCTCAGGCCCAAGGATTTTAGCGGCCTGAAAACCCTGGTCAGCGCCGGTCCGACCAGGGAACCCCTCGACCCGGTCCGGTTCCTGAGCAACCCTTCCACCGGATTGATGGGTTATGCCCTGGCCCGGGCCTTAAAAGAGAGGGGCGCCGAGGTAATCCTGATCAGCGGTCAAACCCACCTCCAGCCTCCGGCCGGGGTTAAAAAGGTGGATGTCACCACCACCGAAGAAATGTTTGACGCCGTTTTCGGGCACTACAAAGACTGCCGCCTGGTAATTAAGGCGGCGGCGGTTTCCGATTACCGGCCGATGGAGGTTTCGCAGCAGAAGGTTAAAAAAAACAACGACCTGTCCACCATTGAGCTGGCCAGAAACCGGGATATCCTGATGGAGCTGGGGAAAGAAAAGGGAGACCGGATCCTGGTTGGTTTTGCCGCTGAAACTGAAGATGTTTTTGAAAATGCCCAGCAAAAATTGGTCCGCAAGAACCTTGATCTGATCGTTGTCAACAACCTGAAAGAACCCGGGGCCGGTTTTGCCGTGCCGACCAACCGGGTTTCCATTATTGATCGCAGCGGGGAGGTTGAAAACCTGCCCCTGATGGAAAAAGAAGAACTGGCCCACCTCATCCTCGACCGTATCGCCGGGATGTTATAATACCAGGTCCAGCAGCCGCGGGGTAATCAAAATCTCGACTGCGGCGGCAATTACCAGCAGCAGCACTACCAGGGGCAGGATCGAAATTGCTTCTTTCCAGATGAAGCGGAAGCTCTGACCGCGGGTTTTGCCCGGTAGGGGTGAAGCAACGCAGTGGTAGCCGAACTTGAGGCCGATCGCTGCGCACAGGAAAAAGGCAAACAGCTCGAAGATGCCGTGAGGAAGCAGGCCGAAGGCAATCATTGCCAGCAGGGGGACTCCTTCCTGCGTGGAAAATGAGAGCAGGGCGCCCACCAGGGCCCCGTTAAGGCCAAGGGTAACCAGCGGCGAAACGCCGGCCAGAAATCCGAGCAGCAGCATCTGGGCCATTGAAAGGAAGTTATTCATAAAAATAAGGGCAATGCCGATCGGCGGCGAAGTGTCCATGATCAAAGAAAACAGGCCTTCCAGCCCTTCCAGCTGGGCATCAAGGACCGGTTCGGAAGCCGGATCGGAAAAAACGGGCGTAAAATAAAAAGCGATCGAACAGCTCAAAAATATGGCTGTAGCCATAAACAGCCAGCTGCGGTTTTCGGCAATCACCCGGCCGACCGGGAAAAAAAAGCGAAACACGGGCAAACCCTCTTTCATCGAATCTTGCTTAATAATATCAAATTAACCGACAGGGGTAAATAGATGCCTCAGTATGCCGAAGTAATAATAGACCTGGTCAGCAATGCCGTTGACCGCCCTTTTCACTACTATGTCCCCCTGGAAATGCAGGGCCAGATCAGGCCCGGTATGCGGGTGGAGGTGCCCCTGGGCAACCGCCGCTGCCAGGGTTATGTCCTGCGCCTGCCGCGGGAAAGCGCTGTCGACACCCTCAAGGATATAACCGCCATTGTCGATTCCGAGCCGCTTTTGACCCCGGAGCAGCTGGCCCTTGGCCGCTGGCTCTCGATGCGCTTCTACTGCCGCCTGATCGACGCCGTTCATGCTATGATCCCGGCTTCTTTCCGCAGGGGCAGGAGGCCGGGAGATATTAAAGTGGTCGAACCGACAGAACAGGCCGCGGAAGTTAATCTGGAAAGGGCTCCGGCCCAGAAAAAAACGATGGAGATTCTGAGGCAAAAAGGGCCTTTGCCCGGGCCGGAACTGGCCCGCCTCGGATCGAACAACCAGGTCATCCGCAGCCTGGAAAAAAAAGGCCTGGTTCGGACCGTAACCGTTCGACCAGATCGCCTGGAACCGGGCGGCGGGGACGGGGAAGAAGAACAGGCTCCGCTGACCAGGCCCCACCTGCTTAGAGAGGAGCAGACCGCCTGTTATGATCGGGTCAAAAGGGCCCTGGCCGGAGTCAGGCCGGAAAAAATGCTCCTGCACGGCATTACGGCCAGCGGCAAGACGGAGATTTACCTGCAGAGCATCGCTTACTGCCTGGAACAGGGCCGCACCGCCATGATCCTGGTCCCGGAAATATCGCTTACTCCCCAGATGATCGAACATTTTGAAGGGCGGTTTCCCGGCCGGGTCGCTGTCCTGCACAGCAGGTTGAGCGTGGCCGAGAAAAATCGCCAGTGGCAGATGATCCTGAACGGCCGGGCCAAAGTGGTGTTAGGCGCCCGCTCGGCGGTATTTGCTCCCCTGGAGCGGGTCGGACTGATCATTATTGACGAAGAGCATGAGACTACTTACAAGCAGGAGGAAGCTCCCCGCTACCATGCCCGGGATGTAGCCTGGTGGCGGGCCCGTTATAACCGGGCGGTTCTCTTGCTTGGCAGCGCCACACCTTCACTGGAAAGCTATTACGAGGCCCTTGAATGCGGGGCCTGTCTTTTGAACATGAAAGAACGGGTGACCCCGATCCAGCTGCCGCCGGTACAGGTGGTTGACATGCGCGAGGAGTTGAAGGCCGGGCACCGCTTTATCTTCAGCCGCCTGCTTTTGGAAGAACTGAACGGGGTTATGGAGCGTGATGAACAGGCCCTCCTGTTTATCAACCGGCGCGGCTTTGCCGGTTTCGTGCTCTGCCGCGAATGCGGCCATGTGGTTCGCTGTTCCTCCTGCGATGTGTCCATGACCCTGCACCTGGATCGCCGGATCATGTGTTGCCACTACTGTGCCCGTGAAACGGCGGTGCCCGAAACCTGTCCCTCCTGCCGGGGCACCAAAATCCGTTATTTCAGCGCCGGAACTCAGCGGGTGGAAGACGAAGTGAAAAAGCTCTACCCGGCGGCGCGCCTGATCCGCATGGACCGGGACACCACCGCCGGCCGCCATGCCCACAGCCTTTACTACCGCCAGTTCCGGGAACGGGAAGCAAATATTCTGATCGGCACCCAGATGATCGCCAAGGGATTTGACTTTCCCGATGTTACCCTGGTCGGGGTGGTCGCCGCCGATACCACCCTGAATTTGCCCGATTTCAGGGCTCCGGAACGCACTTTCCAGCTGCTGACCCAGGTTGCCGGGCGCACTGCCCGCGGCCCGCGGGGCGGAAAAGTGATTGTCCAGACTTACCACCCCCGCCATCACAGCATTACTACGGCAGCGGAGCATGATTATCTTTCCTTTTTTAAAGCCGAGCTGGAAAACCGGCGTCAACTGGCCTACCCGCCTTTTTCCGATTTGCTTCGCTTTTTATTCAGCGGCCCGGATGAAGAGGCCGTATTTGAAGCCGCCGTCTGGATGACCGGGCGCCTGGAACCGGCGGCTGGAAAAGCTGAGATCCTCGGTCCCGCGCCGGCTTCACTGTACCGGATCAAGGAACAATACCGGGTCCACACCATTCTAAAAGGCAAAGCTCTGCCCCGTCTTGCCCCGGGCATAAAAAAGGTCATCCGGGAATACCACGGCCGCAAGGGCTCTGAACAAGTCCGCCTGGCGGTAGATTTTAACCCCCAGGTAGTGCTATAATGATAACGATTCGGGGGGAGGATACAAGATGGCTTTAAGAAATATTTTATGTGATAATCACCCTGTCCTGCGTACCCCTGCGCAGGAAGTAAAGAGGATAAACAGTGCGGTCTGCCGCCTCATAGATGATATGATCGAAACCATGCGCGACGCCGAAGGAGTCGGTTTGGCTGCCAACCAGGTCGGCGTTTCCAAGCGGATCCTGGTCGCATCGGCCTGCGGTGAAGACGGTGAGGTATATGAACTGATCAACCCGCGCTGCGAAAAGGTCGAAGGAGAAGCAGTCGGTGTAGAAGGGTGCCTTAGCGTTCCCGGCCAGTATGGCGAAGTGCCGCGCTCTGAAAAGATCATTGTTACCGCACTTAGCCGCGAAGGTGAGAAAGTTTGCCTGGAACTGGAAGGTTTGCCGGCCCGGATCATCCTCCATGAAATGGACCATTTGGACGGGATCCTGTTTACCGATAAAGCGGTGCGCATGATCGATCCGGACGAACTAAAAAGCGAGGAAGAATCTTGAAACCACTACGCTTGATTTTTATGAGTACGCCCGTTTTTGCCCTTCCGTCCCTGGAAAAAATACACGACTCCCCGCACCGGTTGGAGGCCCTGGTGACCAGGCCGGACAAACCAAAGGGGCGCGGGCGCAAGCTCAGCCTGGTTCCGGCCGCTGAGTGGGCCCGCAAAAACGAGGTGGAAGTGGCTCAGCCCTCCCGGATGACAGACAGGAGTTTTTTGGCCTGGTTGGAAGAAAAAAACCCGGATCTGATCGTGACCGTGGCCTTTGGCCGGATCCTGCCTGCGGAAATACTCGACCTGCCTCCCCTGGGCTGTATCAACCTCCATGCTTCATACCTGCCCGCCTATCGCGGTTCCGCCCCCATTCACCGGGCCGTAATGGAAGGGGCCCCGCACAGCGGAGTAAGCGTGATCAAACTTACCCCGGAACTTGATGCCGGGGATATTCTAATCCAGGAAAAAGAGTTTATTTCTCTTACCGATACGGCTGGCACCCTGCATGACCGCCTGGCCGAAAAGGGGGCCCGTCTACTTCTCCAGGCCATTAACGCCCTGGCTGAAGGAACGGCGGAACCTTTTCCCCAGGACCACGGGCAGGCTACCTACGCACCGCCTCTCGAGCCCGGTGAAGAGCGCCTCGACTGGACCCTGGTCCCGGTGGAACTTTATAACCGCATCCGCGGCCTAAATCCCTGGCCTGGAGCCTACACCACTTTTGAAGGCAGGCGGATTAAAGTCTGGCGGGCGGCCCCACCGGAAGAAGTAGAAACCGTAAACACGGGAGAAAGCCCGGGAACGATCCTCGAAGCGGATGAAAATACACTTACTGTCGCCACCGGTCGGGGCGGAGCCCTGAAACTGCTCGAGCTGCAGCCGGCCGGGAAAAGGCCGATGGATGCCGGGTCATTTTGTTGCGGTTACCGCATCGAACCGGGCCGTCGCCTGAATGGGGAGTAGGAGCCTTGCCTGAATGGAAAGCACCGGTTATCAAAGCGCGGGAAGCCGCTCTGCGGGCCCTGGTCAGGGTTGAACAGGACTGTGCCTACCTGAACCTGGCCTTACCCTCCATCCTGGAGGGTCTCCCCGGTGAAGAAAGGGCTCTGGCTGTTCGTATGGCCAGGGGGACATTGCAGCGGCTTAACACCCTGGACTGGGCTTTGAACCTGTTTTTACGCCGCTCCCTCGATACCATGACCCCCTGGATCAGAAACCTGCTGCGCCTGGGTGCCTACCAGGCCCTCTATTTGGAAAACGTTCCCTCCTATGCCCTGGTAGATCAGTCCGTCAGGTTGGCCCGCCGCTTTGGGCACCGCGGTGTCGCCGGTTTGGTTAATGCCGTCCTGAGACGTGTGGCTCAAAATGCTGATCAGCTTCCCTGGCCCGATCGGGTTTCGCGACCGCTTGAGTATATTTCCCTAGCCCACAGCCATCCCCGGTGGATGGTTTCTAGGGCCCTGGAGCGATTTGGTCCCGAAAGGGCCGAAAACTGGTGCCGGGCCAACAACACCATTCCGCCTGTTACGATCCGCCCCAATTTCCTAAAGACCACGTCTGGAGATCTATTCGAGGTTTTGCGCCGCGAAGGTTTTACAGCGGAAACAAGCCAGCAGGTTCCCGGCATGCTGCGGATTTCAGGGCCAGGCTCACCGGCTGCTGCCGAAGCTTTCAGGCAGGGCCTGTTCACCATCCAGGGTGAGAGTTCGGCCCTGGTGGCCCCTCTCACCGGGGCCCTACCCGGTGATACTGTCGTTGATCTCTGCAGCGCTCCCGGAGGCAAGGCCACCCACCTGGCCGAGCTGACCGAAGACCGGGGCCGGATCTATGCCGTCGAAGTGAACCGGAACCGTCTCCGGCTGGTCGAAAAAGCGGCCCGGCGCCTGGGTCTGAACAGCATTGAGACGGTCCTTGCCGACGGCAGGGAGATAGAGCGCTGCGGCCTCTTCGAACCGGATGCAGTCATGGTTGATGCGCCCTGTTCGGGGCTGGGTGTGATCCGGAGGCTGCCTGAAATCAAGTGGCGCCGGAAAGAAGAAAGTTTGATCGAATTCCAGAAGCTGCAGCTGCAGCTTCTGGATGGGGCCGCTTCAATTTTGCCGCCGGGAGGCAAGCTGCTTTACTCGGTTTGCACCACCGAGCCGGAAGAAACCGGCCGGGTTATAGAGCTTTTCCGCCACCGCCGGAGCGACTTTGAACTTTACCCCCTTCCGCCTTTATTACCCCGGTCTATCCGGGACAATGAAGGTGTACAAAACCAATCGGACACCGTATTCATATGGCCTCACCTGCATGGTTTGGATGGGTTTTTCATGGCTTTGCTGGTTAAAAAGGGTTAAGGAGGACAAAGAAGAAACAGGTTCTGAAAAATGATGGGAAAGCCCACTTTTTAAAGCTTTTGAAAACGGCCTGTCTTGCCTCCGGTCAGTCAATTTGCTATACTGAAGGTAATATTAAAGCCCTTGTGAATTAGGGAGGATTAAAATATTTTGCAGGTAGCCAAAGATAGCAACCCGGGCATGGAGCGGTCCCGAAATGAAGACAGCTATTATGCTGAAATGGATACCAGGAATGCCCTCCTGGTTGTCGCCGACGGAATGGGCGGACACCAGGCCGGGAATGTGGCCAGTGCCATGGCTATCAAGGTTGCCGAGAATTACTGGCAAGATATAAGCAGTAATTCTTCAATTTCTGCAGAAAACGCCCGTCAACTGCTTAAGGACATGATCCTCGATGCCAACCAACAGATCATTTCCGAGGCGGCCGGCACCTCTACCCTGAGGGGAATGGGGACTACCCTGACCGCCGGCCTGCTCCGCGGCAGCCACCTGACCATCGGCCATGTTGGAGACAGCAGGGCCTACCGGATCCACAACGATAGCATTGAACTTTTAACCAGGGACCATTCCCTGCTCGAACAGCTGATTGAGGCCGGGGAAATCAGGCCGGAAAAGGCTAAAAACCATCCCCAGCGCCATATCCTCACCAGGGCGGTTGGCATCGACAACCGGTTGGAAGTAGATATTTATGAGAAAGAGATAGAGTCGGGCTCGGTACTGCTTTTCTGTACCGACGGCCTTACTAACCAGGTCAATGATGACGAGATAAAAAACATCTGCCTGGAAGATCAGAACCCGCAAAAAATGGTCAGTGCTCTGATTAAAAAGGCCAATGACAGAGGCGGGCATGATAACATTACCGTGGTTGTAGCCACCGGTATTGGGGGTCATCAAGATTAATGGTAGGTAAAATACTGGCTGACCGCTACGAATTGATCGAAAAAATTGCCGAAGGTGGCATGGCCCGGGTTTACCGGGGCCGGGATCTGGTTCTAAAGCGGACCGTAGCGGTTAAAATCCTTAAAGATCAAATGACCGGAGACGCTGCTTTTATTCGCCGTTTTGAACGAGAAGCCCAGGCCGCAGCCGCCCTCTCCCATCCCCACATTATAAATATTTATGATGTTGGGGAGCAGGAAGGCACGCACTTCATGGTTATGGAGTATGTGGAAGGCATCAACCTGAAAGACTATATCAGGCAGAAAGGGCGCCTGCCGGTTTACGAAGCGATCCAGATTGCCCGGCAGATTGCCGAAGCTCTTGATCAGGCCCATGCCGCAGGGCTGGTCCACCGCGACATCAAGCCGCAGAACATCCTGTTTTCCCGCAACGGCAAGGTAAAAGTAACCGATTTCGGTATTGCCATCGCCGGGGATGGGGTGACCGTCACCGTGGGAGACGAGATCATCGGCTCCGTTCAGTACATTTCTCCGGAACAGGCCCGGGGTGAGGTGGCCTGCAAGCAATCAGACTTGTATTCGCTGGGCATTGTTTTTTACGAGATGGTGACCGGAAAAGTTCCTTTCAGTGGAGAAAACCCGGTAGCGGTGGCCATGAAACACGTCCAGGAACAAATTGTCCCGCCCCGCCAGCTGGAGGCTGATATTCCGGAAGCCCTGGAGCAAATTATTCTTAAGGCCGTCGATAAAGATATAGCCGAACGTTACGCCAGCGCCGGAGAATTTTTAGAAGATTTGTTCTATGCCGGAGAAAATGGGGTCCCCAGGAAAGCTCCAACCAGGAATGCCGCCCAGGATAGTTATGATGATTTTGATGAAGATGATGACGAAATTCTAAGGCCCGTTAATGACAGCAAACCGGCAAAAGAGAACTCATTTTTGGCCAGAAGGTGGAAGACCATGCTTAAAATCCTGCTCTTCCTGGTTTTTATAGGCGGGATATTTGGCGGGGGTTTTCATATGGTCAACAATTATTTGACCCCGCCGGAAGTGGCCGTCCCGGACGTCAGGGGGATGAGCCAGAGCGAGGCCACCCGAATTATCAGAGAAGAAGGCCTGGATCCCAATACAGAGGTTGCTTATATCTATGATGATGAAATTGTGGTTGGAAACGTGGTTAAAACCGACCCTCCGCAGGGAAGGATGGTCCGGGAAAACAGGGAGATTGACCTGTTTATCAGCCAGGGGCCCGAATATGTTGTTATCCCCGACCTGACCGGCCGGACGGAAATGGAAGCGGAAATTATCCTGGAAGACCTGGAACTGACCATGAGCGTGGTCAGGGAATATAATGAAGATGTAGAAAAGGGCAAAATTTATCGCCAGGTTCCCGGGGAATCATTCCCGGCGTCCCGCGGCGAAGAAGTGGTAGTTTATGTCAGCCAGGGGCGCGGACCCTTTGAACTGGCCGATCTGGTCGGCTATTCGGAGCAGGGGGCAGTTGATTATCTCGAAAGTAACGATTTGAAGCCCCGGATCCGCTACCAGTTTGCCGTGGGATCTGCGGGGCATGTGATCGAACAAAGGCCGGAACCGGGAGCAGAAGTGTTGCCCGGACAGTCTGTCGATTTGATTGTCGGTGAATAGGGAGGCTTTGTTTGCAACAGGGAAAAGTAATCAAGGCTGTGGGGGGATTTTTTACTGTCCGCGATCAGAAGGGCAGTGAGTACCTGTGCCGGGCCAGGGGGTCTTTGAAAAAAGGTAAACAGACCCTCATTGTCGGCGACGAGGTTATTTTTAATCCGCATCAAGAGCCTTCCGAAGAATCAAGCGGTGAAGGCGTTATTGAAAAAGTACTTCCCCGCGCCAACTATTTTCCCCGGCCGCCGGTCGCCAATGTCGATCAAATCGTCGTAGTCATGTCCCTGAAAAACCCCGGCTGTGACTGGCAGATGATCAGCCGCATGGCGGTTATGGCCGAAAAAGAGAACCTTCCTGTCCTGGTGTGCCTTAATAAAACCGACTTGATATCCCGTGAAAAGCTGGATCAGGTTTACAAGGACATTGAACCCTATCCTTACCCGGTTATATTTACCAGTGCCCTGAGCGGTGACGGGACCGTCAACCTGAAAGAACGCCTGGCCGGTTGCTGTTCGGCTTTAGGCGGCCCCTCCGGGGTGGGGAAATCGACCCTGCTGAATTGTATCCAGCCCGGGCTGTCTTTGCAGACCGCGGAAGTGAGTGAAAAAATTGGCCGCGGTAAACATACCACCCGCCAGGCGGCCCTCTTGCCATTAAACAACGGCGGAACGGTAGTCGATACCCCCGGTTTCACCCGGCTCGATTTTAAAAACTTGAAGCCCGGCCAACTGGCCGGGTGTTTCCCCGAATTGGAGGAACTGCGCGGACGCTGTGGTTTTCGGGACTGCATGCACCTGAACGAACCTAACTGTGCCGTTACCGAAGAATTAAATAAAACGCTTAACCCGATGCGTTACGAGCATTACAAATTTTTTATGAAGGAACTGAGCCAGCGAAGATAACAAAGGGGAGGCTCTCCGGATATGACTGTAAAAGTGGCACCCTCGCTCTTATCGGCTGATTTTGGCCGGCTCCGGGATGAAATTAAACGAATCGAAGCCCACGGCGCCGACTGGGTCCATCTTGATGTTATGGACGGCCATTTTGTGCCTTCCATTACCATCGGCCCCCCGGTGGTTAAATCTTTAAGGCCCCACACCGGTTTATTTATGGATGCCCACCTGATGGTCTCCGATCCGGAAAATCACATCGGCCCCTTTGTGGACGCCGGGGTGGACCTGCTGACTGTCCAGGCCGAGGCCACCGCCCATTTGGACCGGATCCTGAGAAAGATCAAGGAACAGGGAATCATGGCTGGAGCGGCCCTTAACCCGGCTTCATCTCCTGATCTGCTCGAGTATGTCTGGCCCCTGTTGGACCTGGTTTTAGTGATGACCGTCAATCCCGGTGCAGGAGGCCAGCAGTTTATTCCCGCCGTGATGCCAAAGATCCGGGCCGTGGCGGAACAGATTAAATTCCGGGGTTTATCGACGGAACTGGAAGTAGATGGCGGGGTTAACCGGGATAACGCCCGGGAGATTATCGAGGCCGGGGCCACCGTCCTGGTAGCCGGATCAGCCGTGTTTAAGGCGGAAAACGGGATGGGCCTGATCGGTGAAGTAAAAAGCATAGAAATACAATCATAGAATATTTCTTGCCTGCGGGAAGCCGGGTCTGGCCGGTGCGCCGCTTCAGGATCAATGTGAACCTACCGGGCGGGTACAGGCAGGACCAGGAAGGATCAGGGAACCGAAAAACCCGGAGTCGCAGCTTTTGCAGCTTTTGTCGCGGGTCCGCTGCTTGAAAATTATTCTAGATGTGTTATAATCCAGATACCGTTATCTTCAGGGTCTGGTGAGGAGGAACTGATTACAGTTCCTCCAATTCCGAACCGGCGGTGATGTTTCCCTTAAAGAAGGGAACTAAGCCCGCGAGCCGTAAAGGTTGATCCGGTGAGAATCCGGGGCCGACAGTATAGTCTGGAAGGGAGAAGAAACGGCACAACAGGAACCTGGTTTGCCGAAGAGACCCTGAAGCTTAAGTATGCTCGGGGTTTTTATTATATTTAATCGCGAGGTGAGCTCAGTTGGATGCCGACGATCGATTTATGTGGATGGCCCTTGATTTGGCCCGCCAGGGCCGGGGAAGGACCAGCCCCAACCCGCTGGTTGGCGCTGTCGTGGTCCAGGGTACAGAAGTTGTAGGTACCGGCTATCACCAGGCTGCCGGATCACCCCACGCCGAGGTAATCGCCCTCAAGAAAGCCGGAGAAAAAGCGGAAGGAGCCACCCTGTATGTGAACATAGAACCATGTTCACATCACGGCCGCACCGGTCCCTGCACGGAAGCCATCATCAAGGCCGGCATCAACCGGGTCGTGGCCGCCATACAGGATCCGAACCCGCTTGTTTCCGGGCGTGGTTTTACCCGGCTGAGGGAAGCCGGGATCAAGGTAAAAGAAGGGGTCCTGGAACATAAAGCCCGCCGGTTAAACGAAGTTTTTATCAAGTATATCACCGCCGGAATGCCCTTCGTTGGGATCAAAGTGGCCATGAGCCTTGACGGAAAGATTGGGACTATGGCCGGTGAATCACACTGGATTACAGGGGATAAAGCGCGCCAGTTTGTGCACCGCCTCCGGGATCAAAGCGATGTGATCATGGTTGGCATCGAAACTGTGTTAAAAGATGACCCCCGCCTGACCACCAGGCTGGAAGGCGGGGAAGGCAAAGACCCGGTCCGGGTGATTGTGGACAGCAACGCCCGGCTGCCTCTTGATGCCAGGGTAGTTGAGGGCAGCCCTTCATCCGGCGCGATCCTGGCTGTAACCGACCAGGCCCCGCCGGATAAGTGCCGGATCCTGGAAGACAAAGGGGTGGAGATTATCACCCTGCCGGCCGTGAAGAACCGGGTCGACGTCAGAGCCCTGATGAAGAAACTGGCCGAACGGGAGCTGACCACCGTGCTGGTAGAAGGTGGCGGCACCCTTAATTTCAGCCTGCTCGAGCAGGGGCTTGTCGATAAGCTTTTTGTCTTTATCGCTCCCCAGATAATCGGCGGGGAAAAGAGCCCCACTCCATTTGCCGGGGCCGGGATCGAATCACTGAGCAAGGCCTGGACGGTGGAAGATCTCGAGATGAAGCAGTTTGAACAAGACCTGCTCTTAATCGGCTACCCGGTGCCGTCAAAAGACAGCAGCCGTTCGGCCGCCGGCCTGAACATTTCAGGCGATCGGAGCAATTGACGGGAAAATAGGCTTTTAACCCGGCCGGATCCTGCTGCCGGTGCAGGGTTGTAATTTTATAATCAATGAAAAGCAGCTGGAAGGTGAAAGTTCTGTTTACAGGCTTGATCGAAGAAAAAGGCTATATTAAAAAAATCCAGGCCTCAGGTGAAGGCACCGGCCTGGTGATCGGGGCCGGCAAGGTCCTCTCCGATCTGAAAATTGGCGACAGCATTGCCGTCAGCGGACCCTGCCTGACCGTCACCGACAAAGGCAAGGACAGCTTTACAGCCTGGGCCATGCCGGAAACAATCAAAAGGACTAATTTATCCACCCTGGCTGCCGGAGAGCCGGTTAACCTGGAGCGGGCCCTGGCCCTGGGCGATCGCCTGGGCGGCCACCTGGTCAGCGGGCATATCGATGCTGTAGTGGCTTTGACCGGACGCCGGGAACAGGGCGGTTCATTCATATTAACTTTCGAGATGCCCGAAGATCTCGATCGCTATATTGTTGCCAAGGGTTCGGCAGCCCTGGACGGGGTCAGCCTGACCATTATCGATATTGATTCCGGCAGTTTTTCGGTGGGGTTAATCCCCCATACTGCCGCCGAAACCACCCTTGGTCAAAAAGAGGTAGGCTCTTCGATCAACCTCGAAGTGGACCTGATCGGCAAGTACGTGGAAAAAATGCTTTCACCCTACCGGCAGGGTGAACATGATCGCAAAGAAACAATCACCCTTTCTTACCTGCAAGAAAAGGGTTACTTTTAGAGATGCAGATAGGAGTGAAACAGCATGACTTTTAACACTATTGAAGAAGCAATCGAAGATTTGAAAGAGGGACGGATGGTTGTCGTGGTCGACGACGAGGACCGGGAGAATGAAGGCGACCTGGTCATGGCCGCCTCAAAAGTAACCCCGGAAACAGTCAACTTTATGATCCGCTATGCCCGGGGGCTGGTATGCGCTCCCCTCACTTCCGAGCGGGTCAAGGAACTTGAACTGCCGCAGATGGTCACCCAAAATACCGATCCCCACTGCACAGCTTTTACCGTGTCCGTGGATGCCGGTTCCTGCACCACCGGGATCTCGGCCTACGAGCGGGCCCAGACTATAAAAGCTTTAATTGACCCTGAAACCGAACCGTCCGATCTGAAACGGCCCGGCCACGTTTTCCCCCTGGAAGCGAAAGATGGAGGTGTTCTGCGCCGCGCCGGCCACACTGAGGCGGCGGTGGACTTGTCCGTTTTGGCCGGGCAGGGGCCGGCGGGAGCAATCTGCGAAATTATCAATGAAGACGGCAGTATGGCCCGTTTGCCCCAGTTGACCGAGTTTTGCAAGGAGCACGGGCTGAAGCTGATCAGCATTGCCGACCTGATCAATTACCGGATTAAGAAAGAGAAACTGGTCTGGCGTTCGGCGACGGCCGAAATGCCCACGGCATACGGTAATTTTAAGATGATCACCTACAACAACAATATCGATCACCTGATCCACATGGCCCTGGTGATGGGCGAAATCGATCCTGAGGAACCGATCATGGTCAGGGTCCATTCCGAATGTATGACCGGTGACGTTTTTTCATCCCTGCGCTGCGACTGCGGCAACCAGCTCCGCCAGGCCATGAAAAAAATTGCCGAGGAAGGCAAAGGGGTGCTGGTTTACATGCGCCAGGAAGGCCGGGGGATCGGCCTGGCCAATAAAATCCGGGCCTATGAACTGCAAGATCGGGGCAAGGATACCGTTGAAGCCAACGAAGAACTGGGGTTTGCTCCCGATCTGCGCGACTACGGAATTGGAGCGCAGATCCTGGTCGATCTGGGCCTGAAAAATATCCTTCTTTTAACCAACAACCCGCGCAAGATCAAAGGACTTGAAGGTTACGACCTGAATATTGTCGAAAGAATACCTTTGGAAATTGAGCCGTGCCAGTATAACTGCAGTTACCTGTCCACCAAAAAGACCAAGCTCGGCCATATTCTGGACCTGGCCGGGGATTTTTAAAATCAAGCTCTGGGAGGGAATACTTTGAAAACCTATGAAGGAAAGCTGATTGCCCGCGACTACCGCTTTGCCATTATTGTCAGCCGGTTCAACGAGTTTATTTCAGGGCACCTGTTAAGCGGCGCCCTGGACTGCCTCAAACGGCACGAAGCAGATCAAGATAAAATAGAAATTATCTGGGTCCCCGGCTCGTTTGAAATCCCCCTGGCTGCGCTGAAGGCGGCGAAAAGCAGCCGCTATGATGCCGTTGTCTGTCTGGGCGCGGTTATCCGCGGGTCCACTCCGCACTTTGATTACGTAGCTTCGGAAGTGACCAAGGGTATTGCCAATGTGGGCCTTGAAACCGCTACCCCGGTGATACTCGGGGTGATTACTACCGACACCCTGGAACAGGCCATAGAGCGGGCCGGCAGCAAAGCCGGCAATAAAGGCTGGCAGGCCGCTGCCTCGGCGATTGAAATGGCTGATCTCAGCAGCCAGCTTAATTTCTCCAGTTAAACATTGCCCTGATTGAAGGAGCCGAACCGTTGACGAATTCATCAAAAGAAAAAATAGTAATAATTGACGGAAACAGCCTGCTCTACAGGGCTTTTTATGCCCTGCCCCTGCTCCAAAACCGCCGCGGTGAACACACCAACGCGGTTTATGGTTTTACAAACATGTTATTAAAATTGATCGATGAAGAAAACCCCGATTATATTGCCGTGGCCTTCGACCCCCCGAAGCCGACTTTCCGGTCCCGTATTGACGGGTCATATAAAGCCCAGCGGGAAAAAGCCCCACCGGAACTGGGCGAACAAATCCTGCGTACCCACCAGATTTTGGAGGCAATGCGCATTCCCGTCTTCGAAGTTGAAGACTTTGAAGCAGACGATGTGATCGGTACCCTGGCCGACCAGTTCACGGATAAGGGCCATGAAGTGACCATTGTGTCAGGGGATGCCGATCTTCTCCAGATGTTAGGTGACCGGGTAACCGTGATGATGACCAAAAAGGGGATTACCCAAATGGAGCGTTATGACAGGGAGCGATTAAAGGAAGAGTACGGACTGGAACCCCGGCAGATCATCGATTACAAGGCCCTGAAAGGCGATTCTTCGGACAATATCCCCGGTGTGCCTGGAATTGGCGAAAAGACCGCCCGCAGTTTAATCGAAGAGTATGATACGCTGGATAATATTTATGACAATATTGGCCGGCTGAAAAAGAAAACCGCCGCCAACCTCAAGGATTACCGGGACCAGCTGTATACCGGCCGGGAGCTGGTAACCCTGCGCCGCGATGTCCCTTTTGACATTGACTGGGAGCAGTGCCGCTACCGGGAACCGGACTATGAAAGCCTGGTTGCACTGTTTAACGAGCTTGAATTCAAGAGCCTGGTCAAGAAGTTACGCCAGGCTGGCGGGCAGGTTCCCGGATCTGAAAACAGCTTTAGAGCCGGAATCGAAGGATCAAGCGGCCAGGGTAAGCATATTGAAACCCTGGAAGAGCTGAAAAAGATTTTGGACGGACTCCAGGCCGGCAAAACCGCAGCCCTGCTGTTTGAACGATATGCAGGCCGGCCCTGCTGGAAACAGCCGGTCCGGAACCTGGCCCTGGCCGTGGAAGGAGATAAAAGCTATTATCTCGATCCCCAGGCCTTTGGGGAAAAGGAACAAGAAATCTGGGGAGCCCTGGCCGGCTGCGCCCGGAGGGATATTAAGTTCCTGGTCCACAACCTCAAGCAGTATTACCACCTTTTTGAGGGCTGCGAATTGAGTGCGCCCGAGTGCGCATTTGACACGGAACTGGCCGCCTACCTGTCCGACCCGGCCCGGGGTGGTTATGATTTGCCTTCCCTGCTCCAGTTTTATCTCGGCCTGGACGTCGACACCGGGGAAGGAAAAAATGAAGAATTTGATATCAAATGGCGAGGACCGGAACTGGCCGCCCGCACCGAAGCCCTGTTCGAGCTTCACAGCTGCCTGCAGGAAGAACTTAAAGAGCAGGAGCTCGAGGGCCTGCTCCGGGAGCTTGAAATGCCCCTGGCCGCGGTGCTGTGCCGGATGGAGCGCCGGGGTATTACCATTGATACCGGTTACCTGCGCGACCTGTCGGCTGAAATTTGCAACCGCCTCGAGGAGTTGGAAAACAAGATCTACAGCCTGGCCGGCGAAGAATTTAACCTTAATTCGCCCCAGCAGCTCTCCCGGATCCTCTTTGACAAATTGCAGCTGCCAGAGATCCGCAAAACCAAGACCGGCCGCTCTACCGATGCCCGGGTCCTGGAAGAGCTGGCCTACCAGCATGAAATAGCGGCTCTGCTTTTGCACTACCGCCAGCTGAGCAAGCTGGAAGGGACCTACCTTTCCGGCCTGATCGACCTGGTGGACGAAGAAGAAAATAAATTATACACCAATCTAAACCAGACCGTCACCGCTACAGGGCGCCTGAGCAGCAGTGACCCGAACCTGCAAAACATTCCTGTCCGCCTGGAAGAGGGCCGGCGGATCAGGCGCGCCTTTATACCTTCCGGTAAGGATAAAATTTTATTTGCTGCCGACTATTCGCAGGTGGAGCTGCGGATCCTGGCCCACCTCTCGCAGGATCCGATCCTGATCGAAGCTTTTGAAACCGGGCAGGACATTCACCGCCGCACCGCGTCCGAGGTCAATAACATCCCCCTTGATGAAGTTACCCCTTCGATGCGGGAAAAAGCCAAGGCGGTCAACTTTGGGATCATTTACGGTTCAAGCGATTACGGCCTGGCCCAGAACCTTAAGATCCAGCGCTCCGAGGCCAAGGCCTACATGGACGGCTATTTTGAACGCTACCGGGGTGTTAAGCAATACATGGAAGCAATTATCGATCAGACCCGGGAGCAGGGATACGTGACCACCATTTTGAACCGCCGCCGCTACCTCCCCGAAATCAGTTCTTCCAACCACAACCAGCGCAGCTTTGCCGAGCGGATGGCCTTGAACACCCCTATCCAGGGCTCTGCCGCCGATATTATCAAGCTGGCCATGTTGAAAATTGACCGGATCATCAGGGAAGGTGGTTTTAGTGCTGCCATGCTGCTGCAGATCCACGACGAACTGCTTTTTGAAATTAAAGAAGATGAATTGAACTTTTTCGCTCCCATGATACAGCGTGAAATGGAAGAGGCTTACTCGCTCTCAGTCCCCCTGCAGGTGGACCTGAAGTGGGGAACCAGCTGGGAAGAGCTGAAACAGCTTTAAGCTGTTCGCCGTTAAATATAACGCTGTGGCGGGCCATTTTACCACCATGCAGCTTATTTACTTTACTAATCGGGAGAACCAGCGATGCCGGAATTACCAGAAGTGGAAGTGATCCGCCGGGAACTGGAGCCGCTGTTAAAGGCCAGAGAATTTGCAGAACCTCTCCTGCACATGCCCTCCACGATCGCCCACCCCGGGCCGGAGGAGTTCGCTGCCTTTTTACCGGGCCGGAAGGTGGACAACCTTGGCCGCCGGGGTAAATACCTGCTTATTTACCTGGACCGGGGCATTTTAACGGTCCATCTGCGGATGACCGGGAACCTGTTTTATGCTGCTGATGGAAAAGCCAGGGAGGAGCGGTTCCTGCGCCTGTCACTTCCCTTTACCGACGGCACGGCGCTCCATTTTTCCGACATGCGCCGCTTTGGAAGGTTGTGGTTGACCGAAACCGAAGCGGAGCTGCAGTCGCTGGTCTTGAACCGGGTCGGCCCTGACATTTTAACCGATTTAGGGCGGGAAGATTTCCTGGAGCTGCTCGGCAAGAGAGGGCACAGCCGCCTCAAGCACCTGCTTTTAGACCAGGGTTTTGCCGCCGGGATGGGTAATATCTATACCGACGAATGCCTTTTCCGCAGCGGGATTAACCCCAACCGCCGGGTTATTGATTTGAAAGAAGGGGAGTCGGAAAAGCTCTACCGGGCGATCCGGGAAGTGTTGGCCGAAGGTATTGAGCACGGGGGAACCACTTTTCGCGATTACCGCAATTCCAGGGGTGCCCTGGGCAATTTCCAGTCCCGGCTTTTGGTGTACGGGCGCAAAGACGAGTGCTGCCGTTGCGGCACTCCTATTGAAAAGACCAGGGTTGCCGGCAGGGGCACTTACTACTGCCCCCGCTGCCAGAAATAGCAGCGACCGGCCCTATAATAACCATACGGGGAGTTTTTTTTGGTATGTTAATCATTGGTCTAACCGGGGGGATTGCCTCGGGAAAAAGCACGGTGGCTAAAATGCTGGTGGAAAAAGGAGCCTATCTCCTCGATGCCGATCAGCTGGCCCGGGAAGCGGTTGAGCCGGGCCGTCCGGCCTGGCAGGAGATTGTGGGGTGGTTGGGGGAATCAGTCCTTTTACCCGACCGGAACGTGGACCGGGCCAAACTGGGCTCTATCGTATTCAACGATCGCCGCAAGCTGGAAAAGCTGAATAAAATAGTCCATCCCTGGGTCGGTTCCCGCTTCATGGAACGGTCCAGAGAAATTGAGGCCAAAGATCCCCGGGCAGTTGTGGTTTACGATATCCCGCTTCTAATCGAGGCGGGAATGCAAAAAATGGTCGACCTGGTCCTGCTCGTTTACGTCCCCCGTGAAACTCAGCTTAAACGCCTTCAGGAGCGGGACAGGATCAGCCGGGCTGAAGCTGAAGCCAGGCTGAGGGCCCAAAAACCGCTGGAAGAGAAAAAAAAGCGGGCCGATGTTATAATCGACAACAGCGGCACAATCGCTGAAACCGCCCGCCAGGTGGAACATTTCTGGGCTGGCCTGGGGGAAAAGCAAGGTTTTACTTAACTTCCGGGGTTATCCTTCCGTAATATTGGAAAGACCCTGGCCGTCCTGATCGCGGATCGGGCAATATTTGAGGTTATGGATGGAGGATTGACTTCTAGATGCGGGTTAGCGCCATATCTCTGGCCGAGATCAATTTAGAAAACCTGAGCCGGTACCGGGCCGATCTTTCAGGGCTCCTTGATACATTAAGCCCGGACCTGGCCGTCCTTCCCGCCTACAGCGCCCTGGCCCTGGGCCTGGGAACGGGAGCTTTTATGCCGGGGCCTGATTTTGGGGCTACCTTTTATATTTATTCCGCCGACAACGAGGGCTGGAACGATATATTTTTAGATCTTCACGCGGACCTGGCCCGTGAAAAAGGCCTTTACCTGGCCGCGGGGACCACGGTGGAAAGAAAAGGAAATTCCTACTACCACACCGCTTACTGCTTCGATCCGGCCGGGGAGCTGTGCTGCCGGCAGAGGCAGACCCACCTGAGCCAAATTGAGCGCGAGTATGATTTTAGCAGGGGTGAAGTGCTCGATATTTTCGAGCTTGAAGGCCCGGGCGGAAAACCTTACCGGGCCGGGTTGATTGTCGGCAACGATGCCCGTCACCCTGAAGTGGGCCGGATTTTAGCCCTGCGCGGGGCGGACCTGGTGCTGCACAGCGGGGCCCTCGAGGCCGGCCCCAATTGCTGGGCCCAGGCAGCCGGGATGTGGTCCCAGGTTCAGCAGAACCAGTTTTTTGCCGTAGAAGCCCAGCTTTGCGGCAGAATGGAAGGGCTGCCCTTTGAAGCCGCTTCGGCGGTGCTCGCCCCCTGTGAAATTACCCCCGGGAAAAGCGGTTACCTGGCCCGCGGCTACCCGCAAACCCCTGCAGTGACCGCCGGGCTGGATGAAGAAGCCCGGCAAGAAATAAAAAATAATTATCCTGTCCTGGAGCTGCTCAACCGGGGTGCATTTTCAGATCTGGTGAACTTCTATAACGACCCGGAAGAGGACCGGGAGACGGAGCGGATGTATGGATTTAAACGTTATTAAGCAAAAACTGTTTCGATTGTACCTGGCCTGGATCTGCCGTCCGTACCGCGTAAAAAAACACCTGAAAAGCTCCCTGCCAGCCGGGCGTAAACCGGCCCCGGTTAACCGGCGCCGGATCAGGGCCGCCGCCCTTCAGCTTGAATTTAAATTGGTTAAAAATCCCCTCGATTATGTCGATGAAATGCACCGTCAGGTAGCAAAAGCAGCAGCCAAAGGGACCCAGGTGGTGGTGTTCCCGGAGTACAACAGCCTGCCGCTCCTGGGGTTGCTGCCGGGTAGTGGGGAGCTGGAAGAAAGAGCTCAAAAAAGCGCAGAAGGGGAGAAAGACACCGGCAATGGTATTGACCTGGAAGTGTTGCTGCCGGACCTGTTCCGCTACATGAGCCCGGTGGTTCAGCCCCTGGTGCATGCGCTATTTTCAAGCCTGGCTGAGGCCTACGGCCTCTATATCATGGCTGGCAGCCATACTCTCACTGAAAACGGGGACCTGGTGAACCGGGCCTATCTTTACGATCCTTCCGGAAAACTAAAAGGCGCGCAGGACAAGGTGAACCTGCTGCCGCGAGAAACAACCTGGAATATTAAAAGAGGTTCAACTTTTTCGGTTTTTAAAACCCCACTGGGCAATCTCGGCCTTCCGGTTTGCATGGATGCTACCTATTACGAAACTTTTAGGGCCTTGGAGCTGGCCGGAGCCGACATAGCGTTGCTCCCGATTGCCGACCCCCAGGAATACAATTTCTGGCTGGCTTTGCGGGGCATATGGCCCCGGGTGCAGGAAAGCCCTCTCTATGGTATAAAAGGGGCCCTGGTGGGAAATATGGCCGGATTTATTTTCACCGGCCGGGCCGGTATTTTTGCGCCCCTGGAGCTAACGCCCGCCGGTGACGGGGTCCTGGACGAGGTCGAACCGTGCGACCGGGAAGCGATGGCCGTGGCCGATCTTGATCTCGAAGCCCTTCACGCCCTGCGCGCGGATCATCCCTGGCGCGACCAGAATTTGGCCCTCTACCGCCGTTATTTCCCGGAAATCTATGGTTCTCAAATATAAACCGGGGCAAACAAACGGCTGCCAACCTACAACCGCCTTCCAAAGCGCTATTAATATGCAGAAAAGAATTCCTCATGGCGGATCTGCTCAATGCCAGGAATAACTTTTAGCCCCGCCAAAATAGCAACTGGATGCGGGGCTATTTAATATGCCCACCGTACTGGTTATTCTTTTGCGATATCCACATAAGTGCCCCCGGTAACTTCGGGCAGCAGCTGTGAGGATATTGGTAGCAGGGAATGGGAAGTCCCGGCCGAGGTGTAAACCACGTCAAAACGCTGCATGGAGCGGTCCAGGAAGATGGGGACGCTGTCATCGATGTCAAAAGGGCAGACTCCACCGACGGGGTAGCCGGTTATCTTTTCAACCTCATCCGGCCTGGCGATTTTGGCTTTACCCCCGCCGAGCAGGGCCTTGACCTTTTTATCGCTGATTTTAATATCGCCCGCGGCTACAAACAACCCGTACTTGTCCCCGCAGCGAAACAGGATCGATTTGGCGATCTGCCCCAGCTCCACGTTCAAGGTTTCCGCCGCTTCGGCCGATGTTTTGGTGGTTTTTTCATGCTCCACCGGGGCCAGATCCGGATCAAATTTTTGCAGGTACTTTTTGGCCCTTTCCAGGGCCGGTTTGTCGCCCATTGTTATCACCTCATCACTGATTTTGCGAAAAGAACAGGCCTTTTTGCTGCCTTTTGCGGTCCCCAGTAACCGGTTGTTCCACGCCTTTTACCCGGCCTCAGATCCGGATTTGCTTTTTTCATAAGCCCGGACTTCTTGTTCCGGGTAGCGGCTGAAAACAATTACCCCGATTAAAATAAACAGGGCCGATACCGGGCCGGTCAGCTGGATGCCGAGTGGCTGTTCCGCCGTGCTTCCAAAAACCTGGAGCAGCCCCCCGGTAATCACTGTCGACAGTCCCAGGGCCAGTTTTAAAATAAATCCCTGGGCGCCAAAATACATTGCTTCTCGTCTCTGCCCGGACAGTTTTTCTTCCAGATCCGATACGGCGGCCACGATCGCCTCGGGCACGATGAAGATCACTGCCAGCGGCAGGCCGGCCAGGGCCATCAGGATATAACCGAATACCTCGGGTGAGAGTCCCAGGACGGGTTGCCCGAGGAAGAAAAAGAGGGGCAGTAATACCAGGAAAGCGACCAGGGCAAACATCATTACCGCTTTCAGGCCCAGCTTTTTGGAGAATATATTGACGGCCGGGAAAAAGAGCAGGGCCACTACAAAAGCCAGCCCAAAATAGATCGAAGCCTCGTCTTCAGTGCCGCCCAGGAGGACGGTCACATAAAGGGGCAGGTTCAGGGTGATGATGTTGAAACCCAGCCAGAAGGTAACGTTACCGACCAGGTAAATGATGAAAGCATGGTTTTTGAAGGTAGTTTTTATTGCTTCTGTCAATCCCAAAGTAGCCGGTTTGGCTTCGGCATAATCGCGTTCTTTAATGGCAAGCGGCAGGTACAGCAAGACCAACCCCAGTGCGCCCAGGGCCCAGACCATGCCGTGAAACCCGAGCCTGCCGATCAGGATCCCTGAACCAATCAGGGCAATGCCGACACCGAGCAGCATAAAGACGGCCCGGAAAGTAGCCAGGTCAACCCGGTCTTTATTGCTGCGGGCCAACTCCGGCAGCAAAGCCAGGTAGGGGCAGACGTAGGCGGTGAACAGGCTAAAATAAACTGCGAGCAGGACGGCCAGGTAGACCGTGTTCAGGACTGAAGTTTCAGCCACCGGGGGATAAAAGAGGAGGACGAAAACGACCACGTAGGCTACCCCGCTAAAAAGCATGAAGGGCATCCTCCGGCCCAGGCGGCCCCTGTAGTTGTCGGACCAACGGGCAATCACGGGATCGGCTATGGCATCGATAGCCCTTCCCAGGAACATAATGATGCCGAAAGCAAAAGGCGGCATCAACGCTTCGACACCCTCCAGGGGGCTGGTGATATAATAGTAAAACAGCCAGGTGATCAGGACCCGGTCCACCAGGCTGAAGCCGCCCGATCCGGCCCCGTAAATAACTTTTCCCCACAGGGGGAGCTGCTTTAATTCTCTCATCGGATCTTAACCTGCCTTATTCAACCTTTTCTTTGATGGTCCAGGCCAGCAAACCGGCCCCGGAAGCAAAGGCGGCCCCGGTGGAAACCTGCCCGGTTTCGGGATGGACGCTTTCACAGAAAAAGCCGTTGTCCATTTTCACCCGGCTTAAAAAGTCAACGGCGCCGGCGTTGCAGGCCAGCAGATCGTTGCAGGCTCCCATGGGCCAGGGATTTTCAGCATGCATGGAGCCTGTTTCTTCAAAGTTGCTGCCCTGGTGAAAATACTTGTTATTGAAAGATCTGATCCAGCGGACTGTGTTCTTAAAAACGGTGTCTTCGATCGAGCAAAACCCGTAACAGGCCAGCAGCTGCAGGCTGCCGGGCGGGTTGTCGTAAAGGGTAAACCTGCCTTTGCCGTCTACAGCCCATGCAAACATGGTCCCAAAGGGGCCCTGGACAATGCAGTGGTCAAAAATGGCCTGTAAAAGTTCCCTGGACAGGATCGCTAAATCGCTTTTGTGGTTCCACAGCTCTTTTTCCTGAAGCTTGGACAGGAAATGGAAGGAACGCTGCAGCAGGGCGTTGTTGTAGGTCAGGTAAGGGTAAGTTACCGGGTCATCGGAAGGGCTGAGGAACGTGCTGTATAATCCAGATTGGGGGTCAAAGCGCTCGAAAGCCTTCTCAACCAGGATGTCTAACCCGTCCCGGATTACCTTTTCTTCCATGATTGAACTGTCTTCACTGCGGTCCAGGTAATGGTTCAGGGCGATAAAATAAGCGGCCAGCTCGTCCAGCTCAAATCCGGGATAAAGCACGGTGCCGTTGATGTAATGGGCATGGTCACCGGCATTTTTAATATGGCGCCGGTAGACGTTAACCAGGAGATCTCTGGCCCGATCCTGGTCGACCATCATAACAGCCGGGAAACTCCATAGGAAAGTGTCACGGCTCCAGAAGGCTGAACTGACATAATAGCGGGGGCTGCGTGAAGTGACCGGGACCAGGTCTTCACTGTCCAACGAACGAGCCAGGGAATAAAAGTAGCAGAAAAAGAGGTTCCGGTTCAACAGCGGGCTCAGGGTTTTATTTTCAATGTTGACCTGCTTGCTTTTCAGCCACTGCTCGGTGTGCTCTTTTAAGGCTTTCATACCATGCCTGCGCAGATCGATGGAGGTAGTTCCCGCCCCGTCGGCATCAAGGTTTACGGCTCCATAAAGCCTGGCTTCATATTCCCGGCCCGGTTCAAGGTAGAAACTGTTTTGGATGGAGAAGTTGCCTTCTTGGGGATCTGTATTCCATTTTCCGGCCGGCTCCGCGGCCAAAGCCAGGGCCGCCAGGGGCAATCCTGAAGAACCCTCCAGGATCAGGCTGCCGGTCCAGCGATCATGCCTGATATCCCTGGAGCCACTGATGGGCCTGCGGTTAAATACAATATAGTTGAAGCTTTTCCAGGCGCCCTGCCAGCCAAGGTTTACAGTCAGGGGTTTGTTACCGGTATTGGTAAACCTGAGCCGCCAGCAGAATCCTTTATAACCGGGTGGGGCAAAAATTTCGCTTTCCGCCACCCAGCCGCCGCCGTCATCTTTTAACCTGAATTCCGGAATCCAGTTAAGCTGGTAGTGCCATTCAAAACCACCGGCCGTTTCCACCGGGGAATCATTAACGGAGATCAACGGTTCCACGAGCGGAGTTTGTTCGGTTCCTGAAAACTCCAGTAAACCCCGCTGGTCTAGGCGCAAAACATTTAATGACACAATCCCTGCCGAGGAGCTTATTTGCGGAAGGGATAGATATTCATTGCCGGTCAGAGACAACTTCTCAGGATTGGTGATTTGATCCGGAACTGTCAGTAAATCTTCCGGTTCGGGGTTGTGTTCCATTCATTATTCCTCCCTGTGAAGCATTTGGAGCATGACATGCCTGGTCAAAAACACTTAATACAAGTTCGCCTTAGTTTGGTTAAACCCTTTTTTAACCCGGCTTTTTGACCTGTTCCTTGTATGTTTCGGGCACAGCTATGCAATAAATTGCTCCCGAATCTTGACGGTTTTTAGATAAACCCTTATAATCTTAAAGGAACAGGAAAGTTGAATATGTCGGGATGGCGGAATTGGCAGACGCGCACGGTTGAGGGCCGTGTGGTTAATACCATGGGGGTTCAAGTCCCCCTCCCGACACCATCAAAAGCAATGCGTGTGGATTTCTCCACACGCTTTATGTTTTTAAGGAGTACTTGAATAATTTGAATAGGCCTCATAATTATACTAGAAAATATGCTATATTTAGAGCTGTATAGCAAAAAAACCAGTATTTTGCCTCATATACTTATCGTTAGTTGTTGCTAAATTATTATTGACGTTTTCTTCTTATTGCTGTGTTACTATTTAAGCATGAATACTCTTTTTGGGTAGAATCATTATTTAAAAGCTTGTGATAGGCAAAACTTAATTTGCAATGAAAGAATATATTTTATAAAGAAAGAAGATGAGGCAGTAGAATGAATTATAAAATCAGGAACATGGGGATGATCGGTAACCGCCAAACCGGTGCACTTATCGATCTTTACGGGGACATTTGCTGGTATTGCCCGGATCAATTCGATGCTCCTTCCTTTTTCGCTTCATTACTTGACGATGAAAAAGGAGGGGTCTGGTCACTGCAGATTAAAGAAAATTTCAACGTAAAAAGGAGATATATTGGTAACAGTAATATTATTGAGTCTACCTTTCAATCTGGTGAAGATTCTTTAACCCTTACCGACTGGATGCCCCTGCGCGCTGACTTTACAGGGGTATGTCGACTTTTTTCGCCTTCTTTTCTTACGGTGACCAACTTGATTGTTCCTGCTCCCGGTTATGGTATGGAAGGGGTTAAACTAAAAAAGCTTAATGACAATACGATAACTGTAAATGACAAGTATTACCTGACTTTTTCCCACTATTCCCGGATTAAGGGTAAGCATATTTTGTTTGATATACCCCCCGGAGAAGAAGCATGGGCAGTTTTATCCGGAGAGGAACTCGGGGTTGAAGCTGATAAAAAACTGAAAAGGTCTCTTAAAAGAACCCTGGAAGCATGGGATGAAATCGCGTCAAGTTTTTCTTACACAGGACCATACCAGGAAGATGTTTACGACTCTGTGAGGGCGATCAGGCAGCTAACTCATGAGAAATCGGGGGGGATAATTGCTGCTCTTACTACTTCCCTGCCTGAAGTGCCGGGAGGTGAACGTAATTATGATTACCGGTACGTATGGCTCAGGGATGCCTCCATGATCGTGAGTGCCCTGACCCGTGCAGGAAGCAAGGGGGATGATGAGAAGCATTTCCTGGACTTTATCTGTTCATCAAGGATAAACATTAAGGATTATTCGAGAACTCCATTTGTTACAATTCACGGGGAACCGGCACAACCTGAACAGTATCTTAATTTTTCCGGATATTTAAACAGCAAACCGGTACGTATCGGGAATAATGCCAATGAGCAGCTGCAACTTGATGCGGGGAGTAATATTCTTTTGGCTGCCAAGTTAATTTATGAGAATTACAATGTCAGAACCCACTGGGATACCGTAAAAGAAATTGCATCTTTCCTGGGTAATAACTGGGACAAGGACGATTACGGGATCTGGGAAGAAGATATTGCCAGGCAGTTTACATCCAGTAAAGTAATCATGGCAGTAGCCCTGGAATATATAGCTGCCCATTCCACCATTGAAGAGCAAAAACATTTCTGGCTAGATACCGCTTCAAAGATCAGGAATTTCATACAAAAGGAATGTATTACATCTTACGGAGCCTATGCTGTCTTTGCCGGCAGTGAAGAGGTGGATATTACCTCTGCCCTTTTTCCGGAATGGGGTTTTTGTGAACCCGATACTCAAGAAATGATTGAGACTATAGCCGAACTGGAAAGTAGTTTTTGTGAAAATAACCTGGTATACAGAAATCTGCTGATGTTTGATGAAAAGAAAGAAGGGTCTTTTCTTGCCGGAAACTTCTGGATGGCCCAGTACTGGATAATGCGGGACAATTATACAAAAAGCAAAAGTTATATTGATGCTGCCTTAAAATATAAAAATGATCTCGGTCTCTTCTCCGAAGAGGCTGATCCCTGGTCTGAAACATTGCTGGGTAATTTCCCCCAGAGCTTTGTCCATGCTGCATTTATAGGTGCGGCAGTAGATTTTAACGTTGCTTTTGGTAAAAGATAATAATTCCGGCGTTGCAGCCGACCCCAATAGTTACATTAAGTCAGGGTAAGAGTAACCCTGACTTTTTGTTGTTATAATACCTTTTAATATGATGATACTTCATTGGCAAAGCGCAGAGAATCAAGGTAGCTGTCTGTGACTGCCCCTTCAGTCAATCCGAGGGTAGTCATATGCGCGAGGGCTTCTTCCCAGTTTCCCTTCTCATATAATATTACCAGGGAACAGATGTCCTGCATGAGACCGTCTTGTCCGAGCAGGGCAATCTTTATATCTTCGGGAATGGGAAGGTGCACTAAAAGTTCATCCAGGGGTTGGTCGAGGAAAGCATCAATCAGGGAAAACATGCCCATCAGAAAAAAATCAGCTTCCCGGTGTTTTTGACCAATCAGGGGAGCAAGCAGCTCGCAGAAGCGGGCTCTTTGCACGGCCAGGGTTAACAGTTCATCCGGTTTGTCTTCACCGATGTTCCTCAGGGAAACCAGCAGCGCCCATTTGACAACTTCTTTTTGGCCGAACAGCACCAGGGCCTGTCTCACAGAGCGTATTTCTACTTTTAGTGAGAAGGCGAGCGAATTGATAAACCGGAGCAGCTTGTAAGTCAGAGCCGGATCGCGCTTAATGATTTCTTCTACCCGTTCGAAATCTATCTCGGGTTTACGGGCCTCTTGCAGGAGATGCACAAAATTCAACTTACGCCCCATGATATCTCTGCTGCTCAGGACATGCGGCCGGCTGAAAAAGTAGCCCTGGAAGTATTTATAGTTGGCATCGCGGGCCTGGTTAAAATCTTCGATAGTTTCGACCTTTTCAGCTATAAGTTCCCCGCCGTAACGGCTCAGTTGTCGGGCAAGCGAGTCTCTTGTTTGGGACGATGTCCGTAAGAAATCAACCTTGATAAAGTCTACCATTTTTATGAACGGCTCATAAGGTTCACTGTAGGTAAAATCGTCAAGCGCAAGCATGTAGCCCATCTTTTTCAGTTTGAGGCAAGCCTGGAAGACCTCCTCATCCGGTTCGACGTCTTCCAGCAGCTCGACCACCAGCAGGTCGCTCGGGAGAAGCATGGCAACCCCGTCATCCAGGAGCTTTCGGGTAAAGTTTATAAAAGCTTTTTCCCCGCGGGTAATGTTCTCCAGGCCAAAGAGCAGGAAACTGTTGGCGATTACCTCTGAAGTGGCTTTGTTACCATCGGGTTCGGAGAAAATATTATCCATGCAGGAGCGGTAAAGCAGTTCATAGCCATAAACCTTCTGGTTATGTTTGAAAATCGGCTGTCTGGCAACGAAAACTTCTTTCAAAAGTACACTTCTTTTCCCGGCCGGGCGGGGACCTAAGCTGAAAACCGAAAATCTCTGCCGCAGGTGCGGTATGATTGGGGGAGAGCAATCTTTACGCGAAAGGCTGATAATCTCTGGGCAAGGTAGATTTAAAATACATTATATCATAAAAATCTGGCTACAATATTGGTAAAGCATTTTTCTCTCTTAAGGGCAATGTATAAGCAGAGCTGTCATTGTTGTGGTGTTCTATAAATCTTTTTTTTAAAAGAAAGGTAATCCCTGAATGACGTCAAATTACCCATTTAAAGGCATAATAAAATATATAGAAGCTTTGAAAATAATCATCATTTAAAATTGCAGGGTATGAACGTTAAATTAAAAATAGGCCGGGTTTGATTTAATGGCTTTACTGGACTGTTTATAGGAGGAATTGCTATTCAAGATGAAGCCCGAGGTAAAAAGCTTGCCTTTATAAAAATCCTTCTTATCCTTTCAACCCCATATATAGCGATGACGCTCAGCCACAACGGCTTTCTGGCCTTGCTTCCCTTTGTTCGAGAAGAGTTTTCTTTGACCAGAACTCAAGTTGGTTACTACTCTACTTTCTTTTTCCTTACTTCTGCTATGCTTGCTGTTTTTACCGGCAGTGTTGTAGACAAGATAGGGCCCAAAAAGGGAATTATATTTGGGGTCGTTTCCCTGGGTTCTATGAATATTTTATTTGGTTTTTCTCCTTCATATATGATTTTGCTTGTACTGGCCCTGTTTGCCGGGCTGGGACAAAGTATCATAACTCCTTCCTTAAATAAAGGGGTGATGGTTGAAACGCCACCTGAAAAGCGCGCTGTATCTATGGGCATAATGCAGTCGGGTATAGGCATTGGCGGGCTTGCCGGAGCGAGTTTGCTGCCGCTGCTGGGAGAAAATTTCGGGTGGAGAATGTCGGTCCAAGTTGCCGGCATTTTTGTAGTATTGATCGGCATTTTTATTTATAAGGTTTATTGGGAAAGCTCCAGTAACGAACCTTTGGAAGGTGAGCAGGAAAGCCAGAAAGAAGAAGCTCCTTCTTTTAAAGATAACCTGCTTTTTCTTTTTACAAACAAACAGATTCTTTTAACGTGTCTTGTTGGGGCAGTATTTGCAGGCGCAAGTGTAGGGGCTGTCCTTTCCCATTTTGCGGTTTATCTTTCTGAAGACTTAAACATGGGGCGGGCAGCTGCCGGCTTGGGCCTTGGAATTTTTCAGATCGGCGGATTGGTCGGCCGGCCAGCCTGGGGATGGATTTCAGACCGGTTTCTGCACGGTAACAGGGGAAAGACGATTTTCTTGATCGGCCTGGCTTCCGGAGTTATGTTTATGATTTTCGGGCTTTTCTTAAACAGATTCCAAATAGACTTTATAGCTCTGATTGCCTTTATCTTTATTTTGGGTTTTTCAGCTTTTGGCTGGGCCGGGGTTTTCTTTGTAGCAATAGGTGAATACGCTGGAATGGTGCGAACCGGAGCGGCAACCGGCCTGGCTCTACTTGCCACTCGAATCGGGATTCTTGTAGCTCCTCCTGTTTTTGGCCTTGTTGCCGATATTACAGGAAATTACGATTATAGCTGGCTGCTTTTTGGGATAATTATCATGATAGTTTCATTTATTTATTACCTGGGCTTTTCAAAAAGATAAAGGAAAGTAACCTGGAACAATAATCTACATTCTCCAAATAATCTTCCGGCGCAAATTATAAACTGCGGGTGGCGATGACATCCGAGTCCGTACCGAGCAAATTTTTGATTATTACTGTGCCGATTTCAATGGGGCCCTCAACTTCTGTCCTGGTAATTTCATCGATGGCCGGGAAAACCAGCTCTTTTGGGATTGGCTTGCTGGTCTTCACGGGCAGCCTTGGCAGGGGAGCATTGTGGATCACTACGGTTGAAGTTACCGTCCGGGTCGGATTGGAATATTCGTCGTAAGCATAGTCTACCCCGAGTTTGCACTGCTGGCCGCGCACCGATAATTCGCCCGGCTGATCCGGTTTTTCCTTCACCCGCATTTTACAGCCCAGGGGGCAGAGGATACAGATCATTTCTTTAGTTTCCAGGGTCATATATCTCCCTTCGCCAGTTCAACGGTAAGTTCGTCGAAGCTATCAGACGGCAAGTCATCTTCCTTGATTTTTAAAACAATCATTTCCCCCGGGGTGAGGACTTTTTTAGCGGCCGATTTGACAACTTGGCCGTTAGCCCTGGCCTGCAGGGTTGTGTTCTGGTGGTGACCGTCACACCTCATGTAAAGTTCAACGCCGTCTTCCATCAGGGCAGTCCTGATCTTGTGAGGGACGATATAGTTGATCCCTGTGCCCGGTTTGGTTTTAAAACTGTATCCTTCGGCTGGTTCCTGGCCCTGCCTCTTGACGTAATCGGCAGCTCCGCGTCCGGCCTTGTAGCTCTCTTCTGTCACCCAGTCTACCAGGTCATGGACGTGGACCACGTTGCCGCAGGCAAAAATACCTTCAATTTCCGTTTCCATGGTTTCGTTAACAACCGGTCCGCCGGTGCCCGGGTGCAGGGAGATCCCGGCGCCCACTGACAGTTCGTTTTCGGGAATCAGACCGCGCGAGAAAAGGACGGTGTCGCATTCCAATTCCTTTTCCGTACCTTCGACGGGCTGCTTGTTTTGGTCGGTTTTGGCGATGGTAATGCCCTCGACCCGGTCTTTACCCTTGATACTGGTAATGGTGTGCTGCAGCAACATGGGGATGCCGTAGTCTTCTACGCACTGGACGTAGTTTCTGATCAAACCTTCCGAATAAGGCTTGCGCTCTATAACGGCCACTACTTCACCGCCTTCCCAGACCACGCGGCGGGCCATAATCAGGCCGATATCGCCGGAGCCAAAAACGACAACCTTCCGGCCGACCATGTAACCCTCTATATTGACGAAGCGCTGGGCCATGCCGGCGGGAAAGATGCCGGCCGGCCTGGTTCCCGGGACATTGATTGCTCCGCGGGTTCTTTCCCGGCAGCCCATGGCCAGGACCACCGCTCCGGCCTGAATGGAATTGAGGCCGTCTTTGCTGTTGACAAAGGTGATCCGGCGGTCCTTGCCGACAGATAACACCATGGAATTTAGTTTGCAGCTGATCCCTTTTTGCTTGAGTTGATCGATAAACCGCTCGGCGTATTCCGGGCCGGTCAGCTCTTCCCTGAACTGGTGCAGGCCGAAGCCGTTGTGGATGCACTGTTGGAGGATACCGCCCAGTTCATGGTCCCGTTCGATGACCAGGATATCATCGATGCCCTGCTCTCTGGCGGCTACTGCCGCAGCCATTCCGGCCGGCCCTCCGCCAATGATGACCAGGTCGTGGTAGTCTCTGCCTTCTTCGGGAGTTTTTAGTTCTCCCGGTGCTGTTGAGCAGGTTGTGCTTGTCCTCCCGGGTACTGTTGACTCTGATTTTTTACCCTTGGTTGGGCCGGTGAGGATATAGGATTCGGGGTTGTCTTTTTTGATCTCTTCCGGTTCCAGGTTCAGTTCCCGGGCCAGGATCCGGATTACTTTAGGGCCGCAAAAGCCTCCCTGGCAGCGTCCGCCGCCGGCCCGGGTCCGCTTTTTAATTCCATCTACGCTCCGCGCTCCGGCCGGTCCTTCAATAGCCCTGACGATTTCACCTTCAGTAATGTGTTCACAACGGCAGACAATCCTGCCGAACCGCGGATCTTCTTTGATCAGGGCTTCTTTTTCCTCTTCATTAAGGTTCGTAAAGGGAGTGTGGCTTCTGGCTGCCGGGCAGTAGGCGCTGTTCTTACCCGATGGTCCGGTTTTATCAATTACCATGCCGGCAACGTAATCGGCGATGGCCGGCGCTGAAACCAGGCCCGGTGAGTCGATCCCGGCCACGTTGATAAACCCGCGGGTTTGATCAGTTTCCTCGATGATAAAATCGCCGGTGCTCGATTTGGCCCTGAGGCCGCTGAAAGAGGTAATGACTTTGTGGAAAGGGAGGTTCTTTTTGATTTTTTCGGCGTTACGGCGGACAAAGGCCAGTCCCCGGGCGGTAGTTTCTGTGGCCTCCTTGGAATCGACCGTTTCGGCATTCGGCCCGATGATCAGGTTGCCGTGCGCGGTGGGGGAAACCAGTACGCCCTTGCCCAGTTTGGTGGGGCAGGGAAAGAGGACGTGCCGGGCATAATGGCCGGTTTTCTTATCTAAGAGAAAATATTCGCCCCGGGCCGGCTTGATTTGAAAGTAGGACGGGTTGACCATTTCATTAATCCGGTCGGCGTAAAGGCCTGCTGCATTGATCACGATCCTGGTTTCGATTGTTTCCCCGCCGCAGTTTATTTTAAACCTTTCACCCAGTTTGATTATTTCCGTTACCGGGCTGTTGCGCCTGAGTTCGACCCCGCTGGAAGCGGCGCTCTCAGCCAGGGCGATGGTGAGCAGGTAGGGATCAGTAATCCCGGCCGTGGGAGCATACAGCGCACCCATTGTTTCATCGCTCAGGCCTGGTTCCATCTTGTGCAGTTTTTCCCGGCCTACCAGCTCCAGGCGGGGGACCCCAAAGGAGCGGCCTCTTTCGTAGAGGCCGTTTAATGTGTCCATCTCTTCTTCGCTGAAGGCAATCACCAGGGAGCCGGTTTGATGAAAAGGCACATCGAGTTCCCGGCATAGATTTTCATAGAGGCGGTTGCCTTCTACGTTGAATTTTGCCTTCAGCGTGCCCGGTTCGGGGTCAAACCCGGCATGGATAATAGCGCTGTTGGCCTTGGTGGTACCATTGGCCACATCGCTGTCTTTTTCGATCAGGACCAGCTGAAGATCATACTGGGCCAGTTTTCTGGCTATGGCAGTACCGATAATTCCGGCACCGATAATTGCTGCATCAAACATTCTTAACCTCCTAAAAGTTTAGCTTATTCCAGATCATTGAGAAATGCTTCCAGACGGTTTAGCCCTTCGACGATGTATTCCATAGAGGTCGCAAAAGACATCCGGGCGTAGTTTAGGGCCCCAAAACCTCTGCCCGGCACAATGGCTACTTTTCTACTGTCAAGCAGGAGCCCGGCAAAATCGTCCCCGTTTTCAATGCGCCTGCCCTGGAAAGATTTGCCCAAAGCCTCGGACAGGTTAAGAAAGATGTAAAATGTTCCCTTAGGCTCCAAAACATCCAGGTAGGGGAGTTTTTTAACCCGGTTGTACATATATTTCCTGCGCTCATCAAAAGCAAGCCTCATTTTTTCCACGCATTCCTGGTCTCCCAGGAGGGCCGCTACAGCAGCCTTCTGGGCGATCGAATTCGGGTTTGAGGCAGTCTGGCTCTGGATGGCAGACATTATTTTGGCGATCTCGGCAGTTGAAGCGGTATAGCCGATCCGCCATCCGGTCATGGCATAAGTTTTGGAAACGCCGTTGACGACGATAGTCAAATCTTTGATCTGTTTATTGAAAGAGGCGATGCTGCAGTGGGAGATGGTGTCGTAGATCAATTTTTCATAGATTTCATCGGCAATCACATAAATATTGTTTTTGACACAGAAATCAGCGATAGCTTTTAGCTTGCCTTCGTTATAAACCTGGCCGCTCGGGTTACAGGGGCTGTTTAATATCAGAGCCCTGGTTTTGGCGGTGCGGTGTTTTTCCAGGTCTTCCACAGAAGCCTTGAGGTGGTTTTCTTCTGAGGTTTCAACCGCTACCGGAACCCCGTCGTTCAGTTTAACCAGTTCAGGGTTGCTGACCCAGTAGGGGACGGGAATCAAAACTTCGTCCCCGGGATTGAGCAGGGCGGCGAGGACATTAAAGAGGGAATGCTTGGCCCCGTTGCTGACCACTATTTGGCCCGGGTTGTAATCAAGCCCGTTGTCTGATTTCAACTTTTGGCAGATGGCCTCTTTAAGTTCGAGGGTTCCCGAAGCCGGGGTATAACGGGTATGGCCTTCATTGATGGCCTTGATTGCCGCTTCTTTGATATGGGGCGGGGTATCGAAGTCGGGTTCACCGGCTCCAAAGCCAATCACGTCAATTCCCTGGCTTCTCATTGTTTTGGCCTTGTCCTCTATGGCCATGGTTGGCGAAGGGCTGACGCCCAGCGCTTTTTTTGATAACATCAATGCCTCACCCCTTTATTTGGATACAACTAATTATTTTATCATAAAACATGCTTATTTTATCATGAAATCAGGTGACATGGTAAATTGATTGCAAAAAAAAAGGGGGAAGGTGGGGATCAGGGTTCGGAAGAAAGTTTTTTTTCAACATAGGCGGGAGGAATCCAGAGCAGGTCATTGTCCAGCAGTTGTTCGGGGTTGAGCGGGGTAGTGCCGAGGTTAACTTCCCAGTGCAGGTGCGGACCGGTAGCATAACCGGTCATGCCCACGGTCCCGATTTTTTGTTCCCGTTCTACTGTTTGCCCCTTTTCTACCGCTATGGAATCGAGGTGCATGTAGGTGCTGGAAAGACCGATCCCGTGATCGAGGATCACCGTTTTCCCGCCGGATAGAAGTTCTTCGGCCAGCCTGACAATGCCCCGGTTGGTGGCAATTATAGGGGTGCCTGTTTCTTCGGCAATATCTATTCCCGCATGACGCCGCGGGGGGTTGTCGTTGATAATCCTGATGGCCCCGTACTCGGAGGTAACCCGCCCTTCCAGGGGGAGGCTGAACCGGTTCAGCCACAGCGGGTGAGGTTCACTTTCGGACCGGGCTATCCTGACTTTTTCCCGGTCTTCGGCCAGGCGTGCGGCAGTCCAGCCTTCTGTAACGCGGGCGGGCATGCTGAAGCGAGCAGTTTGAAATTCTTTCTCGGCCAGGTGGACCGTTGCATGGAGGGTTCTGTTTACCGTTTCCGGATTTTGGACCCCAATGGTGATATCAAAGCTGCCGGGATTCGATTCATAGCTAACCCCGATTACAGCATAAATCAGGCTTCCGACCCGGTATAGATTGGATACCGCTCCCGGAAAGTCAAAATCGATATTAACCTCGGCCCCGGCCGGGGCCGGGCCGGCCTCTATCACCAAAAAGTCACCCGGACTGGGTTGCTCGGGGTGGATTATGACCTGTTCTTCTGTAGATGGCTGGAGAGGAGAGATATAGAAAGGTGGCGACTCAGATGCAGGGCCGGATGCCGGCACTGTCCCCGCCGGCCCGATCTGGAGCATGATCAGGGCGCTTGTGACCATAAAACAAGCAAGCAGTAGGAAGAAAGCGCTTTGTCCCTGCCTGAATTTCATGATATCCTCCGGAGTTGTGCAGCTTTTATTCCTGTACAAACTAATTTAGCATAAAAAGCAGGAGAGGGACACCCTCTGTAGAAAAGTTATTTATTGGCAGGACGGGTTTAGCCAAAAACGGGCCGCCTGACACATGGCTGGCACAGTGATTTTAATAGGCGGGCAGGGCATTTTTGGGAGGTGGACGCGGTGGTTGACTATTTAACTGCTTTCTGGAGTTTTGTTGCCGATCAGGATAATATTTGGTGGCAAATGCTGGTGGCTGCCCTTATTTTTTTCTTTGCCCTGCTGGTCAGGGGCCTTTTCACCCGCTTTATTTTTGGCATGATCTTAAGAATAACCCACAAAACCAAAACTGAATTTGACCGGGCCGCCCTCCTGGCCTTTAATAACCCGTTAAAAAATCTGATCATAGGCATCGGCATATATGCAGCCTTAAATTATTTAGCACTGTCTCCGGCAATAATGGCTGTTTTTTCCAACATGTTTCGTTCGGCCGTTATTATTCTAATAGCCTGGGGCTTTTATAACCTGGTGGGCGGCGAGGCTTACGACAAGGTCAGTAAAAAAATGAGCCTTGATCAAAGCCTCTCCATGTTTGCTGCCAGGGCCCTGCGGGGGGTCATTGTGGCCCTTGCTTTTGTGATCATCGTCCAGGAATGGGATTATGACGTCAGCGGCCTGGTAGCCGGACTGGGCCTCGGCGGCCTGGCCGTTTCCCTGGCCGCCAGGGATTCGGTGGCCAACGTCTTTGGCGGGGTGGTCATCATCATGGATAAGCCATTTACAATCGGAGACTGGATCCTGACCCCCAGCGTCGAAGGGACCGTGGAGGAGATGAGCCTGCGCAGCACCAGGGTCCGCACCTTCGCCAATTCTCTGGTCACTGTCCCCAACGCGGTTCTTGCCAACGAGCCGGTGACCAACTGGACCAGGATGCAGAAAAGGCGCATTAGCTTTCACCTGGGAGTTACCTATACCACGCCCAGGGCAAAACTGCAGACCTGTGTAAACCGGATCAGGGAGTTGCTGGAAAATCACCCCGAGGTACACCCGGATTTGATCATGGTCCGTTTTGAGCAGTTTGCCGGAAGCAGCCTTGATATTTTTATCTACTTCTTTACCAAGACAAAGGTCTGGACCGAGTTCCTGGCCGTCAAGGAAGAGATTAATTTCAAGATCATGGAGATCCTGGAAGAAGAAGGTGTTTCCGTTGCTTTCCCCAGCCGCAGCATCTACTTTGAAAATAAGCTGGAAGCAGAAGCGGGCCGGATTGATAACGGTGGGAGGCAAGCCCCATAAGAATGCCGGTTTACTGCAACTTTTATGCTGCCAGAGACACTACCGGCAAATCCTTTCCAAAATTAAAACAGAAATGCCGCCCGGGATATTGCCTAAGGCGGCATTTTTCGATGCTACAATCAAGTTTTATAGTCAAGCAGCTCATTTGTTTTGGAGCCGTTTACCTGATTAATTCGAAACCGGCTGTTATTTGCCCTGCTTTTTCTTCCAGTCGCTGAGAAATTTTTCAATTCCGATGTCAGTCAGGGGGTGCTTGAACATCTGCTCCAGCACCTTGAAGGGGACCGTGGCGATATGAGCGCCGGCCAGGGCTACCCTCGGTACATGTTCCGGGTGGCGGATACTGGCGGCGATGACTTGGCAGTCAAGATCATGCAGGTCGATCATATCCACAATATCGCGTACCAGCTCCACTCCGGTATGACCGATATCATCCAGGCGGCCCAGGAACGGGCTGACGAAGGAGGCGCCGGCCAGGGCGGCCAGCAGGGCCTGGTTAACTGAAAAGACCAGGGTGACATTAACCCGGATGCCTTCAGCGGAAATGGTTTTAACCGCCCGCAGTCCTTCGGGCATAACCGGGATCTTGACTACAACATTTTTATGCACGCCGGCAAGCTCACGGGCTTCCCTGACCATACCCTCGTAATCCATGGAAGTTACCTCGGCGCTGATCGGTCCGTCAACCTCATTGCAGATGGAAGTCAGAATCTTATTAAAATTTTCAGTTTCCTTGGCCGCCAGGGAAGGATTGGTGGTAATCCCGCAAATCACACCCCAGCTGGCCGCAGTTTTTATTTCCTCGACATTAGCCGTATCCAGGTATAACTTCATTTGTCTTACCTCCAGGTAGAATTTTTATTTACCGGGCCGGGAGAGCGTTTAAATTTGAATCGATCTTCCGGCTACTATTTAAATATTCTCCTTGCTTGTATAATTTCCTGCCGCCACCCCGCCCAAAATGCCAGGCAGTCATTTCTTATGAAGGCAGCAGGCCCGGCGGGAGCCTGTAATGTATCGCTCCGTCATTCGTCCGGTTCAGCTGTAAAGCAAGCCAACAACCGGGCGTACTTTAACATATTTGTTATTGAAAACAGCGTTTAAAGCCCCGCTATTTACACTGGGCCACCTTTTCCGATCAGTTGCCATAATTATTGGGGGCTGATAGAATGAGATAAAAGGAAGGTGAGCGGCGATAAAAGAACTCGATGCAGCCCGTAAGCAGTACCCGGAAAAGTTTGCCCATATGGATGAAATATTTGGCCGGGTCAGCCCGGGAGACCGGATTTTTATAGCCGCCGCCTGCGGCGAGCCGCAGTACCTGGTACAGAAGTTTGTTGAGCACGTGGAATCTAACCCCAAGGCTTTTTTTGACACGGAAATTCTTCATGTCTGGACCCTCGGCGTATCACCATACACCGATGAGAAATTAAAAAACACCTGTCGATCCAATTCCTTTTTTGTCAGCCACAACATCCGCCAGGCGGTTAATGAAGGTATGGCCGACTACACCCCCATTTTTCTATCCGATATTCCGGCCATGTTTCGCCGCCGCCAGGTTAAGGTAGATGCTGCCCTGGTCCAGATTTCCTCACCGGACAAGCACGGTTACTGCAGCCTCGGGGTCAGCCTCGATATTACCCGTGCCGCCGTGGAAAATGCCGACCTGGTCATTGCCCAGATTAATTCATATATGCCGCGGGTGCACGGCGATACCTTCATTCATCTTTCCCAATTTGATTATTTGGTTCCATACGATGAGCCGATTCTCGAATACAGCCCGCCGCCTCCTGACAAAGAGATAGTCGAGGCCATCGGCCATTATGCGGCCCAGATCGTGGAGGACGGAGACACGATCCAGGTCGGTTACGGGGCCCTGCCCGATGCAATCTTGTCCTGTTTTGGCGAAAAGCGCCACCTCGGTGTCCACACCGAGCTGTTAAAGGACGGGCTGATCGACCTGGTTAAAAAAGGTGTGGTCGATAACAGCATGAAGAGCAAGAACCGGGGCAAACTGGTAGCCTCATTCTGTATGGGGACAAAAGAAACCTATGAATTCATCCATGATAACCCGGCCGTCCAGTTCAAGGAGATCGATTACACCAACAACCCGATGGTGATCGGGAAACACGAACATATGACGGCCATTAACACAGGTCTCGAAATCGACCTGAGCGGGCAGGCTTCGACCGAGTCGATCGGCAGCACTTTTTACAGTGGGATCGGCGGTTTGGCCAGCTTTATGCGCGGTTCCGTCCTGGCGCCGTACGGTAAAAACATCCTGGCCATGCAGTCCACCTCGCGCGACGGAAAATATTCAAGAATCGTGCCCGCCCTACACGAAGGGGCGGGGGTGACCCTGACCCGCGGCGATCTTTATTACGTGGTTACAGAGTACGGCATTGCTTTCCTGCACGGCAAAAATATCCGGGAGCGGGCTATGGCCCTGATCGGTATCGCCCACCCGAAATTCCGGCCCTGGCTGATCGAGGAAGCCAAGAAAAGAAACCTGATTTACAAAGACCAGGCCTACATGGCCGGTGAAAAAGGCGAGTACCCGGCCCACCTTGAAAACTACCGGACTACTAAACGCAATGTCCGTATTTTCCTGCGTCCGGTGAAAATAAGTGATGAAACCATTATTAAGGATTTCTTTTACTCTTTGTCGGACAAGAGTATCTACCAGCGATTTCTTACGGTTAGAAGGCAGCTCTCGCACGAAGAGCTGCAGAAACGGTTTGTGGTGATCGACTACACCCGGGAAATGGTGATCCTGGCCGTTAAAAGGTATTTAGGCCAGGAAGTGATCACCGGCATTGCCCAGTACTGCATCAGCGAGAACAACCTTTCGGCCGAAGTTTCGATCGTGGTCCGGGACGACTTCCAGGGGAAGGGCATCGGTTTCGAGCTTTTTTCCTACCTGGTTACGGTAGCCAAAAACCAGGGCCTGCATACCTTTACAGCCGATATTCTGCCCGATAATACCTCCGTTTATCGCCTGATTGAAAAACTGGGCCTCGAATTTGACCGTAAATGGGAAGGCGGCCTGATTCACATTGTTATTTACCTCAAGTAATAACCGGGTTTGCGGTAGTTTGTGGTCCGGATTTAAATTGCGATTCCGGTTAAAATACGGCATTTTTAACAGCGGGGAAGGTAACCATGGCAGTTGAGTTAAAGAAAGAAACAATAGAAACCCTTTACCGGTATTACGCGGAACCGGGGCCTTCTTTGAACTGGCCCCATATTTTTGCCCTGCCTGCCTGGCTTCAAAGCTGGTGGGAGGCCTTCGGAAAGGGTTACACCCTCTGCTTGCGCTCAATCTGGCAAGAAAGGGAATTGATCGGTATCGCTCCTATGATGGCCAGGGGGGGAAATGCTTACCTGATTGGCAGCAGCGATGTCTGCGATTATCTTGATTTTGTAACCCGTCCCGGCCGGGAAAAAGCTTTTTTCAATGCCCTCCTGCCGGCCCTGCGAAGTGAAGGCTTCAGCAAGCTTGTGATGGAGGCTCAGCGACCGGACTCTGTTTTCTTCTGCGCCCTGGCTGATTTTAATGAAAGCCCCGGCTTTCCCGCTGCAGTTGAGTTTGCCCGGGAAGATGAAACCTTTACACTCAACCTCCCCGGGTCCTGGGAAGATTACCTGGCCCTTTTAAGCAAAAAGCAGCGCCACGAGGTGAGGCGCAAACTGCGCCGCCTGGACAGGGACACTCAAGATTACCGCTATCATGTAATCAAAGAAAACGGGGCGATGCAGGATTTTATTCCTTCATTTTTTAAACTCCTGCAAGATCATCCAGATAAAGCGAATTTCTTGACCCCCCAGATGGAGCATTACTTCCGGATTTTGATCGACAATATGGCCCGCGAAAGCCTGGCCCGGATTGGCCTGCTCGAAATTAACGGTTCCAATGCCGCAGCCGTTCTTTACTTCAACTACAGCGGTTGCATCTATCTTTATAACAGCGGTTTCAATTCTAAATACCGACCCCTGAGCGCCGGCCTGCTGTCCAAGGTGTTTTTAATCAATGAAGCTATTGAGCAGGGCAGCCGGGTTTATGATTTTTTAAAAGGCCGTGAAATTTACAAAAGCCGTCTGGGCGGAACTGCTGTTCCCGTTTACCGGGCGGAAGTCACGCTGGAATGATACCGGGGTTGCAGCAGCTGCCGCAAAATGTAGAACCGCCTTTAACATCCACGGGACCGGATTATTATCCGGTTACTGGAGATTATGAATAATAATGGCATGAATAAAAAGTAAGGCTGTCAACACTATACAGGTAGACGAGAATATTTACCGGGATAGAAGGTATAAAAGATGCGATTAGCGGTCTTAAGTATCCACAGTTCACCGCTGGGACGGGCCGGCAGCAAGGACACCGGCGGGATGAGCACGTACCTGCGCGGCCTGTCTACTGCCCTGGGCCAGAGGGGCCACCGGGTTGACCTTTTTACCCGCGATGCCGGACGAAATGAGATAACAGGGGTAGCTCCGAATGTGCGCCTGGTCTGCCCCGGAGACGGATTGGGTCGGCTCGATAAGAAAGAACTTTACCCTCACTGCCCTGCCGTGGCGGAAAGCATCGACCGGTTCAGCAGCCTTGATGACGGTGGTGGATACGACTATATTTTCAGCCACTACTGGCTGTCCGGAGTGGTGGGGCGGATCCTGCAGGAACGCTGGAACATCCCCCACCTGCTGATGTTCCATACCCTGGGCCGGGCCAAAAATGAAGCCTGCCCCGGGGAAAAGGAGCCCTGGTTGCGGCTTGAAACCGAAGCGGAACTGGCCCGGGAGTGCGATCTGCTTGTTACCGCAGCGGAGCGGGAAAGAGAGCGGATTGTAGAATATTATGGCCTGGAACGGGGAAAAGTAATCCTTGTTCCCTGCGGTATTGACCGGTCTTTATTTTATCCCTTCGATCAAAAAGGGTGCCTGGAGGCAAAACAGCAAGCCGGGGGACGGTCGGAGGGTAAAACAATCCTGGCGGTGGGCCGGATCGAGCCGGTTAAAGGATTCGATCTGCTGCTGGAGGCGGCCTCGTTGCTGCCCGCTGAAGATGACTTCGAAATCTTTATCGCAGGCGGCGATCACAAGAGCAAGGTCCTGACCGCAGCTTTGAAAGAAAAAGCCGGTGCCCTGGGCCTGGGCGGTAAAATTAACTTTACCGGGGTCGTCGGATACGACCGGCTTCCAGCTTATTATAATGCGGCTGATGTTACTGTAATTCCTTCCTATTACGAAAGCTTCGGCCTGGTGGCCCTGGAATCGGCAGCCTGCGGTACTCCTGTGGTGGCTTCCCCGGTGGGAGTGCTGCCTGAACTGGTTGCCCGGGATAGCGCCTGCGGCACCCTTGTAGAGGAACGCGATCCAGTTAAGTGGGCGGCGGCTATCCACAGGACATATACCGGTAAGGTGAGAAAATCAAGCCGGGATCTGGATGCCGTCCTTGCTCCTTACAGCTGGCCTGAAGCAGCTGTGAAACTTGAATCGGCCCTGCGCTCGCTCTAAGATGCCGTATCAACTCGTATAAAAATCTTACAGAATACTAACACA
>SKMK01000016.1 GCA_007121075.1 Syntrophomonadaceae bacterium
CAACGAAGGGAAAATTCCAGGAGTAAAAAAAGCCAGCTGGTAGATGATGAAAGAATGAGAGGAGGTTGTTACTGCCTATGATGACAGATCCGATTGCCGATATGCTGACACGAGTGCGTAATGCCAATAATGTGCGGCATAAAACTGTGGAGATTCCTGCTTCAAATGTAAAGCGGTCCATCGCCAATATTTTAAAGCAGGAAGGGTTTATTAAAGATTACGAATTTATCAAGGATAATAAACAAGGCATTCTGCGGGTTCATCTGAAGTATGGTCCGAACCAGGAGAAAATTATCAGCGGTCTGAAAAGGATCAGCAAACCCGGCTTGAGGGTGTATGTGAAAAAAGATGAACTGCCCAAGGTCCTGGGTGGGATGGGGATAGCAGTTATTTCCACCTCCCAGGGTTTGATGAGTGATCGCCAGGCCCGGAAAACGGGCAGCGGCGGCGAAGTATTGTGCTATATCTGGTAGCATAGCGAGGAGGATTACCGATGTCTCGAACCGGTAAAAAGCCTGTTGCTGTACCGGAAAAGGTCCAGGTACAGTTTGAAGGAAATTACATAACCGTTACAGGCCCAAAAGGACAGCTCTCAATGGAGTTGCACCGGGATATGATTGTTGAACAGGAGGAAAGCTTGATCCATGTCAAGCGCCCAACTGAAAATCCTGAACACAAATCCCTGCACGGCCTAACCCGGACTCTGATCGCCAACATGATCAAGGGGGTTACCGAAGGTTACAGCTGCAACCTGGAGCTGGTAGGTGTAGGTTACAGGGCGGCAATGGAGGGAAATAAACTGGTCTTGAATATGGGTTTTGCCCATCCGGTTGTTTTTACTCCCGGTAAAGATATGGAAATTGAGGTGCCCAGTCCCACCAAGATTATTGTAAAAGGTATCGATAAGCAGCAGGTAGGCAACCTGGCCGCGGTAATTCGCAGGACCTATCCGCCCGAACCTTACAAGGGCAAGGGTATTCGTTACGAAAATGAACAAGTCCGCCAAAAAGCGGGTAAAGCGGGTAAATAGTCGCCTGGAGGTGTAAAACAGTGCTTAAAGCAAAATCACGTCAAATCAACCGGAAAAAACGTCACCGCAGGGTCCGGACCAAGGTCTATGGGGCACCGGAGCGCCCCCGGTTAAATGTTTTCCGGAGCAGCAAACATATTTATGCCCAGGTGATTGATGATCAATCGAGAAAAACCCTGGTTGCCGCTTCCAGCCTTGATCCGCAGCTGCGTTCGGAGCTGGATTATGGCGGTAACCGCGAAACCGCCCGCAAGGTTGGGGCATTGCTTGCCAACAGGGCTGTGGGCAAGGGCATTAAAGATGTTGTTTTTGACCGGGGCGGTTACCTTTATCACGGCAGAGTAAAAGAGCTGGCCGATGGGGCCCGCGAAGCCGGGTTAAACTTTTAGAAAGGGGGAATTGCACGGGTGTCAAAGATAGAACCATCACAAGAACTGGTAGAAAAAGTGGTCCAGGTCAATCGTGTGGCCAAAGTTGTAAAAGGAGGCCGCCGATTTAGTTTTAGCACGCTGGTAATTGTAGGTGATTACAACGGCGTGGTTGGAGCCGGCATGGGTAAAGCCGGTGAAGTGCCGGAAGCGATCCGCAAGGGGATTGAAAATGCCAAGAAGAATATGATCAATGTGCCCATGGCCGGGACTACTATTACACATGAAGTTACCGGACGTTTTGGAGCCGGAAAAGTCCTATTGAAGCCTGCTTCTGAAGGTACCGGTGTGATCGCCGGAGGGCCTGTCCGTGCGGTTTTAGAGCTGGCCGGAGTCAGGGATATTTTAACCAAATCCCTCGGTTCAGATAATGCAATTAACATTGTCAACGCCACCATGGAAGGCTTAAAATCGCTGAAAAGGGTCGAGGAAGTAAGTTCTTTGCGCGGTATTGAAGTAGAGAAGCTGCTTGGGTAAGGAGAGTTGACAGTTATGGCAAAAAAATTGCTGGTTACCCTGGTTAAAAGCCCGCTGGCTCGCAATCCCAGGCATCGGCGCACCGTTAAAGCGCTGGGGTTGAAAAAGATTGGCCAGACAGTGGAGCATAAAGATACGCCGGTGATCAGGGGTATGGCTAATACTGTAGGTTATTTATTAAATGTTGAAGAAGTTAAGTAGCTGGAGAAGCGTTATACAGGGAGGTGTAGCCGATGCGTTTACACGAATTAAGGCCTCCTGAGGGAGCCAGGAAAGCGGCTAAACGTAAAGGAAGAGGAATGGCTTCCGGGCTGGGTAAGACATCCGGCCGGGGGCAAAAAGGGCAAAAAGCCCGGTCAGGCTCAGGGATCCGTCCCGGCTTTGAAGGCGGGCAGATGCCGTATTTCCAGCGTTTACCAAAGCGTGGTTTTACCAATATACATAAAAAAAGATGGAACATTGTAAACTTGAATGATTTGAACAAATTCGAGGAAGGAACAGTAGTGACACCAGATCTTTTACTGGAAGCCGGAATTCTAAAGGATTTACGTGATCCTTTGAAAGTGCTTGGTGACGGTGAATTGGATCGCAAGCTGGAAGTCCAGGCACACCGGTTCAGCAAGCAAGCCCTGGCTAAGATTGAAGCGGCCGGTGGAAAGGCAGAGGTGATTTAAGTGCTGGAAACAATTCGTACAGCGTGGCGAATCAAAGAATTGAGAGAGAGAATTCTCTTTACCCTGGCCATGTTCGTGGTCTTCAGGGTCGGCTCGGCAATCCCTGTACCCGGCGTGGATGCAACTCTTTTGGCTGAATTTTTCCAGGAGGACACCATCTTCGGTTTTGTTAATATTATCGGGGGTGGCAACCTGGCCAACTTTACCATCTTCGCCCTGGGTATTATGCCTTATATTAACGCTTCCATTATAATGAACCTTTTGACGATAGTCATACCGAAGCTGAAGGAATGGAGCCAGGAAGGCCCTGAAGGTCGCAAGAAGATGACCCAGATTACCCGCTACGGGACCATCGTGATTGCCCTGATCCAGGCTTTCGGGTTGTCGACGGTAATTGCCGGAGAAGCTGTGGTTGATCGGACCACACTTTCATATATCACCATTATTATATCACTGACAACCGGTACTGCGTTTTTGATGTGGATGGGCGAGTTGATCACCGAAAGAGGGATCGGCAACGGTATATCACTGCTAATTTTTGCCGGTATTGTGGCCGGGTTCCCAATGGGAGTGGCCATGATTGCCGAGCAATACCGATTTGGCGAAATTAACATGCTGCTGATTGTCCTGGTAGCCCTGGTTCTGCTGGCCTTGATTGTGGGTATTATCGGTCTTGACCAGGGACAGAGACGGGTTAATGTACAGTACAGTAAACGCGTGGTGGGCCGTAAAATGTACGGAGGCCAGGCCACGCATATACCGATGAAAGTAAATCAGGCAGGCGTTATCCCGGTAATCTTTGCTTCGGTAATCCTGAGTTTTCCGCAAACGCTGGTCAGCTTTATTCAGCATCCGGTAGCCCAGAGCATTGCCGCAAGCCTCGGTTGGGGTACCAACCTGAACCTGATTTTATATATGACTTTAATTATCCTGTTTACTTTCTTTTATACTGCGGTACAGTTTGATCCTTTCCAGGTGGCCGGTAATATTAAAAAATATGGCGGTTTCATACCCGGCCTGAGGCCGGGGCGTCCAACCGCCGATTACCTGGCCAGGATAACATCCCGGCTGACCACGGTGGGAGCATTTTCACTGGCTTTTATAGCTGTGTTTCCCATTCTGCTGGAACGTTTGACCGGGATGAACATCATCTTTGGCGGCACTGGTTTAATTATTGTGGTCGGTGTGACCCTGGAAACATTTAAGCAGATTGAAAGCCACATGTTGATGCGGAGTTATCGCGGATTCATGAGATAGAGAATGCTTATGATCAAGTTCAAGTCATCGAAGGAAATTAAGTTGATGCGGGAAGCCGGTAAAATTGTGGCCGAAGTCCTCGAATTGGTGGATGAAATGGTAAAACCCGGCGTTACAACTGCCAAACTGGACAGCGCAGCGGAAAAACTGATCAGGAAACACGGCGCTGAACCGGCTTTTTTAGGCTATAACAACTTTCCCGCATCTATTTGCACCTCTGTAAATAATGAAGTTGTGCATGGAATTCCAAGCTTGCGCAGACTCAAAGAGGGCGATATAATCAGCATTGATGTCGGTGTCTACCGTAAAGGTTATTATGGCGATGCCGCAGCTACTTTTGCGGTGGGCAGGATATCAGACGAGACACAGAAACTGATTGATGTTACGAGGGAATCTCTGCAAAGAGCTATTGGAAAAATGCAGAGCGGAAACAGGCTTTCCGACATTTCCCATGCGGTTCAGGACTATGTTGAACAAAACTCGATGGCGGTTGTTCGTAATTATGTCGGCCATGGAATTGGCGAACAAATGCATGAAGAACCACAGGTGCCTAACTTTGGGTTGCCGGGAAGAGGCCCTCTGCTTCAGAAGGGAATTGTCCTAGCCATCGAGCCAATGGTTAATGCCGGCAGCTGGGAAGTGGAAGTCCTTGATGATCAATGGACTGTGGTCACCAGTGATGGCAGTTTTTCCGCTCATTTTGAGCATACCGTGGCCCTTGGTGAAAACGGCCCAGAAGTAATGACATTTACCAACCTTTCTTAAGGGGGCGGAGTGATGATCGATTTGAAACCGGGACAACTGGTTCGTTCATTGGCCGGCCGCGATAAAGGAAAGCATTATTTGGTACTGTGGGAGCTTGATCAAAAATATGTGCTTCTGGTTGACGGGCGCAGGCGGCCCGTTGCCCGGCCAAAAAAAAAGAACAAAGCTCATCTACAGCGCTATGATCGCAGAGCAGAGTTTGAAGAACCGTTTAATCCCGAAAAGGTAACCGACAACCAGGTCATTGATTTTTTAAAACAACTGGTTCCGAGGACCGGGGATTCCGAAGAGGAGGTTTAACTGGTAACATGAGCAAGAAAAAAGATGTTGTTGAAGTAGAAGGGACAGTAGTCGAACCGCTGCCGAATGCCATGTTCCGGGTTGAGTTGAAAAACGGGCATAAAATTCTAGCTCATGTTTCGGGCAAGATCCGGATGAACTTTATTCGCATTCTGCCGGGCGACCGGGTTTTAGTAGAATTATCGCCTTACGATCTGACTCGGGGGCGTATTACCTACCGTTATAAATAAGGAGGTTCGCTATCATGAAGGTGAGGCCCTCAGTGAAAAAGATGTGTGAGAAATGCAAGATAATCCGGCGTAAGGGCAAAATTGTTGTTATTTGTCAAAACCCGAAACATAAGCAAAGACAAGGCTAGGTTTTTCATTAGATAAATCACTAATGATAATCATGCCAGGAGTGATTATGCTCAAGGAGGTGTTAAAGGATTGGCCAGAATTGCAGGAGTTGACTTGCCGCGTGAAAAAAGGGTCGAGATTGCATTGAGTTATATTTACGGAATCGGAAGAAACCGGGCAGCAGATATCCTGTCCCATACCGGGATCAGTTCCGATACCAGGGTGAGGGATTTAACCGAAGACGAATTAGGCCGGCTGCGCGAATTTATCGATAAAAACTATAATGTCGAAGGGGACCTGCGCCGCGAGGTGGCTTTGAATATCAAACGCCTGGTAGAAATCGGCTGCTATCGCGGTATCAGGCACCGCCGCGGGCTGCCGGTTCGGGGACAAAAAACCAAGAATAATGCCCGGGGCCGAAAAGGACCGCGAAAAACTGTCGGCGTACGCCGTAAAAAATAATATAATCTTTAACAAGAAGGGAGGAATAAGTAAACCTTGGTTAAGAAAAAAACTACTCGCTCAAAGCGTCGCGAGAAAAAGAATATTGAACGCGGGGTTGCCCATATAAAATCAACTTTCAACAATACCTTTATCAGCATCACCGATACTACTGGCAACAGCATTTCCTGGTCCAGTGCCGGCAATGTTGGGTTTAAAGGATCGCGTAAGTCGACTCCCTTTGCCGCCCAGCTGGCTGCAGAAACTGCGGCCAAAGTGGCAATGGATCATGGAATGCGGCAGGTCGAAGTATACGTTAAAGGACCGGGTGCCGGCCGGGAAGCGGCCATCCGCTCGCTGCAGGCGGCAGGTCTTGAAGTTAACGCCATAAAAGATGTGACCCCGATTCCACATAACGGATGCCGCCCCCCGAAAAGGCGGAGAGTATAGTTACTTTAAAGAAGGAGGTGTAATATTACCTAAATGGGACGTTACACAGGAGCAGTTTGTCGTTTATGCCGCAGGGAAAAAGATAAACTTTACCTGAAGGGAGATCGCTGCTATTCCGATAAATGTGGTGTTGTGCGCCATGCTTATGCCCCCGGCGAACACGGACAGGCAAGGCAAAAATTTTCCGAGTATGGCCAGCAGCTGCGCGAAAAACAAAAAGCTCGCCGTATTTACGGTGTTATGGAAAAGCAGTTTCGCAGATATTTTAAAGAAGCCGATCGCCGCAAGGGGGTTACCGGCGAAGTATTGCTCCAGCTTTTGGAAAGCCGGCTGGATAATATCGTATTTCGCATGGGCATGGCCCGTTCCCGCAATGAGGCGAGACAGCTTATCAATCACGGTCACTTTGAGGTAAACGGCCGGAAAGTTGACATACCTTCCTACCTGGTTAAGCCGGGTGACCTTGTTGCGGTCAGGGAGAACAGGAAGAATAAAGCGGTGTTCAAAGAAATCGTGGAAACAAGAGAACAGCAGGAGCTAGTTGATTGGCTGGAAGCGGATTATGAAAAACTTCAAGGTCGGGCCTTAAGGATTCCACAGCGAGATGAAATTGATGTGCCGTTGACTGAACACCTCATCGTGGAACTTTATTCCCGGTAATCAATTAAGCACCCTCAATATATTAAGCGAGGAGGGTAAATAGGAAAAATTATGATTGAAATTGAAAAGCCGAAAATTGAGTATGTAGAAAAAGATGATCAGAATAACTACGGGCGTTTTGTGGCGGAACCCCTGGAAAGGGGTTACGGTACCACCCTGGGTAACGCCCTGAGGAGGATTCTGTTGTCCTCGTTGCCCGGTGCGGCAATAACTAATGTCAAATTTGATGGAGCACTGCACGATTTTTCCACTCTTCCCGGGGTCCTGGAAGATACGATCGAGATCATTTTAAACTTAAAAGCTGTTTCTCTGAAAATACATTCAGATGAGCCGCAGACTTTAACTATTGATATCGATCACCCCGGGGCTGTAAAGGCCAAAGATATCAATGCCCCGTCCGATGTGGAAATACTGAATGAAGAGCAGCACATATGCACTCTGGAAGAGAATGCCAGGTTGTACATGGAAATGACTGCCGTCAATGGAAGAGGCTATGTCCCGGCCGAAAGGAACAAGCTGCCCCAGCAGCCAATCGGGGTTATTCCTGTAGATTCGTTGTTTTCGCCGATCCGCAAGGTTAACTACAAAGTGGAGGATACCAGGGTCGGACAGATCACCGACTATGACAAGCTAACCCTGGAAGTGTGGACTGATGGCAGTATCAGGCCTGATGAAGCAACCAGCCTTGCCGCAAAAATTTTAAATACCCATATTTCCCTGTTTGTTAACCTTACCGAGCAAGTTGATGAAGTTGAAATTACTACCGATCGGAAAGAAGAAGATCTGGAACGGATCCTCGAAATGACCATCGAAGAACTTGACCTTTCAGTCCGTTCATATAACTGCCTGAAACGGGCCGGGATCAACACTGTTGGTGAACTGGTCCGCAAACCGGAAGAAGAAATGATGAAAGTACGCAACCTCGGTAAAAAATCACTGGAAGAAGTGGAGCAGAAGCTTGATGAACTCGGCTTGGGCTTCCAGAAAAGCAGGGAATAATGCTTGAGTAAGTCTTCAAGGAGGAAATAGAGAATGTCATACCAGAAGCTGAGTCGAAAAAGCGGCCCCAGAAGAGCCCTACTACGCAGCCTGGTGACCTCGTTTTTAAAAGAAGGCACCATGGAAACTACCGCTGCCAAGGCTGCTGCTGCAAAGCCGCTGGCTGAAAAAATGATTACCCTGGCTAAAAGAGGAGATATGCATGCCCGCCGCCAGGCCCTCGCCTTTTTGCTTGATGAAGATGTGGTTACAGCCCTTTTCGACAAAGTCGGCCCCAAAATGGAAGGCCGCGAGGGCGGTTATACCCGAATTATCCAAAAAGGACCAAGGCGGGGAGACGGAGCCCATATGGTCATTATGGAGCTTGTGTCCGATTAGTCGCTATGGCTGCTCAACCTTCAACAATTATTGAGGCAAAGGACGTAGATTTTTATTATCCAGGCGGGGAGGATGCTGACTCGTCTGCTCTTTCCGGAATCAACCTTACTGTTAAGCAGGGGGAATATTTGGCCCTGGTCGGCCCCAATGGTTCCGGAAAAACTACTTTCTTGAAACTTTTAAATGCCCTTTTAATCCCTACCCATGGTCAGGTGCTGGTAAAGGGCATTTCTACAGAGGTAGAAAGTACACTGCCGGAAGTACGGCGGGCTTGTGGGATGATCTTTCAAAATCCCGACAATCAGCTTGTTGCGACTACTGTCGAGGAAGATATAGCTTTTGGATTGGAAAACCTGGCCCTCCCGCCGGAAGAAATAAGGAACAGGGTTTTTAAAACTGCAACTTTACTGGGTTTAGAGAAATTGCTCAGGCAGCCCCCGCATTTACTGTCAGGCGGAGAAAAACAGCGAGTGGCCATTGCCGGGGTTCTGGTCATGGAGCCGGAGTGTATCCTGATGGATGAGCCCACGGCTATGCTTGACCCGGCCGGCCGCTGTGATGTCCTGAACACCGTAAGGGAGCTGAATCGGAACCGGAACATAGCAGTAATCCATGTTACCCACTTTCCGGAAGAAGCGGCCGGGGCCAACAGGGTTGTGGTCCTGAATGAAGGAAAGCTGGCCGCCGATGGAGCTCCTGTAGAAGTGATGACCGATCTTCAATTTTTGCACGGCCTGGGTTTACAGGGAACGACTGCCGTAGAACTGGCAGCGTTGCTTCGTCAAGATAGCTTTCCTCTGCCGCCGCAAATACTTTATAACCGGGAGCTGGTGGACAGCCTATGTTCATTGGGACAGAAAAGCTGACTCATACTTATATGCCCGGGACCCCTTTTGCCACTAAGGCTTTGCATGATATATCATTTAATTTTAAGCAGGGCGACTTTGCCCTGATTATAGGGCCATCCGGTTCTGGAAAATCTACCCTTATACAGCATTTAAACGGTTTGCTCAAGCCGACTTCCGGGCAGGTAGTGTTTGAAGGGAAAAATATCAGTTCCGATAAACAGGAACTGCTCAGGCTCAGAAAGCGAATCGGGATGGTTTTCCAAATGCCCGAAGAACAATTTTTTTCGGAAACTGTTTTTGATGAAGTTGCTTTTGCTCCCCGCAATCAGGGTTTTGATGACAATGAAGTAGAAAACAAGGTCATCGAAGCCCTTAAAAAATCAGGCCTTGATCCCGATGAGCTTAGAATGCGCCATCCTTTTCAACTCAGTGCTGGTCAAAAAAGGCTGGTTGCTATAGCCGCGGTGTTGTCTTTAAACCCGGAAGTATTAATCCTTGATGAACCAACCGTGGCCCTCGATACGGCCTACCGGAAAAACCTGTTTGATCTTTTAACCGGGCTAAACCATAAAGAAGGACTGACCATCATTATATCGACCCACCACCTGGACGAAGCAGCCGCCCTGGCCAACAGAGTCCTGGTGTTAAAACAAGGCGAACTGGCCATGTTTGGCCCGGCGGCAGAGGTATTTGGCAGGCGTGAAGAACTATATAACCTGGGCCTGGCTTTGCCCCCGGTAACAGAAATAATGCACGGCCTTGCTGAAAAAGGTATGCCTGTAAAAACATCTGTATATACGCTGCAGGAAGCACGGCAGGCAATTAATGAAGTTAAGAGGCGGGATAGATCATGACCCGTAGTATAACCCTGGGCCAGTATATTCCGGGCCAGAGCTTTATTCATCGCCTGAATCCGCGCCTGAAAATTTTGATCCTGGTTTTGATCCTGGTCCTACTGTTCTTGTTGGAAACTTTCGGCGCTTTGCTTGCCTCGCTGGCTACGGCCCTGGCTATGTTTGTCCTGGCCGGAATTCCTTTCAGCTACCTCATGCGGGGACTGCGTCCAATTTTTTATATTGCCTTTTTTGCCCTGATCATCTACTTTTTCTTTACTTCGGGCGGAGTGGTATTGTTACGGATCGGGTTTATCACGGTAGAATCTGAAGGGGTGGAGCAGGGATTGTTTATTGTCGCCCGCCTGGTGGCCCTGGTTCTATTTTCACTGCTTGTAACCCTGACTACAACCCCTTTATCCCTCACTCATGGGATGGGTTATTTTTTAAAACCGTTGCGCTATGTCGGTTTGCCTACTGAAGAAGTAGCCATGATCATGGCTGTAGCCCTGCGTTTTATTCCCACCCTCATGGAAGAAAGCCAGAGGTTGATGCGGGCCCAGCTGGCGCGCGGGGCGGATTTCGAGACGGGATCTATTTTCCGAAAGGCCGGGAACATGGTGCCCCTGATTGTTCCCCTCTTTGTCAGTGCTTTCCGCCGGGCCGACGAGCTGGCTATGGCCATGGAAGCCCGGGGCTACCGGATTGGTGCCAGAAGAACCCGGATGCATGAGGACATCATAACCTTTAAAGATTGGGGCGCCCTGGCCCTGGTCCTGGTTTTGGTTGCCCTGGTTTGGGTTCTTAGTCTTTGATCGGTTAAACCCGTATTTAATTATAAGTGGCTTGTTCGTTTATGGTTTACAGGCAGGCACAATATTTTGCCAGGTCTGTTTTACTACCGCTTATTTAAACCTTTGACTGTATCAGGAGAAGAACCTTTACAGTTTATTGGTGTTCTAACCCAAAATAACGGCCGGCGTAAAAGCGGTTTGAAGGAGTCTTTAGTTTTGTATAATACCCTGTTGTACATCACTTACGATGGTACGAATTACAGCGGCTTCCAGGTTCAGGAAAATGCACCTACGATCCAGGAAGCTGTTGAACGGGCGCTTAGTATAATCTATAAACAACCGGTGCGGATAACCGGTGCGGGCCGAACCGATGCCGGAGTCCATGCCCGCGGCCAGGCAGCAAACTTCATGGCGCCTTTTCTTATTTCAGAAAACAAGCTCCCCAGCGCCGTTAATGCCCTCCTACCCCCTGATATTGTGATAACCGGAGCCCGAAAGGTTGGCGCAGAGTTTCATGCCCGTTTCGATGCCCGGCGTAAACTGTATAGCTATACCATTGACAGGGCCCTTTTCCCCCAGGTTTTAAAACGTTTTTACTGCTGGCATTTGCCCGAAAAGCTGGACCTTGACTTGATGGTAAAAGCTGCATCGAGGTTTGAAGGGACTCATGATTTTAAGGCTTTTCAAGTATCGGGAAGCAAGGTGACCGATACACAGCGGTCACTGTACAGGGTTGAACTTGAAAACCGGCTGGAAGAACAGTTGTTGACGATTTATTTTGAAGGAAACGGATTTTTATACCGTATGGCCAGGCTGATCACCGGTTCGCTGGTCCGGGCCGGCAGGGGAAGGCTGAACCTGGCTGAAATTGATAATGCCCTGCGGGGTGAAAATAATGCTGCGGTCGGGCCTACATCTCCTGCAGCCGGACTCTGCCTGGAAAAGATCTACTATGATCATGATTCATAAACCAGGGAAAAGGCATGCCTAAAAAATTTTTAGCCGATAGTTCCCGTAACCGGGGTTTTAAGCTTGACAGGGCAGGGCCTGTATATTAAAATGTAGGTTGTGGCTTGACTGGAAGAGGTTAAAGGAGAGAGTGGAAATGCGCACTACATACATGGCAAAACCAAGTGAAATTAAACGAAACTGGTATATTATCGACGCATCGAGACGCCCCCTGGGCAGGGTTGCCACAGATGCGGCAAGACTACTTAGAGGCAAACACAAGCCGGAATATACTCCTCACCTGGATACCGGGGACCATGTCATTATCATTAATGCTGAAAAAGTGGTCCTTACAGGGCGTAAGCCGGCCCAAAAATTTTATTACCGTCACTCCGGGTATCCCGGAGGCCTGAGAAAAGTTGATTACGCTACAATATTGGATAAAAAACCGGATAAGGCCGTTTATATGGCTGTCCGGGGCATGCTGCCACACAACCGCCTGGGGCGGGCAATGTTAAAAAAGCTGCGTGTATACAGGGATGACCAGCACCCTCACCAGGCCCAGCAACCGCAGGTCCTGGGAGAAGGACCGGATGATAAGAAGGAAGGGGGCCCTGACTCTTGAGCGAAGTTCTATATATAGGTACGGGACGCCGTAAGGAGTCTGTAGCAAGAGTTCGTTTAGTACCCGGCGGTGGAAGGATTGTCATTAACGGGAAGGAAATGGACGATTATTTTGGGTTGGAAACATTGAAACTGATTGTCAGACAGCCACTGGTGGCTACTGAAACCGATGGCACTTTCGATGTAATCACCAAAGTCGAAGGTGGAGGCTTTTCCGGCCAGGCCGGGGCAATCAGGCATGGGATCGCCCGCGCCCTGCTGCAGGCCGATGACAGCTACAGGTCGACATTAAAGAAGAACGGTTTTTTAACCCGGGATCCGCGTATGAAAGAACGGAAAAAGTACGGTTTGAAAAAAGCCCGCCGCGCTCCACAATTCTCCAAGCGGTAAAGGTAGCCTGAAATCATACGACATAAACTTAGCCCGATGCTTGCATCGGGCTTTAATTATGTATTTAATCTTATATCGGGGAAAATTTTGCAAGAAAAGATGATTGCAGTATTTAAGCATTAATTTGAAACGTAGAAGCTAAAAACGCATTTAAACTTATTTTATCCCCCTCGTTTGAATGTAGTAATCAAGCTTGTTATTCAGCATTTCCCACTCTTTTTGGCTGTTTGCCAGGTCGGAATTATCCAGGTCTTTAATAACTTTCCCGGGAAGGCCCAGGACCATTTTTTTTGAAGGGATTTCTTTGTTTGGAGCAACCAGGGCACCGGCCCCGATGATAGTATGGTCGCCAACATCTGCATTATCCAAAACTTTGGCCCCGATTCCAATAACGCAGTTTTTGCCGATTGAAGCTCCGTGAACTATGGCTCCGTGGCTGATGATAGAAGCGCTCCGGATATTCAAAGAACTCCCTTTACCGGGTTCAATGATGGCATTTTCCAGGACCATTACCCCTTCTTCAAGGACTACTTTTCCTTCGTCGGCCCTGATTACCACTCCAGGCCAGATCCCCACCCCTTCTTCAAGGACAATATCTCCGATCAGTATTGCCGTGGGGTCTATATAAACTCTTTTGCCGATTAGCGGTTTTTTCCCATTGTATTCTACCAGGTTCAATTAAATCACTCCTGTCTTTGTGATCAGTTTCCCGGGATTAACCTAAAACCTAATGTTTCTTCCGGGTTACCTCTTAAAGTTTCGGAAACCTTTATTGTTATATTATCATAAACCTGGAGCGGTGATAACATTCTGTTTTTGATCCAGTTGAACGATGTTTTTCACTCCTGTGCCTTCTTACTTCATGGAGTGCCTTCTTTTTGTAAGGAGAAATATTGTTAAGAACATCGTTAATCCGGATAACAATCAATTAAAGAAGAGATCAGTTTTGTCCTAAATAGTATGGACAAATGAGCTAATTAATACTACACTAATTTAAAACCCTGCTCAGCGAGTGGTTATTCTTTTCCGTTAAAGGGCTGGTATAATGGGAATTGAAACTTAAATTCGAAGAGGAATTGCTCTTAAAACGAAGCAGGAGTTATGAAAGCTGCCCGGATCAGCTTTATCGGGGTTTCTTGATCAGTTGTCAAACCGGTCGATCTAAATTATAATAAGCTTAGGATAGTAAATCTCTTTCAATAATAGCGCGAGCGAGTAACAGGGGTAAAATGTTCGATTAAAGTTTTTTTAAAAGAAGGTAATAACAATGAAAGTTCAAAAATACATTGAACAAAAACTTGAGCAGGGCGCTGTCCATATCACCCTGATCGATCCTTCCCGCCAGGTGCCTGAAGCAGCCGGCAGGCTGGCCGAAACGGCTCAGGATGTAGGAAGTGATTTGATTTTTGTTGGTGGCTCCTCCGGGGTTACCCAGCGGGCCCTGACCGAAACCGCGGAAGTTGTCAAGGAGAGGGCTTCTATACCGGTACTTTTCTTTCCCACCGGTACTGAGTCGATCTGCCTTAACCTTGATGCTTTTCTAATGCTCAGCCTTCTGAATTCGCGAAACTCCAAATTTATTAGCGGGACCCAGTCAAAAGTTTCGTCGGTTTTGAAACGGTTGGATGTGGAAGTCCTGTCGATCGGATATATCATGGTTGAGCCCGGTATGAAATTGGGTGAGATCGGAGAAGCCGACCTGGTGGCCCGCGATAACTTCTGGCAGGCAATCGGCTATGCCCTTACAGCCCAGTACATGGGCATGAGCTATGTTTTCCTCGAAGCCGGAAATGGAGCGGCTCAGCCGGTACCGGCCGGTATGATCAGGGCGGTTAAGCGGGAAATCACCGTGCCCCTGATTGTGGGCGGCGGTATCCGGACGGCTATCGATGCCCGCCGGGTTCGCCAGGCCGGGGCCGATATTGTTGTGACCGGCACTGTCATTGAAACGGCGGGTTACCGCGAGAGGCTGCGCTCAATATTGAGCGCCCTTAAGGAATAACATGGTCAGCTAAGAACTATTCTTAAGAAAACATTAAAACCCGGTCTTAGGCCGGGTTTTTTGGTTAATATTTTTGATGCTGCTCCTATGCCCTGGCTGCATTTTGGACAAGGAAAATAACGCAAGAGCGGTTGCAATGGTCGATGCAGCACAAGTTGTGGCGGGTTGGCATGCATGGAAGCAGGCCGCGAGGATTTGCCATAGATGGCTAATTCTGAAGATAATAAAGCGAAGGTCTGCAGCTGAGTCGATGCCATTCTATGTAATTTTATCTTGCCGAACGCACCAGCGATTAGACGTCACCAGTCCAGAAAGTAGCGAGGCTGAGACATAATAAAAGGGCATCCGGCCTCATCTTTGCAAGTAAATAAGTCATAATGATGATAGGGCTTGTCATCAAGAGCACACACAAAGGAAGCCGGCACGCTGGGTTATAACACTACTCGTGTCGGAATAGATGTCAATAAAGCAAGGATTTCTGTATCGATAGCTGAGTAGGGTAGTGATGATCCGCTAAGCTTAAATTTAAGTTTACCGGGCACACTCCCCGCCTCTGCCGCTTACTGTTTCCAGGGCGTGGTCGAGCACCGGTGCAATAACGGCCAGGCATTCGGCCACTGCTTTCGGGCTGCCGGGCAGGTTTACGATCAGGGTAGAACCGCTGATGCCGGCCACTCCCCTGGAAAGCATGGCCTTGGGCGTAGCCGCTGCTGTTTCGCGGCGGATAGCCTCTGCGATGCCGGGTACTTCCCGATCAATTACTTCAAGGGTGGCTTCGGGAGTAACATCTCGGGGGCTTAAGCCAGTCCCTCCGGTGGTAATTATTGCATCCACTTCACTTGAAAGCAGCTCCCGCATTTTGGCGGCCAGGGTGGCCTGTTCATCCGGCACAATGGCTGTCTCGGTAACATCGCCCCAGGGCAGCAGCAGGTTTTGCAGGGCCGGTCCGCTGGTATCTTCCCGTTCACCTACGGCCCCCTTGTCGCTGGCAGTTATAACGCCGAAACGATATGAAGTTTTAAGCTCCAGCTTGTCGCCTACTTCTATTTTACCCTCCCGGAGCACTTCGGCAAAAATTCCTTCCCGGGGCATAACGCAGTCACCGGCCTGGTAATAAATGGCGCAACGGTTGTGGCATTCTTTTCCGATCTGAGTGACCCGCAGAACCGCTTCAGGGCCGGCCTGCAGCCTGGCCCCCACAGGCAGGTTGACCAGATCGATTCCCCGTGTGGTCAGATTTTCGGCAAAATCACCGGGGCCAATATCCAGACCCTGGGCGGTCATTTTGGCAATACTTTCTTCGGCTAAAAGGCTGACCTGGCGGTGAGCAAAGCCGGCATGAGCATCATATTCCAGCCCCCTGTCTTTAATCAAACGACTTTTTCCCACATTTTTCTTACGCTGCCCTTTGTCCGGGCTGGTGCATACGGCTACTATTTCAGGCATTATTCCTGCTCGCGGCAGTAATGGCCGGAGCGCCCTCCTTTCTTTTCGATCAGGCGGATATTTTGAATGGTCATGTTTTTATCGATTGCTTTGCACATGTCATAAATGGTCAGGGCGGCTGCGCTGACACCGGTCAGAGCCTCCATTTCCACTCCGGTCTGGCCGGTCAACTTAACCCTGACTCCCACTTCGATCCTGGCCGGATCTGCTTTTACCGGTTCAAAGTCGACTTCAACCCCTGAAATACCCAGGGGATGGGCCATCGGGATCAACCGGCCGGTTTCTTTGACCGCCATTACGGCGGCCACCTGGGCTACCCCGAGTACATCGCCTTTGGCCAGACTTCCTTCGAGAACCCGGTCCAGGGTATCCGGGGCCATGGTTATTTCGCCCCGGGCATAGGCTTCGCGGCTGGTATGTTCTTTGTCTGACACATCAACTATCCTGGGCCGCCCGGACTGGTCGAAATGGGTAAAACCGCCACCACTTTCCTGATCCCCGTCATTGTTCCCAAAATGGCTTGCCCCTTCTGCCGAACCATTTTTTATAGTGGGAGAAAGGAAGCGGTTGCAAATAAAATTTGCCAGGGCGGCCGGATCATTAATATCAATTACCGGCACCTCAAGATTAAGATTGCTGCTATCGGAGATAACGGCGACTGTGTTGGGCAGTAACAGCGGTTCGGGGTTAAGATCGCTCCGCACAACTTCAATCTTAGGATTTTTAGTTTTTTTGTTCCCTTCAATTATGACCAGGTCCAGGCCCTGTAAAAATTCGGCTGCGGCTTCGTTTCCACTTTTACCCCGGCCCGTACCAATTAAAAGGTATTTCCCCGGGGTGGTGAAGCCTGCCACATCGGCACCGGCTTCAGCAAAGCGCCAGCTGTCTTTGCCCGGCAGGTCAAGGTCATAATGTTTAAGGTTGCCCTTGAGGACAGCTATTTTTAGGCCGCGCTGTTTTAGCTCCGGCACCAGGTTTTCCAGGATAGTTGTTTTACCCGTCTTGGACCGGGAAGCAACAAGGTGAATTATTACCGGCGGCAAGTCCTCACCTCCAATTCCATTATTCAATTAAAAAACTTGTTTCTATTTCTCTTTATTTGCAACATCTCTTTAAAAATTTTTATCCCCCGGTTTTGGACATGCCCCGCATTGCCCCGGGGTTGATTGTACGGCAACTGCCGTCGGCAGCCATCTGGTGTTCGACCGGTTTGCCGCCCAGCACTTCCCTGATCAGCCCCTGCAATGCTTTTTTGTCGTCTAAAACCGGCTGCACGGGCTTTTCGTCCTGCCAGTAAAGGCAGGCCTTTAGCGAGCCTTCAGCTGTCAGGCGGAGGCGGTTGCAGGTATCGCAGAAATGCTTGCTGATCGGGTGAATCAGGCCAATTGTCCCCTTACCCCCGGGGATGCTGTATGATTCAGCCGGGCCGGCTCCTCCCGGCAGGGGCACCGGGGTTAAAGGCAGGCCGGCTTTCTTTGCCGTTTTTTCGATAAAGCTGAGGGGCAGGTAATGACTACTGTAGCCCTGGTCATGATCGCCGATCTGCATATATTCGATGAAGCGAATATGCAGCGGTTTTTCCCGGACCAGCTGCAGGAAATCTATAACTTCATCGTCGTTTACTCCTTTCATCAGGACGGTGTTCAGTTTAACCGGGTGCAGATTGTAGTGCAGGGCGGTTTCAATGCCTTTCATAGCTTCTTCAAACTTTCCGCAGCGGGTAATTTGCCGGTATTTATCTGCATTTAAAGTGTCAAGGCTGATATTGACCCGGTTCAGACCAGCATTTTTAAGTGCTTCCGCATAGCGAGGCAAGAGGGTCCCATTGGTAGTCATAGCCAGGTCTTTAATTCCCGGAACGGCGGTAATCATCCGGATCAGCTCGACCAGGTCTTTGCGGACCAGGGGTTCTCCTCCCGTGATCCTGATTTTGCTGATTCCCAGCTCTGCGCCGGCGGAAACAACTTTCATGATTTCCTCGTAGCTCAAAATGGCATCATGCGAGGTTTGTTCGATCCCGTCGTCTCCCATACAATACACACAGCGCAAATTACAGCGGTCGGTGACCGAGATCCTCAGGTAATCATGCATCCTTCCCTGACTGTCTTTTAATGTCATAGTCTGTGGAGCTCCTTTGCTGCAATTTTTCTATTTGCTCTATTACCAGATCATTATATTTTGAACAGAAAAATTTAATCAGTTTAGTCAAAAAATAATGGCATGGGGATTTTAATGGTCATGGCAAGCTCTACCCTTTTCAGAGCTGCCAAAATATTTAACTCAATACGCTTTTCCCATACTCTTACCGGCATCCCTCATACTATACCCCCCCATGGATTCAGCTTCTTCCTGGAAATGGGGGTCGGTTATTATTTCAAAAAGGGCTTCCGCTTCCTGGCTGTTGTAAAATGAGCTGTTCATCAAAAGGTCGTACCTTTCTTCGACCAGGGGAATAAAATCAAGGTCAAAAGCCCTGGCAGCGGGCAAAATGCCCAGGCCTACCCGGGCGGTTCCGGCTGCTACCGCGGCTGCTACGTTTAAATGGGTGTGTTCTTCACGTTCATAACCGTAAATCCGGTTCGGTGAAAGACCCTCCTCGCGGAGCAGGTGATCGAAAAGAATCCGGGTTCCGGCTCCCTTCTGGCGGTTAATAAAGTTGACCCCTGACTCGTCCAGGTCGCCGACCGTTTCAATGCCGTCGGGGTTGCCCCGGGGCACTATCCAGCCCTGCATCCGGTAAGCCAGGTTGACCAGGTGCATATCTGCCCGGGGCATCATTTTTTCGACATAAGGCCAGTTGTAATCCTTACTTTCAGGGTCAAACAGGTGCACACCGGCCAGGTGGGCCTGTCCTCTCCCCACGGCGGTAATTCCACCCATGCTGCCCAGGTGGGCCGAGGAGAGGCTTAAATAGGGGTTGCGTTCTTTTAGGGCCGAGGCCAGCAGGTCCAAGATCAGGTCATGGCTACCGGCAGCCAGCAAATTATGCCGCAGCTCAGCTTCGGGGCGGTAGAGTTCTATTTCCACTGTTTCATCCTGTTCATAGCCAAGTGAGTTGGCCGGCACAACCAGCAAGCCGTCGGCACGGACCAGGGACATGGTAACTCCCGCTCCCCTGGTCAGGGGGTTGGCAATGTAGCGGTCTTCTACGAAACCCACCGACATCCTAACGAACTCTTCTACACCTAACTCTGAAACAACCCTTCGTCCCAGGGTAACCTTAAGCTTGTCCCTTTCCGGCAGGGGCAGGCCAAAGCAGCGGTAAATCAGGGGCCGGGCAAACCACTCCAGGCTCATGTAGGCGGAAACCGGGTAACCGGGCAAGCCAATCACCGGTTTTCCCTCGATCTTTCCAAGGATAGTCGGCTTTCCGGGCCGGGTGGCTACGCCGTGCAAAAAAGGCTCTCCCAGCTCTTCAATGGCTGCATAAGTAAAATCTTTATCTCCAGCCGATGATCCGGCATTGATTATGATCAAATCATATTCTTTTACAGCGCCAAGCAGGGTTTCCCTGATCCGTTCAGGATCATCGGGCACGCTTGGCTTAACATCCGGGTGCGCCCCCCACTGCTTCAGATATGAAGCAATAACGGTGCTGTTGAAGTCGGGGATGCTTCCTTTTTTACGTTCTTCCCCGGGATCGATTATTTCCGATCCGCTGGGAATAACTGCCACCCGGGGGGCTTTAAGGGTGTCGATTTCAGTGACCCCCCCGGCCAGGAGCGCTCCCAGGTCCTGGGGACGGAGGCGGTGCCGGGAAGGGATAATCAGCTCACCGGCCACCACGTCTTCGCCGACGGAGCGGACATGCTGCCATGGTGTGGCCGGGGCCAGGATTTCCGCTCGCCCGTCCTGGTGGAACTGCACATCTTCCACCTTGATAACAGCATCAAATTCGGCAGATAGAGGTTCACCGGTGTTGATGTTTTGGTAATCCTGTTCCGGTTTGAGCAGCAGGGGAGCCTGATCGGAAGCTCCAAAAGTTTTTTGGGAGTGCACTGCTATTCCGTCCATTGCCGCGGCATGGTAGCTGGGCATCGAATAGCGGGCAAAAACAGCCCTTGAGGTCACCCGGTCCAATGCTTCGTCTACAGTGGTCTTCTCAGTGCGTTGTAGCATTTCTACCCCGATCAAGAATTTTTCCAATGCTTCCCGCCGGGGGGTATTGCTTAAATATACTTTGCGCAAAAGGCACCTCCATCAACCTGATTACTCCCAAACTTCAACTTCCACCAGTTCCCCGGCGCTCAGGCCTTCTTTTTCAACAGGAATGACCAACACCCCATCGGCTTCAGATAAAGTGCGCAGCATCCCTGAGCGTCCGAAAACAGGAACGGCGGCAAGCCCCTCTGCAGCCGGTTCCAGTTTGACCCGCACATAATCGGTTCGCCCGGAACGTGAAGAAATATTGCGGCCCAGAGTTGCTCTTACGGTTGCCCTGAACTGTTTCTCTGCCTGTCCGGCCAGGCGATTGATGATAGCCCGGCCGAAAATCTTAAAAATATTGAGGGCGGATACCGGGTGTCCTGGCAGGCCGAGGACCGGTTTGCCGCTGCAGTTGGCCAGCAGGGTCGGCTTTCCGGGCTGGATGGAAATACCCTCTACCAACAGGCCTGGTTGGCCCAGTTCCTGCATAGTTCGTGCTGTATAATCACGGGTACCCACTGAACTGCCGCCGGAGAAAACCAAAAGATCCACTTCAGTTAGCATAGAACTGCTTTGTTCCAGGAAAGCCCCGAAGCGATCAGGCAGAATGCCCCCGTTCTTTGCTCCTGCACCCAGCTGCCTGGCCAGATGAAGCAGAGCCGGGGCGTTACTGTCCCTGATCTGGCCCGGCTCAAGTTTGGGCCTGCTGTAATCAACCAGCTCATCACCGGTGGAAAAGAATCCTACTTTGGGTCGGCGGTGCACTGCAACATCGGTTATGCCAAGCGAAGCCAGCAAGCCGATTTCAGGAGCGCGAAGCAGGTGCCCTTTTGTCAAGGCCGGATCGCCTTGTTTTAAATCCTCTCCCCGGTGGATTACATTTTCTCCGGGAGCAACCTGGCGAAAGCTCTGGATCATAGTTCCGGTAGCTTCGGTATCTTCGACCATGATCACCGCATCGGCTCCATCAGGGAGCATACCCCCGGTGTGCACCAGGCTGCACTGCCCGGGGCTGATTGGAGGAGCCGGCTCTCCCATCAGGACTTCTCCGATGCATTCCAGCATGGCCGGTATCCCTTCCCCGGCGCCGAAAGTATCTTTGGCGGCAACAGCGTAGCCGTCTACAGTGGACCGGTTAAAATCGGGAATATTTTCAGGAGCGTAGATATTATCCGCAAGGCAGTAGCCACCGGCATTTTCCAGGTCCAGGGTTTCACTTTCCAGCGGGTTAAAGTGCTCTTTAATAATTTTTAAAACTTGATCGGGGTCTGTGACCCGCATTAATTTCATTTAAGCACCTCGGTTCAACTAAATAAGCCGCGCCTCCTCTTAAAAGAAAACGCGGCCTTTTTGGCATAGTCTCCTTTCCAAATACGGGAGGCGGGGGGATTTCTCCCCCAACCCAGGCCTTCCACCATAACCGCAAGCGGCTGTAGGTAAACAGGCTCGGAGTTTTTATTAAATTAACCAAAATAATTATAACATATCATGCTTAATACGGGAACAGCAGCAGTCCCAGGACGGCCCCGGCGGCGATAAAAAAAAGAGGGTTAAATTTAGTAGCCAGGCCGCCGGCCAGGATCAGGGCAAAAATAAGAGCCGTGGAGTAATCAATGATCGCCGTTTGGCCAAGTGTAAAAGAAGCCAGCAGGATTAAGGCGATCAGCGCTGAGCGGAGGCCCATCAGGAATTTTTCAGTCCCGGGAGTATGGATCAACCCGGCCAGGAATCGCGAAAGCAGCAGAATGAGGATCAGTGAAGGAGAGATTACACCCAGGGAGGCAATCAATGATCCTGCCAAGCCGGCCGTAGTGTAACCGATAAAGGTGGCGGCATTGATTGATATTGGCCCGGGGGTCATTTCCGCTATGGCTATAATATCCAGAAATTCAGAGGAAGTAAGCCATCCGTGGGTTTTGATTACCTCTGCTTCCATAAGGGGGATCATGGCATATCCGCCGCCAATGGTGAAAAGACCCACTTTAAAGAAAGACCAGTACAACGACAGCAGAATTACTTCCATGATCAGGTCGATTCTCCTTTCTTTCTATTGACCAGCAGGCCGATTAAACCTCCGGCAACCAGGATCAGGATAGGGTGGGCTCCTGAAATAACGGCTGCCGCGAGCAGCAGAACACACAGGAGAATACCTTTCCATCCGTGCAAAATATTGCGGCCCATTTTGATGGCGGCGATAAAGATCAGGGCCACGATAGCCGGCCTAATCCCGTAAAAAATAGCCTGGACATAAATATTGTCTCTGACCAGAGGATAAAGATAGGCGGCTATAGCTAGCAGGATAGCCACGGAAGGAAGGGTAACCCCGAGGGCGGCGACTGCTCCGCCTGCAGTTCCCCTTAATCGGATTCCGATTTGGATGGAACTGTTCAAGGCGAGCGGCCCGGGCATGCCCTGGGTGATGATCAGGATATCGGAAAAATCTCCCTGGCTGACCCAGCTGCGTTCTTCGACTACAATCCGCTGGATTATCGGTAAAATTGCATAACCACCCCCGAAAGTAAAAGTGCCCACCTTAAGAAATGTGAGCAGGATGGCACACAGGGAGACAGGGTTTTTGGTTTGTTCTGCCTGTAATGACAACTAAACTTCCTCGTTTCCTCTACGGCTCTTTCTTATGGTGGGGATCAATTTCATGTTCGTTGGGCAGGTTTATATCTTCCCGTTCTTCAAAAACGCGCATTACTGCCTGAAGGGAGAAAACCAGGTTTTCTCTTTCGGAAGGGTTGAGATGCTGAGCCAGGTTGTTAAAGCGGAAAGAACGCCTTTCAAATACCAGTCGTGAAAGCTGGCGCCCATAAGAAGTGAGAGCCACCCGGACTATTCGACGGTCATTATCATCTCCACGGCGTTTGACCAGGTTAAGGTTGACCAGGCGATTGACCAGTCGCGTAGCTGCGCTTTCAGCAAGGTAAATTTCAGAACTTAATTCACCCATAGTCAGGCTGTCATGGAAATAAAGAACGAGCAGGGCATTAATCTGGCCGGGGGTTATACCCAGACCGGTCAGTTCACGGCTTTCTTCGGCATTCAGGTAATGCATCAGTTTTGGAAAAATAGCCTGGATGGCAGAGGTGAATTTTTCTATATCCCTGTATTCTTCGCTCATATTGGATTTGCTCCTGGTGGTAAGGTTTTAGATGCTGGATCATTCAAATAGACAGCCCGATTATATTTTATTTTACGAACGGTTATATATTCATAGGTTATGGTATTTGCATAAATCTGTCAAGTCAGGCGAATCCTTGCAAGTTAAAAAAAGCAATTTAAATAAATCAGCAACAGGGATACAACAGGCGGCCTATCAATTGTTCGCCGCTTTAAGATTTGGTATACTAAATACAAGAAACAAAAGGCATCGACGAATAAAAGCCACCAGGCCGGGCCGATATTTAAACGGCTGCTGGTTAATTCTCTAAGTAGAAATCTCCGGTTTAAAGGCGGGTGTTTAATCAATGCTTTCAATGGTAGGTATTGCTCCACATCCACCAATAATTATTCCTGAAATTGGCCGGGGCCAGCTTCAGGAAGCTCAAAAAACAGTGGATGGGATGAAGCGATTAAGCAGGGAGATCAAAGAAAAGGAACCGGAACTTTTAGTTGTTATCACACCTCACGGCCAGGTAGTGAGGGGAGGGGCGGCTGTCTTGACCGGTGAAAAATTATCCGGTGATTTTGGCCAGTTTGGGTTTCCGGGAATAAAGGTTGAAATGGAAACAGACCGGAAATTGATCGACCAGCTGGTGGAGAAAACATCGGAATCACCGGTAAAACCGGTTCTTCTTGGCAAACATGAACACCGTTCACCCGGCGGGAAAGTTCTGGATCACGGGGCCATGGTGCCCCTTTACTACCTGCAGGAAGCGGGTGTTTCTGTGCCGGGTGTACACATAGCGATCAGCTTTGATTCTTATCACGAACTATACCAGTTCGGACAGGTCCTCAGGGAAGCAATTGATAAACGAGGCGCTTCCACGGCTGTGGTAGCCAGCGGCGATTTATCCCATCGATTAAAACCGGGCGCGCCTGCCGGTTTTAATCCCCGGGGCAAAGAGTTTGATCAACTGCTTGTCAACCTGATTAGTGAAGGCCGGGTCGAAGAAATTCTTGCCATAGATCAAAGTCTAATCGAAGAAGCGGGAGAGTGCGGGTTGCGCCCGATTACAATTGCCCTGGGTGTGCTCGAAAAGTCCGGTTTTAATCCTGAGCTGTTTTCTTATGAGGGCCCTTTTGGCGTGGGCTACATGGTTGCCGCCCTGTACCCGCATAATCTAAGTTCATTTTCCGAAGAAGGGGGCCAGGTTAATGGCTAAAAAGGACTCAAACCTTCATCCGGCGGGTCTGGCCCGTAAAGTGTTGGAGTATTATCTTAGTGAAGGCCAAATGCCCAGGCTGCCTGAGCCGTTGCCGCCGGAATATGAAACCAGGGCCGGAGTTTTTGTTTCCTTAAAAAAAAGCGGTCAGCTTCGAGGTTGTATCGGCACTTTTGAACCGGTTCGTGATAACCTGGCCGAAGAAATTGCCGCTAATGCTGTTAGCGCTGCCGTAAGGGATCCCCGCTTTCCACCGGTGACCAGGGAGGAACTGCCGGAACTGGATCTCTCAGTTGATATACTGGGACGCATTGAAAAGGTGGACAGCGAAGAAGAGCTTAATCCCAAAGAATATGGGATCATGGTTTGTAAAGGTCCACGTACGGGATTGTTGCTGCCGGACCTGGAAGGGGTCGATACGGTTGAACAGCAGGTTGACGTAGTCTGTCGCAAGGCGGGTATAGCGCCTGGTGAAAAACCGGAGCTGTATCGCTTTAAAGTAACGCGATATCCTGAATAGCGGGGGCCGGGTTTATAACCGGGAAGTTGATCAGAAGCTGTTGGTTTTGCGAATTCTGGTATGGCTGCGGCAATGATATCACGATAAAACTGATGGGCAGGGAGTAAAGATAAAATGCAGAAAGCAAGGTTTTACCAAAAAAAAGACGATAAAGTTGAGTGCTTGCTTTGTCCCCGCGGGTGCCTTTTAAAAGAAGGGCAGGTCGGGACCTGCGGAGTACGGGAAGTAAAGGACGGTGAATTGTACTCAACTAACTATGGTGCCCTGGCGGCAGTAAACCGGGATCCGATCGAAAAGAAACCTTTGTACCATTTTTATCCCGGCCAGTTAATTCTTTCTCTGGGCACTTTTGGATGCAACCTACTTTGTTCGTTTTGCCAGAACTGGACCCTGGCCCGGGGACGACCGGAACAGGCTCCGAAAGTGGTTAGCCCTTCCGATGTCCTTGACATGCTGGAAAAAGAAGGAGGACCGGACAGTGTCCCCGGTGTAGCTTACACTTATAACGAGCCGTTAATCTGGTATGAATTTGTTTATGACACGTCCCGTCTTCTTCATAAACACGGTTACAAGAATGTCCTTGTAACCAACGGCTATATTAACCGGGAACCTCTTGAAAAACTGCTCCCCTATATTGACGCTATGAATGTTGATGTCAAGTCGTTCAATGACAATTTTTACGGTGAATACTGCCGGGGTGAAATAGGGCCGGTAATTAAAACCGTGGAAACGGCGGTTAAAGCATGCCATGTTGAAGTAACCTGCCTGCTTATCCCCAATGTTAATGATAGCCCGGCCGACCAGGAAAACTTGGCCCGGTGGCTTGGTGATTTAAGCCCGGATTTAGTCCTGCACTATTCCCGATACTTTCCCCAGTATAAACTTGACAAACCTCCCACACCGGTAGAGGTGCTCGAGAAATCAAGGGAAATAGCGCGCCGGTATTTGCGATATGTTTTCCTGGGGAATATTGACCTGCCGGGTGCATCTGATACCATTTGCCCGTACTGCGGCAACCTGCTTATCTCCCGCAGCGGTTTTCGGGCCCAGCTGACCGGCCTGGATGGAAATCACTGCAATAACTGCGGAAGCTGGATTAATATCGTCCTGCCTGAAAATAAAAATAAATAATGTTGGGAAAACTATTCACATGATGGTAAAATAATATTAAATATAATAGGTTTAGGAGAGTGCAGGTATTTATATATAGAGTATCGAATATAACAGCTATTATCAGCAGCTAATATAACCTTCTATCCTACCCGGGTTATTTAAAGAGGGATCAACTCAAAGTGGCGATACTGGATCGAATCATAGCAGCAATTCTTCAACTTAATGTTGAATGGCGCGATGTAGTTGATATTATTATCATGGCTTACGTGTTTTATCGCATTATTTTAATTATCCGCGGGACCAGGGCTGAGCAGTTGGTGAAGGGCCTGATCGTCCTGCTTATAGCCATGGTGATCAGCGACCAGGTCGGCTTTGATGCCCTTAACTGGACTCTTCGCCAGGCAATGACGGTTGGTCTGATTGCCATACCGATTGTTTTTCAGCCCGAACTTCGCCGGGCCCTGGAACATCTTGGCCGGGGCAAAATATTTAAAAGCACATACTGGAGCTGGAGCACCCAGGATTTTGAAAAAATGCTTGATGAGTTAACCAAGGCCATTCCCGTCCTGGTGAAAAAACGGATTGGGGCTTTAATTGTCATGGAACGCTCCACCGGCCTGAAAGAATGGGTGGAGACTGGAATTGCAGTAAATGGAGTAGTAACCGCTGAACTGCTGGTAAACATTTTTTTCCCTCGCAGCCCCCTCCACGATGGCGCGGTCATTATCCGCGGTGATCAGATTGTTGCCGCCGGCTGCTACCTGCCCCTGACGGAAGATCCAGGTTTAAGTAAAGAGCTGGGCACCAGGCACCGGGCCGGAATTGGCATTACCGAAAATTCAGATGCAGTGGCGATTATTATTTCTGAAGAAACCGGCATCATTTCTGTTGCCCACGACGGAGTTTTGACCCGTTACCTGGATGAGAAAAAGCTGCGTAGAATCTTGATAGATTTGTGTAAACCCGGGCGCAGTGACAGCTTCAATCTATGGTCATGGAGGAATGGTAAATAATTATGGATAAATTCTTGCGCAGCAACAATTTTGCCCGGATGCTGGCTATTTTCATGGCTCTGATCCTGTGGTTGTTTGTCACCGGAGATAAAATTACCCGGACCACCCCCGCACGCCAAACCTGGCAGGACGTACCTCTGCGGGTGGAAAACCTGGACCCGGATTACGTGATTACTGATATGCCTACTTCAGTTGATTTAACCCTGGAAGGGCTGCCGGAAAATTTCGAAGATTTAACCCTCCAGGAACTCGATGCTTTTGTCGACCTTTCCGGAAAAGAACCGGGAAGCCAGCTGGTTCGGGTCCAGAGCCGCTCACCGCGCGGCCTGAGTGTAGTTTCTTATGAACCGGAACAGATCAGGATAGTTATTGAAGAATACCTCTCCGATAATTTTCAGGTGGAAATTGATTTTGTCGGCGAACCGGCCGATGGATGGCAGCTGGTTGGTTATACGGTGGAACCGGAAGCGGTCTTGATTGGCGGCCCTGAATCAAAATATGCCCAGGTGGAGCGGGTCATGGCCATGATCGATCTGTCCGGGATGAAATACGTGGAGAGGGTTGAGCCGGAACCGACTGCCTATGATGAAGAAGAGACCCCGGTGGCTAACTTGCTTATCGACCCTGAAACTGTCACCGTGCGTGTAGAATTTGAACGGGAAGAAGAGCCTGAAGAAGATCCAGAAGATGAAAATGATGAAGAAATAGAGAATGATGAACAGCCGGAAACGTAATTTTTTCTTGCAATATGGGCTTATATGCCCTATTATAAAAAACTGTAAAAGATAATGTTAATAGTTTCTGAGGAGGCCTGCTATTGGAAAAACTATTTGGTACTGATGGAATCAGGGGTGTGGCCAACCGGGATTTAACCCCTGAACTTGCTTATAAAATTGGAAGGATCGCGGCCTGGATGCTGGGCCGTGACACTGAATACCCCCTGTTCGTGATCGGCCGAGATACCCGCCTTTCTGGGACCATGTTGGAAGGGTCCCTTACAGCGGGTATTAATTCTGTAGGGGGGGGAGTCCGCCTGCTGGGAGTTATTTCGACACCGGCCGTTGCCTACCTGACCAGGCATTTAAATGCTTCAGCCGGGGTTGTCATCTCTGCATCTCACAACCCTATCGAAGACAACGGCTTAAAAATATTTTACAGCACCGGATTTAAACTGCCCGATTCCCTGGAAGAAGAAATCGAAAAATATTACAGGCAGGAAACAGATGAAATCCCCCGTCCTGAAGGCTCCGAGCTGGGACAAGCTTTTCATGACGGTGAAGCCATCCAGAAATACCTGGACCATTTGATGAACAACTCATCTTCCCTGGAAGGGTTGTCTCTTGTAGTTGACTGCGCTCACGGAGCTGCCTGCAGGGTGGCCGGAGATCTGCTGCAGCAGCTCTCCGCGAAGGTGAAAATGATTCACGATGAACCTGATGGAAGCAGGATCAACGTCGATTGCGGGGCTACTGATACCGCCGATCTGCAGAGGGAAGTGGTTGCTGGCGGCGCTTCCCTGGGGCTGGCCTTTGACGGCGATGCCGACCGCCTGATTGCCGTTGATGAGAACGGTGAAATTGTTGATGGAGATGCCATTATGGCCATCTGCGCGGTTGACCTGGCGGAAAAAAACCGGCTCAAACATAATACCCTGGTAGCCACTGTTATGAGCAACGGCGGGCTTGATATATTAGCTGAAAAACACGGCTTAAAAGTGGTCCGCACCAAGGTGGGAGATCGCTACGTATTGGAAAAAATGATCGAGGATGGTTATAACCTTGGCGGAGAGCAGTCCGGGCATGTTATTTTCTCTGATCACGCCACAACCGGCGACGGCTTGCTAACTGCTTTAAAACTGCTTAATGTAGTCCAGGAAAAACAGCAGCCTCTCTCAGAACTTGCTTCCCACCTGGAACGCCTGCCCCAGGTTCTAGTCAATAAAAAAGTAAAAACAAAAGAAGGCTGGGACGAAAACAAGCGCATTATTGACGCTATAAATAAAATTGAGCAAGATCTGGGCAAACGCGGCCGTATCCTGGTCCGTCCTTCCGGCACTGAAGCAAAATTCAGGGTTATGCTGGAAGCTTCTCTTTCCGAAGATAAGTTAAAAGAATATGCCAATTCCCTGGCTGATATTATTGCCGAAGAACAATCATAATTGTGCCAGGGGTCGGAGTGTTAATACTTTTTGATAATTCAGTTTTGATCAGCCCTCACGACTGCTTTATGCCGAGTAAAATGAATATCCTAAATTGCCTCCACTTATAATTGTGTTTATCTGGTATTAGCCTGATCAAATAGAATTAACCTGGTATTAAACGGGGGACTAAAATATGTGCGGTATTGTCGGGTACACAGGAACCGGAGAAGCCGGCCGGGTATTGGTCGAGGGATTAAAGAAGCTGGAGTACCGGGGCTATGATTCTGCCGGGGTTGCTCTTCATGATAACGGCCGGTTAATTGTTACCAAGGCTGCCGGTTCAGTTGCCGACCTGGAAAAAATGCTGAACGATCAGCACCAAGCGGCCAGAGTAGGTATCGGCCATACTCGCTGGGCCACCCATGGCCCGCCTACGGACTTGAATGCCCATCCCCACAGCAGCGCTTCCGGGGATATAGTAGTTGTTCATAACGGAATTATTGAAAATCATCGCTCACTGCGCGGGAAACTGGGCGAAGAGGCTGGTTATAAATTCCGATCGGAAACCGACAGCGAGGTACTGGCTCATCTAATAGAACATTGTTATGACGGGGATCTACTTAAAGCGGTGCGGAAAGCCGTGTCTCAAGTTGACGGTTCCTACGCCCTTGTAGCTACCTGTATCAGGGAACCGGATCGCCTGGTATGTGCCCGCAAAGACAGTCCCCTGATTATCGGGCTGGGTAATGGTGAAAACTTTGTTGCTTCCGATATACCGGCCCTGCTTGCCCACACCCGCAGGGCCTGTGTCATGGATGACGGCGAATTTGCTTCGCTCACTCCCGGAAAAGTTGAAGTGTCCGGTGCAGACGGCAAACTCATCGAGAAGGATATTCTTGAAATAACCTGGGATATTGAAGCCGCGGAAAAAGGCGGTTACAATCATTTTATGCTCAAAGAAATTATGGAACAGCCTGTTGCAGTAAGAGAGACCCTGCGCCAGAGAATTGATTCTGTATCAGACCGGGTTGATCTGACTGAGTTCGATCTGCCACCGGAACAGCTTAGGGCTCTGGAAAAGATTTATATTATTGCCTGCGGAACAGCTTATCATGCCGGGCTGATCGGCAAAATGGCTATTGAAAAGCTGGCCGGTATTCCAGTGGAAGTGGAAGTGGCTTCGGAGTTTCGGTACCGGGATCCTCATTTTAACACCAACCAGCTCGCTATTGTGATCAGCCAGTCGGGCGAAACGGCAGATACCCTGGCCGGGCTGCGCCTGGCCCGTTCAAAAGGACTTCCTGCGCTGGCTATAACCAATGTCGTTGGCAGCAGCGTATCCCGTGAGGCAGACCTGGTCCTTTATACCTGGGCCGGCCCTGAGATTGCTGTTGCATCGACCAAAGCCTATGTAACCCAGCTGGTGGCCCTCTACCTGGTAGCCATATACCTGGGGCAAACCAGGAATATCCTGGATCTCGGCCTGGCTGCAGAGCTGATAAAAAGCCTTTTGGGGCTGCCTGGACAGCTGAAAGAGGTCCTGTCTGAAGAAAATATTGCAAAAATACGCACATACTGCAATCACCTGGTTAACTGGGACAACGCCTTTTTTATCGGGCGCAGCCTCGATTATCCCGTGGCTATGGAAGGTGCGCTTAAGCTCAAAGAAATATCTTATATCCATGCCGAGGCTTGCGCCGCCGGTGAGCTAAAGCACGGACCGCTGGCCCTGATTGAAGAAGGGGTGCCGGTTGTAGTCCTGGCCACGCAAAAAGCTGTCCTTGACAAGACCCTCAGCAATGTCCAGGTGGTAAATGCCCGCGGCGGTGTTGTTTTTGCCATAACCAGGGAGGATTTTGAGGATGTGGAAATGCAGGTCGATTCAATTTTTTACCTGCCTGCGGTAAACGATATCCTGGCCCCGGTTTTAAGCGTGGTACCCACCCAGTTGATCGCTTATTACACAGCGGTGGCCCGCGGTTGTTCAGTTGACAAACCCCGCAACCTGGCTAAAAGTGTGACGGTGGAATAGTTTAATAATAAGCTTAATGGTTAAATTTATTTCTCCCAGGCCGGGCCTGGGGCTGGCAAAGGGGATTGAAATGGCTGAAAAAACCGGAACTGAAGTAATGACCAACTTTATTTACAGCATGATCAAAGAAGATCTAGAAAAGGGGGTGCTCGGAGATAAACGCGTACATACCCGTTTCCCACCTGAGCCTAACGGTTACCTGCATATCGGCCATGCACGGGCAATTATTTTAAACTACAGGTTGGCCAAAATATTTAATGGGAAATTTAACCTTCGCTTTGATGACACCAACCCGATCAAGGAAGAACAGGAATTTGTCGACTCCATCATGGAGGATATTCGCTGGCTGGGCGCAGACTGGGAAGACCGGCTGTTCTTTAGCTCCGACTACTTTGAAGTAAAGTATGAATTTGCCATTCGCCTGATCCATGCCGGGAGGGCATATGTTTGCGATTTGAGCCAGGAGGAGATCAGGGAATACCGGGGGACCCTGACTGAACCGGGCAAAGAGAGCCCGTACCGAAACCGGATTGTTGATGAAAATCTTGATCTTTTTGAGCGGATGCGCAAAGGCGAATTTGAAACAGGAAGCCGGGTGTTACGGGCCAAAATCGATATGGCCTCCGGCAACCTGAACATGAGGGACCCCGTGCTTTACCGGATCCTGCATACCACGCACCACCGGACCGGTGATAAGTGGTGTATTTACCCAATGTATGATTTTGATCATCCTTTTTCCGATGCTCATGAAGGGATTACCCACTCGCTGTGTTCTATAGAATATACAGATCACCGCCCGCTTTATGACTGGATCGTAGACAATGCCCTTGAGCTTTACCCGGAGGCAGTCAAGTTCCGTTCCCGCCAGACCGAGTTTGCCCGTTTAAACCTGACCTATACAGTCATGAGCAAGCGCAAATTGCGCCGCCTGGTGGAAGAAAAATTTGTAGAAGGGTGGGATGATCCCCGCATGCCTACGATTGCCGGGATGCGCCGAAGGGGTTTTACCCCGGCTTCCATTGCCGACTTTCAGGAGCGGGTGGGCGTATCAAGGGCGGACAGTACTGCCGATCTGGCATTGCGTGAACACTGCATACGCCAGGAGCTGGAGGCCTCGGCCCCGCGCCTTATGGCCGTGCTTGATCCGATCAAAGTAGTCATTACCAACTGGCCCGCCGGTAAAACTGAGCTTGTTGAAACGGAAAACATCCCCGGCGACGAAAATGCCGGTACCAGAAAAGTGCCTTTCAGTGGAGTGATATATATCGAGCGCGGTGATTTCATGGAAGATCCTCCGAAAAAATTTTTCCGCCTGGCCCCGGCAAGGGAAGTCCGCCTTAAGGGAGCTTATATAATTCAATGCGATGATGTGATTAAAGACGCTGAAGGCAATATTATTGAGCTGCGCTGCAGCTATGATCCCCGGACTAAAAGCGGAGCCGACACCAGCGGCAAAAAAGTGAAAGGGGTAATCCACTGGGTTTCTGCCGAACACGCTGCCTGGATCAAAGTAAACCTCTACGATAATCTTTTTACCATAGAAAACCCGGAAGAAGAGCGGGATCTTGATTTCACCAACAATATTAATCCGCAATCGCTTGTTGTCTGTGAAAACATACCTGCCGAACCGGCAGTTGTTGAAGCAACCCCCGGTTCCCGGTTCCAATTTCTCCGTAAGGGCTATTTTTACTATGATCCTGCAGCTGCGAGCGTCAGCAAACCGGTCTTTAACCGGGTTGTTCCCCTTAAAGACAGCTGGGCAAAGGCAAAACAAAAAAGCTAGCTGTCTCGAAAAGGCTGGCGGGAGGCATAAACGGCATGAATGAATATCTCCTTCAGTTAATTAACAAAGCCAAATATCCTTTCGCCATGAGTAAAAATATTGTTAAACGAAGGGCGGAGCAGTCAAAAGACAATATACCCAGGAATGAAAGGTTGGCTGAGATCAAGATGCTTTTTGTCCTGGCTGCTATTGTCTTGGCGACAGTCGTGGCGATTGTTTTTATTTATCTCATTGTGCTGTCCTGAAATGAGCTTTCTGTAAGGGGGATGAAAATGGATAAAGTAACAGTGAGGCAGTTGGCTGCCGATGCTGAATATTTTGCTGATAAAGAAGTAACGGTAAACGGATGGATCAGAAACAACCGCGATCAAAAATCTTTCGGTTTTATTGCCCTCAATGATGGGACTCACTTCAACACAATCCAGATCGTCTATGAAAAAGATTTTTTGCCATATTATGAGCAGGTGGCAGCCATGCGGGTAGGATCGGCGATCAGCGCCACCGGGAAACTGGTGCTGACCCCTGAGGCCCGGCAACCGTTCGAAATAAAAGCCTCCGAAGTAAGGTTGGAAGGGGATTCTCCTTCCGATTATCCGATCCAGCCCAAGAGGCACAGCCGGGAATTTTTAAGGGAAGTAGCCCACCTGCGGCCCCGCACCAACCTGTTTAATGCTGTTTTCAGGGTCCGTTCCCTGCTTGCTTTTGCTATCCACAAGTTTTTCCAGGAAAAAGGTTTTATATACTTGCATTCACCGATCATAACTGCGAATGACGCCGAAGGGGCCGGAGAGTTGTTTAGAGTGACCACCCTCGATCCCAAGGAGTCACCTCTTACAGATAATGGATCAGTCGATTATAGCAGCGATTTTTTCGGTAAAAAAACGAATCTTACTGTCAGCGGTCAGCTGGAGGCCGAAATATTTGCTCTGGCTTTTAAAGATGTTTATACCTTCGGGCCTACCTTCAGGGCCGAGAATTCCAATACTCCCCGCCATGCGGCCGAGTTTTGGATGATCGAACCGGAGATTGCTTTTGCCGATTTAAATGACAACATGGACCTGGCCGAGGAAATGGTCAGGTATTTGATTAATTACCTGTTAGAAGAAGCTGAAACAGAAATGGATTTCTTTAATCAATTTGTAGACAAAGGCCTCAAGGAAAGGCTGCAGAATATAGTCGGCTCGGAATTTGCCCGCATCTCTTATACGGAAGCGATTGGGAAATTAAAAAAAGCGGGCCAGAAATTTGAATACCCCGTGGAGTGGGGCAAGGACCTGCAGACAGAACATGAAAGATGCCTGACTGAAAAAATTTATAAGAAGCCGGTGTTTGTGACAGGTTATCCCAGGGATATAAAAGCCTTTTACATGCGCGTAAACGATGACCAAAAGACGGTTGCGGCCATGGATCTGCTGGTGCCCGTTGTTGGTGAAATAATTGGCGGAAGCCAAAGAGAAGAACGAACCGAAGTTTTGGAGGAAAGCATGGCCCATTTTAACATTAACAGGGATGACCTGTGGTGGTACATGGAACTGCGCAAATACGGCGGGGTCAAGCATGCCGGGTTCGGGCTCGGCTTTGAAAGGATGCTGATGTATCTCACCGGAGTCGGCAATATCAGGGATGTAATTCCCTTTCCCCGGACTGTTAGTTCTTGTGAATTCTAAGCCGGGGTATATTATCTTACCGGGTTCCCTTCATTATTATTAAATTTATGAAGCAAATTTTGAACAATGAAAAATGAGGTAAGCGGTTATTTAAAAATACCGTAACCATAAAAAATGCAAGTGCACTGACAGGCTAATTGATTGATAAAGAAAGGGTATTAAAATCAATTCGGCACTGACTAAAAAACCGGAGGTATGATCATGGAACCGGCAAAAGAACGCGACTGGATCATGAAGAAGCTTGATATCGGGATGGAAATGCTTTACCTGACCCTGGAAGATGTTACCGCAACCGGTCTGGAAATTGATGAGATCCTTGATTTAACCCGTAGCGCCCTGGTGGCTCACGGCAGTAAAGAATATGAGATGCCGGCTAAAATAGGGGTGCATCCTTACGAGGATGTCTTTTATCATGCCATGCCGGCTTATCTTCCATCACAAGCTGCGGTAGGCCTTAAATGGATTGAATGCTACCCCTCCAATCCTTCCCGGTTTAACCTTCCTCAGACCTCGGGCCTGCTGGTCATAAATGACGTGGAGTCAGGATGCCCGGTTGCCCTGATGGATGCCACCTGGGTTACAGCTATGCGTACTCCCGCCGTAACAGCCCTGGCCGCCCAGGCCCTGCATCCCAATGCGGAAACCTTTGGCATGTTTGGCTGCGGGGTCCAGGGTATTGAGCACTGCCGCTTTATTGTTCACACCTTGAAAGACCTTAAAAAGATCTATGTTTATGATATAAAGGAAGAAGCGATGGACAGACTTGTTAAGATTGTACAACCACAGGTAGGCGTTGAGATAATAAAAAGCAAAGACCCGGAAAAGGCGGCAAAAAGCAGTGCAGCAATGAGTTCGGCTACGGTGATTCTTCTCGAACAATTGTCTGTGGTTAAAGATGACTGGGTTTCCGGTGGACAGACCATTCTGCCCTGCGACCTCAATACCTTCTGGGATCCCGCTATTTCCAGGAGGGCGGACAAGTACATCGTTGACAGTGCCGAAGAACACCGCCTGTTTGCAGAAATGGGCTACTTTCCGGAAGGTTTGCCGGAAATTACCTGTGAAACTGGAGAAGTTTTGGCTGGCGCCGTCACTGGAAGAGAAAATCCGGAACAACTGGTTGTCTGCAGCAATATCGGTATGGCCGTCTGCGATGTTGTTGTCGGTAAAGAGGTTTTCAGGCGGGCTCTTGAAACAGGCATAGGCCGTATTCTACCGCTTTAAGGCCTGGTTTTGCAGGCATTTTTGTAGGAGTCTATTCCGCTCCAAAGCAAGTAGATGGAAACCGCCACCGATCCGAGGGCATCAATGTAGCGGGTAGCTGGAGAATCGGGGGCGATGGCTACAGAAGCCAGGGCTATCAGCACACAAAGATCAACAATGGTTTTGGCCCGGTACATTAAGCGTTGTGAATTTATGACCGGGTTGTAATGTTCATTGGTCATTCTAGTATATCGCCGCCAGAACCAGGAATTGGTGATCAGGCCCAGGAAGGCAATGGCCAGGCCCGGGTATACGTTTCCTCCCGGTTCAAAGGTGCCGATCCTGGCCATGGTGATGATAAACATGGTCAGGCCGGAGATACAGAGGGCTATCGCCACACTGAGCCCGGCAATTTTTTCCAGGCGAGCTTTTTGGATGGGGCTGACCTCATGTCCTTTTTCAACATACCTAAAAACGCGCCACGATATGAACAGGGCGATTAACTCCACGCTGCGGCGAATAAAATCGGCCAGCTGGGTAGTCGAGCGGCTTAAGAGAACTGCAATCCCGGTTGTCAGAGGGGCCCACATGCTCAGAAGCAGGGCGGCGATCAGGGTTTTTTCCCGGCCGGCTATCTGCTCTTTTGAAAGGGTGCTCATGCTACCACCCCAAAAACATAAATAAGTAGACTAAAGGCAGGATTATAAATGAAGTGCCGAGGGGGACAGTCAAGGTGTCCAGGCCTTTTTTGGAGAATAGTTCCAGTACTCCGCCGAAAGGAGCGGCAATCAAAGCTATAATCAGGCTTGGCAGCCAGGATAAACCGGCATAAAAATACAGGGTCAGGAAAAGTGCCAGGCAGGCGGCGCCGATCATGGCCGCGGTGCCTTCGATAGTTTTTGCCTTTTCTATGTAGCGGTGGATAACTTTACGCCGCCCAAAAGCTTTTCCAACCAGGGCTGCGGCGGCATCGCCAAATCCCCAGGCCATTACAGCAACGGCGGCGATGAAATGCCAGCTGGTTCCAAGCAGGCCCCAGAAAATAAAGATCAGCAGGCCAAAGCTCAGCTGGACATAAAGCAGCTGCTTTCTCAGTTCGCCCCTGCTCCGGGCCCGTTCCACAAATAATCTCTTGTAAAAAGGTGTTTTTTCAATCAGCATAAGAGCCGGGTAACCCAGTACCACTAGCAATAATGCGGCTCCGACGGCCGTGTACCAGGTGCTGAATAAATGGAGCAGTAAAAAAATTGAGAGGCTGTAGCCTACATGGTGAATTTTACGAACATATTCGGTTGGTATATCAAACCAGTATTTAAGTAAAACCGGCATCAAGGCTACGGCTATTAAATAGTAAGCCAACAGGATGACGGCCCCGATAAGATCGTTATTCATTGTATAGTCCCCTTGTTAACTATTTGCCAAAGTCAAAGCCCGGGTCTGGCAGATCCGGCCCATATCTACAGGTGTACTTCCGGGTATTAAATATATTATAATAAATATTATATCAAAAAAGCCCTCCTATTAATACGCCCTGCAAAAAGCGTAAATTTAATCCTTTCCCCTGGCTGTGAAAAGATCTATAATTAAGCTGTAAGGTAAATAAAGGGCCTTGAAAGCGATTTAGACTACTAATCCGGCTGGAAGCCGGAGCCGGGAGGTTTGATTATCAATGTGTATGATCACTTTATACAAGGGCAGTGCGAACGAAGAGAACAAAATAGCCGATAATATTACCAAGTACACCCTGGATTTGGAAGCAAAAAAGCTAAAGGTTTACCCTATGCTTAAGGAACCGCAGGAATTTACCATTGATAAGGGCCTGAGCTGGGATGAAAGCAATGATTCAATGATCATCGAATAACCGTCCGTTTTAATTTAACCAGGGTTAACCCGGGCAGTTTAACAATGCGTTGAACTGCCTTATTGTTTTTAGCAGGGAATGGAGGAATGACGTGGCTAATTTTCTTGCAGAAAGCCTGGGTAAAAAAGCGCAGGTAGCCTATGCCGGGGGGAGCGCCGCTTTTACGATGCTGGAAAGGCTGATTCTCCTTTATGTCCCTTTTTACTATCTGCCTCCCCGTGAGTACAACCTGCCCAACTTGATTCCGGAGGAAACCTTCCTGGGCCTGGCCACTGTTCTAGGGACGGCCCTGGCTCTGGGCAGAATCGTAGATGCCGCTGCCGATCCTGTTGTTGCTTCCATCAGCGATAACCTTCGCTTGCGCCAGGGCAGGCGCAAGCCCTTTTTGTTAATCAGTGCTTTGCCCCTGGCTGCTTTTACCATGTTCAGTTTTAATCCGCCATATGTCGGCCAGGAGCATCTTGTAAACGGAATCTGGCTGGCCCTGATGATGAGCCTGTTTTATCTTGCCTTTACTGCTTATGTAAACCCTTACCTGTCCCTGCTTTCGGAATTGGGACATACCGATGCCACCCGGATCAACCTGTCCACGCTGGTAGCCCTGATGGGCCTGGCGGGGATGGTCCTGATAACCGTCATTTTTCCTGAACTGGTCGGTCGAATCCAGGATGCCGGGATTAGTCTTCGTACTTCATACCGGATAGCTGTTGCCGGGGCGGCGGCGCCCGCCCTGGTTTTACTGCTGCTTGCCGGGCTAAGCTTTCATGAATCCAGGCATTGCCGGCCTGTTACTTCCGCTCCCCTGGGAATGCGGGAATCACTGCTCCAGGCTTTGAAAGTGAGGCCGTTCCGCCGCTTTGTGCTCGGTGAAATTTTTATGCAGTTTTCTATGAACCTGGTCACCCTGGGCATGCTTTACTATACGGTAGTAATATTCCGGCAGGAACAGCGGTTTATGACCGTGCTGGCCGCCCTTGTTTTTGGCTCTGCCCTGCTGGCGTTTCCATTGATTAATGCCGTGGCCAAGAAAAAAGGTAAAGTGAGCATTCTTACGGTTTCTGCATTGGTCCTGGCATTCTGCTCAATGGGTGTTTTCCTGCTCAGTTTTAACATGACAGGTTTATCTTTTTACCTGGGAGTGGGCTTATTTGGCCTGGCCGGAATTCCAACAGCTGCCTTTAGTATCCTGGTCAATCCTACGATAGCTGAAATAGCCCGCTCACAGGCTGTGCAGACCGGAGGGCGCCGGGAGGCGATCTTTTTTGGCGCCCGGGCAGTACCTCTAAAAATAACCATAGCTGTTGCCGGTGGCGTATTTGGCTTTTTATTGTCCGCTTTTGGGCGGGATCTAGGAAACCCACTGGGGGTTCAGCTGACTCTGTTCCTGGTCGCTCTGGCCAGCATCGGAGCTTTCCTGGCTTTTCGCGGCTACCCGGAAAAAGAGGTCCAGGAAGCTCTGCAGGAAGAAGAAAAACTTTTCGGCAAATGAGCCTGAAATAGCCCTGATAAAGCCGGGTAGTGTGGATCAGACGAAGGTAGATATTTATTTATCCCGCCGGTTTAAAGATTTTTCAAGATTTCTTTTCTGCTACGAAAGTTAGCTTTTGATCTGTGGTTTTTGCCTGTTCAAAACGAAAACTGGGGTGGATGCCGCAAACAATAAAACCGGCTTGTTCAAGCAATCTGGTTACCAATTCCGGATCATAGTCCTTTTCCAGGTGCTCCTCCCGGTATCTCCTGTAGAGGCCTTTATCAATTTCCTGGAAGACCGTCAGCCTGGCTGACCACAGGTTTTCATCGGCCCTGTAAGAGCTTTCCATGATCAATATAAGTTCTTCGAATTCAGCGCTGCAGGTGCTTTCCCTTCCGAGGCTGTAACGCAGGCCAGGCCGGGTCAAATCAAAAATAAAAAGTCCGCCCGGGTTCAGGATCTTGTTAATATTGTTTAGGGTAAGATAAATTTCTTCCTCATTTAAAATGTAGTTCAGGCCATCCTGGAATAATAAAGCAAGGTCAAATTGTCTGGGTAAGTCGAGGCGGCGAAGATCCTGCTGAAAAAAACCCACCTGGAGGTTGTCTTGAGCAGATTTTTGCCGGGCCAGTTTCAGCATCCTTTCAGAGATATCCACCCCGGCTGCAAGGTAACCTCTGTGGGCAAATGGCAATGTTGAACTGCCTGTGCCGCAGGCCAGGTCAACCACTTCCTGGGATTCTTTGCTATTCTTATTTAGCAGCTCCTCAACATAATCGGCCCATCCATCATAGTCAACCGAGCACATAATTCGGTCATAGATTTCGGCAAAAGAGCCGTATGGCTCGCTGTCATTTTTCCATTCAGAATTCATCCCTAAATATTCCCTCCATCAGGGTATTATAAGCAGATAATTGACATAAGTTAGGTATACCTATATGATTTATGCAGGCAGTTTTTTGCGTATATTGTCTGCACCAGTTCAGCTTTTAAAACAGGAGCAGATATCGGGAAAGGAGGTATAAAAAATGCTCCATAGCTATTTAAGGCAATATTTTTCTGAGGACAATAAACAGATCTTTAAATATATTGGTATAGCATTTGTAATTATCGCTTACCTGACCATAATTGAAGTAGTAGCTCCACCGGTCATATTCGACCTTGATTTTTCTGCCCTGCGCATACCTGTATCATGGTCTCTACCATAAAGATACCCTTGATAAGGCCTGTCCATCTTAGTTTTTATAACAATCCTGCAGGATCTTGTAATAATCCTCCTTATTGATAGAGCGGCAGTTGCTTGGCGTGGAACCATTTATTTCCGATATCTCGGCCAGGTACTCGAAATCTTTTGGGTCCACCCCTTCAAGGTTGCTGAACCTGGGAATGCCGATTTCTATAGATAATTCAGCCAGCTTTTCAACCAGGAGCCTCGATGCTTCTTCTGCTTTTAGTTGACCTGTTTTCAGGCCGCAGGCCGAAGCGATCCGGGCATGGCGCCGGGGGTCGGCTTCGGCGTTAAATGCTGTTACCGCCGGCAAAAATACCGAGTTGGCTGTGCCGTGCGGGGTGTCATAAAGGCTGCCAAGGGCTTCCGCCAGGCAGTGAACGGCTCCTACATCGGAGTGGGAAAAAGCGATCCCGGCCATGACAGAACCGATCATCATATCATTACGGGCCTGTTTGTTGCTATCGTCTCTTACAACAGCAGGCAGGGCGGGATAGATTCTTTCAATTGCGGCAAGGGCCAAAGCATCTGAACAAGGGTTGGCTTCCCGGCAGGTATAAGCTTCGATGGCGTGAATCAGGGCGTCCATACCCGTGGAAGCTGTCAGGCCTGCAGGCAGGGAGTAGGTGGTTTCAGGATCAACCAGGGCCAGCCCGGGGGCAAGCATTACATCTTTTACCGACATTTTAAATTTTCTTTTTGTGTCGGTGATAACTGCAGACCGGGTTACTTCTGAGCCGGTTCCCGCTGTGGTTGGTACACAAACCAGGGGTGTTACAGCTCCGGGAACAGTGCCCTCTCCTTCATAGGAGGCAAGCGCCCCGCCGTAAACCTGCAAAAGAGCAATTGCCTTGGCTGAATCAATGACTGAGCCCCCGCCAACAGCGACAATGATATCAGCATTGAAGTGTCTCGCTTCTGCTCCCCCGGCCTCACAGTCTCTATCTATCGGGTTGGGCCTGACTTTTTCAAATATGAAACATTCAAAATTTGCTTCAGCCAGGGAAGATACAACCTGTTCCGCAATCCCGGCTTTCTTAACCCCGGGATCAGTCACAACAAATGCTTTTCTACCGCTTGTTATTTCTCTTATGAACTCCCCGCTCTTTTTTAATAGCCCTGTTTCGACCTCGATCCGGGTGGGCAGGTTAAAACCATATTTTTTCAACTTGATCAGCGCTCCTTGTTTATATATTTCGTTTTATTGTTTATGCTTTCCTTTAAAATTCATGCTTTCTTTTCTTCAACCAGGTAAGCTGAGAGGAAAGCCAGGGTGATTAGCAGGGTGGAAAATAAAATAACCTGCTGGTAAACCGGCCAGGGGTAGCTCATAATACCATTAACATACTGGCCCTGCCAGCCCTTTTCCAGGATCTGTCCGACTACGAGCTGAGCTATTGCGGCTCCTACAAAACCACCGCTGTTTGCAATACCGACCGCCACTCCTGAATATTTAGGATTCTGCAGCTCCCTGGATAAAACCATGGTTAGGATAAGGCTGGGTGTAAAAAACCCAATTACAAAAAGAACCGGGTAGAGTAAAATCCCGGCTTTGCCATTAAGATAGGGTAAAAACAGGAAAGCAGCGGTAAACATAGCAAGGAAAACGCAGGATATTAACAGGACCGGCCTTCTTCTTTCACCCATCCGGTCCGACAGGTGGCCCAACAAAGGCCCTCCAAGCATGTAGCTTATTCCGAGAAAAGTAATGAAAAAAGAAGCCTGGCTGACCGTGTAACCTGCTTCCCCTACCAGAAAAGGATAGCTCCAGATGCCGATAAATGCTGCATAGGGGCCGTAGATGCCGAAGTGGCATAAAAATAACAGCCAACCCGATTTTTGCTTTAAAACTGTGGCAGCCCCGGCAAGGTCGGTTTTGTTTTTCCTGTTGCTTGATTTCAGCTGATTGGGGGTTGGCCTGTTGCCGCCCATCCTGTTAACCGGATCCCTGGTAAAAATGAGGTTGCCCAGCAGTAAAAGAAATGAACAGATTGCCAGCAGGTATATCATTTCCCGCCAGCCCAGACGGGTGACCCCGGCCATAAAAGGGGACCCGGCCAAGATAACTCCAAAGCTGGCGGCAACAGCACCGAAGCCGGCTAAAAAGGCAAAAATCCGGCCCGAAAAATGAATTCCCTGCACTTTTAATAAAGAGCCCCATATAAAAGCGGCGCCAAAACTGATCATCATCCTTCCCCAGAAGAGCTGGTCGAAAGTTGTGGCGGCTGCAAAAAAGAGGGTGCCAATAGTCATCATTAATAACGAAAAAGTGGCTATCTTCCGCGGGCCAAATAGATCAATAGCCATTCCCGCCGGAACCTGCATCAGGGGGTAGAGATAAAAATATGATGATGAAAGCAGGGCAAAACCGGCGCTGCTGATGGCGAAAGTTTCGGTAAAAATATCCTGCAGCCCGGCGGTGACAAACCTGTGCAGTACGACCAGGACAAAGCCAAAAAATAAAACCATCCAGCTTAAAACGGGATAATAGTTATTAACTCTTTTTTTTTCTAAAAGTATTTTTGTACGACCTTTTTCCATAATCAATATAATGAAAACCCCTCCGGCGGATTTCATAAGATACTATATCACAGCGGTTATTCTTTTACCAAATTGGTCCAAACTCAGCTGGCTTCCGCTGATGGCTGGCCCGGAATTAGACAATCATGGTGGAGATGTGCTATACGATAGCCTTGGAGCTAATAGAAAAGGAAATAAGGCCTTTCAGTTGAATGTTAAAGTTGCCTGGCTTATATCTAACCGATATAAGTAAACCCTGGTAACCGCTGTTTGATGCGGTTTACTGCCGGTATACTTAAAAGGAACAAGAAACGGGTGAAATAATAGCGATGATTATGGTTATTTGGCTGGGAATTATCCTTTGTTTGTCCCAGTCGGCAATGTTATCCGGGTTAAACCTGGCATTTTTTAGCATTAGCAAGCTGCGGCTGGAAATGGAAGCAGGTAATAACGATCGCCATGCCCAGCGAATCCTGGCTTTAAGGGAAGACTCCAACTTTTTGCTGGTGACTATACTCTGGGCCAATGTGGCAGTAAATGTGCTCCTGGCCCTGCTTTCTGGTTCTGTCCTCACTGGTTTAATGGCTTTTCTGTTTTCCACGGTAGTTATTACAATCGTAGGTGAAATCATTCCCCAGGCTTACTTTTCCAGGCATGCCCTGAAGGTGGGCTCTTTACTTTCACCGCTCCTCCGCTTTTACCAGTTGCTGCTCTATCCTGTCGCCAAACCGACGGCCCTGGTGCTGGACAGGTGGTTGGGCAGGGAAGCCATCCCTTATTTCAAGGAAAAAGATCTGCGGGAACTGATCAGTCTGCATATGGATTCACTAGATACTGACATAGAAAAGATGGAAGGAAGGGGGGCGCTGAATTTCCTGGCCCTGGACGATCTGCCCCTGGCTGAAGAAGGGGAGGTTATTGATACGGATAGCATTATTACCCTGGACTTTGAAGGGAGCCGGCCGCTATTTCCGAAGATCAAATCAAGCCCTGAAGATGAATTCTTGAGGCAGGTGGAAGTTTCCGGTAAAAAGTGGATTGTCCTGCTGGATCCGGCCGGTGAGCCCAGGATGGTTTTAAACTCCGATAAATTTATCCGCAATGTTCTATTCGACATGGCCCGCTTTAACCCTTACTGGCACTGTCACCGTCCAATTATTATCAGGGATGAGAATACTCCTCTCGGTAATGTAATCCCCCGACTTAAAGTCAACCCCCGGCATGGTGAAGACGATGTAATTGATGAAGACATAGTGCTGCTCTGGGGAAAACAGAAAAAAGTGATTACCGGTTCGGATATTCTGGGCCGGTTGTTACGAGGGATCGTTCAAAACGAGGCTGTAACATTTAAGAAGAGAATAACCGGGTAACACCGAAACCAAATTGATCATGTCTCTTCCAGACAAGATCTTTATACAATATCTTTTTAGCCAGATTCATTAAGCAGCGGTTTATTGTAAAGTTAAGGGCGTGATAAAAAAGTTAGTTAATGTTATATTATTAAAAAAAGCTGTATGGTAACCGGGAGGGTTATATCATGAAACGCCGGATTTTCATAAAGAAGCTGTTAGGCTGGCTGGCCGCAATTTTTGTATTTGTAGGTTTGGGGGGCCTTGCTTATCGCTTACTTAGTGACGAGGAAGAAGTTGCTCCTGGAGAAGTTGAGGAACATGATATTGAAGTGGGAGAAGAGAGACCGGAAGAAGAGGATAAAAAGAAAGACGATAATGAAGAAGCCAAACCGGAGGAGGAAGATGAAATGGTTCCCCGCAGGGCACTGGGCAAAACCGGATATGCAGTTTCTCTTTTCAGTCTGGGTGGTGAAGCGACTGTGGAGCAGTCAGGCCAGGCGGATGAAGCCGAAGCGATTATCAACCGGGCTATCGATAAAGGGGTCAACTATATTGATACCGCCCCGACATACGGCGGAGGCGGTAGTGAGAGCAATATTGGCCGGGTAATGGACTACCGCCGTGATGAAGTGTTTTTGGCCACCAAAACCGGCGACCGCAGTTATGATGGAACCATGCGCCTGATTGAACAAAGTTTGAAACGCCTGCGCACTGATCATCTCGATCTTTATCAACTCCACAATGTCCGGACTGCAACAGATCTGGAAGGCATATTTGCAGCTGGTGGGGCTATTAAAGCCCTGGAAAAGCTTAAAGACGAAAAGGTAATTCGCTATACCGGGATAACCGGCCACAAGAATCCAGATGTCCTGCTGCAGGGCATCAACGAATACCCCTTTGACTGCCTTTTAATGAGCTTTAATGCCGGTGATGTACACTATGATTCTTTTAAAGAAAATCTGCTCCAGGAAGCTGTAAATAAAGAAATGGGTATTATAGCGATGAAAGTAACTGCCAGGGGACGAATTTTCCAGGAAGGCGGTCTCCAGAATATGAAGCAAGCCCTGGATTATGTTTTTTCTTTCCCGATCAGTACAGCCATCGTCGGTATTTCAAATCAGTCAGAAGTGGATGAAAATGCCCGGATTGCCGCTGATTTTGAGAAGCTGCCGGATGATGAAATCAAGCGTCTGGAGGAACTGGTTAAGCCGTACGAACAGGAGGCCAACTTTTTCAAATACCACTGGTAGATAAGGAAAAAACTCACAATGTAAGCCGGCAGGCAATATAATATCCCTGACTGAAAGGCTCCCGCCTAACCTGGAGTATATTTGAATAAGGCGGAAGCCTTTTGGATTGTTTTAATGTGATCATTATTTTTGTTGATCAGGCTTGCTCCGGGGCAGACAATATTTTTACAGCCAGGAATCCACGCCATAAAGCTTTAACCAGCATCAGCAAGGACAGCAAAATGATTCCGTAAACCAGGTCCGGGTGAAACAGGGCCAGGAGCTGCCAGACTGAAAACCCGGCACCGGCAGGGATGTAATATAAAAGCAGGAAAGGGACGAGCAACTCCAACAGTAACGGCAGGATTACCTTCCTGGTCAGGCTGGGGATTCCCCGGGGCCGATGTGTCCTGATTTTTTTCCCCCATTTACGCGGCAGGATTAATATAGATCTGATCACTAAAACCAGCAGGACCATGATTATTATAAGCAGGGCCAGGTATATAAAAAATGGGACCCTGGAACTGCCTTCCGGTTCATTTCCCATCAGGAACTCGGCCACACCCATGGTAATAGCGCCGGCCGGTATTTCTATCTGGCCGCTGGTATTAGTAAAAACTACCACTCCCCACTGCTCTTCAGGCGCAAAGGCCATTGCGGCATTGAAGCCTTGCGTGGCGCCGTCATGATTCATGATCATTGTTTCATTTTCTATTCTTTTCAAAAGGCCCATGGCATATCCGCCGCCTTCATCTGTTGCAGTGCCGGGCTGATACATTGCTTCGATACTTTCTTCGGAAAGAACCTCTACGCCGCCATATCGGCCTTGATTCAGGTACATCAGCAGGTAGCGGCACATATCTTCGGCGCTGGATATAATAAAACCGGCGGCCAGAGAGTTGTCCAGGTACTGGACATCTGATTCCCTGGTAGCCCCGAACCAGCGGACATGCCCGGAAGCCATTCCTCCGGCTTCGCCTTCCTGTTTGGACAGGTAACTGTTTTCCATCTCCAGAGGTTCAAATATATTAGAGCGGACATATTCTGAGTAATCCTGCCCGGTTACCTTTTCAATTACCAGGCCCAGAATAAGGTAGTTGGCGTTGGAATAGATATAGGCTTCACCCGGCCTGTGTTCCAGAGAGGTTTTACTTAAACCCCTGACTTCTTCCTCCAGGCTTTTGGTGCTGCCTTTGGCCAGGCTGGTAACCCCGGCCAAATTAGGAATGCCGCTGGTCTGCACCAGGAGGTGGCGCACGGTTATTTCATCCGCATCATGTTCGCCGGCCATGGTAAACCAGGGGAGGTAATTTATTACCGGTTTATCAAGTTCTAGTTTGCCGGCCTCGACCAGTTGCATAGCGGATGCTGCAGTAAAAGATTTGCTCAAGGAGCCGATTATGAAGGAAGTTTCTGGGGTAACTTCTCTTTCGCTGTCTGCGCTTCCATATCCCTGCAGGTAGGCGATTTGGCCGTCCTGGATGATCCCCAGGGCCAGTCCCGGTATGCGGGAAATACGCATCTCACTTTCAATATAGGCATCTACCGCATCCGTATCAAGCTCTTCTGCTGAAGCAAAACAAAAGGAGCCTGCCCCGGTTATCAGCAGTAATGCCGTCAAGATGATTATAGTTCTAGTCATATTTAAGGCCACCTTTTTCTTATAATCCGGCAGGTTACACTTACACCATCTTACATTATACCAGTCAGGCAATTATTATAAAGTTACGACACAGATACTGCTTGAAGGTCGTATTAAATTTTGCCTATATTTTTTCTTTCCTTTATTCTTTCCTTTGACCGCAAAAAGGCATTTTTAATTCCAGGTTTTATGCTAAAATAAGTGGAGTTATGTAATATATTGTAGCGAAAGGATTGGACTTAAGATGAAAGTGGCAGTATTTAATGGAAGCCCGAGAGGGAAAAGAAGCAACAGCCACCATATTGTCGAGCCCTTACTGGAAGGGGCAAAGGAGGCCGGTGCAGAAACAGAAGAGGTGTATTTTGATTGAAAAGGATATCAAACACTGCGCTGCTTTAACGACAGCCGGCCGGGAGATGGTTGAAAAAGGTGAGGTCAGCAAAGAAACTGTAGAAAAAATCCATATGCCCCTGATGAGTGACGAAGATTATATGGTCCAGGCCAATGAATACTGGGATGACCAGATAGAAAAAGCTGATTAATGTTTTTACAGAAAAGTGCCTGTTATCAAACCCGATCAATATTTTTATGACCGGGTTTAATTTTTACGTTAAAAATGGATACCCTGGGTTTTGGTGTTACGTTTCTTTGTTCTGCTATCTGTCCAGCATTGCTTCAGGCAAAAAAAGGGCAATTTGGGGAAAGATTGTAATTAGGATAACCACTACAAAGATGGGAATCACAAACGGAAGCGCCCCCATAAAAATTTCTTCCAGGGGCACCTCTTTTGTAGTGCCCGCGATGGTGTATAAGTTAAGGCCCATAGGGGGTGTAATCAATCCCACCTGCATCATCAAGACACACACTACCCCAAAAAAGATGGCATCAAAGCCCAGGCCTATAATTAGCGGATAGATAACTGGCAGGGTCAGGACCATCATTGAAACAGCATCGATGAAACAGCCGAGGAAAAAATAAATAATCAAGATCATGGCCAGAATTACATAGGGAGAAACCTCGAGTGCTACTACCAATTCGGCCAGCTCAGCCGGAATTGTAGAAAGAGCCAGAAAGTAACTGAATACTGTGGCCCCGGCCACCATGAACAGGACCATTACAGATACCCTGATTGTTTCCTGCATACCCTGAAACAAGGCCCTGAAATCCAGTTTTCTCTTTGCCAGAGCCACCAAAAACAGCAAGGCAGCCCCGGTTGCACCCGCTTCGGTGGGGCTGAACCAGCCCCTGTAGATGCCTCCCATCACGATTATGAAAACGGCCAAAATTTCCCAGATTCCTTTTAAAGCTGTGACTTTATCTTTAAAACTGACCGGATCAGGCCTGCCGGGCGCTAAAGCAGGGTTTATTTTGACCTGGATGACAATAATCAAAACAAAGGTTGCCACCAGAGCCAGGCCCGGTATAATGCCTGCTATCAGGAGGCGGCCGATCGATTGTTCCACCAGCATTCCGTAAACCACAAAACCTATACTGGGAGGGATTAAAAAGCCAAGAGTCCCCCCGGCCGCAATAGTTCCTGTAGCCAGGCGGGAGGAATAGTTGAATTTTTTCATTTGGGGGTAGGCAATTGAACCCATGGCTGCTGCAGTGGCCACAGAAGAGCCCGAAACAGCAGAAAAGCCTGCGCAAGCGGCAATTGTTGCTGCACCGAGGCCGCCCGGAAACCTGCGCAGCCATTTGTCAAAAGAATTGTACAGACTCTCAATCAGGCCGCTGCTGGTGGCAAAAGCTCCCATCAACAGGAAAAGGGGGATAACCATGTATGAATAGTTGCTGGCAACATCGTAGATGGTCCTTGATGCCACCGGCAGGGCTGCGCCCAGGGAAGTAAGGTGCCAGATGCCCACAAATCCCACCAGCATCAAAGCCATCGCGATAGGCATTCCTAAAAAGAGCAGAAGGAAAGCTGTTACTGTGCCGGTTATTCCGACAAAAATGGGATCCAGGTTTATTTCCTCCTCACTCTAATCGTGCGGTCGTTTTCTTGTGACGATTCCTGTCGGGTGAACTACAAAACAGCTTTTCAACGGCTGTTATTAAATCTACTAAAAGTTCCAAAAAGAGCAGCGCGCCGCCAATAGATACCAGGATCCTGAACGGATATTGTGAAATGCGCAGGACATCTGAGACGATGGCAGCAGCTCTTCCATGAGCAATAACCCAGCCCTGCCAAACAAAGATTGCTACAATAAACATACCCAGCAAGCTCATCAAAAATTCGATTATCAGCTGTACTTTTAGGGGAAAGTACGATACCAGCAGAGTGACCCTGGGATGCCCTTTTACCTGTTGAGTATAAGCTAATCCCAGGAGAATAACTACAGCCAACATATAACGAGACAACTCAACAGCACCTGAAATCGACCATGAAAAAAATGACCGACCGATTACATCTGCAGTAGTTAAAAACATCATTGGAAGAAGCATGAACATGCTTACAGCATATATATAGTAAGTCAGCTTCTGTATTGTTTTCTTTACTCTCTCTTGCTGCTGCATTTATGAATCAACCTCTCGCGGCGTCCGGTAGAATTTATTCCCAGTTTTCTGGGTAAGCTGGAAAGTCTACGCCATGGTTGTCAAGTTCTTCCTTGTAAAGCATTAAAGCTTCTTTACCGGGCAATCCTTTGGCTTCCATCTGTTCAACCCATTTCATAACAACCTCTTCTGCAAACAGGTCATTCCAGCGGTCAGCTTCTTCTTTGGGAAGCTCATAAAATTCAACTCCCTCATTGGAGAGATTTTCCATAATTTCCTCGATGGCGGCAACATTTAATCCCCCGGTAAGCTTAAAGGGGTTTTCAGTTACTTCTTCGATAATAGCTCTAAGGTCTTCCGGGGTATTTTCGTAAGTGTCCAGGTTCATGGCCACCCCTTCGGTTACGCAGCCAAAAGATGCGACTATGGCATGGTTTGCTACTTCATAAAGACTGAAAGCATAATAAAGCTGGGGACAAGTTACGATGCCGTCAATATCCCCGAGTTCCATGGCCATGTAAACATCGCCCAGAGGCATGAAAACAGGTTCTGCCTCCAGCGCTTCAATCATGTAGGTTTGCAGTCCACCCGGGGATCTCATCCGCAGCCCTTCAACATCTTCCAGGGTTTGCACCGGTTCAGTAGTCCAAAAGTACGATTGAATACAGCCGTTTAAATTAAGTATTTTAACTTCTTCAAATTCCCGGTGCAATATTTTTTCATACATGGCATTACCTATTTCAACCGCCACATCTTTACCATCCACAAATACTGGCATGGAGAGGACATCACTCAGAGGGAATCTGCCCGGAGTCCAGGTAGCGGTAAAATAGCCTATATCTGAGAGGCCATCCGCTACGATGTCGAAGTGGTCTTCCCCTGCCCCAAGCGCTCCGCCGTAGTAAGTAGTGGTTGTAATCCGGCCGCCGCTTCTTTTTTCAAGCTCTTCGAGCATATGATCCCAGACGGTTGTACATTCGTCGCTGGTGGGAACATGCCAGCTGCTGAATTTGATTTCCATTGTTTCCGATTCACCTGTTTCTGGCTCTTCAGCGACAGGTATTTCGTCTGGGGAACAACTGGTTAGCGAAAAGATCAATAGGAGGATTAACCCTAGTAGTCCAACGATTTTGCATGTGTCATTTTTCATGTTGCTGTTCACTCCTTGTTTTTAATATCCCCTTGGTGTCATATACTTACTTATACTATACATCAGGATAAATAAAATCAGAACAATTTTTTGGAACTTTTATCCTCCTGCCTGCGGTAGTTTTGATGATAATTCCATATTAGACACCCAGACCGATACTTCCTTTACTAATACCTTGATTTTATAATTTGTGCAGGCTAAAATGTAAGTGAGTATTCACTTGTATATAAGGGAGATTTTTTTATGTCTAAAAAGAAGAACAGCAGGGAGAGGATTGTGGCAGGAGCCAGAGAGCTTTTTGCGGAGAAAGGTTACCAGGCTACCTCTATTTCTGAAATTGCCACAACTGCCGGACTTTCAGAAGGTGCCATCTACCGTTATTTTAACAGTAAGGAGGATCTCCTTCTGGCCTGTGTCAAACCGGCCCTGGATGACAGCCTGGATTTAATTAAACAGAAAGACCTGGCTGTTAGCGACCTGCGCAGTTTTACACGCCTTCTTTTAGAGAAACGATTGGCATTATTCCACAAACATTACCTGTCATATAAAATTCTTTTTACCGAAGCCTATTTTAATAAGGACTTGTTTAAAATGATGTGCGAAACGGTTTTATCTGATGACAGGCTAAAGGCAGGAACAGAGATGATTTTGGGCTTTGAGGAGATAAAAAGATTGCGCAATTACTTTACTATAATGCTCAGCCAGGTTTTTGCCCTTTGGAGCATTCATCATTTGCGCAACATCACCGGAGAATTAAGGGAGTATTTGCCGGAAGGCATGTCCAGGGTATCCGATCAGGATTTACTTGATGACATGACAGACTTTATTCTTTACGGAATAACCGAAAATCCACCAGCAGGATCGGAGAAGGATGAAAACAACGGAGGCGAGGCATAATAAATGGAGCGCATGTTTTTTGCAGCACATTTTGGGGCAAGGGGGCCGGGACATGTTTCAGGTTAAAGATGTAACTTATCGTTATCCAAAGAACCGTGAGGATACTATCAAAGGTATAACTTTCGACATCAGGCAGGGTGAAATTTTCGGCTTGCTTGGTCCGAGCGGTGTTGGGAAAAGCACCACCCAGAAAATTATGGTCAAGCTATTATCCGGTTATCAGGGAGAGATCTATTACCGGGGCAAGGAACTAAAGGGTTATGACAAGGAATATTATCAGGAAATCGGGGTAGGATTTGAGGTGCCGGTCCATTTTTCTAAGCTGACGGCGGAAGAAAATATAAATTTTTTTAGAAAGCTTTACCGTAACCAGGCCAATACTGATGCTATGATGAAACGTTTAGGTATTTTCGATGCACGAAATAAGAAGGTTGATCAGTTTTCCAAGGGCATGAAAATTCGGCTTAACTTTGTCCGGGCCGTTCTCAACAACCCGGCCGTGCTTTTCCTGGACGAACCAACCATCGGTCTCGATCCTTCCAATGCACGCATCTTAAAAACAATGATTAAAGAGTACCGTGATTATGGAGGGACTGTGCTGTTGAGCACCCACCTGATGAACGACGTCGATGAGCTGTGTGACCGGGTGGCATTTATGGTCGATGGGCAGATTGCTGAGATCGACACCCCTCAAAACCTTAAATTAAAGCATGGCGAGAAAAAAGTAGAAGTAGAGTATAATGAGCATGATGCAGGCGACAGGCCTTCAAAGCGGGCTTCTTTCGAGCTGGAAACCATTAATCGAAACGAAGAGTTCTTTAAATTGATGCGCACTAAAAAAATTATTACCATGCACAGCAAAGAAACAACGCTCGATGATATTTTCATCAAGATCACAGGGGTGGAAAAACATGCCTAACTTTTTAGTTCTTCTCCTGGGAGAAATAAAACGCCTGCAACGCTATAATATCATGACAGCCAGCGTAGTCGTGGCCCTGCTCTGGATCGGTGTTCTATACCTGACCGAGATACCCGATATTACATTTATCTTTCCGATGTTGATTTATGTTGACAGCACCTCAATGGCGATCTTGCTGGTTGGAGTGACCATCTTTTTTGAAAAGCAGGAAGGAAGCCTGCACACTCTGTTGGTTACACCGATAAACAAGAAAGACTATCTTTTGAACAAGTCTGTTGTCACCGTAGCCACGAGTATTGTTACCCTTGTCATACTATATCTTTACGCAGCGATTTTTAAAGAAATTGATATGAGTTTTACCGGGCTTTTAGGGGCTGTGATTTTAGTATCCCTGTTCCACTCCCTGGTAGGTTTTCTGCTTACCTACCGATCCCGTGATTTTACCGCCCTTTTGATCAATATGATGAAGTATATGTTTATTTTTATGATCCCCACGTTGCTGGAATATATTCGAATCATCCAGCATGACCTGGTTGAAATGATCCTGTATCTGGCTCCGACCAAAGCGGCCATAATTCTGCTTTATGCCGCAGCAGGAGAAACAGAACTTTGGGAGATCATTTATGCGCTCACCTACCTGGGAGTTGGTTCGATTGTGCTCTTTATGGTTGTTCTGAAAAAGTTTGAGCAGTTTGCAGTCCAGGAAAGCGGGGTGTAAAGATGTACGGCACTTTTTTTGTCAGTGAACTAAAGAAATGGATTAGGGATCCCATGATGCGGTTTATGCTCATCTATCCGCTCTTGTTTGGATTAATCGGGCGTTACCTCCTGCCCTCAATTGCTGAAACCAGCGATTTTGCTATCGAACCCAATGCGGATTACATCCTGGCGGTACTGGCTTTGATCACCCCGCTGGCTTTTGGGGCACTGACCGGTTTTTCAGTTTTAGAAGACCGTGATGATCATATTATCAACTCGATCAGGGTCACGCCCTTGACCTTCACCCAGTTTATGTCTTTTCGCTTGATTATTGTTGTTGTGCTCACTTTTGCAGCCTGTATTTTTGTAATGTGGTTTTCCGATATAGGCGACCTGACCTTGAGGGACATGATCGTTGTTGCTTTCCTGGCTTCTTTTAGCGCCCCGGCGACCGGCCTGGTGATCAATATTTTTTCGCACAATAAAATAGAAGGGTTTGCCATCATGAAGCTCCTGGGGATGGTCATAATCCTGCCTGTAATATCATTGCTTTTTACCGATGCCAGGGAACTCTTTTTTGTGATTGTACCCGCTTTCTGGCCGGCAAAAATAATCAGCACAGTTGTCCGGGGAGAGGAAATTATGTACTTAAATTATAACTTTTATTTCTGGGTTGGGCTGGGCTATGCCGTGGTTGTAAATATTATCAGCTATGTGCGGTTTTTAAAAAAAGTGGCGGGGGAAGAATGAAGGTTATAAATCATATTCGCCATTTTTGATTATTTCAATAAAAACTTTAACCAGCTCGGGATCAAATTGTTTTCCCGCGCAGGCCTTTAATTCCTTAACTGCTTCTTCTTTACTCAGGGCCTTGCGATAAGGGCGGTCACTGGTCATTACATCGAAAGCGTCAGCGATGGCTAAAATCCGTCCTTCCAGGGGGATTTCTTCTTTTTTAAGCCCTATTGGATAGCCACTGCCATCCCAGCGTTCGTGATGTTTATAGATCAAGTTTGCCACTTTGGCGTATTCGGGAGATGATGTAGCAATAGAACAACCTTTCTCGGGATGCTGATGCATATAGCCCCATTCTATGCTGTTAAGCGGGCTATTCTTAAACAAAATACTATCGGGAACGGTTACTTTGCCAAGGTCATGGATGCGGGCTAACAGGTTTAAATTGGTCATCTGATTGTTGGACAAGCCCAGTTTTTCCCCCATGGTTTTACTCCATGCGGAAAGTCTTTCCGCATGCCCGGTGGCAAGATAATCCCTGTGGTCCAAAGCGTTTACCATTGTTTCTATGAGTTCCCTGTTTGTGCTGCTGCGATGAGTGAGTTTATCGCGCAGCATCAGGTCATTGGCCATCTTATATATTTCCTCAAGGTGGGTTTCCTTGCCTGTGGCTGCTGCCAGTCCGATGGAAATGCTGAGCGGGAGTTCAGGATGTTCCTGGTTATATAATTTCACACCGGAACGAATTCGTGCGGCAATTTCTGTGCCTGTTTTTTCGTCAGTCCGGGGTAGGAGCACGGCAAATTCATCGCCGCCCACCCGGGCCAGGATATCGGAACTCCGCAGGGAGCTGTCCATTGCCTTTGCACAGGCCTTTAGCAGTTCGTCACCCCTGGCATGGCCCATTGTATCGTTGATTAGTTTAAGTTTATCCAGGTCTGCGGAAATAATGGTGATGGGATGTTCCCTGCTGGCTGACAGGCGGTTGATCTCTTCAACGAAAAAAGCCCGGTTGTAAAGGCCGGTCAAGTGGTCATGTAAGCTCAGGTATTCTAGTTTTTCTTCGTAACGTTTACGCTCGGTTATATCTCTGGCAATGCCTTTAAAGCCAGTTATGCCTTCCTCATTGTCCCGGCGCAGGGAAACGGAGGCTTCGATGTAGAGTTCCTGCCCTTGCTTAGTGATAACTGGCCAGCCAACCGTTTTTTCCGATTTTTTGCTCCGGTAGACCCGTTTAAAGGTCTTAAATACTTCATCTGGGTTTTTGAAAATCATTCTATAACTTTTATGCATTAGTTCATCTGTTTCGTAACCGAGTATATTGCATAATGGGTCATTAAAAAATACAAACCGCCCGGCCATGTCAATTTCATAGTATCCTTCTTCGATGGTGGAGAGGATTTGCCGGTATTTTTCTTCGGATTTTTTCAAATCATCTAAAAGTCCGTGGGATTGGTCTTCCTTCTCCCGCAGCTCCAATTCTGCTTGTTTGTGCCTGGTAATATCCCGGTAATGCCACATGTGTCCGATGAGCTGGTGGTTTTCACCATAAACGGGGATATAATCCCTTTCTAATACGCGTCCGTCTTCGAAGTAGAGTTCTTCACCGGTATCGGTCCGGTGTTTAGAGATTATTTCTTTGATCCTGCTCAGGAAAGAATCCGGATCATTTAAATGGTGTTTAATTCTTTCAGCGATCATGGTGAAGCTGCTTCCAACCAGGACCTCAGGGTGGGCAGGTAGATAAAACATATCGCAAAAAGCCTGGTTGGCTAAAATTATATTATGGTCCTCATCTTCAACTACTATCCCGCCCTGCAGGTTTCCAACCAGGGAGTGAAACCTTTTTTCGTTCTTATACAACTCTTTGGTTTTACGTTGAGCGGTAATATCGTGATATATGACGGATAAATAACCGGGTTGATCGCTGAAAGTGGTTACTTTATGCCAGTCCTCCAGTTTTTTGTTGAACTGGTTGAACGTTAAAGCTTCACCGGTTGTTTCTACCAGCCTGTAAATGCTCATCCAGTTCAATGTACCGTTTTCAGGTTCGGGCAGGTTTTCGGCTGCTTTCCTGCCGATAAGTTCGTGTTTATTTTGGCAGGTTAGTTCTTCAAAAGCAGGGTTCACATTAACAATTACGCAATCTTCCGGTTCTCCTTCTTCGTTAATGTTAATATGCAAGCAGGCATAAGCGTCGGGCAGGTTTTCAATCAAGAAACGGTACTGCTTATTTGCTGGTTCCATACTCTCACCTGCCTTTATGAAGGCTTTTAGTTTTCAATTTCCAAAACCCCTGGGAAATTATTCACTTTTTTGAGCTTGAAGTTAATCTTTATTACTGACTCCGGTTTAAGTGAATTACTGTTTCTGGTTAGCAGTATAACTGGTTTCCGGTTTTGAATAACGTGTAAGCCAATTATAACAAATATTCTTGCTTTAAGCTAAGTAATTTTGATCAGCCTTGTTTTTTTGTATTTTTCTACAACCTTGCCGGTGACCAGGCCTGATGCTAAATTATCCCCTCCAGGGACTTTTTTCTTAAAACGGATCAAATATTTCTATAAAACATAATAATAAAGCGCCGCCAGGGTTTTAGTTCCAGCGGCGCCGTGAAACTTATAGAGAATCAAACTGGTAAAATGCTATTAAAAAGTGTATTTTGCCGTAACGGCAGCTCTTACTTGCACCTCCTCCGGTTCTATCGGAGTAGGGGCAGGGCCTGCGTCCATAGCTTCTTCGGCTATTTCTTCGGCAACACGGAAAGGTGTGTAGTCGGTTCTTTGTTCTTCGATACTGTAGAGATCAGTTATAGATTTGCCTGCGCTTTCAGCGATCGCTTCCGCTTTTCGATTTGCTTGTTCAGTGGCTTTTTGGAGGGCTTCCATCTTCAAATCCTGGGGATCTTCCAGGTCAAAGTTAATATAATTGACTTTATTAGCTCCGGCTCTAACGGCGGTGTCGATGATTTCTCCCACCTGATCAAGTTCGGATGTGGTGATGGTAATTTCATTACTGGCCTGGTAATATACACGTTCTTCTAAATCTCGTTCTTCGTCTCGCTCCTCGTATTGATCGGGCTGCGGCCGATCGGGCTCTCGCACCTCACGCGGCCTTTCCCGGTAGCTGCGCAGACGGTAAGATCCGGTCCTGACCTCGTCTTCAGCCAGGCCGAAATCAAGCAACGCTTCGCGCACTTCACTGGCCAGCTCCGCATTTTCTGCTACAGCCTGATCGGCTGAGCGGCTGCGAGTTTCAACTTCAACATTTATTCTGGCCAGATCGGGTTCGGCGGATACTTCTGCTTCTCCATAAGTCTGGATAACCCTTTCTCCTTCATTTCCTCCTCCTTGTGGTTCTTCTCCTGCACATCCAGAGAGGAAAAGTGCAGTAACCAGGATGACAGTGGTAGCCATTACGAACATTGTTTTTCTCATCTTTATACCTCCAATTCTTTTACCTTATAGGTCTTATTTTAAAAGGGTTTGATATTAAGACAAAAACTGGGGGCGTGAGGTTTCATTAAATAATAAGGACGACACCCCAAATGGTCATCCTGCTTATTTAATCGTCCACTTCTTCAAAAACTGCTACCAGTTCCTTGTTTTCACGCACAATAAAGGGGTAATTTTTGCTGGTACTTAACTTATTTCCATTTTCTTCCCACCGAACAAACTCATAACCCTCATTTGCTTCCGCTTTAACAGCCACATCCTGTCTCTCTACATAAACACCTTCCCCTGTTACTTCTCCTGCGTTTTCCGGCCTGACTTCCACTTCAACCTTGTATTCCCTGGTACAACCGGCAACCGGGAATACTGTTGCCGCTCCTAAAGCAGCCAGAATTAACATCAGGAAGACAATTTTTGTGCGCATATATAAACCCTCCGGAAGTTCAAAGTTGTAAGCTTTTTTACCAGTATATTTACCATTACCCCGCGATGTTTGTGGTTGCCGGCAACCATTTTAACTTGCACTTTCATCTACCACGATAAATTGTTTCGCCGAGTTTTGTCAAAATTAGGAGGATGCCGCTGCCACTGAAAGCACGAAAGTAAAGCAATGGAATATTAGTAACCGGGTTATTGCTGTAAGCGGGCCGGAGTGGTAATATCTCATTAGCACTGACGGGAGGGGGCATATAAGTGAGTTACAAGCGGATTCAAACCGCAGGAATAATTATTATACTTATTTTTCTATTTATAAGGGTTTTTGCTTTGAGCGGCAGTGACACTACGGCAATAAGCAGTATTGTCAATTATTCGTTTATTGGATTGATGGCGGCTGTATTAATCCTGATGTTTATATTCAGGTACCGGCTGTAAACAGCCTCCTCAGGCCCTGTTGTTTAAACTCTTTATCAAAATATTTTTTCCTTGATCCCGACAATAGTCCTGTAAAAATTTTCTGGTTCTTTTAAAAACGGTGTGTGAGCGGAATTTTCGAAGATGATCAGTTCTTTTTGGGGAGCTTCTATGTTCTGGTAATACTTTTCTACCAGCTCTGCCGGGGTGTTGTAATCCTTTTCTCCGACCATGAAAAATACGGGTACTTCCAACGCAGGTATTTCCTCAATATAGCTAAAATGAATCATTTCATCGTCATGCAGGGGAGCACCGCCCCTGTTCATGCCGCTAAGAAGGCGAAAATAGTCAATAACCCTGTATTCGGGTGCCCTCAAGGTGATCAGGGCTATTTTCCAAATTTCAAGGTCAAAGTTTCCTCCATAGTCACCTACGAGCTGGGCTAACTGCCTGTATTCGCTGTGGCTGTAAGGCGGCTCTCCCAGCTCTTCTTGAAGAAACTCTATTCTATCGCGGTGGCCTTCTTCTATGGCCCTTTCCATTGCCCAATCGTAAGCAATTTGAACAGCCCGGCGATCATTTACTACCTGGCTTACTCCAATGTAGGTATGGATGTATTCCGGGTATTCATCAGCCAGCTCGATCCCCAGGCAGGTGCCCCAGGAATGCCCCAGCAAATACACTTTTTCTTTATCAAGGCGCTCAAGCACGTACTTTATCAGCTCGAGCCCGTCGCTTTTAAATTGCTCGATGTTCATTGTGTTTTCATCAAAGTTGCGGGGGTTTGATTTGCCCGCACCGCGCTGGTCCCAGTGCACCACAACAAATTCTTCTTCCAATTTCTGGTCCAGGTGATGAGCCAGCGGCATCTGGGTTGAACCCGGACCGCCATGCAGCCAGATCAGGACAGGATTGGCTTTATCTTCACCCCGAATGGAGATCCACTGTTCCATTCCGCCCAGTTCTACTTTTTCCAGGACAAAAATACTTCCGGGGATGATGTTTCCTTCTTCGTCCTTGATCGGTGTTGTTTGCCCCGAAGTTAGGTCGATGTAGAAGATAACCAGCAAGAACAGGGCCATAATGCCGAGTAATATCTTCAGGACAATTTTCAAGATATTAAATCCCCTTCACATAAGCTATAGTTTATCTTCCACGGCTTTGACTTTATGCTCGATGGTGGCTTCCTTGTCCCTCCGATCATCAATTCTGATCAAGGTGCTGACCCGTTTGGCGTCACTATTGAAGGGGACTTCATGTAAGCGGCGAACCAGTTGTAGAATTTGATCCAGGTCTCCTTCGATGATTGTGCCCATAGCGGTCAGCTCGTATTTCAAACCTTCGCTGTTTTCCCGCAGTTCCTTTTCGCAGGCGGCCACGTAAGTGCTCAAACTGGTAGTACCCGTTCCAAGCGGAACAATGGAAATTTCAACAACAGCCATCTAAAATACCTCCTTTAAAATTTTAAGAGTTCTTGGTAGATTAAAAATCACGAAAAAACAAGGACGAAAGGGCAAACATAACCCCGGAAATGAGCAGGTAAATCCCAACCAGCACAATAATAATTGAAAATACAACAATGGCAGAATAGATCATGCCTGCCCCAAAGGCCAGGTGAATTATTCCTGATATGACAGTGGGGGTGACATTGGCCCTGTTCTTGAGCCGGTTGGCGGTAATAAACCGGTCAACAGCCAGCATAATGGCGATAATACCGATGATGGTGCCGACCAGGGTTATAGTTACATCGGGATTGAAGAGCATGAAAATACCCAGGACCGACACCACAACCCCTAAGGCCAGCAATATTCCCTGGTTGATGATTACATTCCAGTTAACTGCCACCGTGATAATCCTGAAGATTCCGATCACAGTGATTACTGCGCCGACGAAAACAGCCAGAAATTCGGCCACCCTGTCGGGTGCTGCGAGGAATATGATCCCTATTACCATTAACACGATCCCCAGTAGTAAGCTAACCGGTTTTACCCTGTCATAAACATACATGTGATCAGCTCCTCAAAGGGGGGTAATGCTTTGATTGTGAATATTAGCTTGAACTATAACACTTACGCATGGTTTTTTCATTGAACCCTGGATTGAAAAAACAAACAGGCTCAAGGCTTAATTTATTCGGCCTACGGATATCATACTATAAATTCAGTCAGTTGAAAATTGGAAAAGAAGATATATTGAGGGCGGGAAGAAATCAACCGCCCTCAATGTTTTTGTATATTCCTGGTTTATTATTAATTCCTGCTTCCTGTAAGGGAGCAGGCTCCTTGTTAGCCCATTAATTCGGCAGATTCAACGGTATTGTAGAGAAGCATGGTCACCGTCATTGGCCCTACACCGCCGGGGACCGGGGTGATATAAGAGGCTTTTTCTGAAATAGCGTCATAATCTACGTCCCCAACTAAGCGGAAGCCTTTTTTCTTGGATGCGTCCTCGATCCTGTTCACGCCAACGTCGATGACAACGGCCCCTTCCTTAACCATATCGGCTGTTATGGCCTGCGGCTTACCCATAGCAGCAACCAGGATATCAGCTTGCTTGGTATATTGAGCCGGTTCCTTGGTTCCCGTGTGGACTACAGTTACGGTTGCATTGGCAGCTTCTTTTTTCTGCATCAGCATTGCCGCCAGCGGTTTGCCGACAATATTGCTTCTCCCGCAGATGACCACGTGCTTACCGGCAGGGTCGTTGCCGGAACGCATCAGCAGTTGCTGGGCGCCGTGGGCAGTGCAGGGCAGGGGGCATTTTTCCCCTCTCAATAACAGTCCCTGGTTGACGGGATGGAAACCGTCGACATCCTTTTCAGGAGTGATAGCGTTGACAACTTTTTCTTCGTCGATGTGCTTGGGGAGAGGGAGCTGGACCAGGATGCCGCTGAACTTTTTATCGTTGTTCATTTTCTCAATTAGATTCAGCACTTCCTCTTCGGAAGTATCGGCTGGGAGGCGAATGGTTTCTTCGTAAATACCGATTTCTTCGCACCCCTTGGCTTTACTGGTTACATAGGAAACCGAAGCCGGATCTTCTCCGACCAGGATTACCCCCAGACCCGGTTGAATGTCTTTACCTTTAAGCTCTTCAACCTTTTTCTTCAACTCTTCCCTGATTTCACTTGCCACTTCTTTACCGGAAATAACTTTTGCGGACATAAAACTACCTCCTTTTAATGTGAGATTATAAAGGCCCCTCGGCACGTCGATCAGGCTGAAAAAAATTTGCCCTACCTGACTGATCGATGGTGCCCTGATAAATCAAACTTACCTATTTATTATATTATCCAAAACTGAGCGATTTCCTATTTCCATCGGCAAATTTTTTTGCTTTCATTTATTTTTAAGAGAAAATGACGAAAACTAACAGTAATGCCATTTTTTTTGGGGAATTTGAAAGCTTTAAGTTGTTTGAGTGTCTTTTTCTGTTACAATGGTTAAATATGGTAGTAAAAAGAATTTTGCAATAAATGGAGCAGGTATTTCTTGAAAAAGGCAGAATCTTAATCTACTTAAATGAGCATCATGAATTGTTGCAGCAATTTGAGGAGACAATAAATGCGAAAGATTTCCTTGGATATGGTCCGGCCTGGAATGATACTGGCCAAGGCGGTTTTGGGCTGTAGCGGTCAAATTCTTCTCAAATCCGGGGTAGAGATCAAACCTCAATACATCAACTACCTCAGGAACCTGGGCATATATGTTTTATATGTCCGGGATGATCGGATTGAGGACCTTGAAGTCTCAGATGTGATCAAAGAGGAAACCCGCCACGAAGCCCGGCTGCTGGTTCAAAAAATAATGAAAAATGTCCAATCGCCCGGCTGCCAAATAAAAAGCATCAATATCCAGGACAAAGAGATTGTTAAGACCGTAAGCAAGATTATTGAAGAATTAATCGACAACAGGGATATGATTGTCCAGCTTGTTGATATAAGGGCCAAGGATGATTACCTTTTTGCGCACAGTGTCAACTGTACCGTTTTGGCCACGCTGGTTGCCGCCAGGATGAGCTATGATCAAAAAATCCTAAGGCTTCTGGCTACCGGGACCTTGCTCCATGATCTGGGCATGGTGACTGTGCCGGAAAATATTTTAAAAAAACCCGGTGAGCTGACTGAAGATGAGTTTGAATCGATTAAAAAACACCCCGAGTACGGGTTTGAGATATTTAAGAAATCACCCCTGTTTGATTCCCGGGCCGGCGCAGTGATCTTGCAGCACCATGAACGCTGCGGGGGGCAGGGGTATCCGAAGGGGATTGAAGGGGGCCGGATTACTAATCTGGCCAAGATAGTCAGTATTGCCGATGTTTATGATTCCATGACGTCAGATAAATTTCACCGCCGTTCTTATTACCCTCACCAGACTGTTGAACTGCTAATGTCAAGAGGCGGTGAATACTTTGACATGGAAATCCTCAATTATTTTCTCTCAGCAATTGCCGCTTACCCGATCGGGTTCCACGTACTCCTTAGCAACGGGGAAAGCGGCCTCGTTATTGCCAATAACCCCGGTCTGACTTTGCGCCCGGTAGTAAGAGTGCTTTATACCGGAGAAGATTTGGCTCCCCACCCTGAAACATATGATCTGGACCTTTCCCGGGAACTGGATTTGACTATAATCAGAGTCCTCGGCTGAATAATGTATTGTCGGAGGTATCCTATTTATGGAAAAAGAAACGGATAAAAGAACCTCTCTGGATAAAAATATAAGGCCTGGATGCGGAAAGAATTTTTTTGCTGTAATTAGCGATTTCCTGGATTGCCTGGTTGTTATCCTTGGTTGGCAGGGTGAAATTGTCTATATTAACGGCTTCAGTGAAAATATCACCGGTCTTTCCCCTGAACAGGCAAAAGGCAGTTATTACTGGGATGTTTTTTGTCTTGATGAAGAAAAAGTACTTTACAAGGCATTTTTTGAAAAACTTAAGCCCGAACAGTTTCCTTTTGAATTAAAAACCCAGATCACTGCTAAAAATAACACTAACTCCACTATTCTGTGGAAATACAGCATCTTGCAGGAGCAAAATATAGAGAATGGGCCCGGGGAGTATCTTGTTCTTACCGGTACTGATATTACCAGTTATGATGAAACCAACAGAAAGCTGCAGGAAGTCGGAGAAAAATACAGGACCCTGATCCACGTTTCGCCGGTTTCTGTTATTTCTTTAGATACCGCTTTCAGGGTGAAAAGCTGGAGCTCGGCTACCGAAAAGCTACTCGGGTGGACAGAAAAAAATGTTCTGGAGAAGAGTGTATTTCAAATATTGGGCGGTAAAGAGGGCCGGTTAAAAGAATACTGTGAGCGGTCCTTGCAAGGAAGCATAAGCAACGATCTGGAGTTCACCTGCCACAGGAAAGATGGGGCGCCTGTTACAGTCAGCCTCTACCTGGCGCCGACTCGCGATCATAACGGTATAGTTGACGGGATTGTCCTGATTGCCCTGGATATTACCGAGCGAAAACAGGCGGAAAATTTGCTTGGCTTTCAGCTTGAGGTAGAAACATTGATTGCCGGAATATCTTCCTACCTGTCCAATCTGCCATCAAGACAAATCAGTGAAGGGGTTGACGAAGTCCTCAAAATGGCCGGTGATTTTTTAGGATCTGATCGAGGTTACGTTTTTCAGTTTTCCGATGATCGAAAAACCAGGACAATGACCCATGAATGGTGCACAGAGAATGTGAAACCTTTAAAAAGCAACCTTCAGGAGCAGCCTCTTGACCAGCTATCCTGGTGGACAAACAAGATTGATTCCAGGGATTGGATAAGCGTTTCAGATATCGAAGACCTCCCCCCGGAAGCAGATAAAGAAAAACAGGACTTTAAATCGCAGGGGGTTAGTTCATTTATCTGTATCCCGTTAATTAAAGAAGGCTCTTTATTCGGGGCCTTAGGGTTTGATGTTCACGAACAAAAGAGAAGATGGGCGGAAGAACAACTTAAACTTATATCTGTTGTGGGAGAGTTGATTGCCAATGCTTTTGCCAGGTACTCAGTATATTTGGAAATAAGCTATATGAGTTTTCATGATCAGCTGACCGGCCTCTACAATCGACATTTCCTTAAGGAAGAAATGCAAAGGGTGGATACTGTAAAACAGCTTCCCCTGGGCATAATCATTGCCGATCTAAACGGTCTCAAACTAATCAACGATACCTATGGCCACATTAAGGGTGATGAACTGCTGATTAAAGCAGCTTCAATCTTAAAGAAATCCTGCCGTGAAGTGGATGTTATCGCCCGCTGGGGAGGCGATGAATTTGTCATTCTCCTCCCCAGAACTTCCATTCAGAAAACGAAAGCGATCCAGAAAATAATAATCGATAATTGTTCCGGGGTTTATGCCGGAGACGTTCCTGTTTCTATGGCCGTGGGAGCGGCGAGTAAGAATAATCCGGGTGACGGATTGCATGATATTCTAAAAAAAGCGGAAGACAACATGTATTCGCAAAAACTGAACGAAAGCAGGAACGTTAGGAATACAATTCTAAGTACACTTTTAAAAACTTTGGCTGAAAAAAGCTGCGAAACCGAAGCTCATATAAACCGGATGAAGGAAACGGCCGCGTTGATAGCCCGGCAAACCGGCATTTCTAAAGTTGATCAAGTCCGGCTTGATTTGTTAATCACTCTCCATGACATTGGAAATATCAATATGCCTGAAAAAATAATTACCAAAAATGAGTCTTTAACAGCCGGTGAATGGGAGATGATCAAAAAACATCCGGAAATAGGATTCAGAATTGCCCGTTCCACCGAAGAATTTGCCCATGTAGCTGAAGAGATTTTGGCGCACCATGAACGCTGGGATGGCTCCGGTTATCCTCGTGGACTAAGAGAGGAAGAAATTCCCCTCTTATCGCGTATTGCGGCTATTGCTGATGCCTATGAAGTTATGAGCAGCGGCAGGCCTTATAAAGAGAAGATGAATCAAGGCGAAATTATGGCTGAATTCAAGAAATGTGCTGGGACACAGTTTGATCCTGCGCTGGTAGATTTGTTCCTGGATGAATTTAAATAAAAACTGATCAGATTTATTTACAGAAACATAAAAAAATATGGTATATTATTGATGGCGGGTTAATAAATGGGCATCCTTGCCCTTAGTTTTACAAATGCACTAATTTACTTTAAGCGGAACAAGAGTTTTTACCAGCAAATTTCTTATATAATGAAGGAGGTCCAGCCCAGTGCCTACTTTAATTCCTTTGATCATTATAGGATTGATTTTTGTGTCGTTAGTTTTCGTTTTTAGATATTACAACCACAAAATGATGACAGAAAGGGTTTGTTCTAAGAACCCCAACAGCGAATACTGTCGTAAGTATTATCAAAGTAAGCTCGATAAAAGCGAAGATGAATACAAGCAATGCGATGTCGTTTATGGTAAAACCCCAAAGGGCGGAATTAAAACTGCCATCTGTTATGTAGATGAAAATAACCACATTGTTAAAAAAAAGCAGGCCGCCAAAGTGCTGATCAGGGAATTGGATGAAAAAAACAAGCCGGTCTATGAAACCTGGACCAGCCTGGAAGAAGCGGAAGCAAAGAAGGGTTAAGCCTTATGTTATTCAGGGCCCCTGGAGACGATCAACCGCACTTCCCGGCTTCTTTCCAGCTCAGTTCCAGGTTCGGGACGCTGGGCGATTACCCGGTTTACCGGAATATCATTGTGGTGCCTGTACTCAATAAAACCGACCTGTAACCCCTCCCGTCTCAGCGTTGATTCAGCCAGAGCCTGATATAAGCCGACTACGTCGGGCATAATCACCGGTCCCTCCGGTTGCCTGCGGCTTGCCAGTTCGGCGTCTCTTTCATCCCGGGAAGGCGTTTCTGCTGCGTCTTCGGGACCCCTTTCCGGCCCGCCCCTGGACGACCACCGGCCATCGGTTATGATGTAAGGGGGTCGGTTGTAATACCTGTCGTCGTGCATCCCGCAAACTTCAGTTGGTGCATTATCGGCCAGAAAGAAATCATTGATTACCGATTCAGCGGTCTGGCAGTCTTCGTTGGGCCGGAGTCCTGATCTGCTGCATACCGCCATCCTGACCAGTCCGTCAGGTTGTTCAAAATCTTTTATTTCCAGGGTTTCGAAAGCTTCAAGAAATACTTCGCGCAAGAAAGCAGTGGAATAGCGCCAGCCCTGCTGGATACTGCCCATCCTTGGCTCGTCGTACCCCATCCAAAAAGTGGCCACCAGGTTCGGGGTATAAGCGGCCAAATAGACGTCTTTCCAGTTGTCGGTAGTGCCGGTTTTGGCGGCTACAGGCCGGTCGATTTGCAAAGCTCGTCCCAGATACCCGGTTACGAAGCCTTGCAAGATATCGTTGACCAGGAAAGCTGACTGCGGGCTTAATATTCTTTCCGGGTTAGCTTCATGTTCATACAACACATTTCCCTGTCGGTCCACTACTTTTTTAATGGTGTGCAATTCAATTTTTAGGCCACCGTTGGCCAGGACGCTGTAGGCCTGGGCCATATCGATGGCGCTGACCCCCAGGGTTAAACCGCCTAAGGTCAGACTCAGGTTCTCTTTTTCCTCGGGGATGAAAGTTGATATGCCCATTCTTTCAGCATAGTCAGCCCCAATTTGAGGACCCAGTTCCTCATAAGCTCTGACTGCCGGGATGTTATAGGAGTAAATCAGTGCTTCCCTGGCTGGAATTAACCCCCGGAAGCGGTAATCGAAGTTTTCAGGAAACCAGTTTTGCTGTGGCCCGATGTAGGGGGAATCATCCAGGGTTGATCCGGCCCCGGCAAGAGTTCCTTCTTCAAAAGCCGGTCCATAGGTAATGATCGGTTTAATGGCGGAGCCAGGCTGGCGAAGGCTGCTAAACCGCAGTAATTCATCTAGATTTTTACGGTATTCGCGTCCTCCGCCTAAAGCCTTGATCTGGCCGGTTTGCGGATCGGCTGTGACAATTGCTGCCTGGGGTTGGGCTATGCCGTATTCTTCATCTATAAATTCCTGTAGTTGGGCCTGGCTTAAATGCCCGCCGTGGGGCAGAGAGGCAATCGCCTGCCTGACCATGTTCATATCGGTATAAATGGTAGAGGGATAAAGATCTGCCCTTCCCAGAACATTCTCTACATGGTTCTGCAAATGCGGTTCAAGGGTGGTGTAAACGCGCAGCCCCCCGGTGTAAATGGCCCGGTAAGCCTCTTCGCGGGTGCCGAATTCAGGGATTGCTCTTAAGATGCGAACCAGTTCCGTATGGAGCACGTAATCCACAAAATGGGGGTAGGGATAATCGAGGCTGCGCGGTTTGGAGTATCCCGGGCTTGTTTCAACAGCCTGGTTATAAGCGGCTTCGGATATAAGCTCAAGCCTGAGCATGTTGGCAAGAACATTTTTCATACGTTCTTCGGCGGCCGCTTTATTGTCAATCGGGTTGTAAAAATTGGGTGATCGAACCACCCCGCCCAGCATTGCTCCTTCGGTTATATTCAGTTCAGCGACACTTTTTCCAAAGTAGGTCTGGGCGGCTGCCTCAACCCCATAGGCGCTGTTGCCAAAATAGATCCGGTTTAAATACATTTCCAGGATTTCATTCTTTTCGTACCTCTGCTCAAGCTCGATGGCCAGCCAGATTTCCTGGATCTTACGTTTGTAACTTCTTTCCGTTGATAAAAAGGCTCCCTGGACCAGCTGTTGGGAAATAGTGCTCGCTCCCTGGACAATCGTTCCGGCCTGGTAATTGGCATAGGCAGCCCGCAAATTGCTGATCACATCAAATCCAAAATGCTGGTAGAACCGTTCGTCTTCGATTGCGATAAAAGCAAGCTGGACATGTTCGGGCACCTCGTCCAGGGTAATACCCACCCGGTGCTGTTCATCGTGGAGTGTCGCAATTTCTTTGCCGGTGCTGTCATAAAGGTAGGTTGTTTCCACTGTTTCCAAACGGGAGGGATCAAAAGGGGGCGCTTCACTGATATAATCAGAGATTACCTTGGCGGCAACCCCGCTGGCCGCGATCAATAAAAATAAGAAGAGCAGAATAAATATTTTTATGCCCCGGCGCATTTTATAAGGTGTTTTTTCCTTATTGCCAGCCCTGGCGGGAGAATTCTTTTTTACTTTCACCCTTTTTAACCCTCCTCTGTAATCTCTATCAAAAGCAGATTGTTTATTATGTTCAAGCATGTCAAAATTATGCCTGCTGCCCGGGCAGGTTGTTGGTACATACGATAATTCTAGCGCCTTCCGGAATCAGCCTGAGGGAAGCGCTAGAATAATTATTCTTAGCCGGCTATTATGTATTATTGGTAAATCTTTGTATAATCTGTTCAAAAATAAACCTTACCTGCTGCATCTTCTCAGCAATAACCCGGTTCCTGTCAGTAAAGTCCCCAGGAGAGCCATTGCCGGCAACCCGCCGGTGGGCGGTAAAGGTTGCCTTTCTTGAGGAAGGGCTGCAACGTCATCATCGACAAATTTATCGAGTTTCACTTCAATCATTTCAAGGAGTGCTCTCCTGATACACATTTCCCACCAGGTTGCACCGTATTCTTCAATAGCAATGTCAGTCAACCGGCGCGCTTCTTCCACTGCAGCCCTGTGCTCCTCAGTTATTTCCGGAAACTCGGGTAATGCTTCAATTGCATCATGGTCAGCACCTATTGCAGCAGCTTTTTCTGCAGCCCGCGTTTCTTGTTACGATGTATCCTCCTCATAGGCATAAACATCACCGGCGTTTAAGGCAAGCAACATCAAGCAGAACACCGATACGACAATCAAAGCAATTCCGAACCTCACAAGATTATGCATGGCGTTCTTTCCATTCCTTATAGATTTGTCACTGCTACATACAAGCTGCCGGGCAGCATGCCTGGAAGCTAATTATAGCACAAAGGAAGGTTGACATAAATATACTTTGCAACAGCACATGTTTTTTTTTACACCAGTTTCATATCTTAGAGGTGCTCTTCCATGATTTCTTTTATATCGAGCGGATTAAGTTCCGGCCCGGTAATTGATCGGTCTTTTTCCCCTAATACAGCTTCCCTGAAGCCTGGCTTCGGTTCCGGGTCTTCAAAAAAGATACCGGTGGGGATTTTCTCACCCCATTCCTGGGCCAGTCTGAAAGCCTGTTCCAGGTCAGCAGGGTCATGACCCTCCTCGTTGATGTCATAAACCCTTTCCTTAAACCACCGGAAAGTATTGATCTTGTTAAAACTGGGGCACTGATGCAGGATGTCGATAAAGGCAAATCCCGGTTTTTGCAGCGATTTATTTAGGATTGTGCCCAGCTGTTCTTTGTTTCCAGCAAAGGATCTGGCCACAAAATTGGCTTTCAGGCCCAGGAGCATGCTGATCGGGTTTAGCCCTTCCAGCGGATTGCCCTGCGGGGTAGTTGGAGTTTTGATCGACTGTTCGCTGGTCGGAGAAGCTTGCCCCTTGGTCAAACCGTAAATCATGTTGTTGTGGACCATGTAAGTAACATCGATGTTGCGCCTGGCGGCATGAATCAGGTGGTTGCCGCCTTCGGCGTAGCCGTCGCCGTCTCCCCCGATGGCTAAAATTTTCAAGTCATTGTTGACCAGGCTGGCCCCGGTGGCGACCGGTAGCAGGCGGCCGTGCAAAACATGGAAGGTATTGGTCCGGAAATGCTGGCCCATTTTTCCAGCCTGTCCGATACCCGCCACGACCAGCACCTGGTGGGGTGAAAGTCCCAATCCGGCCAGGGTGTTTTTCAGAACATCCATGATCGCAAAGTTACCGCAACCCGGACACCAGGTAATTTCTCTATCCAGATCATATTCTTTGACATCGACTACCATGGGAAAACCCCTCCTTTTTCTACCTGTGATAGGACGTAACCCGCATTCATCGGCCGTCCGTCATATTTTAATACGGCCAGGTCGGGCTGCCGTCCGGTTTCAAGCCGGAGCAGGCGGCCAAGCTGCCCGGTAGCATTCATTTCCACCGAAACAACCCGTTTTGCTTTTCCAATTAAGTCCAGGACCTGCTTACCCGGAAAAGGCCACAGCTGTGGCAAAGAAAGGACCTGCCATTTTTCACCCTGCCGGTTTGCTTCATCAACAGCTTCCCGGCAGGATCCATATGAAGAGCCCCAGGTTAGAAGCACAGTGCCAGGATCATTTTTGCCGTAACTTTCAGGTGGTTTTACTTCCCCGGACATGCTTCTGTGCTTGCGTATCCTCTTATCCTGCATCCTGGTCCGATTAACCGGATCTTCTGTTGAGTAGCCATTTTCCATGTGTTCGTTGCCGGGGACCATTACGCACTTACCGCCCTGGCCCGGAAAAGCCCGCGGTGATATTCCGGAATCGGTGATTTTGTAACGGTGATAAGCTTTCATCTGCTCCAACTCTTCGTCATCCAGGACATGGCCCCGGTCTATTGTAACTTTATTCAGATCGAAGGGTTCCATGGTGTAATAAGAATCGGCCAGATGCTGATCGCTCATCACAAAAACCGGGATCTGATATTTTTCGGCAACATTGAAAGCTTCTGCCGCCGTCCAGAAGGCTTCTTCTGCGGTTCTCGGGGCAAAAATGGCCCTGGGGAATTCGCCGTTTCCGGCATGGAGGCTGAACAGCAAATCGCCCTGTTCCGTCCGGGTAGCCAGGCCCGTTGCTGGCCCGGGCCGCTGACCAAGCACAATCACGACCGGGGTTTCGTTCATTCCAGCCAAAGACAGCCCTTCCACCATTAGCGAAAAGCCGCTTCCCGAGGTGGCAACCATGGCCCTGGCTCCGGCATTGGCTGCCCCGATGGACATGTTGATAGCGGCAATTTCGTCTTCAGCCTGCTCGAAGGCAAGCGGCAGGCGGTGGGTCTGCCTGGCCATATACTGCATGACGCCGCTGGCGGGGGTCATGGGGTATGAGCTGACAAAACGGCAGCCTGCTGCAAGCGAGCCTAAGGCCAAGGCCTCATTTCCGGTTAAAACCAGGCTTTTTTTACTTTTGCCTTTTTGAAGCTGGCACCGGCAGTGGCCGGAAAAATTGTTATTGGCGTAATCAGCCCCGGCCCGTGCAGCCTTGATATTGGCTTCTGAAATATCGCTGCCTTTTATTTGAAAAAGCCGGCCCAGGGTATTTTCCAAGATTTCCAGGTCGCCACCCATGACCTGCCAGGCTGCCCCGGCGGCCACTGAATTGCCCATCACGGCTTTGCCGCCGTGTTCTTTTCCCAGCGCAGCCATGGGCAGGGCAAGTGCGTTTTGGCCGGGGTCATCTGTTTTAATATCTTGATCATAGATAATAACCCCGCCGGGGTTTAGTTCACTGGCATGTAAATCAATTGAGGCTTTATCCAGGGCAACCAGCACTTCCAGGCGGTCGCTGAAAGTGTAGACCGGGAAGGTGGCAGTACGGACCTGGTAAAAATTATGCCCGCCCCGGACCCGGGAGTAATAATCCTGGTAGGCAAATAAGTGCAGACCCTGGTCCGCAAATGACCGCGACAGTATTGAAGCGATTGTGTTTATCCCCTGTCCCGCTTCTCCGCCGACCTTTACCGAATAGTCGTGAATATCCACTCAAAAAACCTCCTTCTACCTATTAGATATTTTCAAATAAGCTGTTCCTTAAGGTGAAAAATATACAGTTACCTATTAAACATTGTAATCATAGTTGTAGTATATATTTTCAAATCCGTCAAATTGTTACCCTGTTGTTTATCAAAGCAAAGGATTTTTTGAGTGTAAGTAGAATTGCTTAAAAAGACTATAAACAAATCCGGGTTAATGTTAAGTTACAAAGGATGAATTTTCATGAGCAGCCCTGTCCATTATACCGATATGACCACCCGGGCTGAGAGAAGCCTGCTTGATAAGACTTTAAAATTAGCGGCCAGGGCTGAAATAACCGACTTGATAAAGGCCGGCGACCTGGTGGCTATAAAACTGCATTTTGGTGAAGTAGGAAACCTTGCATTTATTCCCCCACCTCTGGTCAGGGTTGTGGTGGAAATGGTAAAAGAACAGGGGGGCAAGCCCTTTTTAACCGACGCTAATACCCTTTATGTCGGCAAAAGGCGCAATGCCGTTGACCATATTGAAACGGCTTTGAAAAACGGCTTCGGTTATGAAGCCACTGGTGCTCCTGTGATCATTGCTGACGGTTTGAAAGGGGCCGACTATGTTAATGTGCCCATTAATGGGAAGCATTTTGATACAGTAAAGATCAGCAGTGCTGTCCATAACGCCGATGCTGTTATCGCCGTCAGTCACGTTAAAGGGCACGACCTGTTCGGTTTTGGCGGGGTCTTAAAAAACCTGGGCATGGGTTGCGGTAGCCCTGCTGGTAAGCAAACTATGCATTCTGATTTGAAACCAGAAGTAGATCCGGAAAAATGCACAGCCTGCGGTATCTGCATAGACAAGTGCCCTGAAGGAGCCATTGAAAGAGTTGAAAAAAACAAGGCTTATATCCAGGCTAATTTATGTATCGGCTGTGGAGAATGCGTTGCTTTTTGCCCTGTGGGGGCCATCCCGATCAACTGGGAAACTGATCAAGCTACTATCCAGGAAAAAACTGCTGAATATGCCTGGGGTGTAATAAAACCAAAACAGCGTAAATGTGGATTTCTCAACTATATCATGAATGTTACACCTGATTGTGACTGCGCTCCCTGGAACGATGTCCCCATTGTGCCTGATCTGGGTATCCTTGGTGCCACTGATCCAGTGGCCATAGACCAGGCTTCACTGGATATTGTAAACCGGGCTCCGGTTATGGCCAATTCAGTGTTAGGCGGCAAAGAAAAGACGGAAGACAAATTTATGGCTGTCAGCGGCCGGGATACTTCCTATATAATTAATCACGGCCAGTATTTGGGTATGGGCCGGAAGCAATATAAGCTCAAATCTTTCTGGTTAAAGCAGAGCAAAAAAGAATCTTAATCCGGGATGGGAAATCTAAACTGCAGGATAGGTAAAAAGAGCAGTAATAAATAATCAAAAATGCCGCCTGGCTTTTATGGTATTATTGAAATATATGAAAAATAATGTTTATCTTACAATTACGACATAAAATCCCTAACCATGATTTTTATTGGCTTAATCGATTTAAAGGAGGACAGTATGGATTACTCAACTATAAAGTATGAAATCAGAGATGGTGTGATGGTCTTGAGGCTTAACCGGCCCGAGAGAATGAATGCTGTGAATGAGGCAATGTATTCCGAAATAACAGACCTGCTACAAAGGCATAGAGAAGATCCCGATATCCGTGTAGTTGTCCTGACCGGGTCGGTCAGGATCAAGGAAGGCCTTGAAAAGCAGGCTTTTTGTGCCGGAGCAGATTTGAAGAAACACTCCGAGGGTGAGCGTACCCACGCTCAGAAAAGAAAATATATCGAACAGGCCCATGAAACAACCCGCCTGCTTTATCGCTATCCCAAGCCTATTATCGCCGCTGTAAACGGCCCCGCCCGGGGCGCGGGAGCGGAGATGGCCTTTTCCTGCGACTTTATAACCATGTCGGACGAGGCATCCATTGCTTTCCCCGAAACCGGGTTGGGTACTTTTGTAGGGGGAGGAGTTACCCTCCACCTTCCGCGCATCGTAGGCCTCATGAAGGCCAAGGAATTGATCTATACCGGCCGGGTTTTACACGCGGCAGAAGCAGTAGAACTGGGCATTGCCCTTTATTCCTATCCTATGGGGATGTTTATGGATAAAGTAATGGAATTTGCTGTTGAGATCGCCGGTAAAGCTCCCATTCCAACCGCCATGGCCAAAAAATATCTGCAGGGGGCGTACCTGTTTGACCTCGAAACAGTCCTTCAGTTGGAGGCAGATGCCATTCTGGCCTGCATGGATACCGATGACTGGCAGGAAGGAATTGACGCCTTTGCCGAGAAAAGAAAACCGGTTTACAGGGGGAGATAACATGAGCCTTGAACGTATTTTTAATGCCGAATCAGTAGCTATTATCGAAGTTGTAAAAGATGAAGCCCACCAGGGTTACAAAGTCCTTGAATCTTTGGTGGAAGGTAAATTTGAAGGGCGTATATACCCGGTGAGCAGAGGAGAAAAGAGTATCCTCGGTTTAAGGTGTTATAATTCTGTACGAGATATTCCGGAAAACATAGACCTGGTACTGGTTACGACTCCACCAGGGTCGCTGAAAAATCTCCTCCCTGAGCTGGGCAAGAAAGGAGCAGCGGGAGCCATAGTGCTTACCGGTGGGTTTGGCGAACTTGGCGAAGAAGGAAAAAAATTTGAAGAAGAAATCGTGAACCTGGCCCGCAAAAACGGGATCCGGATTATTGGCCCGAACACGCCGGGAATGATCAGTATAGAAAAAGGCATTAACCTGGTGGGATTAAACAATATCCCGGAGGGAGATCTCGCCATTCTGACCCAGAGTGGCAACATCGCCCTTAACCTGATTACGGAAGCAAACCTCAAAAGCCAAACGGGATTTAAATATTCTGTAGGTGTTGGCAACGAAGCCGATATCAAATTTCATGAATACCTGGAGTATTTTACTGAAGACCCCGATACCAGTATTATTCTGATGTATGTTGAAGGACTGAGGGATGGGCGCCAGTTTTTGCAGCAGGCCAGCAGAACTTCGCAGATAAAGCCAATCGTGCTTTACAAGAGCGGGAAATCAGCCAAGGGCAGCAAATCTGCCGGATCCCATACCGGAGCCCTGGCAGGTATTTCTGAAGTGTCTCAATCAGCATTCAGAAGAGCTGGAATCATTGAAGTGGATCATCCCGGCGAAATGTTTCCCGTTGCTGAAACCCTATCTTTACTGCCAAGGTTGAAAGATAACACCATTGCTATCCTGGCCGACGGCGGTGGACATGCCACCATAGCGGCAGACTACCTGACCAACCTGGGGATCAGACTTCCCGAACTGGAAAATAAAACCAGGGAAAAACTAGCGGCCATCCTTCCCCATAATGCTTCGCTGGCTAACCCCATCGATGTGGCCGGTGGAGCCGACAGGAATCCGGCTATTTTCGCCGATTGCGCTGAAATCCTGCTTGAAGATATAAATATTCACGGGCTCATGATCGTCGGTCTTTTCGGTGGTTACGGAATTCGTTTCGCCGAAAAGCTATCCTTCATAGAAGAAGATGCCGCTCACCGCCTGGGAAAACTGATGGAAAGCACGAGTAAACCGATTCTCCTGCACAGCCTTTATGATCACGCCAAACCCCATTCGCTTGAACTGTTGCGTTACTATCACATCCCGGTTTACGATTCCCTGGAGATCGCCTGCAAATGTGTGGAGGCCTTGTCCGTTTATAGCTCCTACCGGCGGGATTACGACAAGGAAGGCAATTTTAAGATCAACTGGGGAGAAAAAGCAATTCCTGAAGTTCAGGATATCATCGATAATGCCCTGGCTGAAGGCAGAAAAGTCCTTTTGGAACATGAGGCCAAAGAAATTTTCAGGCTGCAGGGAGCGACTGTGTCCCAGGAATACCTGGCCGCCAGCGAAGACGAAGCGGTGGAATTTGCTGAGAAGCTGGGTTATGATGCGGCATTGAAAATAGTGTCACCAGATATTATCCATAAAACCGATGCCGGTGGGGTTATGCTGGGGTTAAAAGATGAAGAAGCAGTCCGTGAAGCATTTAAAACTATTATGGATAGCTGCACCGAATGTAATCCCGGTGCCGACATCAGGGGATGCCTCGTATCGCAGATGGCCGGCAAGGGAATAGAGACCATAGTAGGAATGAAAACCGATGACCAGTTCGGACCAACGGTCATGTTCGGCCTGGGCGGAATCATGGTTTCAGTGATGAAAGATGTGTCTTTTCAGGTTGTACCGGTGTCTGAATACTGGGCTAAATACATGATTAATGAAATTAAGTCATCTGTGATCTTCGATGGTTTTCGCGGCCGTCCGCCCTCCGACAAGGAAGCAATTGTCAAATTAATCCAAAAAGTTTCAGGGGTAGCCCAGGCTTATCCACTAATAAACGAGATAGACCTTAACCCGGTCCTTGTTCACAGCGAAGGCCTGACAATCGTTGATGCCAGAATTATTCTCAAGTAAAAGATATGGGGTAGTTGACAAAGCCCTCCTTATTAAAGGATATAAGTACGATATAAAATTAAAAGGATGGTATATTTATGGAGAAACTTCTAAAAAAAGCCGATCTCGACAGAGTGTTTAATGCCGAGGCGGTTGCAATAATCGGAGCCTCGAAAGATGAAGCAAAGAGGGGCTACCAGGCCATTAAAACCTTGCTCAACGAAAGATATGAAGGGCGCATTTACCCGGTTAACCCGAAGGAAAAGTCTATCCTGGGTCTAAAATGCTACCCGTCCCTTCTTGACATCCCGGATGAAATCGACCTGGCCCTGATAACTACCCCTGCCCGCACCTTGAAAGATATCCTCAAACAGTGTGCTGAAAAAGGGATTGCCGGGGCGGTGGTCATCGCCGGGGGGTTTGGAGAACAGGGCGAAGAAGGCAAACTTCTGGAAAAAGAAATGGTCGAAAACGCAAACGGGGTCAGGATTATCGGCCCTAACACTTCGGGCATGATCAGTGTTAATAAAGGTTTAAATTTAGTGGGTCTGCAAAATGTTCCCCGGGGCTCTATTGCCCTGCTTACCCAGAGCGGCAATATCGCCCTGACTTTGATCACGGAAGCGGGCCTTAAAAGCCAGAACGGCTTCAAATACTATGTTGGAGTAGGCAATGAGGCCGATTTAAAATTTCATGAATACCTGGAATACTTTACTGAAGATCCCGACATAAGCGCCATCCTGATGTACGTAGAAGGGCTCAGGGAAGGGCGCAAATTTCTGGAGCAGGCCAGCGAAACCACCCGGGTGAAACCAATTATCCTATTTAAAAGCGGCAGGTCTGCCACGGGTAGCAAGTCGGCCGGCTCACACACTGGCGCCCTGGCCGGGATTTCTGAGGTGGCCAACACGGCTTTCAAACGGGCTGGAATTATCACCGTGCAGCATTCTGATGAAATGTTCCCAATCGCCGAATCACTGGCTTCCCTGCCCCTGATTGAGGAATCATCGATTGCCATCCTGGCTGATGGGGGTGGCCACGCTACCATAGCAGCGGACTATCTAACTGAACTGGGCATCAAGATTCCGGAGCTTGAAGAAGAAACAAGGGAAAAACTGACAGCAATTCTTCCTTCCAATGCATCCCTGGTCAATCCAATCGATGTGGCCGGTGGAACCGATCAAAACCCGGCCATTTTTGCCGACTGTGCGGAAATACTGTTAGGTGATAAAAATATTCAAGGGCTGCTGGTAGTTGGCCTGTTTGGCGGTTACGGGATTCGTTTTGCCAGGAAACTGGCTTTCAAGGAGGAGGATGCCGCCCACCGCATGGGCAAACTGGTGCGCAGGACCGGCAAGCCGATTGTCCTGCACAGCTTATATAACTTTGCTAAACCCCATTCGCTGGATTTGTTGCGTTATTATAAAATCCCGGTTTATGACTCCCTGGAGATTGCTTGCAAATGTATAGAAGCTCTCTCCTTTTATGGGGCTTACCAGAAGGAAGGCCGCAAGGAAAGTAATTTCCACTTCAACTGGGGCGAAAAGGCCGTCCCGGAAGGGCGTGAAATCATCAAAAAGGCCCTGGCCGAGGGAAGCTCCGCTTTACTGGAGCATGAAGCCAAGGAGCTGTTAAAACTGCAGGGAGCGCCGGTGTCCCTGGACCGGCTGATTGTCAACGAGGACGAAGCGGTAAAGGTTGCCTCAGAGCTTGGCTATAACGTGGCCATGAAGATAGTTTCTCCCGATATCCTGCACAAGTCCGATGCCGGCGGTGTGATGCTGAAGCTTAAGAATGAAAAAGAAGTCCGGGACGCTTTTAACAAAATTATTAAGAATGCCTATGATTACAATCCCGATGCCGATATCAAGGGCTGCATTATTTCTCGTATGTCAGGTGAAGGCGTAGAAGTGATCATCGGCACCAAGAACGACGACCAGTTCGGGCCGATCATCATGTTCGGCCTGGGTGGGATCCTGGTGGAAGTGGTTAAGGACGTTTCTTTCCGGGTCCTGCCTGTTTCCGAGCACTGGGCCGCCTCTATGATTGATGAGATCAAATCCTCAGCAATCCTGGACGGCGTTCGCGGCCGCCCGCCTTGCGACAAGAAGGCCATTGCCAAATTGATCGGAAAGGTATCTGAAGTAATCGAAGCCTACCCGGAAATTCACGAGATGGATCTCAACCCGGTTATCGTTCATGAAGACGGCTTATCAATAGTGGATGCCAGGATCATCCTTAACCCGGAAAATATGGAAAGAAAACTAAAACTAACCAGGAGCCTGGATGACACCTCGAACTGACGAAGATGATCGAATAACGCCGGGCAGGTGGTTATATAAAATTTGTAGCATTATCTTATAACTGCTAAAGCGAGTGGCTGTTTTATTAACAATTTATAGGTGATGTCAATGCGGCTGGCGCAACGACGGGGCTCCGATGAACACAATTTACAAAAAGCCCGGTAGCAAAGAGCAGGTGTTGAGTTTTTATGACAGCCAAATTATAAAACTAAATTTACCCTTTTATGATATTTATGTTGACACTCCTTACGATAAAACCCATTTGGTGGAAACAGGCGATCTAGCCGGAAAGCCTTTGCTGGTTTTTCATGGCGGCAATTCAAACACTGCATACAATTTGCTGGCCTGCAGCTATTTGCTTGATGATTTTCATATCTATGCGGTTGATACGATTGGCCATTCTGGTAAAAGCGCCGAAGTATCTTTGTCCGCGAAAAACTATGATTATGAAAAATGGACCGGAGCGGTAATTTAGACTTTAGGGTACGGCAGGAGCAATCATTCCCAACTGTAAAACGCACCTGGCAGGCCTGCTGCGGCCAGGGCAAACAGGATCAGCATGTTCAATATTCCCATAAATCGCAATAACGGGTGAGACCGATACTTCAGGCCGGCCGGCGAACCCCGGGATAAGAATGCCGAAACGGACGAGAATGTTGTGGACAGTGTTTATTACCTGGTTAGACCCCCATGCCCCCGCACTGTGGGGGGCATGGGGGTCTAACCAGGAATAGACAAATAATACGACCCCTCCGGTTGGCCAAGGATGTTGTTCTTGTTTTAGTTCTGGAAAAAAAGGCTTATATGAGGTATTAATAGGCAGCAGGGGAGGAGAGAAAATTTGGGTGCAGGAACAATTAAAACCCGCTTGAAAGCTATGATCTCGGTCAGGTTTGGGTGGGAGGGCATTCCCTGGGCGGCATAACGGCCTGCCGGTTTACCGAAAGTAATCAGAAAAGGGTTTATGGGCTTTTCTTGTTCACTTCATACTGTGACGGGATCTGAGCACTTTCGAAGGGCCCGTTATTTCAGTAATGGGCACAGAAGATAAAATAATCAACCGTAGTAATTACGATCAGGCAAAAGATAACCTCCCTCCAGGGAAGGCGATGGCAGCGGCCCTGTCGAATTGTAATTATAGAAATAAACCCGTTGTTCCAGGGAGGGGTCCTGATGAATAATCGATATGATGAGCCGGATTTTATTGATGTTGTCCCCGGCAGGACAGATAACGCCAGGGGCCAGGTTGAGTCCGAGATCAGGGCACTTTGCTTCGAGCAGCCTTTTGCCGTGCTGGCCACCCAGGGCGAAGGCCAGCCTTATACTAATTTAATCAGTTATGCGGTCAGCGAAGATCTCAAGCAACTGGTTTTTTCCACCCCGTCCCAGACCAGAAAGTATAGTTTGATCAAAAAGAACAAGAAAGTTTCACTTCTGATCGATAACCGTGCTCAGCAACCGGAAAGTATCAACCTGATCAGGGCTGTGACCATTACCGGAATAGCCAGGCCTCTTGAAGATCCCAAAGAGGTGGAAAGATGGGCCGAACTGCTGATTAAAAGGCATAGTTATCTCGACAAATTTATCAAGTCCCCCTCTTCAAGCCTGATCCTGGTTGATATTATCCGTATTTTCTATGTGCGGCGGTTCCAGGAGGTCTTCCAGTGGGTGCCCGGTAACTTTTCATAGTCTCTCTTGCAAATGCTTGTGAATACCCCGCCAGACTTCTGGGCAATAGGGCTCGCAATCTTCCGCTTAAAAGTCTATTTTTGCATTGTGAGGTATAGATGTATAGATGAAGGATACTCCGACAGCTGCGGCATTATATGATTTTTTCATGAGAGGCCTTGATATGCTGTTGGCCAAAAAGTGGCGCAGGGAGTTATGGAGCCGGGTTGAAGGCCCGGCAGTACTCGAAGCAGGGGCCGGCACAGGCCTTAATATTCCCTTTTATAAGCCTGAGTTTGAGGTAACCCTCCTGGACAGCAACCGGAGTTATCTTGATCTAGCCCGCGAGCGGGCCTGTGCAAACCAGTTAGAAGTAAAACTTGTGATTGGAGATATCCAAAATATGGCCTTTAGTGCAGGTAGCTTCGATACAGCAGCAACTACTTTTTTATTTTGCCAATTGGATTCGCCTGTGCAAGGGTTACAGGAACTGTACCGGGTTTTAAGGCCGGGCGGGCAACTGCTGCTGCTCGAACATGTCCGCACCAGTGGCTTGTTTGGTCACCTGGTCGCTGCCATGGCACATCCGCTTTACCGGCTCACTGGCAGCCGTATGGCCAGGGAGATGGAATCTTATGTGAAAAAGATAGGTTTTGTTGATCTAACTTCAACTGCTGTATTTACAAATGGGGTAAGAATTATTGAGGCCAGGAAGTAAACCTGCCTGTTAATGTGCTGCTTGTTGCTGTAACGGGAGCAGGGCAGTAGGAGCAATTATGCTAAAAGATAACCATTAATTGTGTAAACTTGCCAATTGATAAGGGGCTGATACTTTGAAAGATAAGCTAGATCGACTATTTCAAGGCCTGATGAAATCAAAGCAGGTTAAAAATGCCATTTTAGCTGTCGAAAGCGGGGATGGTTCGTTTCGCTGGGCTAAAGCCGAAAGTTCAGTTGAAGAGGGGGTTGAAGAAATTGATACCGGTACTCCCTTCTGGATAGCCAGCGTAACCAAACTTTTTATTGCAGCAGCTATTTTAAAGCTTAATGAACAGGGTCAGCTTTCGCTTAAAGATGCTTTAGCCCGGTATTTGCCACTAAATATGATCAAAGGATTACATCGTACAAAACGTGGGGCTGATTATAGTGATCAAATAACTATTTACCACCTGCTCAGCCATACTTCCGGCCTGCCCGACTATATTGAGATTAAACCTAAAGGCGGAAAAAGTCTGTTTGATCTTGTCCTTGAAGACGGAGATCGCTCCTGGACTATTGAAGATAGCATAAAAATTGTCATTAACGAGGGGAAGCCGTTATTTCCTCCCCAACCGCTTGATACAGAAAAAAAGAAAGCCCGTTATTCCGATACAAACTTTCAGCTGTTAATTGCTGTTATAGAAGCTGTATCCGGCCAACCAATCGAAGTTGTTTTTAAAGAGATGTTTTATAAACCTTTGAACTTGGAAAGCACTTTTCATCCTGGAAGCAAGCCGCCAGCTTCTCAGCTCCCGTTAGTTCCACTTTGGCATGGTGATCAAAAACTCGATATCCCCATGGCAATGCGTTCTTTTGGTGATTTAAACAGCACAACCGGAAATTTAATCAGGTTTCTAAGGGCCCTGTTGAGTGGTGAAGTTTTTGATAACTCCTCAACAGTCGATCTGATGAGAAAGGAATGGAACCGGCTTGGCTTTTTAATCAGCCCGGTTGCACCGGGCTGGCCAATAGAATACGGGCTTGGCATGATGCGTTTTCAGATGCCGCGTATTTTTACCCCTTTTCAACCAATGTCGGAAGTAATCGGCCATACCGGAGCCACTGGATCCTGGCTGTTCTACTGTCCCCGTTACGATCTCTATATAGCCGGCACAGTCAGCCAACTGCTGGCCGCTGCAGTTCCATTTCACATTATCCCGAAATTGATAAAACTAATCGACAGGCATTTCTAAATATATTGGAGCTCGGAGTTTTGGATTATATTTATAAAGCAGAAAGCATTGGCCGGGTTTTTTAATGGTTTTTCTATATGGTTTTCAGCAGCATAAAAAGTAAATGAACCGTTTAAAGCAAACCAATCAGATGCCGGTTTTAGATCTAAGTGCCCTAATAAAGCTGGCGTTAAAAATTATTAGTAATTTACCGGGCCGAGCAGGTAATCCAACAGTTAAGGTTCTTAAATCTACTTGGCCTGGTCCTGTTTGTCCTTCAATGCGGCCACTTCTTTTTTTAAGTCGTTAACCTGGGCCAGTGCCGCGAGGGCAAAAACAAAGGCAATTGGCGCTAACATACCCACATATTCCATCTTTTTACCATCCTTTCTTCAAGGAGTATAGCCCGACTTCTTTTCCCTTATAGCTCATCGTGCCTTTTGAATAAACTTCAAACCCCAGTTTTCGGTATAAATTTTGACCTTTGATGTTGCTGATATTTACATCCAAATATATTTTATCGTATTCTTCCAATAAAGTTTGCATTATCTCTGAACTAAAACTTTTGCCGTGATACTCCGGAGCCTCGCAGAGGCTGTTAACCAGGTAGCCGTCACAAAAAAATGATGAAGGGGTTGATCATTGGCCAATATAGTTGTATAATACAACTGATGTATATTGCAACAGTCTCCATATACTGACTGCCTGGAGGATAATCTAAATGGAATTTAACAATCTTCGTCATTTTAGGGATCTTATACGCAAACTGCAAAGGCATCTGGGAGGGCATTGGAAAAGCGATGCCGCCTGCTGCGGCATAACTGCAGCTCAGTGCCATACCCTGATGGAAGTTGGGGACAAAGGTGAAATCAGCCTGGTTGAACTTGCCTCTATCCTTGAGCTTGATACCAGCACCCTCAGCCGGACCGTAGAGGGCATGGTTCAAAACGGCCTTGTCGAGCGTCGTCCCAACCTTGATGACCGCCGTTATCTGAATCTCACTTTAACTGAGCAGGGGCAAAATGCTTACGATAATATCAATCATATTTTTGACCGCTATTATTCAGAGTTATTTAAAAAAATCCCGGCAGAAAAGCATGATCAGGTAATAGAAAGTATAGATTTGTTAAACCAGGCAATGTATGGATTAAAAGATGACAAACTTAACCGGGAGGAGGTGGGCCAGTGAGCAGGAGCCAAAAAGAACTGCCTATGGCCAGCAGTGATAATGCTGCCGAATGCTGCCCGGGCGCCGTTGCCGGTGAGGATAGCTATTTAGCACTGGAAGAAAACTGGCTTTCCGGCCAGATTGAAACCGCGGCAGGCCCGGTCTGGCGGGTTGATACAACTTTAAACCGTAAGGATCAAATAGATGCTGTTAAAATGCGCCTCGGGATAGGGCGCATGAGCTTTGCGGTTCCTCCCGGTTTGTATGCCGTCGGTAACCCGGATGATGCTTCGTCAGTGATTGTTTCAGCCAACTATAAATTAAGTTTTGACAGCCTGCGCCGGGAGCTTTCCGGCTTGAATCTCTGGATCCTGGTCCTTGACACTGGTGGCATTAATGTCTGGTGTGCTGCCGGGAAAGGTACTTTTGGCACCGCTGAGGTGGTCAGGATGGTTGAAGCGTCAAATCTATCCGAAGTAGTTTCTCACCGGACCCTGATTTTGCCCCAGCTGGCGGCGCCGGGTGTGGCTGCTCACGAAGTGCGGAGCCAGGCCGGTTTTAAAGTGATTTATGGGCCGGTCAGGGCCGCTGATATCCCCGGTTTTTTGAAAGCCGGGCTAAAAGCCGGGCCGGAAATGCGCCGGACCAGCTTCACATTGGCTGAACGTTTGGTTTTAGCGCCGGTGGAACTGGTGGGGGTTGTTAGACCTTTGATCGGTGTTGCGGTGATTTTATTATTACTCAACCTGATTGCCTCTTATTTCGGTGACGGCCGGTTTTTATTAACATCTGTGCTCGGCAATACTGTTTCTGCATCATTGCCATTTGTACTGGCCGTGGTAGTGGGAACTGTCCTGGTGCCGGCCCTGCTGCCTTATATCCCGGGCCGGCCCCTGGCCTGGAAAGGCTGGCTGCTGGGAGTGCTTTTAGCCTTTGCTTATATGACTGTTATTGTGCCTGGTATTACTTTATTGGAGACCGCAGCCTATTATCTTGTTCTTCCTGCAATAACCGCTTTTCTGGGGATGAATTTTACCGGTTCGACCACGTATACCTCTCTTTCAGGGGTTGTAAAGGAAATGGGAGTGGCCTTGCCCTTGATCATAATTTCAGCAGGCCTGGGCTTGATTGGGTTGGGTACTGCATATTTTGTCTAAAATCCCGATCTGGGTATCTATGAGCATAAAATAAATGGAGGTATTTAACCATGAAGTTTAAATATCTGCCCAATGTGGCCACTTTAGAGCTGGATCAAAGCAAATGTAACGGTTGTGGTATGTGCCTGGTTGTTTGTCCACAGGAAGTTTTTAGCTTTAACGAAAAGGTAAGCTCGATCACCGACCGCGACGCCTGCCTGGAATGTGGGGCCTGTGCAAGGAACTGCCCCCAGGGAGCTATAAGAGTTAGGGCCGGGGTTGGTTGTGCCTATGCTGTCCTGATGGATAAGTTCAACCTCAAGGGGAGCTGCTGCAATGATTCCTGTGGCTGCAGCCTTGAGGATATTGCCGATCGGTAGTTGATAAAGCTTGCTAAAAGCGCAGCCACTACCACAACTAAAAACTGGTAGTACTTACAAGGGTAAAGATAAAAATTGACATCTAAACCGCCCGGTTGAAGTTGGGGCAGGATAATCTTGAGCCGGGTTGAAATTATAAACCGGTAGAGCGATTGAGTAGAACTGGATTTCAACAGGATGGAGATTGCCTTTGGCCTTTAAAACAAACGGTGCGCTGGATTTACGGCCACCTTTTAAGTGGGCCGGGAGAAAAAGATAGCTGGTGCCCCACCTGGTGCCCCTCTGGGAAGCCTACCGGAACTGCCGCCTGGTGGAACTTTTGTGCGGGGGAGGTGGCGGTAGCGATGGGTTTGAAGCCCGAAAAACGCTGCTGAATGACATCAACCCTCATTTGATCAATCTTTTCCGGTGGGTGCAAAAGGGCCTCCAGGTAGAAATAATCCTGGAAAACGATGAAAGTGTTTATTATAAGCACCGGGAGCGTTTTAACCGGATTATTGAATTGTACAAGAGAGGAGCGGCTGCTAACTTGGTTATAAGAGAATCTGCAAATTTTGATTTACAGGCTTTACTTAATGTGGAAGGACAGGCCTTTGGACAGGATGAAGGGTCTGTAATTATAGGGCTGGTGAAAGATCTGCTGGAGGATGCAAGCGCAGAGCCGCGCCTATCCCTTGTTGCCATGGATGGAAATCGGATTACCGGGCACATTTTATTTACAAACGCCCGGATTGCAGGGGAAGAAAAAATTCAGGCTTCGCTGCTGGCCCCGGTGGCTGTTTTGCCTGAGCTGCAAAGAAAAGGTATCGGCAGCCGCCTTATAGCTGAAGGTTTGAGCTTGCTTTCAGAAAAAGGAGTTGATTTAACTTTTGTCCTCGGTCATCCTGAATATTATCCACGCCATGGCTTTAACCCGGCTTTACCTCTTGGGTTTGAAGCCCCATATCCGGTTGCAGAAGAGGTGTCTGATGCCTGGATGGTCCGGGAATTAAAGGCCGGTATAATTGGTGAAGTAAAAGGAAAGGTTCTGTGCGCAGACAGGCTCAACCGCCCTGAATACTGGCGGGAATGAAATTGTTAAAGTGAAAATGATGTGCCTTATTCCGCTTTTAGCACGGCGGTGAAGGCTTCCTGGGGGATTTCAACCCGCCCAATCGTTTTCATTTTTTTCTTGCCTTCTTTCTGTTTCTCTAAAAGTTTTCTTTTCCGGGTGACATCTCCGCCGTAAAGGTTTTCGGTAACATTTTTCCGCATTGCTTTAATTGTTTCCCGGGCAATAATTTTATTTTCGATCGCAGCCTGAACCGGTACATCAAACATCTGCCTGGGGATTATGTCTTTTAGTTTTTCAACCATTTCTTTGCCCCGCTGGTAAGCTTTGTTCCGGTGGATGATAAAAGAAAGGGCATCAACTTTCTCTTCGTTAACCAGGATGTCCATCACTACCAGGTTGGATTCCCTGTAACCGTGGATTTCATAGTCAAGGGTAGCATAGCCCCTGGTCCTCGATTTGAGCTGGTCAAAGAAGTCGTAAATAATTTCGGCCAGAGGAAGGTAATAACTGAGCCTGACTCTACCTGAATCAAGGTATTTGGTATCCCGGATTTCTCCCCTTTTTCCCTGGCAGAGTTCCATAACTGCTCCTATATATTCAGGGGGAATTAGAATGGAAGCATCGACATATGGTTCTTCAACCGCAGCCCGCTCATTAGACGGGGGCATCAGGGCCGGGTTGTCCACTTCGATTATTTCACCGTTCAGGAGATGGGACCTGTAAACTACACTTGGGGCTGAAACAATCAATTTGAGCCCGTATTCACGATCAAGCCTTTCCCTGACTATATCCATGTGCAGTAAACCCAGGAAGCCGCAGCGAAACCCGAGGCCCAGGGCTTTTGATTTTTCAGGTTCATAGGTGAGGGCGGAATCATTAAGGGTAAGCCGCTCCAGTGCTTCCCGCAGGGTCACAAAATCGCTGTTGTCCTGGGGGAAAAGGCCGCAAAAAACCATCGGCATTGCCGGGCGGTATCCCGGCAGTGCCTTTGAAGCCAGGTTGGCGGCCCCGGTAATTGTATCGCCAACCGCCGCGTCCCCAACATTTCTGATCGAGGCCATCACGTAACCGACTTCGCCGGCGGCCAGGTTCTCAGTTGGCTCCATTGCCGGCCGGAATACCCCGATTTCAGATACCTCAAATATCTTGCCCGTGTTCATAAATTTGATGCGTTCGCCTTTTTTAATAGAACCTTCCACCACCCTGATGTAGGCGATTACCCCCCGGTAGCGATCGTAATTGGAGTCGAAGACCAGGGCTTTTAGGGGCCTGTCCGGGTCACTGGCTGGCGGAGGAGGGACCTTGTTAATAATTGTTTCCAGGACCTCTTCAATTCCGGTCCCCTGTTTTGCCGATATGGATAGAGTATCCAAAGCGTCTTCACCGATCAGGTCTACTAATTCCTCTTTTACCTTTTCCGGATCGGCGCTGTCCAGGTCGATTTTGTTAACGACCGGGATAATTGCCAGGTTTTGTTCAAGGGCCAGGTAGGTATTGGCCAGGGTCTGGGCCTCGATCCCCTGGGCGGCGTCTACAACCAGGATGGCACCCTCACAGGCAGCCAGGCTTCTTGATACTTCATAAGTAAAATCGACGTGGCCGGGGGTGTCAATCAGGTTTAAAATATATTCTTCTCCATCTGCAGCGCGGTAATTAAGGCGGACAGCCTGCAGTTTGATGGTGATGCCCCTTTCCCTTTCCAAATCCATCTGGTCAAGGACCTGTTCTTTCATCTGGCGGGCAGTCAGGGTGCTGGTCGCTTCCAGCATCCGGTCGGCCAGGGTCGATTTACCATGATCTATATGGGCAATAATGCAGAAATTCCTGATTTTTTGTTGTTTCAATAATTTAGCCTCCATTTGATTCCAAGGCATTCCTGTAGGATTATAACACAAGGTAGTTTCAGGAGGCTAATAGGAGCTGAGACTTTCTACCGCTTTTTTAGCCCAACTTGAATCCTTGAAAATAGCCCTTCCTACACCGATCAGGTCGGCCTTGCCCTGGGTGAGCAATTTTTCAGCGGCCCGGGCTTCTGTGATGCCCCCGGTTAGAATGACCGGGATTGATACTTTTTCTTTAATGGCTTCTGTAAGAGGTGCAAAAAAGCCCTGGCCGGTGAGGCCCGGTATGGAGTATCCGGAAAGCCCACCGGATATGTCGAAGATGTCGACTCCGGCCTTTTCAAATTCTTGAGCGGCAACCGTGCTGTCTTCGATAGTGGCTCCGCCTTCCATGTAGTCGGCTGCTCCGAGCCGCAGCAGCAGGGGGTAATCTTCTCCGACCTTTTCCCTGATCGTCTCTATAACTGCCAGGTGGGCATTGATCCGGTTGTGCAGGCTCCCTCCGTAATGATCTGTCCGCTTGTTGGTCAGCGGAGAATAAAATTGGTTGAGAAGGAATCCGTGGGCGGAGTGAATTTCAACCCCGTCGAAGCCGGCTTCTTTTACTCTCCGGGCTGCCTGGCCAAAGGCTTCGATGATGTCTTCAATTTCGGCGGTATCAAGTTCCCGGGGACTGGTTTTCCGCTTGGGATGCATTACCGCTGAAGGAGCCAGAGGTGTGGCCCCGGTTGCTTCTTCCGTAGTGTTGCTCCCGGCATGGTTGATCTGCATCACTGCTTTGGAACCGTTGGTATGGATGACACCTGCCAGCTTTTTTAACCCAGCAATAGTTTTGTCTTCGGCAACCGACAGCTGACGGGGGCTGGCTTTCCCTTCGAGACTGACGTAACTGTGTTCAACTATAACCAGGCCGATGTATCCGCCCTGTGTCTTTTCATCGTAATAATCAAGGAGTTCTTTGTTTACATGGCCATCGCGATCTGATTTTTCGGTGCCCATTGGGGGCATTACCAGGCGGTTGGGAAGCGGGAGTGTTCCTTCTGTAAGTGGGGTTAACAGATATGACATTACAGTTCACTTCTCCTTGTCTTTAGGATTGAGTCATTATTATATTTTATGATAACAGGAAGCAGGTGTGAACACCACTAAAACTGCTTGCAGGCTATTTGCCTAGTAAAGCATAAATACAAATGGGACCACTGATTTGATGGCCAGCAGGCGGCACAGATGCAGGATCGATACGCGGAAAGGATCCTTGTTATATTTTATAGCCAGGGTGGTCATGACTGTGAATCCGCCGGGTGCTGCAGCCAAAAAGCTGGTTGTAAAATCCCACCCCGCCAGTTTATGGATCGTGAAGGCAACCAGGAAGGAAGTTATAAAAACTATAATGGTAGAGATTATAATCGGTACGATGATACCATCGGTTAAAAAAGTATCCACTGTTTCTGGAACCAGGTTGTCTGCCACCATCAGCCCGACTCCGACCAGCATAAATCCAAAAACCCGGGGAGAAGGAGTGATTATTGGCACATCAAGCAGGGAGGCGGCAGCGACAAAGAACATCGACCCAACCATGCCGCCTGCAGGCACTCCCAGGTTTATAAACAGCAGCCCGCCGGCGGCGGCGATACCAAGTGAAATCAGGCTCAAACGGATTGAGATCAGCAGGAGCTTCACATCAAGGGTAATTAGTTTGTTTAGCATTTCTTTTAAGATCGGCTTGTTCTTGCTATTACTTGCCTTTCCATCGCTTTCCACACGAATATTGCTTACTTCTTCGTCATTTTTTACAACCAGTCTAACCAGAAACGGAAAAGTAAATATAGTGGCCAGCATACGGACCAGCTTAATGGTGATCATGGCCGGTATGTCGGCGTTGGTATCAAGGCCGATCACTGTCATTTCCGGCAGCCCGCCCACACTTGAAGAAAGGATGGCTGTAACCGGGTCCAGGTAGGTAAGGCGGGAGATAAGGTAGCCCATGCCGAAAACCAATCCCAGGGCCCAAATAACGATCAGCATGGCCGGCGGGATCATGGCTTTAAGCTGGTCAACGGTGTCGCGGGTTACTTTCGAACCGACAAAAAGACCGAGAAATATCTGCACTGCGGGCGAAAAGAAATCAGGTGCCATAGGCAGGGGGTAACCGGCTATTCTGAGGGTGCCTACTACGGCAATGGTTCCGAGCAATGCCGGCACAGGAACCCGGAGGGGAGTTAAAAGGGCCCAGCCGAGTGAACCCAAAATGAATAAAACTAGCAAATCCGTAATTATTTCGAACACCGGACCATCTCCTGGTTGATCTTTTGTTCTATAATCTTTCTTCTACACTTAGACCATATTAACCTGTTTTACTATTAGCAGTAAAGATTTAAGGCTAATTGGTATCCTGGCAAAGCTTTTTAAGGCCCTTTGTTTATGCCGGTTCGTTGACAGTGGTTTCGTAAAATATAACCGGTTTTTGATGATCGAGATAAAATTCGATGATTGCATATACAACTTATTCTTGGCGATCATATGACAAGTTTCAGTTAGATCAAACAATTGCAGATCAAACAGCTGCTTATTGACAAGCAGGAGGTATTTGCATAAAATAAGTATATTTAGCCTACTATGTTGATAGGAAATTGTGGGCGGCATTTTACCGTTAATCAAGTTCTGATGAACACATACCTAATTTAGGAGGGATCTGTAGTGTTTAAAAGACATGTATTGATAATGTTTTTATTGGTTGTCCTGTTTGTTTTAGTTGGATGTGAAACTGACCCGGCTGAAGATGCTGTTGATGAGCTGCCCGATGAACCTGAAAATGTTATGGGCCGCGTTGAAGAGCCATTGAACATGGATGGTTCCAGCGAGGGGTATCCGTCGGATCCAATTGAGAGTGCCGGTGCGTTAATATACCTGGCTTATAACGATGATTTCATTTATGTGCTGATGGAAGCGGAAGCTGAAGGTTGGCTTTCTGTAGGATTTAACCAGAGCGGCAGTGGGATGAATGGAGCCAATATGGTCCTGGGCTACCTTACAGAGGAAGGAGAGCCAGCGTTCAGGGATGATGTGGGTAGAGGGCATGCTCACTCAGAAGCAGAAACTACAGCTGTGGTCCAGCCGTATTTTGACCGCTCGAACAGCGCTACCGTGCTTGAGTTTGCCTATCCGTTAAGTTTTCCGGCTGACCAGGGTTACAATGTGGAGGAGATTGTGCCCGGAGAATCGTATTCATTAATTGTAGGATTACATTCGAGCTCTGACAATATTGACAGCAAACATTCAACCAGGGGGATGGTAGATTTTCAAGTTCAACCTTAAAGTGATTTAAGATTATCACCTTGAAGTTTGGAACAGCCATGTTTAAATCCAGCCGGCGCCGGTGGCAATTCCCAGCAGCATCAGTAAAATCCCTGTACTTACTTTTGCTGTTTTATCTCACCGGCGCCTTTATAAATTATGATAATCCTGAGCATTATTCCCCTATAATCTGATTGATCCATTCTTCCATCTCCTCAAAGCTGAAAACACCGGCTTCAGCAGATACTGTATTCCCCTCCCCGTCCAAGAAGTAGAAGATGGGAATATAGGGAGCATCAAACCTTTCAAGTTCAAGCATCCGCCTTCCTTCCGGAGTATCAATGTCGACAACGATGAATTCAATCTCGCCTGCATAATGTTCTTTAAGAGCCATGACCACGGGCTCCATCATCACACAGGCACTTCACCATTCGGCATAAAACTCAACTACCATTGGCAGGCCTTGATCAAGGGCTTCGTTATAGGACTGATAAGGATTCTCGGTGATCTTGAATTCACCGTTTTCTGCTTCTTCCAGGTTAAACTCAATATCGTTTTCTTCTGGCTGGTTGGCACCATTTTCATCTGCGGTAATTTCAACTTCCTCCGCTTTGGGTTCCTCATCGGCTGTGCTGAACAGGTCCGGGTAATAAAACACCAATATTGATAAAATTGCAACTCCAGCGGCAAGCAGGATCGTGATCCTGTATGTTTTCAACAGGGCACCCTCCATTTTTAAGTTTATTTGTCGTCTATCTTCCATAATACCATAGTAAGTCAAGCGAAATACTATTATATTAAGCCAATAATGAGCAAGAACTTGTTGAATTTATAAAGCAGGAAACATACAATAGTAGAAAAGGTAGTATTATTTGGTGGTTACCTGGGAGGTTGTTCCGGCGGTGCAAAAATCAGGAAGGGCGGATTTTTCTTTCAGTGAGAATTGGGCTCTTGAAATCTTGAAGAAAAGATACGCTCGGGGAGAAATAGATAAGCAGGAATTTGATGATAAGAAAAGGATCTGAGTTAAAAGCATTACCATGATATGGATTAACCTGTTACTTAACCAGGGAAGTAAAGGAGACAGGGGAGTAGGATGGAGAAAAGCAGTAGTAATTTTCTAACTGGCAAAATCCGTAAAAGATATGATCGAATAGCCCCTCTGTATGATTTCCTTGACAAAGTGAGTGTTCCTCACTGGATGCGTAAAAAAGCGGTAAACCTGGCATTTGGAGCGGTTCTTGAAGTGGGTGTAGGCACAGGGCTTAATTTGCCCCTGTATCCGGAGAATTGTGATGTCACCGCAATAGATTTTAGCCCGGAGATGCTTCAAAGAGCCAGACTTCGCGCAGAAAAAATGAGCATACAGGTGGAGCTCATGCAGATGGATGTTCAAGATCTCGATTTTCCAGATAATAGCTTTAATACTGTTTTAGCGAGTTGCGTTTTTTGTTCAGTGCCCGATCCGATCCTTGGTTTAAAAGAGGTTCGCAGGGTGTGTAAAAATGATGGAAAGATCATTCTATTGGAGCATATGCGCAGTGAAAACTACGTGCTGGGGTTGATGATGGATCTATTTAACCCGTTAGTTAGCCGTATTATCGGTAACAATATAAACCGGAGGACATTGGAAAATGTGAGAAAAGCAGGGCTTTGCATCGAGAATGTAGAAAACTTGAAAGGAGATATATTTAAGTTGATTGTAGCTTCACCCTGATTACTTATTTAAGGCCAACAAGGCTTGTGGAGGTTGATGAGCCATCAATAATAATAAAAGTAAACAACACCACCCTGTTAATGAAGCAGGCGGAGGCGGCCATGATCATGCCGAGCATGATGGTCATGATAAGCATGCCGGACACAGCCCCAAAATGTTTCGTGACAAGTTCTGGCTGTCATTAATCATGACCCTGCCTGTAGTTTTTTGGTCGGTGCATATCCAGAATCTCCTGGGTTACCAGGCTCCGGAGTTTGCCGGATCGGCCTGGATCCCCCCTGTACTTGGTACAATCATCTTTTTTTACGGGGGCTGGGTTTTCATCCAGGGAGCAATGAGGGAAATAAAAGCTCTGCTTCCCGGGATGATGACCCTTATTTCCCTGGCAATTACGGTTGCTTTCGTGTTCTCATGGGTTGTCGAACTGAATTTGATCGAGGCTGAAGCGCTCTGGTGGGAGCTGGCGACCCTGGTTACAATTATGCTCCTGGGGCACTGGATCGAGATGAAATCCGTTGTCCAGGCCCATGGCGCCCTTCAGGAACTGGCTAAACTCCTGCCGGATACCGCTGTTCGCATTACCGACCAGGAAGAAGAGGAAATACCGGTAAATGAATTAAAGGTTGGCGATATCGTCATGGTCCGTCCGGGTGCAAATATACCGGCGGACGGAGTCATAGAAAAAGGGAAAAGTGATGTTAATGAAGCCATGATCACGGGTGAATCTGCGCCGGTTAAAAAGAAACAGGGAGATGAAGTTATTGCCGGCACTAATAACGGGGAAGGCTCGCTCAGGATCAAGGTTACAAGCACCGGTGAAGAAACCAAGTTATCTGGAATCATGCGGCTGGTTTCCGAAGCACAATCCTCAAAGTCCAGGGCTCAGAATTTAGCCGATCGGGCCGCCCAGTTACTTACCGGTGTAGCTGTTTTGGCCGGTGTACTTACCTTGATCGTATGGCAGTTCCTGGGTATGCCAATCGACTTTACCATAGTCCGGGTTGTAACTGTTCTGGTTATTGCTTGTCCTCATGCTCTGGGATTAGCCATACCCCTTGTGGTGGCCATTTCGACAACCCTGGGTGCAATGGGCGGGCTTTTAGTGAGGGACCGCCTTGGTTTGGAAGAAGCCCGCAACCTTAACACAGTGATTTTTGACAAAACCGGAACACTGACCCTGGGAGAGTTTCGGGTGGTGGCCATGTCAACTGACGAGGGCATTACTGAAGAAGAAGTACTGCGGCTGGCTTCGGGGGTTGAAGCTGAGTCTGAACATCCCATCGCCCGCGGTATTGTAAAAACCGCCCGGGAGCGCGGCATCTCGATTCCTACCGCCGGGCAGTTTCAGGCGATTAAAGGCAAAGGTGTTACCGCAACCATAGACGGGGTTGAATACCAGATGGGCGGGCCTAATTTACTTGATGAAGAAAGTGCAGAAATTCCACCTGCTCTCCAGGAGGTTTCAGAGGAAGCGGCAAAAAGAGGTCAGGCTGCAATTTACCTGCTTAACAATGGTGCACCGATTGCTGTATTTGCAGTTGCGGATGCTGTTCGCCAGGAAAGCAGGGAAGCTGTTTCAGCCCTCCATGAACGCGGCATTGAGGTAGCCATGCTGACTGGCGATGCCAGGGCTGTGGCCGAGGCCGTGGCCGGAGAACTGGGAATTGATACAGTCTTTGCCGAAGTGCTTCCAGAAGATAAAGCTTCCAAAGTGAAAGAACTTCAGGCCCTGGGGAAAAAAGTAGCGATGGTCGGAGACGGAGTTAATGATGCCCCGGCGCTGGCTACAGCTGATATTGGTATTGCTATCGGTGCAGGGACTGATGTAGCCGTGGAAGCAGGGCATATTGTCCTAATAAGATCTGACCCCCGCGATATTCCAAGAATTATTACCCTTTCCAGGGCGACATATGGGAAAATGCTTCAAAATTTATGGTGGGCTGCCGGTTACAATGTTTTTGCAATTCCCCTGGCTGCTGGTGTGCTTGCAGCATGGGGCATTCTTTTAACCCCGGCTCTGGGCGCTGTTTTGATGTCGGCAAGCACGGTGATCGTGGCGATAAATGCACAATTATTGAGAAGGTTAGAACTTTGATGGAGCAAATATACCGTCAGCCGGTTTTAAAACAGGACTGAGATGTGCTTATATTAAGATAAATTTTTTATAATCCAAAGCAGAAGGTGAAATCCATGAGTAAGCCGGTAAATAAGGAAGAAAGCAAAAATGCTGTGATCAGCATATCCGGCATGAGTTGCAACCATTGTGCCAAGAGGGTGGAGGATATTTTAAACAAAATACCAGGTGTGGTGGAAGCCAAAGTCAGTTTTAATGAACAGAAAGCAATAATAAAATATAACCCGGAAGAAGTTGAAACAGGTAAGCTAAAAGATAGTATTCGCTCTACCGGTTATGAAGTTGTTGAGTTATAAGCATGCTGTTGGAGTGATTCTTTTGGCGGAAAAGAAAGAAGCATCTTTAATTTTCGAACTTGCGGCGATAGGTAAAAAACCCTCCTTTAAGGCACTATTTTAATAACATAAAGGAGGGTTTAAAGCATGTTGATCTGTCTGGTTTTTACTCTTCGTCCTCTTCAAGGACTCTATCTACAGCTGCGCGGGACATTTTAAAGTTCATGTTTTCGGCAGCGCGTAAAGAGATGTTATTTTCATCAATCTCTTTTATAACCCCGTGAATGCCTCCAATTGTAACAACCCGGTCGCCTTTCTTAAGGTTACTGATCATTTCCTTGCGTTTTTTTTGCTGTTTCTGCTGGGGCCTGATCAACAGAAAATAAAAAACGACGAATAGCAGGATTAGGGGAAGAAATGCACCAATATTTTCCATAAATAATTCACCTCCTGAGTATTTGTGAGTTAGCTGCTCACTTTAGTTTAATATGAAAAGATCTTTTTCCAAGCCGCTCGACCTTTTTCATCATAATTATGAAAAGAAGTGGCAATTAATTAAATGATGCTACCGTTTTACTTATGATTTCTCCAAATATCTATTATAGCAGATCATTGCCAAAATAATACGGTTGAATTCAAGGAAATTGTGAAAAAGTTAAATCCGAGGCTGATAAAATGCTTTTAAATCCTTATCCAGGTTTGATAATTATGCTATTATATGCACGTGCAGATTGAAATACCTGGTATGCATTGACGGCGCATTGCGGGTGCGAGATTGTCATGCATTAACCTGAACAACTTTCCTAATTTAAGAACCTGTTTAATTTTTTTCCGGTTATTCTTCAGGTGCGGATGCTTGATCAAGGTGAGTAAAAAATGGGTGATAATGAATGGAGCAAACCGGCATAACTCCGGTTCAGGAGGCTGAAAGGATCAATGAAATTGACATAGTTCGCGGTATAGCCCTGTTAGGAATATTGATGGTCAACATGTCTTTTTATAAATACCCTGTATACATGGAGCGGATCCCGTCGCAGTTTCCTGAAGGATTGGAACGGCTTAGCGCCATCTTTATCCAGCTATTTTTCACTGGCAATTTTTATGCCGTTTTCTCATTTTTATTTGGCCTGGGATTTTTCATTTTTATGGACAGGACCTTACAAAAAGGGCTTGAGCTCAAACCGCTATACCGGCGGCGCCTGACAGCCCTGATGATCTTTGGCCTTTTGCATATTGTTTTATTCTGGTCAGGCGATATCCTCTTTACTTACTCCGTAACCGGCTTTATCCTGCTTGCTTTTCGGAACACCTCTATTGAAGCTATAAAAAAATGGATCGTGGCCCTGTTTATTGTTGCCTTTTTCTTTAACCTGATCATTTCTTTTTTTAAGGGGGCCGGGGAATTTTTTGCCCCCGACCAGTATCAGGCCATTATGGATGAAATGATCAGTTCGGCTATGATTGTCTATACTGAAGGGTCCTTTACGGAACTGATGTTTTACAGGCTGGCAAATGAAGTTCCTTATGTAATGGTCGGTATGGTGCTTTGGATTCCCCAGGTGCTGGCCTTTTTCCTCTGCGGCCTGTATGTCGGCAGGAAAGGGATATTTAAAGATATTCCCGCCCATGTACCGCTGTTTAAAAAAATCAGGGCCTGGGGATTATTAGGAGGCGGCTTATTCCTGCTGTTGTTTGTTCTTCTTGATTATGGGATTTTGACTGTTCATCCCCTGCTTAACAATTCCCTTCTTTCGGGGGTAAACTATATTGCCTCTATTTTTATATTCCCCGCTTATGTGTCAAGCATTATCCTCGCAGCGCAGGTCGGGTTTTGGAAAAAAGTACTGGCGCCCCTTTCGGCGGCTGGCAAGATGGCCTTGACCAATTACCTGGCGCAGACATTAATCTGCGTGATCATTTTTTACGGCATTGGCTTTGGCTTTTACGGCAGGGTTTCCGTGGCCGCGGGCATCTTGATTACAATAGCCATTTTCCTGGTCCAGGTAGCCTGGAGCAACGTCTGGATGAAGAAATTTAAATATGGGCCGATGGAATGGCTCTGGAGACTTTTAACTTATAGAAGGCGGCAGCCGTTCATGATTAAGTAAAGGCAATTCCGCTTCAGAAGGCTTCAAAGCGCTGCCTTAATGCGGCAAACAACATGACCATGGGGGTTGAACTCGTTTTTTAAACAATATCTGCTAAAAACGTCCTTAATAAAGGGAGCATGGTTAAATCTTGCTGGGTTATATGTGTGGTCTAATTATATAACAAAAAAAAGGGGATAAGCAGATTGAAAATGTGCCTACCCCACAAACAAGGTTAACCGGATGGTAAACTTAATAAATTTTGATTGTTACAGGTTTAAATTTTCTCCGTATTTGCCAATGAGAGGCAGTTCTTTGAACTGACCGCTCAGAGCATTTACAAGCCCTATGATAAAAAGTACAAGTAAAATAATTGAGCCGACAATGCTGATAAACCAGCCCAGAATTGGTATAATGGCGATGATCCCGATAGCAACCCATGCAATTAGCAGGGCCAATCCCTGCTTGGCGTGAAACTGGCAGTATGGACTGTCTTTTTTAACCAGCAGGGGAATGAGGACCAGCAGTCCCACGTAGGATAATGCCGCAATTACCTTATTTTCCTGGATGTCTTCGGATCTGTTGTTCACATTTTCTTCCATGATTACTACCCCTTTCATAACTTAATTAATCCTATAGTAATAGTATATATATATAATGGTCAAGCCCTTTTATAGTATTATTATAGAAATTATATATAATTTATAGAAGGGGTTTCTGTTGTTAATGGGAATGGTATATTCTGTAGATATGCTAAAAGTTTTATGCAAAATATTGTAGGCATGCCTGGAAATGTAGTTTTTTATAAAGAATTAGAGAAGGTGGTCTTAACTAAGATAAAGAAAATGAAAATGAGGTCATGCCTTTATAAGCAAAAATGATAATGTTTTTTTAAGACATAAAAATGACTCCTCGCCTCCTGTGGGGAGGAGCCATATGAGCTCGAATCTGTCTTTTTGCTGTGACGTTTTTATTTCAAACTCCATTATGGCTTCTGTGTGGTTGTTAGAAATTGAATTTACCATGCTCGATATACTTCAGATAATCGCACTTTTTGTTTATACAGTCATCATTAAGCTCTTCTCTGTCCTCGGGTGTTATCATCTTCAGCCTGGTATGTAACATCCCGATAAAAAATAATGATAAACCTCCTAAAAGTAAATATGGCATTTAAGAAATCCTCCTTCAAATTTTTATGATGTAATATTTAAGATTTTCAAATTGTCGAACTTCCAGAAAAGATTTATTCATCACCTCCGTCTAACTTTTTAATTGATATAAATAAGATTAAATTACTATTATTTATATTGTGTCCTAATATTATACTAGCAAAAAAGATTTGTCAATAGATTTTGACAAGTTAAATTCTTCACAAAACAAGTTATTTGTGTCACAAATAATGTTCAATCCTTCACAAGAAAAAACGCTTCTCGTATCGCAATTTTTGGGTTGATAGAGGTAATAGTTGCAAAATTGGAAGAATTGCGGCATAATAGAATTGAGATCAAACAGCCCAGATGCTTTGTATTTATGCTCCATTAATTTAAGCCTAATACTGTTTTGAAAGAAATTATTAAAATCAAGCTCTTGTTAATTTAAATGCAGGCTGAAGGCCAACAAGAAGTATGGCTGATAAAGCATGATCAGGGAGGGAGGGTGAAAATGCAAAAAAATTTACTAAGGGCAATATGCCGCTGTATTAAGGGGATGCCTTTCGAGGTGACATATTGGGACGGGCATACAGAAGTTTACGGGGCGTGTGAAGATGAAGCTCCGCTGGTCCGGGTTATCTTCAATGAAAAAATGGACCTTCGGGAGATGCTCCTCGAACCCGAAGTTAAATTCGGGGAAGCTTACATGGATCAAAAAATTGACTTTGAAGGTGATGTTAAGGCCTTATTTAATTTGCTGATTCACAATGAAGAAGTTTTTAAAAAAGATAGTGCCAAAAAAGGAATATTACAGCGATTTATGAAATGCCAAAGAGAAATTCCCGCTAAAAAACAAATTGAAAACGTTCAGTATCATTATGACCTGGGCAATGATTTTTTCAAACTTTGGCTTGATAGTACTTTGAGTTATTCCTGTGCCTATTTTAAAACTACGGAAGATGACCTGGAACAGGCTCAATTGCAAAAACTTGATCACATTTTGCGTAAAATGCATCTAAAAGATGGGGAAACCCTGCTTGATATCGGGTGCGGTTGGGGCTGGCTGATCATTAAAGCTGCCAGGGAATACGGGGTAAAGGCCATGGGTATTACTTTAAGTGCAGAACAGGCAGGAGAAACTAAACAGCGGATACAGGATGAAGGTTTGATTGACAAGGTCGAAGTACGCCAGGCTGATTACCGCGACCTGGCGGTAGAAGGATACACATTTGATAAGATTGTTAGTGTGGGCATGTTCGAACATGTGGGGAAGGAATATATCTCCACCTATTTTTCATGTTTGAAGAAAATGCTAAAACCGGAAGGCTTGTCTTTGCTCCATACGATTACCAGGCCGATAGAAAACCCCACCAACCCTTGGCTTGAAAAATATATCTTTCCCTGGGGCTATATCCCATCATTACGGGAAATCGTCTGGGCTTTACCTGAGCATTCTTTTCACCTGGTCGATGTCGAGAGCCTTCGGATGCATTATGCTATGACTGCTGATCGGTGGATGGATAATTTTGAAAAGGTTGTTGACCAGGTCAGAGAAAAATATGGAGAACGGTTTGTCCGGATGTGGCGCTTGTACCTGCTTGGCAGTTGTGCTTCATTTCGCTGCAGCGGACTGGACATTCACCAGCTGCTTTTCAGTAAAAGCTTATGCAATAAGCTGCCCCTAACCAGGCATTACCTCTACAGTAACTAAAACTGGCAACTGCTGAGCAGAATATAAGGAGGCCGGTAGAAATATTATACCCGGCCGATCTATTAGATCCTATATTTGTATATAAGCAGGGATACCGGTCTGAGAGGATCAGGTTATTTCAAACCTGTGATCAACCGCGGGCTTCCATTGGATTTCTATTTCAAAGCTATTTTTTTCTCCCTTGGTTTTATACTGCAATTCCAGTTCGATATGCTCCGAAGGGTTGATTTCATAGCTTTCCTGGTCCTGCTTGATTGTAAACCTTCCTTCACTGATTAATTTTGTCCGATATCAACCAGGTACTGGCCGGTTTCTTCTTTGCTCAGAGCCTGCTCCAGGTTTACATGTACTTGTTTCAACGATTTGTCCTGTTTATTTTGATTGCCGGAAGAGTTATTGTTATTAGTTTTACTCATTTCCTGCACTCCTTATGACGAATCTGATTTGATTTATGTACTATATGATACCACAGGTTCACTCATCTATAAAAAGAACGTTAAAAGAATGAAGCCCGAGCCTGATAAAAAGCAGGAGTGTCGCTTGAAATAAAGAAATAAAAATCACAGATCTAAAATTGATTGCCGGTCCGGGCACAGAGTTTTTCATTATAAATTTTAGATGCAGAAGTAATGTGGAAACTGATTACACCAGGAAAGGGGATAAGGACAAGATGAACTTTTTTGAGAAGGGGCCGGGGATCCTTTCCGGGTTAAAGGACTGCCCTAAATATTTTTCCCCTGCAACAGCTTCTACTGGAATTATTGCTGCAATAATGGGCACCACCGGACCACTGGTTATGGTTTTATCTGCGGCGGAAGATGGAATGATGTCTCAGGAACAGGCTATAGCCTGGGTGTTTTCAATTTACTTCTTCGGCGGCATCATTACCCTGATTATGGCTTTATGGTACAAGCAGCCGATTTGCGGAGCCTGGTCTATTCCAGGACTGCTCCTGGTAGGGGTTGTTTTGGCCGAATTTAGCATCAATGAAGCAGTTGGGGCTTACATGATCAGTGGTTTGATTGTGCTTCTGCTGGGGGTGAGCGGTTATATTAAAAAGGTTATGCTATGGCTTCCGCAGCCCATTATCATGGGCATGATTGCCGGGGCAATGCTCCGGTTCGGGATCGGTATAGCCGATGGTATAGAAGCTTCTCCATTGATAGCCTTGCTAACTCTTTTAGGCTGGCTCCTGCTGACCAGGTTTATTCCCCGTATCCCGGGTGTTCTTGGCGCCCTAGTTTTTGGCATTATTACTGCGGTTGCTGTAGGCACTGCTGATTTTTCGGTGTTTGAATTTAGTTTTGCCAGGCCCATGGTTTTTGTGCCCGCCTTTTCTTTCGATGCTTTTCTTTCCATCGCCATCCCTTTAAGTATTGTGGTTATTGGGGCGGAGAATACCCAGGCCCTGGGCACATTAATGTCCCAGGATTATAAACCGCCGGTAAATACCATGTTGATCATCAGCGGTCTTGGCGGTATTGTGGCAGGATTTTTTGGCGGTCACAATGCCAACATTGCCGGCCCGATGACGGCCATAACTTCCGGACCGGAATCAGGGCCGAAGGAAGGCCGCTATGTAGCCAGCGTGGTAAATGGTATCCTTTTTGGAGCGGCTGGTGTTATGGCCGGTGCCGCAGCTTCTTTTATTGGGGCTTTGCCTGGCTCCATGGTTAGTGTAATTGTAGGGCTGGCTATGATTGGGGTTTTAACCAATGCTTTTTCGACCGCTTTTTCTGGCAGGTATCAGCTCGGTGCTTTTTTTGCCCTGATTATTGCCGCTTCAGGAGTCTCCTTTTTTAAGATCGCTGCTCCGTTCTGGGCCCTGCTGGGAGGAGTTGTTATATCACTTATCTTAGAGTCGGAACAATTCTTAAGAGGTTGGGAATTTAATAACAATGGGGCAGATGAAACCCTGGAAAGCAAGATTTAAAGGCTTTTACGCTTCTTCAGGTAGTGTGCGGCCCGTTGACAATGCTGAAAAGTGAGTGCTATACTTTTATAGCACTGAAAATTTATAATGTTTCTAAATTGTTTATTAGTTTTATTTTGTTGCAATACTTTAAATTAAATAAGGAAGTTAATGCCGATGGATAATTACGCGCCGGTCGTTGACAAGGTAGCGCAAGAGCATGACAAAGATCCGGCCAACCTGGTCATGATTTTGCAAGATGTCCAAAACGAATTTAATTACCTGCCCTCAGAAGCAATAAGCCTCCTTTCAGAAATATTAAACCTCCCTGAAGCACTGATTTACTCGGTATCAACGTTTTATAAATCTTTTTCCCTGGAGCCTCGCGGGAAACATCGGGTTGATATCTGTGAAGGAACTGCCTGTCATATCAGAGGCGCCTCACTGCTGATGAGCCAGATTTCCGATGAACTGAAGGTTAAGCCGGGGGAAACTACTACCGACGGCGAAATCACCCTGAATTCGGTCCGCTGTGTCGGTGCCTGTGCAATGGGCCCGGTGGCAATCGTCAACGGTGAATACCACGGCAATATGACGGCCGGGAAACTGTCGAAACTGATTAAGAAATGCTGCAAGGAGGTTTCTGAAGCCCCGGCAGGTAAACTCCGGCCCGGCGGAAACGGGGAAATCCAGGATCTTGAAATTACTCCCATCCCTAAAATTAATCAGCCCGGTGATTTTTTTAAGCTTAAAGAACGGCTGCAAACTGAAAGCCTGGTGGAACAGGCCCGGCTCCTGGTTTGCAACGGAACCGGATGCAAGGCTAAAGGCAGCATAAAAGTTGCAGAGGCATTGAGCAGCGAGCTGAAGCGGGAAGGCCTTGATCTGCCTGTTAACCTCGGCCTTAAAAAGGTCGGATGCCACGGGCTTTGTGAAAAAGGCCCGCTGGTTATCTTATATCCGGATAATATTTTTTACAATCAAGTCAAACCCGAAGATGCTGCAGAAATTATCCAGGAAACCGTGGTGGACAAAAATATAATTGACCGCTTGCTCTACCGTGAAAATAAGGATGAACCCGGTATTGCTGATTTTACGGAGATTCCGTTCTATGCCGGCCAGGAGAAAATTGTCCTGCGCAATGTAGGGACACTAGATCCCCTGGATATTAGAGATTATATCAGTCACGGTGGATACGGCGCCTTTTTAAAAGTCCTTCAGGAAATTAGCCCCGGTGAGGTAATCGAAGCGGTAAAACTTTCAGGGCTGCGAGGAAGGGGAGGGGGAGGATTCCCCACCGGCAGAAAGTGGAGCACGGCAGCAGCCATCGATTCTGATATCCGTTATGTTATCTGCAACGGTGATGAAGGGGACCCCGGGGCTTTCATGGACTGCAGTATCATGGAAGGCGACCCGCATGCGATCATCGAAGGCATGCTGATCTGCGCTTATGCCGTTGGCTCTTCCAGCGGCTATATTTATGTCCGCGAAGAGTACCCCCGGGCTTTAAAGCACCTGAGCCTGGCTATCGAGCAGGCCAGAGGTGCAGGCCTGCTGGGCGATAATATTGCCGGCACCTCATTTTCATTTGAGATCAAGATTAACCGCGGCGCCGGAGCTTTTGTCTGTGGTGAGTCAACCGCCCTGATGCAGTCCGTAGAAGGGAAAGTCGGTGAGCCCAGGGCCAAGTATATCCGCTCGGCGGAAAGAGGGCTTTATGATAAGCCGACCGTTTTAAACAACGTGGAAACTTATGCCAATGTGCCGGTTATTCTCAGTAACGGGGCCGATTGGTTTTCTTCATTTGGAACGAAGGGCAATAAGGGCACCAAGGTTTTCTCAGTGGTCGGTAAAGTTCAGAATACCGGATTGGTCGAGGTGCCCATGGGAACTTCCCTCAGAACAGTTATTTTCGACATCTGCGGGGGGATCAAGGGAGGCAAGACTTTTAAAGCAGTCCAAACGGGCGGCCCGTCCGGCGGCTGTCTACCCGAAAGCAAACTTGATCTTCCGGTTGATTTTGACACCCTGACCCGCGAAGGCTCGATGATGGGTTCAGGCGGGATGATCGTCATGGATGAAGATACCTGCATGGTAGACGTGGCCCGCTATTTTACCAACTACCTGGTGGAAGAGTCTTGCGGCAAATGTTCCGCCTGCCGGTTGAGCCTGGTTAACCTTCACTGCATCCTGGAAAAGATCTGCGCGGGTGAGGGCGAAAAAGACGACTTGGAAAAACTGGAAAAACTCCTGGTTGTGCTCGAGAACGGCTCCCTGTGCGGCCTCGGAAAATCCGCCCCAAACCCGGTGCGCAGCACCCTTACCCATTTTCGCGATGAATACGAGGCTCATATCAACGAGAAAAGATGTCCCGCCGGGGTGTGCAGGAACTTGATTACCTATGAGATAACCAAGAATTGTACCGGTTGCCGCTTCTGTGCGGAAGCTTGCCCTCAGGGAGCGATCAGAGGTGATAAGAAAGAAAAGCATCAAATTGACCAGGAATTATGTAACCAGTGCGGCATCTGCAGGGTAACCTGTAATTTTGATGCTGTGATCACTAAAAGTTAAGCTTAGGGCATTTTGTAAGTACTATGGCTCGAAGCTATAAATACTAAAGGAGAACCCGTAAGGATAATTATGAGCAGAAAGATTAATATAACAGTTAACGGTAGAAAACTGGAAACTGAAAACAGGGTTATGCTCCTTGATATTTTAAATGAAGAAGGGATTAAAGTTCCACAGCTTTGCAGTCATCCTTCTCTCCCCCGCAGCGGAGCATGCCGTCTTTGTGTGGTTGAAATAACCAGGGAAGAGTGGAACGGCCAGTCGCGTATTGTGACTTCCTGCCTTTATCCGGCCGAAGATGGACTGATTGTATCCACCCGTTCTCCGGAAGTTTTAAAAACTCGCCGAAACCTGCTGGAACTGTACCTGGCTCAGTGCCCCGGGGCGGAAGAAATCAAAAAGCTGGCCCGCCTGGAAGGCATCGACATAACTCCCTTCGAAATTAAAGAAGAAGAGGAGAAATGTGTATTATGCGGCCTTTGTGTCAGGGCCTGCCAGGATTGCGGTCCAGGGGCCATCACAACCCTCGGCAGGGGAGTAGACAAGGTTGTGGCTCCGAATCCAGAAGGCATAGCCGGAGATTGCACGGGTTGCCGGGCCTGCACCCATGTTTGCCCCACCGATGCCATCCCCTATGAACAGGATAACCAGGCTTTAAAAATCTGGGGCCGTGATTTTGAAATACCGGTTTGTTCGGTTCAAACTGACATTTGCCGGGGCTGCGGGGTATGTGAGGAAGTTTGTCCCTTTTCCGTTCCCAGGGTTTCTATGCAAAAAAACGAACTGCCGTTAGCCCAGATTTCCCAGACCGTTTGTGTCGGTTGTGGCATTTGTGCCGGGGCCTGCCCCACAGGGGCAATCCGGCAGAATAAGACCGAAGACCTTACTGAATTTGAAAACATTATCTTTAACCGGGATCTGAGAGATAAGAATATAGTTTTTGCCTGTCCCCGTTCCCCGATGCCTGAAGGGGGAGAAGAACTGCTCCGGGTCAGCTGTATCGGCAGTGTTGACGTTTCAACCCTGCTTTACTGTGTGGCTGCCGGGGCTAAAAGTGTGGCCTTAATGTGCCGGGATAAGTTAAGCTGCCCTTACCAGAAAGGCGGCGATCTCGGCGAGCAGTATTTCACCGTTACCGGCAAGCTGCTGGATCTATGCGGCATGCCGCACGAGCACCTGGCTTTGCTCGAGCCGGAACACGGCCTGCACGGCCCCGGGAAAAAGTGGATGGAATTTAAAGGCTCTGTCCCGGCTGAGGGTCTGCCGCTAAAAGAAGCCTATAACCTGGGCGAAGCTAAACCGGAATATACGCCCGGTTTGGACCTGGCCCTGGATATAGTGGGCTGGTTAAAAAACCGGCCAGAGCTGAAACCGACCCTTCCGCCTGAGGTGGCTGCTGTATTGGGAGAGGTTTCGGTTGATGCTAAAAGCACAGGGGATCAGGGCTGGCTTTACCTGGATAAACTGCCAGAACTGCACCTGTTGTTATCAATGCACCTGGAACAGCCCCCTGTTTTGGAGATCCTGAATGATGCAGTTAGGCTTCTGCTGGCTTACAATATGAAAGTTACCCATGTTTTTACCGAAAAAGAGCTGAACAAAACAAAAGGTAAGCGGGTGGTTGCTTTTGACCGCTGGATACTTTCCCTGCTTCCATCAGGGACGAGCTTTTTAACCCTTAATGAACTGGCAGGTGTCTCTGATGAAAAAGAGGAAGAAAGTTTTTCCTTCCGGATCGACACCTTAAAGCGAAAAGAACTGCTTGATCAATTTGCCGGCCAGGAAGAGCAGCACCTCTGCTTTACCCCTGAGCTATGCCTGCAATATGCCCTTTTGCTTCGCCGGGGTAGCTGGCAGCATTCCTTGAACGAGTACCCGGCCATGCTTTTTGCGACTGTCCATGAACAGGAAAGCTTAACAGAAGCAGAAGGGAAAGAAAGAAGACGGATCGGCAAACATCCTATTTTACCGCCCCATGAATGTGAAGAGCATGAATTTACTTTTAACGGTGAAAAATTAACCGCCCTCGAAGGAGAGGTTATTTCTTCTGCTCTTTATGCCGCCGGTATAACCGTTCTCGGGCACCATCACCGCGATGGAGGCGCCCAGGGTATATACTGCGTCAACGGGCAATGTTCCCAGTGCATGGTTGTTGCCGACGGCAGGCCGGTTAAAGCTTGTATGATTCCGGTAATCCCGGGCATGGAAGTTAAAAGCGTGGAAGGGCTGCCGGATATAGCCGAGGAACCAGCTCCTGAAAAGCCGATCATTGCCGATACGCCCGTGGTGGAAGTTGAAGTGCTGATTGTCGGCGGGGGGCCGGCTGGAATCAGTGCGGCCATAGAACTGGGCCATGTAGGGGTCGATGTAATAATCGTTGATGACAAACAGGAATTGGGCGGAAAGCTCAGCCTGCAGACCCATAACTTCTTCGGTTCGGTGGCCGATTGTTATGCCGGGACACGCGGGGTGAATATAGGGGATATCCTGGCCAATGAACTTAAGCTACTGCCCACAGTCAGGTCGTGGCTAAACTCCAGTGTGGTTGGTGTATTCAACGATAAGATGTTCGGTGTTTCCGGCAACGGGACTTATACCCTGGTCAAACCCCGGATAGTTTTGTTCTCAACCGGAGCCAGGGAAAAAAGCCTCGCTTTCCCGGGTGCCGATTTGCCCGGTGTTTACGGAGCGGGAGCTTTCCAGACCCTGGTTAACCGGGACCTGGTCCGGTGTGCGGAAAGATTGTTTATCATCGGCGGCGGCAATGTTGGTTTAATTGGAGCTTATCATGCATTGCAGGCCGGGATCGATGTGGTGGGTCTGGTGGAAGCCCTGACCGAGTGCGGCGGATACAAAGTCCATGAAGATAAAATCAAGCGGCTCGGGGTTCCGGTTTGGACTTCCCACACCGTGCTTAGGATTGAAGGGAAAGAAGAAGTAGAGCGGGTGGTCATTGCTGAAATTGATGACAAGTTCCAGCCCGTACCGGGTACGGAACGGATTTTTGAAGTTGATACGGTGCTAATGGCGGTCGGCCTTAATCCTGTTGATGAACTGTTCAAGAAAGCCAGGGAATACGGGATTGAGGCTTATGCGGCCGGTGATGCCAGCGAAATAGCCGAAGCCTCGGCAGCTATTTTTTCCGGTAAGATTATCGGGCGCAGGATTGCCCAGGGAATGGGGATCGATCTCCCGGTGCCAGGCGACTGGGAAGAATTTGGGGAAATTCTCAAGCAGCATTCCAGCGAAATGGGGCTTTTCAAACCTGAAGACAATGAAGACCGGGTTTTTCCCCTGATTCGTTGTATCCAGGAAATTCCCTGTAATCCCTGCACTGAAGCCTGTCCAAATAATTGTATCGATATGCCAGGTTCTATCCTGTCTCTTCCTGAATTCAGCGGGGAATGTATCGGCTGCGGCCGTTGCGTGCTTGCCTGTCCGGGCCTGGCTATAACCCTGGTTGTCAATGATTATGATCAGGGCCGGGAAAAGGCCCTGCTGATGTTGCCGTACGAGTTTGTTAACGAGGCCATTCCTGTGGGAGATGAAGTTACCACCACCGACATGGAAGGCAATATTGTTGGCAAAGGCAGGGTTGTGGCTTACAAGAACAGGGAGGAGCAGGACTGCCGCCGGCTGCTGTTCCTGGAAGTGCCTTATGAGGATAAGCTTAAGGTGGCCGGTTTTAGGATCAGGGAAATGAGCGAAGGAGAACTCCTGGAACAGGTAGCAATCGCAACCGAAGCAGACCCCTTTATTTGTCGATGCGAGCGGGTTAGAAAAAGTGAAATAGTTGAAGCTATCCGCTCGGGAGTCCGGGACATGAACCAGTTAAAGGCAATGGTCAGAGCCGGGCTTGGCGGCTGTAACGGCAAGACCTGCACCGATTTAATTTTAAAGATTTACAAGGAGGAGGGTATTCCCCTTTCCGAGGTTACCTTGCCCAGGCATCGCCCCCTGGTAGCGGAAGTACACCTGGGCGATTTTGCCATTCAAAAAGAAGGAGACGACGAGGAGAATAATAATGCCGGCCTGTAAAACATATGATGTCATAGTAGTCGGCTGCGGCAGTGTAGGAAACCCAACTGCCTACCATCTTGCCGAAGCCGGTAAGAAGGTCCTGGTTTTGGACAGGCGCCCAGCCGCCGGCCAGGGCGATAACAAGGCAGCAATTGGCGGTGTCAGGGCGACTCATTCTGATCCCGGAAAAATTAGCACCTGCCTGGAGAGCCTGAAAATAATCTCCAGCTGGGAAGAAAAGCACGGTTTCGATGTCGGGTGGAAACCGGGTGGTTACTGCTTTCCGATTTATGATATGGCTAATAAAAAAAATTTGAAGGACCTGATTCCTTACCAGAAGAACTACGGTCTTGATATTGAATGGGTCGGACCGGAAGAAATTCAGGAGATCATTCCCGGCGTGAACCCGATCGGTTTAAGGGGCGGGACTTATTCACCGGGAGATGGCCAGGTGTCGTCCATTTTGCTCCCTGTTGCTTTTCAGCGTGAAGCAATGAAGTACGGCGCCGAATACCGGTTTAATGAAAAAGTGATCGGGTACTTGAGAGAGGGCGATAGGATTACCGGGGTAAAAACCGACAAAGGCAGTTATTTTTCCGGGTGGGTGGTCCTGGCTGCCGGAGCTGATGCAGCGGAACATTCAGATCTGCTTGGAATTGATATACCTGTAACCCCTGATTCACACGAGGCCGGGATATCGGCCCCAATAAAACATTTCCTGGCCCCGCTGGTCGTTGATCTCAGGCCGGGTCCGGAAGGCAAAACCGCAAACTTCTATTTTGGACAGAACAAAGAAGGCCAGATTATCTTTTGTTATACCCCGAAAGAACTCTTTATCGGCACAAACCGGGAATCGATATCTGAGTTTTTGCCGGTGCTGGCCGGCCGGATGACAACCCTTCTTCCCGGCTTTAAAAACCTGCTAATCAGGCGCGTTTGGCGCGGTTGCTACCCGATGACCCCCGACGGAATTCCGATTATTGATTTTGCGAAGGGCCTGGATGGTTTGTTTTTGGCTGTGGGTATGTGCGGCCAGGGCTTGATGCTGGGGCCCGGGGCCGGCAAAAATATTGCTTCCATGATTGTTAATGGAAAGCCATGCATACCTGACGAAGCCCAGGATTGTTTTCGCTATGATCGCGACTTTTATAAAGATAAAGAAGCTTTAAAGTAATTTCTATTATTTTTTCTTTTTTAGCCTTCTGCCGGGGAATATTACCTCAGAGCCGTATTTCTTCCTCAAATTATCTTTGGTCGCGGTTAAAATATTTTCCTTTTCCCGTTCCGGGCCGGATGAAAAAAGAGAGATCTGGGTGCCCTGCTCAAAACCGGAAGCCTGGATCCCAACCAGGCGCCAGGGTGGCTTCACGCAGTGCCTGTCGAAAAGATCCCTTGCGGCGCGGTAAATATCGGAATCCTGGCAGACGCATTCTGACATAGTTATACTGCGTGTCACAGTCCGGAAATCCTTAAAACGCAGTTTTAAAGTAATTGTCCGTGCGGTTATTCCGACGGAACGAAGCCTGTAGCCTACACCGGCAGCCAGTTCCACAAGTACGCCGTAAATAATTTCCCGGTCCTGGATATCTTCAGGGAAAGTGGTTTCTTCTGAAATTGACTTGGCTTCATGCTCGGTTTCTATTGTGCGGTTGTCAATACCGTGGGCAAAATGATATATTGCTTCGCCATGGCTGCCAAAAAGGCGAATCAGGGGTCCTTTGGAATATAGGGCCAGGTCTCTTACGGTGTTGATGCCAAGGCTTTGCAGCTTGCTCCCGGTTACCGGCCCTATTCCGGGTAGAACCCTGGCCGGCAGGGGCCAAAGCTTTTCTTCAATTTCCCAGGGCCACAGGTTGCCTACATTATTGGGCTTGGCCTGGTCGCAGGCGATCTTTGCCAGCAATTTGTTTACAGAAACGCCGACGCTGATCGGCAGTCCCAGTTCTTTTCTTACATCGACGTGAATCGCTTCTGCGATATCCAGTCCCCGGCCTTTTTTTACCGCCAGGTAGGCTTCGTCTATGGAAACTATCTCGATATCGGGTGTATACCGATCAAATAACTGGCGAACCCGGTGCGACATTTCCTTGTAGCGTGACATTCGTCCTTTTAAAACAATAGCTTCAGGGCACAGGGCCAGGGCTTTTTTCATCGGCATTGCTGAACGGACCCCGAATTTTCTTGCTTCATAAGAACAGGTTGATACAACTCCCCTGCCTTCCGGGTTTCCGCCCACCAGGACCGGCTTGCCCTGAAGCGATGGATCATCCAGAAGTTCCACCGAAGCAAAAAAAGCGTCTAAATCGCAGAGTAAAATATCGCAATTCTTCATCATGGAATTATCGTAATTATTTTTACAGGGCCTGTCAATCTTTAAAAATAGCCTTTTAAAGGACCGTGTTATAATATTGATACCATAGGAAGCTTCGGTAGCCGTTTTTTGGCTGATGGGTATAACAACGGCAGCTGAAAAGATGCCAGTCCGGGTTGACTGCAAGAATAGAACAGAATGTTTCCGGGCCCAAACAACAATGTTATTGGGAGAGGTTAAAAGGTTATGGATTGGACAGGGCAAGAGGTCGAAATAATTGAAAGGTGCCGGGGAGAAGCGGGAGAAATTCAGCTTCAGCGCCGCGGGGCGGAGTTTGAAATCATCTACAACGGGGTTTTCCTGATGGCCACTTACAACGGCGTTTCCGAAAAAGCCGCGGTCAGGGAAGCGCTGAAAAAATTAACGGCCCCTGATAAAGGCCCGGTAAGTGTCCTGATGGGTGGCCTGGGGGTAGGCTACAGCCTGAGAGAGGCATTGGACTGGAAGCAGGTTAGCCGCGTGGTTGTATCAGAAATAGAGCCGGCTGTAATCAGGTGGAACCGGGGCCCCCTGGGACAGGTAAATGATCAAGCCCTTTCCGATCACCGGGTAGTGTTGATCAACGGCGATTTTGTTGAGGTGCTCAAATCTGAAGCTGCAGCTGTGGCCGGGGATCCTTCGAAGGCTTTCGAGGTGGTAGTGGTGGATACTGACAACGGCAGCAACTGGCTCAGCCTGCCGGCCAATGATTACCTTTACCGTGAAGAAGGATTGGCGCTGATTAAGCAATGCCTGGTTCCCGGAGGGGCAGTCTGTTTTTGGTGCCAGGATAGGGAAGCGATTTTTGAAAAACGCCTGGCAGAAATTTACAGCGAAGTTTACTTCAACACGATTATGGAAAAGACGGGTAAAGAGGGAGCCTATTACCTGGCTGTAAATTAGCAGCTCTATATTTGAGCAGACACTATTCTAAGGTGATACATTAAGTTGTGGAACTTATTGTCTGCCGATTCTGTCTTTTAATTACGAGTAGTTGATTATATAACCTGGAGGTTTAAAGATGTTCAGGACAGGCACATTAACCCTGGTTGTTCTTATTTTGGCGGGGCTGATAGCTGTTTTAGGCGGCTGCGGTGTGGAAGAAGAAAACGGACCGGAAAACAGCGGTTCTGGCGAACTAATTACTGAGATAACCGATCAGGAATTAGATCCTGCAGAAAGTGGAGTCCAGGAAGGTTATGTAATTGAGATCGACGAATCTAGAATTTTAGTAGTAACCGATATTTCTAAGGAAGAGGCTTTTGCCCTCACTTCCGAAAACTTATTGGAAGAGAGCATCGGCAGTAAGGCAGTTTGGTACACGGTCAAAGACGTGAGAGTTTACGAGGTGGGTCAACTGCTGCGGGTTAAATCGGAAATGATGATGGAAAGTTACCCTGCCCGGTCAGAGGCAATCCTGGTCCAGATCGTGGATAACTCTTAATTATCTTATGGCTGTGTGTCAGGTGAACAAGCTATGACATTTTAAGTGCTGGAGCAAAACTGCTTTAATCGTTTTGTTTGGATGATTTGAGCAGAGAGCGAAAAGAGGCAGGAACCTGAAAACATTAACATCTTATAGTCTTTTTGATCAGGATTTCCCCAAGATGATAAGTGAGTATTTTTAAAGGAGCTGCCTGTATGCTGAAATCTTTCCTGAAAAGTCAAAAGTGGCTATCGCGGCAGTTTGACAGGCTTCTCCCTGAAAAATTCCGCCTGGACGGTCAAACCGATTACCAGAAAAATCTTGTTCCGGCATACTTAAAAGAAAACCAGCTTATTTATGATATCGGGGGTGGAAAACGCCCTTATTTAGATCCCGGGGATAAACAATATTTGAAAGCAGAAGTAATTGGCCTGGACATCAGTGCGGAAGAACTGGAAAATGCCCCAAAAGGGGCTTATGATCAAACTATTTGCGTTGATATAACCGGCTATACAGGTAATGATAACGCTGATCTAATAATATGCCAGTCACTTCTGGAACACGTCCATAATGTTGAGGCCGCTTTTAAAGCTTTCCACAGCATTTTAAAGCCGGGCGGCCTGGCCCTTATATTTGTTCCGAGCAGGAACGCCCTTTTTGCCAGGCTTAATATGCTCTTGCCCCAGTCTTTTAAAAAAAGGCTTCTCTTTACTTTTTATCCTGAATCTAAAAAAAAGATGGGCTTTCCCGGGTATTACCTGAAATGCACTCCCCGGGAATTAAAAACAGTAGCTGGTGATTATAATTTTTCTATCCTTGAAGA
>SKMK01000030.1 GCA_007121075.1 Syntrophomonadaceae bacterium
TATATAATAAAAATAGGATATTTACAAGAATTTATACCAACACCGGGGGTAATATATCAATGGAAAAAAGAAAAAACCAAAGCTTTGCAGACCGGGCCGGCCCAATAAAAAGCTTTCCGGTAACCACCCTGCAGGCAAACCTGAGCCGGATTTGCAACCTTAGCTGTAACCACTGTCATCATGCCGCTTCACCAGGAGCAAAAGAAATAATGCCCTGGGAAGTGATGGAGGGAATAATCAAGGTTGCTGAAAAGGCTGAAATTACAACTGTTGATATAACCGGCGGGGCACCTGAACTGCACCCTCAGCTATGCTCCTTTATTGACAGGCTTTGCAGGCCGGGGCTTGATCTGATGCTGCGGACCAACCTTGTCGCCCTGGTGGAGCCGGGACAGGCCGGGCTGGCAGAATACTTAAGAGACAAAAATGTAAAACTTGTTGCTTCCCTGCCCTGTTACATGGAAGAAAATGTAACGGCGCAGCGGGGAGATGTGACTTTTAACAAAAGCATGACTGCCCTAAAAAAACTTAACAGCCTTGGTTACGGGAAAGGTAATGGTCTTGAACTGGACCTGGTCTATAACCCGGGCGGTCCCTTCCTTCCCGGCCGGCAGGAAGAACTGGAAGCTATCTACCGGCGGGAGCTGCAGCCGGGTCACGGAATAACCTTTAGCAGGCTTCTCACCCTGACCAATGTACCGATCGGGCGCTTTAAAGATGACCTTTGCAGGAAGGGACAGTTAAACCAGTACCTTCAGCTTTTAAGAGACTCCTATAACCGGGCTACCCTTTCCGGCCTGATGTGCCGCAGCCAGATAACCGTAGGCTGGGATGGAATCATTTACGATTGTGATTTTAACCTGGCCTTGGATTTACCGGCCGATGTGGACAAAGCGCATATCACCTGCTTTGATTCTAACAAACTTAACAACAGGGCCATTGTTGCCGGGGACCACTGTTTTGGCTGTACGGCCGGAGCTGGTTCTTCCTGCGCTGGAGCCCTTGAAGCCGGTGAATAAGATGCACCTGATTGTTTTTACCCGCTACCCGGAAGCAGGCAGGGTCAAAACCCGCCTTATCCCTGCCCTGGGAGAAAAAGGGGCAGAAATTCTCTACCGCAAAATGGTTGAGATGACCATGGCGCAAGCCCGTGCTTTCGGCGGGGAAGTTGAAGTCCATTTTTCAGGAGGCAGCCATCAGCTCATGAGGTCCTGGCTGGGTGAACAGCTGCAGTACCGGAAACAAAAAGGAACTATCCTGGGTGACAGGCTCTATAACGCCGTGGTGGAGGCGTTCGATGAAAACAACAGCAAGGTAGTTGTAATCGGGACTGATTGTCCCGGATTGACAACAGGGCATATCGAGCGGGCCTTTAACCTCCTTGATCGTTCAGATCTGGTTTTAGGTCCTGCTTTTGATGGCGGTTATTACTTAATTGGGCTAAAAAAGGTTGTCAAAGAACTTTTCTCTGGCATTAAATGGGGCAGCGATCTTGTTTACCGGCAAACAATAGAAGCTGCCGAACGGGCCAACTTAAGGATAGCCGAGCTTGAAAAACTGGCCGATATTGATTGCCCCTCTGACCTGCCTTTCCTGGCAGAAATTAAAAACAACCTAAACCCGAATAGTTAAAGGCGGGATATTTTAACTTTCCAGTATAACCACAGGGCGTTGAAGAATATAAAAATCAGCAGCAGCAGCCACAAAGCAATCGGCCTGCCCTGGCTTCCCTGCAGCAAGGATATTATTAAACCGGTTATGGCGGCAAGGGACCAGATTATTTTCAAGTTCAGCATCCCTTGATAAGTCTCCACCGATGCTTTATAGCTCAATAAAGATTCAAGGCCAATGCCAAACAGGGCCGCTGCGATCAGCCTGGAGGCAACCGGATCAACGACCTGCCAGCCCAGTCTGCTCAAGAAAAGTACCGGCGCAAACATGAGGGGGATGGCAAAAATAAAATCAACCACGAAGTGGATCAGAAACCACTTTCTTAAAGCCTGAGGAACTTCGCTCTGCGTTGCAGTCATCTGGTCAGATCCGCCTTTTCCTGCCAAGAATTTTATACTTTTCCGCAACAATTTAAATTCCTGCTTCTTTATACCGCTTTGCTCAGCGGTATTCAGGGTTGGGATGATCGAAACGGCAGCCGGCAGCCCATTTGCTTCTCTGGTTGCCATGAGCCGGAATACCGCCCTGATCTTTTAGCATTCGGGCCATGTGCAGCAAATTCCAGGTCATAAAAGTGGTGTTGCGATTGGTAAAATCATTTTCAGGCCCGCCTGAATCAGGATCAAGATACGATGGCCCCGGCCCGATCGGGCCCAGCCAACCGGCGTCGGACTGGGGCGGGATCACATACCCGACATGCTGCAGCGAATAGAGTATACCCATTCCGCAGTGCTTAACCCCGTCTTCGTTTCCAGTTACGAGGCATCCGCCAACCCGCCCGTAAAAAATGTACTGCCCCTGATCGTTAATATCGCCGGAATGTCCATACAAGCGCTCAATGATCTTCTGGCAAACCGAGGTTTTTTCGCCGAGCCAGATGGCCGTGCCTAAAACTAAAATGTCTGAGTCCAGCACTTTTTTGTATATTTGCGGCCAGTCATCTTTATTCCAGCCGTGTTCGGTCATATCGGCGTAAACCCCGGAGGCGATATCATAGTCAACAGCCCGGATTACCTCCACCGCTACATTGTTTTTCTCCATGATGGCCTGCGAAACCCTGATCAAGCCCTCGGTGTGTGACAGCTCGGGGCTTTTTTTTAGGGTGCAGTTGATAAAAAGTGCTTTCAGGTCAGAAAAATCCCACCTGCTGGTTTTACACAATTCTTCCTGCTTCTGGTTGAGAATGTTTTCGGTCACGATCATCATCCTTTCATTTTATTTTGTATCTTATTTCTGCTTATTTACTTATTAGGCTATACGCATAGCATATTTTGATATCTGGGAGTACCTGGATATAGTTATTGTCTTAAAAAGCTCCCTTTTGCCTGAAGTTATTTTTTACGCCGCTTTATGAAAGTTTACCAATAAATTGTTCCAGCGCCTCTGCTCCTTCAAGCATTCTTGAGGCGTGATTGGTAAAGAAAATCTCTTTATCTTTTTCTGTTACAGGCGGGTTGCTCAGATACTCCTCATAAGCGGTCGGACCATCATAGTCTACAAAGGCTATACGGGCGCTGTAATTGTCGGGTGGTACAACCAGGGCATCGCCGGTAACCACAGCAATATGGTGAGGATGGGCAATCAGCGCTTTGCCCAGCTCATTGGCGCTGTTGATTCCTTTTTTTAGCATGTTTTCTTTGAATTCATTGAAATCCGTTAAGAAATAAAAACCGCCGTTCGGCCGGGTTGTCTTTATTCCGGGTATGTTTGCGAACCTTTCACTTAATTTTTGACCGATAAGCTTATGGATTGAACGGGTAGTGTGCAGATATCGATCGTTTCCACTACTTTCTGAGTATGCTGTAATTGCCGCATGTTGGATCGGTGTGGTTACGTTGGTATAGATGGTAGCCGCGATTTTTTCCAGCCCAAAGCGCAGCTCCTCGGGGCATTCTTCAGGAAGCACGAGAACCCCCAGCCGATAGCCGCCGGAAGAACGATCCTTGGATAGGCCGCCGGTTAAAAGTGTTCCTTCCGGATATAAGGCAGCCATACTGCTGTAGTTGCAAAAATCATATGTAGTTAAGGCATAGATCTCATCTGAAAGGACCGCCACCCTGTAGCTACGGCAAACTGCAGCCAGGGCTTCCAGTTCTCCTTCACTGTATACCTGTCCGGTTGGATTGTGCGGGTTGTTTAAGATCAAGGTAAAAGCGGTGCCTGGATGAGCATCAAGAAATTGCTCCAGTTGCATCGGTTGAAGTTTGTACTGGTTTTCGGAAAGCAGTTCAAGGGTATGCCATTTTCTTCCCAGCAGATCAAGCTGCGGGGTGTAGCCAATCCAGGAGGGCACCGGGATTATATACTCTCCGGCAAGCATGGAGAAAACCATGTAAAATAAAGACTTGGTGCCCGGACCGATGATCATCCTCTCTGCCTCAACATTTAGGCCAAAATACCTGTTGTAAAAATCCGCTGCGGCACTCTTTAACTGTTCAATTCCACCGGGTTCCGTGTAGCCGCCGGTGGTGGAATGATCCGCCAAAGCCTGGCTTAATTCCCGGGGCACCTGGAAAGGCGATTCGCCAAAAGCAAATGAGTAATAATCAAAAGGGCACTGCAGGTCTTGGCATTTTTCTCTCTGGGCGCGGACCATCATCCCCACTGCCAGGTTTTCCGGCATTTTTACCTGTTGAATGCGGTTATCGATACTGGTTCTAAAATGCATGCATTATTCTCCTTTGTGCAAATATTTATTTTAGTATACATTATTTAATCGGAGCCGTCACTTTTCTTAAATTGCTGTTGCCGTATTTCCTGAAATATCGCTTATTCCACTGGTTTTAGCCGTAGAATCCTTAATTGAACTGCCTATTCTTTTTATTGTTTCATAGCTACTGTTGCTTATCTATCATAAAAAAAGTGGTGGCTGGCAATAGAACAAACGGGCCCGTTTGAGGGTAAAAGGAGATCGAATTAATTGAGGCCGGGTGGTGGGTATGAAAAAACATAAATAACAGACCAAAACAAACAATGATTAAATGATCCAGGGAAATTTTGAAAGCGATATACAAAATTAAAAGTTACTGGTTTAATAGCAGCCCGGTCAATTCCTTAACGGAATGGACGAGGTAAGTGGGCTTTTCCCCGGACAATTCTTCTACTGAGCCGTATCCGTAGGTGACGGCTGCCGTATCTAAACCGTGGTCGCGGGCCCCGATGATATCATGCTTGCGATCACCGACCATGACCGATTCTTGAGGGTTTAGATTGCCGCTGAGTTCCACAAGATGGGCCAGGACATCTTTTTTTTCAACCCTGGTTCCGTCAAGGGTGGCCCCTGCTACGGCCTCGAAGTAGCGGTCTATTTGAAAGTGGCGCAGGATAATTTCAGCAAACGGCGTAGCTTTAGAAGTGGCCAGGTAGATTCTTTTACCTTTTAAGGCCAGTTTTTCGAGCATTTCACTTACGCTGGGGTAGAGCCTGTTTTCATAAATTCCTTTTTCGCGGTAATATTCCCGGAAGTACTCGATTGCTTCCTGGACCTTTTCTTCGTCAAATTTGAATTTTTCCCGGAAAGAACGCTGCAGGGGAGGCCCGATGAAGGAGTTCAGGTCGGCGCCATCGGCCTCAATGTCTAATTTTTGCAGGGCGTAATAGACAGAGTTAATCACACCGCTAGCCGAGTCGGTCAGGGTGCCGTCGAGGTCAAATATGATATTATGATAGCGATTTTTGGTTGTTATTTGATCTGTCATTACTATTCTCCTTTACCATCTTTTACTTATGATTCCTGGTATTAACCTGGCCAGCTTTGTATTCGCCAAAGGTTTCCCAGCTTACAGGATACCGGTTCTGCTGCTATGAATTATAATACATTTTGACCGGCCGGGGGAACCATTAATAACAGCAACTTCCTTTTAACTGGCCGAGCCGAATGGTTGGTAGGACCCGGTTATTTCCGTTCCGGCCTTTCCGCAACTGCTTGCCTACCCGGGAACTTTGTGCTGATTAGCCGTCGGCTAAAGCGCCTGTGAATGCCGCTGGTAAGACCGGCATTTCCAACGCAGAAAAAGTAACTTTTTAAAATGCAGCGCAATTATCAATTGTATATCCTGTCACACAGTTAAGGCAGGATTTTTGTAATAAAACGCAGAAGATTATACAAGCACCACTAATTTAAAGGATCTAGAAGGTGGTTTTGATGGCAGATGATTACAGCGCTTTACTAAGACAGTTGTTTTATCCCGGTGCCATTGTAAGCATTGAATTTGTGGTCGATAAAGATATGGTGAAAAGTTATGATACCAGGGTGGCAGACCTGGAAAAAGAATACCTGGTCCTGCAGTCTCCGGAAGATAATGGGGTCCCGGTTCAATTCGAGGAAGGGCGGGAACTGACCCTCTGGTGTGAGTCGGAGCAGGATAAGCAGGCCTATGTAACCAGCGTTTTCGTGATCGAAAACCGCCCCGGTAAAGTGCCCCTGCTCGTTTGCTGCAAACCGCACAAATTTGAGCGGAGTTCCATGCGCCGCTATTCGCGTTATGAAGTGGAACTGGGTTGTGTCTGCACCACCGACGGCATTACTGCTTCCGGGCAGGTGACTGATATTTCCCTGGGGGGCTGCCGTGTTGAACTTGATCTGGTTTCCAAGAATTTTGACGAAGATCCCCGCCGATTTTCAAAAGATATCGCGACAGGTTTGAATTTTAATACCGTAATTACCATCCCTGATCAGCCTGAGCTGACCTTTACCGGGCAGGCGGCAAGAGTTTTTGAGCCAGGCAGCCACCAGAAGCTGGGCCTGGCTTTGGAAATTCGAGAGATATCGACAGAAATGAGAGAACTCCTTAAAAATTACCTGTTCCAGTGCCAGTTGATGAGCTAAATATATTTTAAGAAACCTTGACTCGAGTTAAAAGAAAGGGCAGGCTTTTTGAACACAATTAAAATCAGGATTTGATAATCGGGGTGCCGATTGATGACTTCTGTGGCTTACCTGCGTTTTTACGCGGAGCTCAATGATTTCCTGCCTCTCGAACGAAGGCAGGTCGCCTTCAGGCAATCATTTTTTGACCATCAAACAGTTAAAGATCTGATCGAAGCGCTGGGAGTCCCCCATACCGAGGTCGATCTGATCCTGGTGAATGGAGAATCGGTGGATTTTACGTACCGTCCTGTCGACGGGGATCGGATCAGCGTTTATCCTGTATTCGAAGCGCTTGATATCTCCCCGCTTTTGCAGGTGCGGCCCGAGCCCCTGCGTGAGCCGAAATTTGTGCTCGATACCCACCTGGGCCGACTGGCTGCCTACTTGCGTATGCTTGGTTTTGATACCCTTTACCGGAACAGTTTTGACGACGAAGAGCTGGCCGAGATTTCGGCTGATGAGCACCGGATCTTGCTTACCCGGGACCGGGGGCTCCTTAAACGTTCCCGGGTGACCCACGGGTACCTGGTCCGCTCTGACGAGCCGAAAGAACAAATGGAGGAAGTCTTATCCCGCTTTGATCTATATGATTCCGTAAAACCTTTCAGCCGCTGCCTGCAGTGCAACGAACAGCTCGGACGGGTTGAACCTGACCAGGTCAGGGATCAAATCCCTGAAAAAGTGTGGCGGTATTGTTCTGAATACAGCCGCTGCCAGGGATGCGGCAAGGTTTACTGGAAGGGCACCCATTACAAAAAAATGCTCCGGTTAATCGAGCAGTTTACTTCCGCCCGGTAATCCCGGTTAAGGTTAATCTTCTTCCCTACTCATTTTTTGCCCTGGCTGCCTGTTCCCTTTTATTGCGGTCGAGCAATTTTTTACGCATCCGGATTGCTTCCGGAGTTAATTCCACCAGCTCGTCATCCTCAATAAACTCCATTGCTTTTTCCAGGGTGAATGTCTGTGGAGGGGCCAGACGGATATTTTCATCGGCGGCACCGGCCCGGATGTTGGTCAGATGTTTCTTTTTACACACGTTTATATCCAGATCGTTTTCCCGGTTATGTTCTCCGACGACCATACCGGCATAAACGTGATCGTTGGGGCGAATAAAGAACGTGCCTCGATCCCCGGCGTTATGAATGCCGTACGCTGTGGCCGGCCCGGTTTCGTAAGCGATCAGGGCTCCATTTCTTCTGCCGGGAATTTTCCCTTTCCAGGGGCCGTAATGGCTGAATAAGTGGTGCATAAGGCCTTCGCCCCTGGTCTCAGTTAACAACTCGGAGCGGAA
>SKMK01000070.1 GCA_007121075.1 Syntrophomonadaceae bacterium
CCTTTGGCAACACGTCCCTTTGGCAACACCTTTGGCAACACTTTGGCAACACTCACGATTATCCTAAAGTGTAGCAATTACTACATCCCCTTGCTACGATTTGGAAGCACACATATTGACAAAGTAAGATTTTTGCTATACCTTATCATTAATAATTATTACAAGTTTCAACTTATAACAAACATTGAGAGCGTGTTCGAATTTGAAACCTGTAGTTAAAGATCTATCAACTAAATTGACAAACAATAATATATCCCTTCACACCGGAAGATCAAAATTTTGGAGCACTTGATCAAAAACCAATGCCATCCTGCAGCGGATCAGATCTTCATAGATCTGCAAAGTGGAATTCTCACTTTATCGAAAGCTACTATTTATAACACCTTGCATTTATTTTTTGAAACCGGCCCGGTAAGGGCGCTAAATATAGATGACAATGAAACCTGTTATGACATCATAACCGAAAGGAGCAAAATTAATGAGTGAAGAAAAAAAATGCCCGGTAACTGGAAAGCCTTCAACCCCCACTGCATTAGGAGGCCCTTCTGTCAGAGATTGGTGGCCCACCCAGTTGAACTTAAAAATTCTTCATCAGAACTCAGAGTTGACTAACCCTCTGGGCAAAGATTTCAACTATGCTGAAGAATTTAAAAAGCTCGATTTAGAAGCCGTTAAAAAAGACCTGTACGACCTGATGACAGATTCGCAGGACTGGTGGCCTGCCGACTACGGCCACTACGGGGGCCTGTTCATACGGATGGCCTGGCACAGCGCGGGCACGTATCGCAAAGGCGACGGCCGTGGCGGCGGAGGGACAGGGGCCCAGCGCCTGGCGCCTCTGAACAGCTGGCCGGATAATGCCAACCTGGACAAGGCCCGTCGTCTATTATGGCCAATCAAGCAAAAATACGGCAACAAGATTTCCTGGGCGGACCTGATGATTTTAGCTGGCAATTGCGCTTTCGAGTCGATGGGATTTCAAACCTTCGGTTTTGGAGGTGGCCGCGAAGATGTGTGGGAGCCGGAAGAGGATACTTACTGGGGAGCTGAGAGCGAATGGCTTGGCGACGAACGCTATACCGGCGACCGGGATCTCGAAAACCCTCTTGCCGCCGTGCAGATGGGTCTTATTTATGTAAACCCCGAAGGCCCAAACGGTGAACCGAACGCCCTCGCTTCAGCCCGTGATATCAGGGATGTCTTTGATCGTATGGCCATGAACGACGAGGAAACCGTAGCGCTGATTGCCGGGGGACATACCTTCGGCAAATGCCACGGTGCCGCCCCGGATTCCCACCTGGGTCCGGAGCCCGAGGGTGCCAGCATCGAAGAACAGGGGCTTGGCTGGAAGAGCAGCTACGGTAAAGGCAAAGGCCGTGATACCATCACAAGCGGCATTGAAGGCGCCTGGACACCGACTCCTACACAATGGGACAACAGCTATTTTTACACCCTGTTTAAATATGACTGGAACCTCGTAAAAAGCCCCGCCGGCGCCTGGCAATGGGTTCCCACAGATCCGGAGGCAACTAATATTGTTCCTGATGCCGAAGATCCCAACATACGGCATGCGCCGATGATGACCACAGCGGATCTTGCTTTGAAGATGGACCCTGCCTATAAAAAGATTGCCAAGCGGTTCCATGAAAACCCTAGAGAGTTTAAGGATGCCTTCGCCCGGGCATGGTTCAAACTGACCCACCGCGACATGGGCCCACGTTCTCGTTACCTGGGCCCGGAGGCTCCCGAGGAAGAGCTGATCTGGCAAGACCCGGTGCCCGCAGTCGATCATGAATTGATTGACGAAAAAGATATCGAAGACCTGAAAGGCAAGATCATGGCTTCCGGCCTGTCAATTTCTGAGCTGGTCTCCACAGCCTGGGCTTCAGCATCTACCTTCCGGGGTTCCGATAAGCGCGGCGGGGCAAACGGGGCCCGCATCCGCCTTGAGCCGCAAAAAAATTGGGAAGTTAATCAGCCTGCCAAGCTAAGCAAAGTGCTTGATATCCTGAAAAAAATCCAGGAAGAGTTCAACAGCGCCCAGTCAGGCCAAAAGAAAGTTTCACTCGCCGACTTGATTGTGCTGGGGGGATGCGCTGCGATAGAGCAGGCTGCAAAGAATGCCGGCCACAACGTAACCGTTCCCTTTTGCCCGGGACGCACTGATGCAGTACAGGAACAGACCGACGTATATGCCTTCGAAGTCCTTGAACCGGTTGCAGATGGCTTCCGCAACTACCTTAAGCAGAAATATTCTGTACCAGCAGAGGAACTGTTGATTGATCGGGCCCAACTGCTGACCCTGACCGCTCCCGAAATGACGTTGTTAATTGGCGGTATGCGAGTTTTGAATGCCAATTACGGGCAATCTCAGCACGGCGTTTTCACCAAGAACCCGGAAACACTCACAAATGATTTCTTCGTGAACCTCCTTGACATGAACACAACCTGGAAGGCGGTAGATGAAGACGAAGATGAGTTCGAAGGCCGTGATTCCACATCCGGTGAACTCAAATGGACCGGCACCCGGGTCGATCTTATCTTCGGATCAAACTCCCAGCTCCGGGCAATATCTGAGGTTTACGGCTGTGAAGACTGCCAGGAGAAGTTCATTAACGATTTCATTGCTGCCTGGAATAAAGTAATGAATGCCGATCGTTTTGACCTGGCCTAAAACTTAGCTAAGACTAAGTAATTGAAGAATTTATGAAACCCCTTGATTTCAAGGGGTTTTATTTTATCATTAAAAGAAATAAAAGGGTTAGGAGTTCACCCCCTGCTAATATCTCTTACAACCCTTAGATACATACATAGCAACATTTTCGTGGAAAAAGTTATAATTTAAGACCTGCTCCCCGGAGATTGCAATAAAAAAATGTAGCAACAACTCCGTCCCCCTGCTACTTCTACACAACCAGCCCCACAGTACAACAAAGCGCGAGCCGGTTAAGGCTCGCATTTTTTGTGTTTTAATTGGTGGAGGCGGCGGGAATCGAACCCGCGTCCGAAGACCTGGCTACAGAAGCCTCTACAAGCTTAGTCCCGGTTTTGTTTCTCGCGCCGTCGGCTCCCCGGAACAGGATCCGGCAACGCCAGTCCCTTTGGGTTTCCCACAACAGCGGAGGGACAGCCGCTGCAGTGGTAGGCCGGTTTTTTGACACCCCTGCCCTTTCCCCCGGTCAGGGAAAGGAGGGATGCGCTGCTTTATTTAAGCAGCGAGTGCGTAATTAGGTTTGGCGTCTATAGCCATTCCATGTTTTATCCAGGTCATGGTCCTGGGCTTGCAGCTTCTGCTTCCACGACCCTCGTCGAATCCTTACGCCCCCATATTTTGGGAACTTAAATCTTTTCCTTGATGGCTTTATCTTTCATGTCCCGTTCCATTTCGCGCTTCCGGTCACGCTCGGCAATATCGCGTCTTTTATCATACTTTTTCTTGCCCCGGGCCAGGCCCAGTTCTACCTTGACTAAACCCTGCCTCAGGTAAATTTTCAGGGGCACCAGAGCGTAACCTTTTTCTTTAACCTTACCGGTAAGCCTGCCGATTTCGGCTTTATGCATCAGCAACTTGCGCGTGCGCACCGGATCATGGTTGAAGCGGTTACCAGGATCATATTGGCTTACATGCATATTATACAGGAAAAGCTCGCTGCCTTCAACCTTGGCATAGCTGTCCTTGAGATTGACACGACTGTTGCGGATAGATTTGACTTCGGTACCGGTAAGGACTATCCCGGCTTCAAAACTATCCTCTATATGAAAATCATGTTTTGCCTTTCGGTTGGTGCTGACAACCTTTACCATGTTATCATTCAAAGTTATTCATCCCCGAAAATAAGTATTAGTACAGCGCTGTTTACCAGATCAATCAGCTTATAAAAGAATGGCCCCATTCTTCGGCATAGGTTATTTCAGAAAGATCCCTGCGCGGACGCGGTGAAGGCTGTTTTGCGGGCACCCCGAGCGGAGTCAGGGCCACTACCCTGAACTCGGAAGGCACCGCACAGGCTTCACGGACCTTTTCTTCATCAAACAAACCGACCCAGCAGGTGCCGAGCCCTTCTGCGTAAGCGGCGAGCATTAGCTGCTGAAAGGCCAGACCGGCATCCAGCATGTAATAATCTTTACCGTCCTTATCACCTGAGCCTTCCGTGTCAGCACACAGAACAATAACGATAGGAGCGGTTTCGCCTACCGCCATGCGGGCGGGATTGCTTTCAGGCATACTGGCCGCCAGCTGTTCTTTGCGTTCTGGATTCCGGACAACAATGAATCTCCAGCATTGCTTATTTTTCCAAGAAGGAGCGACCTGGGCTGCTTCCAGCACTTTATTTAATTTTTCTTCCGGGACCGGATCGGACGTGTACTTCCTGACACTTCGCCTTTCTTTTAGGGCTTCATAAACATCCATTAGACTGCCTCCTTTTCAGCAGGGGCAAAAGTTACTTTACCCTCCTCTTTGTTGGCCCTGATTACCTGTATTCGAATCCTGTCACCCAGGCGGTATGTTTTACGGGTCCTTTCCCCGGTTAAAACGGCTGCCTTCTCGTTATAGACATAGTAATCATCGTCCAGTTCGGTAACCGGAATCATCCCTTCCACGGTATTCTCCAGTTCAACGAAAAGGCCAAAGTGGGTAACCCCGTTAATAATTCCGGTGTATTCTTCACCCAGCCGCTGTTCCATGTACTGGGCTTTTTTCATTTCTATGCTGGCCCGCTCCGCTTCGACGGCCGCTCGCTCCCTTTCCGAAGACTGCTGGGCAATGGCCGGCAGACGTGACTGGAGGCGCTTGGCCTTTTCTTTGGAGTAACCTCCCGGGAGCAGGTGCTGCTTCAGGATCCGGTGTACTGCCAGGTCCGGGTAGCGTCGGATCGGCGAAGTGAAATGGCAGTAACAATCGGAGGCCAGGCCGAAGTGTCCTTCGTTAAAAGCGCTGTAGCAGGCCTGAGGCATTGAGCGGAGGACCAGGTAGCGGACCAGATTTTCCGTCTGCTCACCTTTTGTCTCTTCTAAAAGTTTCTTTAAATGTTTCGGCTTCAAGACTTTTATTTTAGCAGCCGCCTTGACGTTCATCAAGGTCAGGGTTTCTCTAAGCATAGCCAGCTTTTCATCGGCAGGCACAGCGTGGATCCGGTAAACGCAGGGCAAATTCTCTTCTTCAAGGTATTCGGCAACGGTTTCATTACAGTAAATCATGAATTCTTCGATCAATGATTCGGACTGCCCCATGACCCGCTTTCCAACTTTTACAGGAACACCATTTTCGTCCACTTCAATCCTTGCTTCCGGGATATCGAGATCAAGGCTGCCGCGCTTCATCCGCCTGTCCCTGAGCAGCTCGGCCAGCCCAGCCATCTGTTCGATCATACCCGACATAGCTTGATTTTTAAAGACCGAAGCATCTTTTTTACCCGACAGGTAGGCTTCAACCTGCTGGTATGAAAGCCGCTCATCCACTTTAATCAAGCTGGGTTTAAAAGCGGCTTCGATCAGGTTGCCTTCCCCGTCAATATCCATTATAACACTGACGGCGAGGCGATCTTTACCGGCCTGCAGGCTGCAGATATTTTCCGAGAGCATGGGCGGCAGCATGTGAATGGCCCGTTCGACCAGGTAAATACTGGTACCCCTTTTTAACGCTTCCCGGTCGAGGGGTTTGCCCTGTCGGACATACTGGGATACATCGGCAATGTGGACTCCCAGCCGGTATATGTTCCCGTCAACCACTTCCAGCGAAACAGCGTCATCAAAATCGCGCGCCGATTCGTCATCGATGGTTACCATTCTTAGATCTGTCAGGTCGGCCCGCTCCTGTTCTTTAGCCAGGCGCGGGATCTCTTCCTCCCCGGGCAGGTTTTCCAGTTCTTTTAAAGCCTGTGGCGGGTGTTCGCCGGGCAGCTCGAAGCGGTGCTTAAAAAGCATCTGTTCGGTATGCAGGCTGCCCACCGGGCCAATGTACTCCACCAGTTTACCCCGGGCGGGCTTGTTGCTCCGGGCCCATCGCTCTATTTCAACGACCACCTTATCCCCGGCTTCCGCCTCCGTCATGCCTTTTAACGGGACCTGCACAGGGCTGGGGAAACGCTGGTCGTCAGGAATAACGTAAAACCGCTTTCCTTCACGCTGCAGGGTGCCTACCAGGCGGCTCCGGCCTCGTTTGAGGATCCCAATCACGGTCCCCTCTCTTTTTCTCCGGCTTTTCTTTTTATCCAGCTTAACCATGACCCTGTCGCCGTGAACCGCTTCATTCAGGTTTTTAGAACTGACATAGACATCTTCACGCTGCTGCTCAGGGCGCAGGAAAGCAAAGCCGCGCCGGTTTCCTTCCAGGACCCCGGTTAAGATCCCGAGCCTTTCCGGGAGCCCATAGCAGTTCCCTTCCGTCCTGATCACCAGGCCCTCGCTGTCCATCTTTTTGAGCTCGTCTTTAACAATACTTTTATCGTTTTTATCCATTTCCAGGCCTGAGAGGATCTGCTTTAAAGTCAGCGACTGCTGGCGGCTTCTTTTAAGCAGGTCCAGAATTTTCTCTCTCAGGATCCTGGCTGTATTCTGTCGTTTTTTCACAGTTTCGTTATGACAACTCCTTTTTTTATCAGGCTGGAATCTGCTGTTTATAAATGAAAAGGCAGGGGCCGTGGAAGCTCCCTGCCGGTAGTTAAACAATAAACAGGCTGTTTAAACCACTACCATAATAATTGTGAAAAGCATAAAACCTATCGCCAGGTAAGTGGTAAACTTGCTCAGGGTTTCATCGAGCCCTTTCTTTTTCCCAACCAGGGATTGTGCACCACCGGCAATAGCACCGAGACCCGCGCTCCGGCCAGACTGTAAAAGCACTGTTGCGATAAGGGCAATACATAATACCAAGTAAACAATATTTATTACGGTCCCAATCATATTAAAACCTCCACCAGTAATCACTATAAGTTAAACAAAAAATATTTTATCATATAAAAGTGGTTTTGACAAATCTACCATATCCCCCGGGTGCACGACAAATTTATGATCCGCTATTGACTGCTAATATTTTTTATGCTATTCTGGTTGTAATAATACTACCAGAGGAGGGCAACAAATGTCTGTCGATGAAGAGCGGTTGGAAGCGGAACGGGGACGGCTTTACCAGGAGTTATCACAAACAGGTCTCTTCCGACGCGGTTCACTTAATGCCACCTATCGCCGCTGCGGCAAGCCTAATTGCGCCTGTGCAAAGCCGGATCATCCCGGTCATGGGCCCAGGTATCTGTTGACCACAAAAGTAAACGAAAAGACCAGCGCCAAAGAAATTCGCCCTGGCCCGATGATGGAAAAGGTTCAGCAAGAGGTGGCTAACCACCAGAAATTCAGGGAACTGGTTAAAGATATCATCGAGGTAAATGAACAGATATGTGAGATCAAAGACGCGCAACTGCAGGCCGGCGCGGAAGCACCGGCCAAAAAGGGGGCTTCAAAAACAGACTCGAAACGGAAGTCAAAGCCGA
>SKMK01000018.1 GCA_007121075.1 Syntrophomonadaceae bacterium
CCTTTCTTGCGGCTATATTTTGGCGACTGGTGCAGCAACCTCATCGGAGTAATCTACTCTGCGTGCTCGCCAAAAAGAGGCGGCAACAATCTGTGGTGCACCAGGCTACTGAGGTCCGTCTCTTATTCGGGCTCGAAGCACCAAGTTGATTCGACCTTCTTCGCCAGCCGCAAGTTATATATTCCCCATCAAAAGGTTTTCATCCTTCTGATGGTGCCCCCGAATTGTGGGGGCATGGGGGTCTCTTATATAATTAACCCGGCCGGATTAATTGATAGCTGAGCAGGTTAACCGGTTGCTCTTTTGTTAAACATGCGGGAGAGGCTCGATTTTTTGCGGGAAGCATTGTTTTTATGCAAAACTCCCTTGGCCGCCGCTTTGTCAATCTGGCGCACAGCATTATAAAGCCTGTTTTTTGCCTCTTCTTCGTCTCCGCTATGCAGAGCTTCATCAAAGCGTCGGATCGAGGTCTTGACCAGGCTCTTGGCCCGCTTGTTTCTCAGTTCGCGTTTGTCGGCTTGTCTTGCCCTTTTGGCTGCTGATCTGATGTTAGGCAAACCCAGTACCTCCTTTCTTTCCTCTAAAACACTAAAATATTATCATCAGTGCCGATAAAAAGCAAGCATTTGTTTTACAATTAAGGCGACAGGAAGGAGAAAAATTGATAGTTATCGAAATTATAAATATCCGCTGAAAAATGTAGATTAAACAGGGCATGCTGAAAGGTGGTACTGAAAAATGAAAGTGCTCAGCAGCGCGGCGATGAAGGAAGCGGATCGCAAAACCATAGAAGAATTGGGAATGCCCGGGGCGGTCCTGATGGAAACGGCCGCCATCCGGGTGGTCGAATTGATCAGGCACAAGCTGCCTCGGGCCAGGCGTTTTGCCATCCTGGCCGGGCCCGGCAATAATGGTGGTGACGGCCTGGTTGTAGCCAGGTTGCTGAAAAATGCCGGTTTGTCGGGATCGCTGTGGAGCACTGTAAAGCCGGGCGGATACCGCGGTGATGCCGGGATTAACGAGCAGTACCTGGAACGGACCTCTTTTCGGATCAACCGGCTTGGCGAAAGGGAAAGCCTGGATCAGTTCCGGGAGGAACTAAAGTCTGTCGATGTTGTGGTTGATGCCCTGCTTGGAATCGGGGTGGGCCGGGAAGTGGAAGGCCTGTTTGCGGAATTGGTAGAAGGCATTAACGGCTCAGGCCGGCCGGTAGTGGCTGTTGATATTCCCTCAGGCGTCAACGCCGATACCGGGGCGGTAATGGGCTGTGCCGTGCAGGCCGACTGGACGGTAACCTTTGCTTTTCCAAAGCTGGGCCTGCTTTGCTATGAGGGAGCTGAAAAGGCAGGAGAAATATATGTAGGACAGATTAATATTCCACCGGCGCTGGTTGAGAACGAACCGGTAGATCTGCTGACGCCGGCCCGGATCCTGGATCTGCTGCCGGCAAGAGAAAAGTCCGCCCACAAAGGCAGCCTGGGCCGGGTGCTGATCGTGGCTGGATCGCCGGGAATGACCGGGGCTGCTGTTATGACCGCTGAATCAGCCTTGAGGGGCGGGGCGGGGCTGGCTTACCTGGCTGTGCCGCACAGCCTGGAACCGGTTGTCAGTGCCCAACTGGTGGAAGTCATTACCCTTTCTTTAGAAGAGGCGCAGCCGGGCATCTTGGGCCCCGCGGCAGCGGAAACGATCGTGGATCGGGCCGGCGCCTGTGAGGCGCTAGCCGTTGGTCCCGGGCTGGATCCGGGCAGCGATACGGCCGCCGTGCTTGAAAAAGTGATCGTTTCTTCGCCCGTGCCTGTAGTGATAGATGCCGGGGCCCTGGAAGCGCTGAAAGGCCGGATGGATTTGTTAAAGCAGGCCAAGACCCCGGTGGTAATTACGCCCCATCCCGGTGAAATGGCCCGCCTGTCCGGCCTGTCTGTCCGGGAAGTGCAGGAAAACCGCCTGGAGGTGGCCCTGGATTATGCCCGCAGGTGGGGTGTTTTTTTACTGCTGAAAGGTTACAATACGATTATTGCCGCTCCCGATGGTAAAGCGGCCATTAACCCTACCGGCGGACCGGCCCTGGCCACAGCCGGCTCAGGAGACCTGTTAACGGGCCTGATTGCCTCCTTTATGGCCCAGGGCCTGGAGGCGGAAGATGCCGCCCGGGCCGGGGCTTTTATGCACGGCCTTTCCGGCGACCTGGTTCCCGGGGGCCGGGGCCATATGGCCCGCGATGTAATGAGCTACTACAAACAGGCCTTCCATAAGCTGGAAAATGCTGAAGCATCAAGGGAGGTAAATCCTTATTTAACCGGGATCGGGTTTTATTGATCTATTATTTTAGCTGCGGAGGTATAAGCATGCTCGATTGCCTGATGAGTGTTGGAGAAAAAAAATTGCAGGAAGAAGTGCGCGCTTTTGTCAAGGAGGATATTGATAAACAGCTCCTGCGGGAGATGGACGAAGATAAAGTCCGCTATCCCCGTGAATTTCTGGAAAAAGCAGCGGCCCGGAACCTGCTGGGCCTGCGGTTCCCTGAAAAATACGGGGGCAGGGCCATGCCCTGGGCTTCAGAAATAATTGCCCTGGAAGAGGTTGGAGTCCTGGGAACTTCCCTGGGCTGCCTTTACTCGCTGGTCAGTATTGTGGGAGAAGCCATCGACAAGTTTGGGTCTGATCATCTAAAGGAAAAATATTTGAAGCCGACCCTGGAAGGAAAGCTGACCTGCGCCGAGGCGCTGACCGAACCGCGTGGCGGCTCGGATTTTTTCGGGGCCACCTGTACGGCCAGGAAAGAAGGGGACCATTATGTTATAAACGGCCAGAAGCGGTTTGTAGTCGGGTCTGAAGGGGCCGACTATTTTATGGTTTACGCCAGGACCGATCTCGATGCCCAGCCTCATAAATCAATCAGCGCCTTTTTGGTTGACCGCTGTCCCGAAGTGAGGGCGGAATACCTTTACGGGTTGATGGGTACCCGGGGCGGCGGAACCGGCAGGCTCGTTTTCAATGATGTCCGGGTTCCTGCGAAAAACCTGCTGGGTGAAGAAAATAACGGATCTGCTATATTTTACCAAATGATGATCCCCGAGAGGATGACCAGCGCCGGCGGGGCCGTGGGGATGGGCCGGGCCGCCCTGGAAGTGGCCGCCCGGTACAGCACCAGGCGCAAGGCTTTCGGGCAGGAAATTAAGAATTTCCAGGGAGTTAGTTTTAAGGTGGCCGACAGCATTACCAGCCTGGATACGGCCAGGGGCATTGTTTACCTTGCCGCCCGTTCTGTAGATGCCGGGGATCCTCCGGGGCGGTCAAGGAGGCTTGTATCGGAGGCTAAAAAAGTGGCCACCGAGAATGCCTGGAAGGTGGTCAACAATGCCATGCAGGTCATGGGCGGGATCGGCTATACCAATGTTTACCCCATTGAAAAAATGCTCCGTGATGTCCGCCTGATTATGATCTGGACCGGAACCAATGAGATCATGGACCTGATTATACAGCACGAGTATTACAGAGAACTGGCCAAAGAAGGGTTTAAAGGACGCGATATCGAATTTGATGCACCGGAAGCGGATCAGGAAGACGAAAAAATTTACGAATAAAGGCCGGCCCGTAGCGGCTGCAACTAGATAAGGGGGAAAATGGCAAATGGGGAAGAAACGTGTGAAGGTAGGATTGGTGGGAGCGGGGACGATCGGAAAAGGCGTAGTCGATCTGTACAAGCGCAACAGCGTTTTAATCAATAATAAAATCGATTTTGAGGTAACCCTGGAAAAGGTGGCCGATCGGGATCAGGACCGCCTCCAGGCCCTCGGTTTGGAAGATAAAAAACTAACCACGGATGCCGGCGATGTACTGGACGACCCGGAGATCGATGTTGTAATTGAACTGATCGGTGGAATTGAGCCGGCCCGCGGTTTTATTGCCAGGGCCCTGGAAAACGGCAAGTACGTGGTTACGGCCAATAAAGATATGATGGCCCGGCACGGCCTGGAGTTGATTGCCCTGGCCCGCCAAAAAAACCTGAACCTGTTTTACGAAGCAAGTGTTGGCGGCGGAATCCCCCTGATTCGCCCCCTTAAGCACAACCTGGTAGCTGACCGGGTCAGCCGGGTGCTGGGCATCGTTAACGGCACCACCAATTATATTTTTACCCACATGGCCCAGGACGATTTGAGCCTGGAAGAAGCCCTGTCTGAAGCACAGAGGCTCGGTTTTGCCGAAGCGGATCCCACCAACGACGTGGAAGGGCTCGATGCCGCCTACAAGCTGGTGATCATGGCCAACCTTGTTTTCGGTAAAAAGGCCGAATTTGACCGGGTTTACATTGAAGGGATCAGGGGGGTAACTTATGAAGATATCGCCTATGCCCGGGAAATCGGCTACACCATTAAACTGCTGGCCATCGGCGAAGACCTCCCGGAAGGGTTGGCCCTGCGGGTCCACCCGGCCCTGGTCCCACTGGAGCATCCCCTGGCTTCGGTTAGAAACGAACTAAATGCCGTCTTTATCGAAAGCGAAGCCTCCAGAGAGCTCATGTTTTACGGGCCCGGTGCCGGGCCCATGCCCACGGCTGCCGCTGTTTGGTCCGACGTAGTTGAAGCGGCCCGCTGCCTCCACTTTAATGTTGCCAACGGAGTGGTCGAAAAGGAGCTGGAAGAAACCGGTTTTGTTCCGGTGGAGGCCCTGGAATACCGCTTCTACCTCCGCTTCCTGGTCGAGGACCGGGCCGGTGTCTTTGCATCCCTGGCCAATGCTTTTGCCGATGAGGGGGTCAGCCTGGATATGATCATCCAGAAGCGGCGCGTCGGGGATCTGGCGGAAGTGGTCCTGGTTACCCACGAAGTGAAGGAAGAAGCTTTTCGCCGGGCCCTGGGAAAGATCACCGATATTTCGGCGATCAAGCCCAACCCGAGCATTATCCGCCTGCTCAATTAGACGCAACCCTGGTTTCGGCCTGTCCGGTTCAAAAATACGGGTGGCGCGAACCGAAGGACCGAATACCGGTCTGTTGTCCTGAACTGACAGGGTGCATGGGGTCTATTGACCCCGTGAGGATGTCACTTGTTGCATCTGACCCGGCAGGGAAGATCAGGTAGATTTATGATCCAGGAGCTAAGTCCAGGACTGAAAGTACCGGTTAAAGAGAAGTTTGTTTTCCATTAAATCTGCCATGCGGCGGGGCATCGAAGCGGGATAAACCAGGGCCCGGCTATGCAACAGGATTGAACCGGCCAGGGTGAGAATGAAAGCCCCCCTGAAGTTGGTTTTACAGAGGTGGTTATGAATTTCACCGGCCTCCAGGCCTGTTTTTTCGGCTTCTTTTATTGCATTGAAAGCCAAAACGGCGCTTTTGAAAGCATTGAACAGGCCCTCCCCGGAAAAAGGCTCTACCAGCCCGGCGGCGTCGCCGATTAAAAGCAAGTTTCTCCGGCCTGCTTTTTTTAACGGCCCCAGGAAGGGCAGGGGCCACCATGAAGGCCCGGATCCGTTTTTATCTTCATCAAACAGGTTTAAGTACGCCTTTTTTAGCAACCCCGGTCCCAGCAGGCCTCCGACTCCCCGGTTGATCCATGTGCTGCCGTTAAAAGACCATCCCATCCCCCCGAGCAGGGGCAGGGGATAAAAAATGAGGGTTCCCGGACCGGACCCAGGAGCTTTAATTTCGGGTTCCGTTTCGACTATCTCGCTCAAACCCCGGCCGCAGGGATTTATCCCGGGTTTCCTCAGGCCCGACAGGATTCCGCACCGCCCCATGGATCCGTCGGCCCCGATCACGTAGCGGGCAGTTATGGGGGCTAAGCCGGTTTCAGCCGCCGTCAGGGTGTAAAGTCCTCGGGGCTGCGCGGTTGTTTTTGCCTCATCGAGCCCCTTCAGGGTATGCCCTTCCAGGATGAGGGCTCCTTTCCCGGCAGCGTAATGGAGCAGGTACCGGTCGAAATATTCTCGTCGCACCAGCAGGCCCAGCCTCCGGGCGGGCCGGTAATCAAAACTCCTGCCGCCCCTGTTGACCCGGATTGTATGGACCGGTTCGCCGGTTATCCGGCCGAGGTCCAGATCAGGCGGGAGGGCTGAAAGGGCCCGGGCGGACACAAAACCGCCGCAGGGCTTAAAGCGGGGCATTTTCTTTTGCTCCAGGACAACCGTGGATAAACCGGCTTCCGCCGCCAGGGCAGCCGCCAGTGAGCCGGCCGGCCCCCCTCCGACTATTGCCAGGTCATAGATTCTTTCGCTTTCCGGCATAAGTATTTGTGGCGCCTCCACTAAAGCAAAAAATTAATATAAATGCATCTAAAAGCGGTTGTGCTTCATTATAGCACAAAGACAGGCCAATCTTACCTTGACGGGCATTTCCGGATAGATTAAAATTATCCCTGTGATACCTGTAGGAGATTAAAACAAGGCCATGGTTAAAAACAACAAGATCAACCATGTAACAAGTCCGGGACTAAACATATCGGCCCTTTTCCCGGCACTGATATGATTTAACGGCCGGCTGGCAAAGCCGGATTGTTTCATCAACCCAGGCTTATTATAACCACCGGAGGCTGAACAATGCCCGTTGATTTTGGTAAAGAAGTAGATTACGTAGCCCGCCTGGCCCGCCTTTCCCTTGAACCCGGTGAAAAAGAACGCATGGCCGGCCAGCTGAGCGAAATCCTGGAGACCGCCCGCCGGATCCAGGAACTTGACACCACCGACGTTGAGCCTACTTCGCATGTGACTGAACTGCCGGCGGTATTGAGGGAAGACCGGATCAAACTTTCCCTGCCCCTGAACAGGGCCTTACAAAATTCTCCGCGGCGGGAAAAAGGTTTTGTCAAAGTCCCGAGGATTACCGCTTCAGAACAGGCTGAAGAATAGGGGCCGGAAGTGGCTCCGGATGTCCAAAAGCTAAGCCGGAAGTGAGGTATGGTATGCGCCTTTATGAACAGACTGCCGCTGACCTGAGCCGGATGCTGCAGTCCCGCGAAGTGAGCTCGGTTGAGGTGGTCCGGAGCTTCCTGGAACGGATTAATGAGGTAGATCCCCACCTGAAAGCCTTTATTACTCAGACCCCGGTCATGGCTTTGGATTCGGGCGGGGAAATAGATGCCAGGAGAATGCGCGGTGAAACTATCCATCCCCTGGCCGGGGTACCGGTTGCCGTCAAGGACAACATTTCAACCATGGACCTGCGTACCACCTGTGCCTCCCGCATCCTGGAAAATTACATTCCGCCTTTTGATGCCACCGTTATTTCGGCCATAAAGAAAGCCGGAATGCCCATCCTGGGTAAAACTAACCTTGATGAATTCGCCATGGGTTCGTCTACTGAAAACTCGGCTTTTTACCCCACCCGCAATCCCTGGGACCCGGAACGGGTTCCGGGCGGTTCGAGCGGCGGCTCCGCGGTTGCCGTGGCCACCGGGATGGCGCCCCTGGCCCTTGGTTCTGATACGGGAGGCTCGATCCGCCAGCCGGCTTCCCTGTGCGGGGTGACGGGGCTCAGGCCCACCTACGGAAGGGTTTCCCGCTACGGCCTGGTCGCTTTTGCCTCGTCCCTTGATCAAATTGGCACCGTGAGCACAACCGCCCTTGACGGTGCCCTGTTGATGAGCCTGGTTGCCGGCTACGATCCCCTTGATTCCACTTCCCTGCCGGATCAAATTCCAGACTATTCCACCGGCCTGGAGCTGGATTTGAAAAACCTGCGCGTCGGCCTGATCAGGTACGGCCGGGTGGAAGGGTTCGATCCGCAGGTGACCGAAACGGTGACCCAGGCCGCCTCCCTGCTGGAAGAGCACGGCGCCGAAGTGGGGGAAGTGTCCCTGCCGCTTACCGATTACGGCCTCAGCGCTTACTACCTGATTGCCCCGTCAGAAGCCAGTTCAAACCTGGGCCGTTATGACGGGGTCCGCTACGGTTTTTGTTCAGATGGCGACAGCGTCGAGGCCATGTTCAGCCGGACCCGGGGGGAAGGATTTGGGCCTGAAGTAAAACGCCGGATTATGATCGGGACCTATGCCCTGAGCGCCGGTTACTATGATGCTTATTATCTGAAAGCGATGAAGGTACGGACCTTAATCCGCCGTGATTACGAACAGGCTTTTAAAAAATTTGACCTGCTTTTGGGCGCGGCTTCGCCGACACCGGCGTTTAAACTGGGGGAAAAAACCGAAGATCCCCTCCAGATGTACCTGTCAGATGTGTGCAATATCACCGATTCCCTGGCCGGGGTGCCGTCCCTGGCCGTGCCGGGCGGTTTTAGCTCCAGCGGGCTGCCCATCGGGCTCCAACTGACAGCCCGGCCGTTACAGGAAAAACTGCTCTTAAAAGCAGCCCGCTTTTTCGAGGAACAGCGGCAGCCGGCTTTTCTGCGCCCCAGGCTTGAATACCTGGAAGGAGGGGGCAGCAATGAAATATGAAGTTGTAATCGGCCTTGAAATCCATGTGGAACTGCTGACTGCCTCCAAGCTCTTTTGCGGCTGCAGCACCGCTTTCGGCGATGAGCCGAACTCAAATTGCTGTCCCGTCTGCCTGGGCCTGCCCGGCAGCCTGCCCGTGTTTAACCGCCGGGCTATCGAACTGGCCGTAACTGCTGCCCTGGCCCTGAACAGCGAGGTCCAGCTTACAAGCCGTTTTGACCGCAAGAATTATTTTTACCCCGACCTGCCCAAGGCTTACCAGGTATCCCAGTACGACCGGCCTTTGGCCCGGGGCGGGTCCCTGGAAGTGGAATTTAATGGCGGTAGGCGCGGGGTTGGCCTGGAAAGGGTCCACCTGGAAGAAGAGGCCGGCAAACTGATCCATGCCGGCGACTCCATCATCGGGGCCGGTTATTCCCTGGTCGACTATAACCGGGCCGGGATCCCGCTGCTGGAAATAGTCACCGCTCCCGAACTGCATTCCGGCCGAGAAGCCCGCCTGTTCCTGGAAGACCTGCGGACCGTTTTACTTTATTCCGGGGTTTCTGACTGCAAGATGGAAGAAGGATCGCTGCGTTGTGATGCCAACATTTCGCTTCGCCCCGAGGGGAGCAGCGAGCTGGGTACCAAGGCTGAAGTAAAGAACATGAATTCTTTCCGTTCCGTGGAGCTGGCTTTGGATTATGAGGTCAAGCGCCAGGAGCAGGTGCTGTCCGGGGGCGGCTCGGTGGTGCAGGAGACCTGCCACTGGGACGAAGAAAAAAAACAGACCATTGCCCTGCGGGGAAAAGAAGGCTCATCCGATTACCGCTATTTTCCCGAACCGGACCTTTTGCCCCTGGTCCTGGAAAGCGATTTTATTCAGAACCTGGGCCGATCTTTGCCGGAATTGCCCGCAGCGCGCCAAAACCGGCTCCGGGACCAGTACGGCCTGGAAAGAGAAGAAGCTTTCCTGCTCACGGCAAACCGGGAACTGGGGGATTTTTTCGAAGAAGCGGCGGGAGAGTACAATGATTACCGCACCCTGGTCAACTGGATCCAGGGCGATCTGCTCTACCAGTTGCGGGAAAGCGGCAAGCAGGCCGAAGATTTGGAACCGACCCTCCTGGTTAAGCTGCTTCGGCTTCTGGACGAAGGGAGCATCAACCGGCCCGTAGCCAAGGAATTGCTGGCTGAAATGGTTCAAACCGGGGCGGATCCGAAAAAGCTGGTCAGGGAGCGGGGATTGGAACGGATCTCCGGTTTGGAAAGCCTGCTTCCGTTGGTGGAGCAGGTCATTGCCGAAAACCCGGAAGCGGTTGAAAACTACCGCCGGGGGAAAGAAAAAGCCCTGGCTTTCCTGGTCGGCAAAGTAATGGCGATGACTAAAGGCAGGGCTGATCCGGCCGAACTGAACCGGCTTTTTAAAGAGAAAATTTAAAGAGACTGATCCAAGAGACAGGAGATGTAAAATGGAAGGCACCAACAGCCTGGTTGTTGTAGGAGCCCAGTGGGGCGACGAAGGAAAAGGCAAGGTTATTGATTTTTTGGCAGCCGGGGCCGATGTGGTTGCCCGTTTCCAGGGTGGCGACAATGCCGGACATACCGTAGTGTACGGGGCCAATGTTTTCAAACTTCATCATATTCCCTCGGGTATCCTTAACCCGGGCTGCATCAGCTTACTCGGCAGTGGGATGGTTATTAATCCGCTGGTGTTGCTGGACGAGCTGGACGAGCTGGAAAAGAGGGGCATCAGCACCTCCGGCCTGAGAATCAGCGGCAAAGCGCACCTGATCTTGGCTTACCACCAAATTTATGACCGGGTTAATGAAGAGCTGCTGGGCGATAATAAGATCGGTACCACCGGCCGGGGGATCGGGCCGGCTTATGCCGATAAGGCCCTGCGCCGGGGCCTGCGGGCGATCGACCTGGCCGACATCGATGGGTTCAGGGAGCGCCTGGCCCAGATCCTGCCCCTGCAGAACCGTCTTTTGAAAAATGCTTACGATCATGAAGGTTACGATCTGGAGCAGCTGGTGGAAATGTACCGCCTGGCCTGCGAACGATTGAGTCCCCTGGTGGTTGATACTGCCAGGCTTCTTTCGGAAAGCCTGGCCGAAGGAAAAAAAGTCCTTTTTGAAGGGGCCCAGGGAACCCTGCTCGATATCGATCACGGCACCTATCCTTTTGTAACTTCTTCTTCCACGGTGGCGGCGGCAGCCGGGTCGGGAAGCGGCCTGGGTCCCCGGTGCACCAGCCGGGTTTTGGGAGTGCTGAAAGCATACACTACCCGGGTTGGTGAAGGGCCTTTCCCTACCGAGAATCAAGGAGAGGCAGGAGATCTTTTAAGGGACCAGGGTGGTGAATACGGGACCACCACCGGCCGTCCCAGGCGCTGCGGTTGGTTTGATGCTGTTATTGCCCGCTACGCCGCCCGGATCAATGGCCTGTCCGGGCTGGCCGTTACCAAGCTTGATGTTTTAAGCGGCCTGGAAACTGTGAACATGGCTGTGGCTTATGAATGCGAAGGAGCGGTAACCGGAGAATTTCCTTCCAGCATGTCCGAGCTCAAGCGATGCAAACCGGTCTATGAAAATTTTCCCGGCTGGTACGAAGACGTTTCAAGGGCCCGCACCATGGCAGACCTGCCGGATGCGGCCAGGCAGTACCTGGAAGCAATGGAAGAAGCGGTCGGGGTGCCGGTAGAACTGGTATCGGTTGGACCCGATCGGACCCAGACCATCATCAGGCCTCACACCTACCTGGCCGGATGGTGCGGAGATTAAAAAAATTTTTATAATTATAATCAAAAATTGGAATATATCCGGCAGGAATCTTAAGCCTGTGGGGCGAATAAGTAAAAAATATTTTAATACAATAAGATCACTATAAAATCTATGGTTTAAGATCTCATCGCTTATAAGGAGGAGTAAAATGAGACAGGGCCTGCGAAGTTTGTTAAAAGTAGTAATCGGGTTTGTGTATTCGATTACTATTTTGATTACATTTTTGACTTTTTCACTGTTTGGAGTAAAAGCTGAAGATACCGTGCGGGTAATCGTTACCGAAGCTACCCCTCCCTATACTGAAGTGCAGCTGCTGACCGTTAACCTGCAGCCCATGATCATCCATAACGTTTTTTGGCTCAGCCTGGCCGGCATTGGATTCTTACTGATCTTTTTATATTTTGTCGACCCGAGATTCAAAGTTTTTCTGGCTCCCGGCTTGATATCCCTGTTCATGACCGTATTTGTGGGCGCTATTATGCTGGCCTTTATCGAAAATATTTTTGCCGATGTCCAACCCTACCAGGAGCTGTACCTGGAAACAGCCATGAACCGGTTTTACCAGATAACGGCTGGAATGACCATTTTAGGAGTGCTGTTGATTTTGCTATCATATTACGGGGACCAGGTTATGTCTACTTTGAAAAGAGGATAAAACGAATTTTTTGAGCAGGCTGCTGAATAGCTGCTGAAAAACGGGGGCTGATGTTATCATCGCCCCTTTAATTATGCTGTTCTGAGCATTTTTCCCTTTCAGGAGGGGGGCGGTATGATGAAAATCCTTCACACGGCGGACCTCCACCTCAGCGAAGAAGCTCCCGGGCGCTGGGAAACCCTTGAGGAACTGGTGAACCTGGCCCGGGAAGAGGAAGTTTCCACCCTGGTTATTGCCGGGGATCTCTTTGACCGTGAAAGCGCTGCTGAAGCGATGCGGCCAAGGCTCAGGGAGGTCCTTGGCGGCGGGGGTTTCCAAACCGTCATTTTACCCGGTAACCATGATTTCAAGGCTTACAGCAGTGGCCTTTATTTCGGCGACAACGTATATGTGATCCGCGACTGGCGGGAGCCGGTCCGCCTGGGAGGGGCGGTTTTCTGGGGGCTGCCCCATGAAGATATCAGCCTTGGGCGTTTGGCCGGGCGCCTGCGCGAAATGTCATTCCTGATGGACCCGGAACAGGAGAATTTCCTCCTTTTTCACGGTGAGCTGCTTGACACTTTTTTTTCCCGGCAGGACCTGGGCGAAGAAGGCGAACAGCGCTACATGCCGGCCCGCCTTTCTTTTTTTGAACCGCTGCCCGCCGGTTATATCCTGGCCGGCCATTTTCACTCCCGCTTTGCCGCCTGGCAGGCGCCCGGCGGGATCCTCTTTATCTACCCCGGTTCTCCGGTGGCCGTCACCAGGCGGGAAACCGGCCGCCGGAAGGTTAACCTGGTGGCACCGGGAGAAGCTCCCCGGGAAGTAACCCTGAACAGTTTCCATTACGAGGAATTGACCATTACCCTGGATCCATTCACCGATCAGGATCCACTGGCGGAACTGGACCGAATCCTCTCCGACCTTCACCCTTCGGCAGGAGTGCTCCTGGCAGTTGAAGGTCTGTTTGATAGTTCTGCTGCCGGTATGAGCGAAACCGAAATGGCGACTGCTATAAAAAAGAAAACGGCGCCGGTATGTAGCGGTGAGCCGGTATTAAATTTTATCGATGTCCACCACATCCTGGAGGACGATCTCTTCAAAAAATTCAGGGCCGGCCTGGAGGAAACCGGGCATCCGCCTGAGCTGAAAAGAGAAATAATGGAGATGGTTATCCGGGCTTTCAAGGGGGTGAAACAGTGTTCCTGAAAGAGTTTGTCATCGGGCGTTACGGCCCGCTTGCCGGCGGAGAACCAAAAAAACTGGGACCGTTTACCCTCTTCTTTGCCCCCAACGAAGAAGGAAAAACCCTGACCATCGACGCCCTTCTCAAAATGATGTTCAGCAGCCGCGAGCTCAAACCCTTTGGCGGGGTCAGGAGGGTGGCAGAGGCCCCTGAAGGGTACCTGGTGGCCGGAATGGAAAAAGGGGAGGTTAAGCTGCCCGGGGCGGGAAGCTTTTCAAACCTTTTTAATATCAGCGCCCTTGAATTCAGAAATATTTTCCTGATCCGCGACAGCGACCTTACTCTGGCCGGCGAAGATGAATTTTACCGCACCCTGACCGCCCGCTTGACCGGCCTGAGGACTGCTGAAATCAAAACAATCAAAGAGAACCTGCAGGAACTGGGCGGGATTACCGCAGGCGGCGATTTTTTGAACCAGGCCCCCGGCAAGCTGAAAGAAAAATATACAGGGGCCCAAAAAATGCTGGCTGAAATCGAATCCCTGCTAGAAGAGTTGAACTATGAGAACTTCAGCCGCCTGGAGGTAGACCTGGCCCAGCTTGAAGAAAGGCGGCGCGAAATAAACAGCCTGTTGGAAAATTATAATGCCGCCTACAATCGCGAGCTCTTTGAAAAGGGGCGGGCCGCCCTGGACAAATTACAAAAAGCCCGGGCCGGGGTTGCAGGGCTGGAAAAATTCAACCGAAACGATTACGAAGCCTGGCAGCGTGCCATATCAAACCTGGACTTTCTTAGGGGAGAGGGGCAGCGGCTGGAAGCGGAAGGATGGGAAAACAGGAACCGGTTGCATGAAGCCCTAACCCGGAGGGAGCAGCAGCAGGAAGAGTTAAAGGGGCTTGAGTATACCGCCCGCCGGGCACAGGAAACAATTGCCCCGGCTTTTGATCATTACAGCCGTCGCAGCGGAGAGATTCAAAGAGAAGAGTCCTTGCTGGCCGCACCTTTTGTCAGTAAAGCTGCCGCAGTATCTGCCCTGACCTTTCTCATTACCCTGGCCGGGACCGCATTTGGTTCGGAGTGGTGGCTGTTTCCGATACTGTTCGGATCGCTTTTTCTTACCCTGGCCTATGGCTTGTTTCGGTTCAGGTTTGAGCGCAAAAAAGCCGCCCTGGCCCGGATTGGAACGGAAGTGTGTGCCGCGGCGCAGCAGCTTAATCTCCCCTCAGCGGATCTGAAAGCAGTCCGTGCTGCCTGGGGGCGCCTGAACCGGGATCTCGAACTCGGCCGTGAAACTCTTAAAGAGAAGGAAAATGAGGTGCAGTGGCTGGAAAGAGAATATGTGCGCTTGAAAGAAGAGCTCAAAGACAGGGAAGGAAAGATCGGGGAGGAAGAGCGGAGAATAGCCAGGATCAGCCTTTCCGCAGGTGTGGAAACCCTGTCCCAATACTCTGAGCGGCTGGAAGAAAAACAGGCCCTCCATGAAGAAATCGAAAAGCAGAAAGGTATCCTGCAAAGCCTTTTTACGCCTTCTGAGGATTTTACCGGGCTGGAGAAAACTCTTAATTACTGGGCGGAACAGGTTAAAAGGGTGGAAGGCTTTGCCGATGCGGCAAAAGGCCTGCCTTATGATCAGGATGACGTCCAAAAGCTGAAAGAGGAGCTGGACCTGGTGGGAGTTGAAGCAGAACAGCTCAGCGATAGGTTAACCAGTCGCGGAGATCAGCTGCGCCGGTTTGAAAAAGAGGTAAATAAGCTTTTACGGGAACAGGAAGCAAACCACCTGCCCTGTCAGACCACTGTAGACCTGGAAGCGGCCCGTCAGAAAGTAAAACGGTGGCTGGCAGAACGGGAGCATGACCGGCATAAGGCCCTCATTGCCCGGGAAATTTTTGACCGTATCATCGCCGAAGAAGAGCAAAAAGTGAGCGCCCTTTTCGGGGCCGGCAAAGCGGTCAGCAGGCATTTTGAAACTATAACCGGCGGGCGGTACCGGGAAGTCTTGTTTGACAGCTTCGAGAACCGGATAAAAGTTTTAACCGGCAGCGGAGCAGTCCTTGAAGCTGCAAGTCTTTCCGGCGGGGCTTACGACCAGCTTTATTTTTCAATCCGGCTGGCCCTGGGTGAAAACCTGCTTCAGGGTGAAAAAGGTTTTTTTATCCTGGACGACCCCTTTATCAAAGCCGATGCGGGGCGTTTGAAAAAGATGCTCGGGATGCTCGGCGCTATCTGCCGCGACGGTTGGCAGGTCCTTTATTTCACCGCCAAGGACGAAATAAGGTCAGCCTTGGAGGAAGAAATTGAGGCGGGCCGGGTCCGCGTATGTATGATATGATTGTAGCAGGTGGTTTTTCACTCATCTAACCGGTAAAGGAGGAGCATGACTATGGATTTGACCGTTCTTGGCTGTCACGGCCCTTATCCACCGGCAGGAGGTGCCTGTTCGGGTTACCTGATCCGGGAAGAAGGGATGAGCCTCCTGCTTGATTGCGGCAACGGGGTTTTAAGCCGCCTCCAGCAGTACCTTGATTTCAGAGACCTTGATGCTGTTTTGCTTTCCCATTTGCACCCCGATCATTACTCTGATCTTATGATCATGCGCTACGGTCTGGTCATGGCCCGAAACAGCGGCTGGCGTAATGATCCGTTAAAAATTTATGCCCCTCCTGAACCCGAAGCGGAATATGAACGCCTGCCCTACAAAGAAGTGTACTCGGTTGAGCCGATTGGGCCGGACCAGGTTTTGCAGATCGGGCCCTTTGCCATTGAAACCGGGGCTGTAGTCCATGCCGTACCCGGGGTGTGTTTGCGGATCAGATCCGCTTCCGGAACCCTGGTTTATTCAGGCGATACGGAATATTTCCACGGTCTTGAAATGTTTGCAGCCGGGGCAGATCTTTTTCTGTGCGAGGCCAATTTTCAGGAGATGGACATCGTAAATAACCTGGCCAATCATACCAGCGCCTCCCAGGCTGCCCGGGTTGCAACCGCAGCGGAAGTCAAAAGGTTGCTGCTGACCCATCACCACCCCGATCGCGACCGGGAGGTTTCCCGGGCCGAGGCGGAGAAATATTACCCTGCTGTGGAGATGGCCACAGAAGGTGAAACTTACGTGATCGGAACTTGATTTGAGATGCTATTTGGACAGCCGGTAATAGCAGTGAAGTTTTTCTAGGATAAGGTAAGCCAGCCCGGTTTTTAACTGCTCCCGTGGAAAGGATGATCAAAAATGACAAAAGGCAAACAATCCACCCAGCTGCTTTTGGGACCTACACCGGCCGCACTGATTGCCTGCGGCGACGGCAATGAACAGAATATTATTACCCTGGCCTGGGTGGGGGTGGTCAATTCGTCCCCGCCCATGGTTTCCATTTCGGTGCGCCCCAACCGCCATTCCTATGACATGATCAGGAAAACCGGGGAATTTACGGTCAATATTGCCCTGGCGGAGCAGGTTGATGTAGTCGATGGCTGCGGCACGATCAGCGGCCGAAACCTGGAAAAATTCGAGCACTTCAATTTAACCGCTGCAGCGGGGACTCTCTCTTATGCCCCTATGATCCGGGAATGCCCGATCAGCATGGAGTGCGAGCTGAAGCATTCTTTGGAACTGGAAAGCCATACCGTTTTTATCGGCCAGGTCGTATCTTCTTACGTAGAAGGCGACATTCTGAACGAAAAAGGGTCCATTGATTTCGAGCGCTGCAGCCTGCTCGGTTTTTGTTCCGGCAACTACCTGAAAACGGCCCCCCTTAACCTGAAGCTCGGCTACACCCTGAAGAAATAAGGTTTGCAGGCGGGGCCGTCGCAAGGCAGGCCTTTAATCAAGATTAAAACATACCCGTCCGGAGGGTGCAGGAACTTTTCAGCCTGAAAAAACCGTTTGCGCCTGCCCTGAAGTTGTCAAGCTGTACATTGAATTGATATAATTATTGTGGATACCGCCCTTTTTGCTTTTGAAAAACACTGGATAGCGGGGAGAGAAAAGACCTTGGCTGATTTTAAATCCCTGTTAAGGGAATTACCGGCGGTTGATCGCCTGCTCCGCGAACCGCCGCTGGAAGATAAAATGCGCCACCTGCCGCGGCGCCTGGTCTTGCAGGCGGCCCAGGAAACGATAGCGTCATACCGCCGGAGAATAAGCGATTATTCAAGCCTTGATACCCCGCCGGAATCTCCAGTCCAAATTAACCTGTCCCCTGCCGCCCTGGCTGAAGAGGCGGCGTTGCTGGCTGAAAAAAAAGCCGGCCTGAACCTGAAATCGGTGATCAATGCCACCGGGATCATTATTCATACCAACCTGGGGCGGGTCGCCCTGGCCCCTTCTGTGGTTGATGCCGTGACCGCGGCTGCCGCAAACTATAACAACCTCGAGTTCTCCCTGGATACCGGCGAACGCAGTTCGCGCCAGGAGCACCTGGAAAATCTGCTCTGCGAGCTGAGTGGGGCTGAAGCGGCGGTAGTGGTAAACAACAACGCTGCGGCCGTATTCCTGGCCCTGAATACCCTTGCCTCGGGCCGGGAAGCCATTGTTTCCAGGGGCCAGCTGGTTGAAATCGGGGGTTCTTTCCGGATTCCCGAGATTATGGCCGCCAGCGGGGCCCGGCTGGTAGAAATCGGTACCACGAACAAGACTTACCTGCGCGATTATGAAGCGGTGGTGAATGAGAATACGGCCGCTTTTTTAAAAGTCCACACCAGCAATTACCACATGATCGGTTTTACGGCCGAAGTGGAAACCGAAGAACTGGCTGCCCTGGCTGAAAGATGCCGCCTTCCGCTGGTCGAAGACCTGGGCAGCGGCGTTTTTCTGGACCTGGCCGAGTATGGGCTGCCTCCAGAGCCCCGGGTCCAGGACAGCATCGCTGCCGGGGCCGACCTGGTTACTTTCAGCGGAGACAAGATGCTCGGCGGCCCGCAGGCTGGGATAATCGTCGGCCGCAGGGACCTGGTTTCGGCGATCCGAAAAAATCAGCTGGCGCGGACCTTGAGGATTGACAAGCTTACTGTAGCGGCCCTGGAAGCGACCCTGCGCCTCTATTTCGACCGGGCCAGGGTCCTGGAAGAGATACCGGTCTGGAGCATGCTTACCGTTTCTCCCGAAGAGCTGCGCCGCCGGGCGGGTAAGCTGGCCGAAAAGCTTTCCCTCCTGGTTGAAGACGGCAGGGTTGAAGTAATTGAAGGTATTTCCAGAGTCGGGGGAGGGGCCCTGCCCACGGCAGAACTGCCTACCTTTTTGGTTGCCCTGACACCCCCGAAAGGCGATTCTCCTCCCGCAGTGGTTTCCAGGCTGAGGCGGGAGGATCCGCCGGTAATCCTGCGGCTCCAGCAGGACCGGCTTCTTTTTGACCCCCGTACGGTCAGGGAAGAAGAGGAAGAAGCCCTCATCGGGGCTGTTGGCAGGGCCTGTGGGAAGCACCTGGATGGGTGATCTCCTATTTGGCAGGTTCGGCAACCCGGATCAGGTTTCATACTTTCTGGGCGCGGCCTTTTAGCTGCAGTCAGGCCGGTAGCCTGCGGAGCTGTGGTCGGCAAATCAGGATCCAGTTTTTTAGTCAAGAAGTATACAGGAGCGATAGTACTTTGGACCAGTTGATCATCGGTACAGCCGGGCATGTAGACCATGGCAAAACCGTTCTCATTTCTGCCCTGACCGGGGTGGATACGGACCGTCTGCAGGAAGAGAAACAGCGCGGCATTTCTATCGATCTCGGCTTTGCTCCCTTCATACTGCCAAGCGGCAGGATTGCCGGTGTTGTCGATGTCCCCGGCCACGAAAAATTTATCCATAACATGCTGGCCGGCGCCGCCGGGCTGGACCTGGTCATGCTTGTTGTCGACGCCGCTGAAGGGGTTATGCCCCAGACCAGGGAACACCTTGATATCCTCCAGCTGCTCGGGATCCGCAACGGGATTGTGGTCATTACCAAGATTGACCTGGTTGAACAAGAGTGGCGCGAACTGGTGGAAGATGAAATCAGGGAGGAGCTAAGAGGTTCTTTCCTGGAAGCTGCCCCGATCCACTCAGTTTCGGCAATCAGCGGTCAGGGGATCGAGGAGTTAAAAACAAAGATCGACCAGCTGACTGAAAACCTGGAACCGCGAAGTTATACCGGGCCCCTGCGCCTGCCCGTTGACCGGGCTTTCGTTATCGCCGGATTCGGGACCGTAGTCACCGGGACCCTGGTTCAGGGTTCGGTCCGGACCGGGCAGAAAGTATCAGTGGTCCCGCCGGGTTTGGAAGCCAGGGTGCGCAACATCCAGGTTCATGACCGGGACGTGGAAGAGGCCCGGGCCGGCAGCAGGGTGGCCCTGAACCTGTCCGGGGTGGAGAAAGATGAAATTTTACGGGGCAGCGTGGTCAGCAACCCCGGTTATTACAGCCAGACTTTTCTGCTCGATGTCTGGGTGGAGCTTTTGCCCGGCTCGCCGCGCCGCCTGAAAAATTTGGACCCGGTCCACTTTTTCCTGGGCTCGGTGCGCACCGTGGCCAGGCTTTTGCTGCTCGATCGCGATGAGCTAAAGCCCGGTGAAAGTGCCCCGGTGCAGTGCCGCCTGGAACGGCCGCTGGTGGCAGAACGAGGCGATCCGTTCGTGATCCGCTCTTATTCCCCGATGACCACCATCGGCGGGGGAACGGTTTTGGATCCCTACCCGGAAAAACACCGCCGTTTCCGCCGGGATGTTATTAACCGCCTGCAGGAACTGAAGCAGGCTCCCGCAGAAGGCGGAGATGCCGCTTTTGTGCGCAGAAAACTTGAAGAGCTGATTGCCGCAGGTACAGACCGCTTGATAAAAGAAACCCGCCTGAGTAAAGAGAAACTCGGAGTGATCCTGGAAGACTTTACAAACCGGGGCCAGGTTGAACGGATAGGGAATGCCTACATCCCGGCCTTTACCTTGAAAGAATTTGAAGATAAGCTGCTCGCTGAACTGGAAAAGTACCATCGTCGCTATCCCCTTTCCCCGGGCATCTCCAGGGCCCACCTTCGCGGGCACCTGCCCCGTGCTTTCGGGCAGCGCGAATACGACGCCCTGCTGGAACGTCTTCAGGAAGAGAAAAAAATCAATGTCAAAAGCGACCTGGTCAGCCTTTTTGGTTTCAGTCCGGAGCCAAAGGGAAAGGAAAAAGAAACCCTGGACAGGTTAACCGGACTGTACCGTTCGGGGTGGCTTCAACCGCCTTCGGCCAAAGATGCCCTGGAAAAAGCCGGGGCGGATTCGGGCCGTAAAGATGAGCTGTTCAATTACCTGCAGGACAGCGGAATCCTGGTCAAGGTCAGCGAAGATCTATACTTTCACCGGGATGCTTACCGGGAGGCGATCGAGATGCTGCGCCGGCATTTTGCCGATCACCAGACCCTGACCCTGGCCCAATTCCGGGATCAGGCGGGAACTTCCCGCAAATACGCCCAGGCCTTGATGGAACATTTCGACCAGCAGAAACTGACCAGGCGGGTCGAAGACCATCGCGTGGCAGTAAAGCTTGACCGGGCCTGAGGGCCTGGAAGCTGTGGGCAGAAGAAAGGACGTGAAGCGATGGACCGCGAAGAAATCAAGCTGACTGCGATGACCAAGAGCGCCGGGTGAGCGGCTAAAATTGGTCCCGAAGACCTGGCGCAGGTTCTGCGCCAATTACCAGTTTTGGATGACCCGAGCTATTTAAACCGGGATCAGCATTTTGCCGATGCCGGCATCTACCGGATTTCCGGGGACCGGGCCCTGGTCCAGTCGGTGGATTTCTTTACCCCCATCGTCGACGACCCCTATGATTTTGGGCAGATTGCTGCGGCGAACTCCCTCAGTGATCTTTACGCCATGGGAGTAAAACCGCTTACAGCTCTGAACATCATCTGCTTCCCGGCATCCTGTTACCCGCTCGAGATCATGGAAAAAATATTGAGGGGCGGCTATGACAAGGTGATTGAGGCTGAAGCGGTGGTGGTCGGCGGCCACAGTGTTGAAGATCCCGAGCCCAAGTACGGTCTGGCCGTGACCGGACTGGTCGACCCTCAACATATTATAACCGGAAGCGGCGCCGTTCCGGGAGAGATTTTGGTCCTGACCAAGCCGGTGGGTACCGGTATTATTGCCACCGCCGTCAAGGGAGAAATGATCAGTCTGGATGAAGCTGCTCCGGCGATCCAGGGCATGGCCCGGCTGAACGATGCCGCTTCCCGGGCGATGATTGAAACGGGTGTATCCGCCGCCACCGACATTACCGGTTTCAGTTTCCTGGGCCACCTGCACGAAATGCTTGTGACCGGTGGAGTCGGGGCGGAAATAGACCACCGAAAAGTGCCCCTTTATCCTGGGGTCAAGGAAATGATGGGCATGGGCATGATTCCAGGCGGTGCTTACCGCAACCTTGAGTATGTCCGACCCCATGTGAACTGGTCCGGCAAAGAGGAAGAAAAAGACGATGCCCTGATTATCCTGGCCGATCCCCAGACTTCGGGAGGGCTCCTGGTTGCGCTGCCTGAAAACAAACTCCGGGCTTTTTTGGATCGCCTCGAAGCGGAAGGCGGTGAAGGGCATGTGGTAGGCCGCATTACCGATCAGAGAAGCGGTGCGATCAGGGTTTTTTAAATCCTAAACCCGCTTAATATTTGCAGGTGGAAATATTAAGGGATTGAAAAATCAGGCAGTAGAAAAAATACTGGATGTCGAATTTTTGGAATTTAGTCTGTATTTGTAAAAGTTGTCTGTCTATTTATTGTCTGTTATAATAGGCAAGGAGTATTAAAATGAAAGCCAAAATACTATAATCGGGGAGGTGGAAAGAAGAGTACCATTGTTGACTTAATTACTGAGCAAGCAGCTGCCAACCTGAGGCACCTGCCGGAAATATTGAAGTAAAATAATTTATTTATGATGCGGGGTATGATAATGACTACTGAAAGCCAGACTTTCACTGAAAAATATGATCTGCTGGGCTGTATCCAGTGCGGACGCTGTACCGGGGGTTGCCCGGTTACCGTCCGGGCCGATCTGAACGTGCGCCAGTTTGTCAATGACGCTTACGATGAAGAAAAGCTGGATGAATTGGCCAGGCTGGCGGAAATCTGGGATTGCACAGCCTGTCATACCTGTGCCGTACGCTGCCCCAAAGGCTTGAAACCGCTGGAGGTACTGATCGGTTTGCGCTCCATGATTGTTGAAAGCGGCAAGGTGGAGCCTACGGTCCGCGATGCCCTGCAGAGCGTCCTGCTGGAAGGCAACCCCTGGGAAAAGCCCCGGGCCACCCGCCAGGACTGGATGGAAGGGCTTGATGCCAGGATCGCCGAGCCGGGCGAACATGTGGAAAACCTCTTTTTTGTCTGTTGTACCAACTGCTATGACCCCCGGGTCCAGGTAACAG
>SKMK01000038.1 GCA_007121075.1 Syntrophomonadaceae bacterium
GTTTGGGACCAAGGGGTCGCCGGTTCAAATCCGGCCGCCCCGACCACTGATCTTAAAGGGTTTTTAAGGGATAGAACTCCCCTGGAAACCCTTGATTTATTATTCCGGCATAGGCAGCAAGGGGACGGGGTACCTGCTACATCTTTTCTTGCAGCAATTATAAGAAGTGCTTACTACCGTAATACAGGTCCAGGTTTCAGCCTATGCGTGCATCATGAACAGGGGGGTGCGAAAACTATATATTTTGGTTGTGGCAAGTGTATGCAAGTTGTCAATAACCCAATCCTTCTGATAATATCCAGTGCCGGGCAGGGATTAAAGCGTGATGAAGAGAAAACCTTTTTAGCCAGTCTCCGCATGGCTGCCAATTTAAGCCCTTAGTGAGTCTTTTTGTTGAAGAGGCAGGTAAAATGGAATGGAGGAATTAAAAGAGATGGAATATGCTTCATTAATTAATAACATCAATTCATTTGTGGAGGAAAGTCCCCTTAACAGGGTAGAGACCCTCGGTATAGACAAAATATTTAACCAGCCCCTGGTCGGTGTGGCAGCGGCAGAAGATTCTCTATTTAAACAGTTTAAAGATCCTTCTGTTATCGGTGAAGACCATCTTTCCCCCACTGAATGGCTTCCCGGGGCTAAATCAGTGCTTACATATTTCCTTCCTTTCTCGGAGGAAATTCGGCATGCCAACCGCAAGCCGGGCCTGCCGGCACAAGAATGGCTTTACGGCCGGGTTGAGGGTCAGCAGTTTATCGAAGCTTTGAACGGAAAAATTATGGACAGGATCAAGACTGACAGCACCGGACAGGCTGTGGCACCTGCAACAGATCCTCGCTTCGAGTGGTCGGAGGATTTGAGCAGCAACTGGTCGGAAAGACATGTGGCCTATACAGCCGGGCTGGGTACCTTTTCCTTGAGCAGATCGCTGATAACAGCAGAGGGATGTGCCGGCAGGTACGGCAGTGTTATTACCACCCTGGAATTTGCTCCGACTAAACGAAGTTACACAGGTCCATTTGAATACTGCAACTTTTGCGGTGAATGCGCGGACAGGTGCCCTGCAAGAGCCATAAAAGCTGTAGAAGGGGAGAAAAAGGCGGGCATGGATAGAAGCATATGTAAAAATTACCTCGATACCAAGATCAGGCCCCGTTTCAAGCCGCGCTACGGCTGCGGCAAATGCCAGACGGCAGTTCAGTGTGAACAAGAAATCCCGGGTAAAGCTTAACAATACTGGCCAGGCTTATTACCGTTGCCGATGCTTTTAAAGCGATTGACCCTATTAAAGCCGATGCCCATGGAAGGAATAATTGCTGAACCCAGGAGATGTTCCGGGTTCCAGTTTGATCCCGATGTGGTTGAAATGCTGATCAAAGTCATAAAAGATGAAAACATCCTCAATGCCTCAGCCCTGCTGAAAGGTTAACTGCAAGAACCCATCTTGGCCCTGTCAGAGGCATTACAAGCGGTTAAAAAGATGAAATGCTTAGAAGGAGGAAGTATTGAAGTGGCACAGGACATGCGGACCATCCTGCAGGAAAGCAAGGTTGACCGGGCAGCTGTAGATCGTTATGCCGCTGGGGCGCAAAAAATAGTCGGTGAACACCGTGTCTCCGCCAGGCAGGCGGATCTGCTTTCGGCCAGCCGCGATTACTGGCCGGTAAACAGCATCTGGATGAGGGAGGGAGTTTTTCCGGCCCTGCCGCAGCTGGTGGTCTGGCCGGAAAGCACCGCGGAAGTTTCGGAGCTGCTCGCACTGGCCAATCGCGAAAAGATCCCGGTTACCCCCTACGGGGAAGGATCAGGCGCCCTGGGCGGTGTGATCCCCCTCAAGGGAGGAATAACGATCGACCTGAAACGGATGAACAAGATCAGGGCCCTTGATGAAAAAAACCTGCTTGTAACAGTAGAAAGCGGATTAAACGGTGCCCTTTATGAAGAAAAACTCAACCGGGCCGGTTATACCGGGGGGCACTTTCCCCAGTCTCTGCGCTGCTCCACCGTGGGCGGCTGGCTGTCCTGCCGCGCTGCCGGTCAGTTTTCGACCCGCTACGGGAAAATAGAAGACATGGCCGTTTGCTTGGAAGCCGTGCTACCGGACGGCACCGTGTTCAGCGGGCGCAGTGTGCCCCGCACCGCCACCGGGCCTCGTGCCGACCATCTCTTGCTTGGCTCGGAAGGAACTTTGGGGATCATTACCTCCGCCACCCTGCGGATTTGGCCCCTGCCGGAGAAGCGCCACCTGGCCACTTATACCTTTGAAAGGCTTGAAGAAGGCCTGGAAGCAATCCGCCTTTTCATGCGAGCTGGAACCCGGCCGGCAGTGGTTCGTCTTTACGACGGCCAGGAAACAGGCAACCATTTTCCGGAACTGGGTGACAAACGTTGCGCCTTGATTCTCCTGATCGAAGGAAACACCAGGATCGTCGATGCCGAAGCGCAGGTGATTGAGGATTGCGTCCGTTTAAAAGGAGCCGAAAGCGCCGGCGCGGAGTATGTCGAGCATTGGCTGGAGAAGCGTTTTGACGTCAGCGTTGCCTCGATACTGTTTCAAAAAGGGGCCGTCCTCGATACAATCGAGGTAACCACCAACTGGCACAACGCCCATTCAACGTACCTGGCCATGCAGGAAGCCCTGCTCGGTGTGGAAGGTACCATGCTCGCCTCCGGCCACTACTCCCATGTTTACCCGGAAGGTGCAGCCCTTTACGTGACCGCGGTCGGTTTTCCCGGAGAAGACAAAATCGGTTACTACAAGAAGCTGTGGCAGGCAGCGATGCCTGCCTGCCATCAGAAAGGGGCCGCTTTCTCCCACCACCACGGGGTCGGCCTGCACCGAGGCCTCTGGATGGCCGACGAGCACGGCCCAGGTTTGGACGTGCTGAAAAAAATTAAAACAGCCCTCGATCCACAGGGCATTATGAACCCCGGTAAGCTGGGCCTGGAGGAGGTGCGCACTTGGCGGAAGTAAACATGGAACAGCTTTTAAACTGCGCCCTTTGTCCAAACTTGTGCCGCTGCGAATGTCCCGTCCTGCAGGCAACGGGCCGGGAAGCGGTAGCCCCCGCCGGCAAGGCCAGGATAGCTTCCCTGGCCAATGAAGGCAAATTGTACTGGGACGAGGTAATGCTGGAAGCTGCTATAAATTGCCTTGCTTGCCGGGGCTGCACCATTCACTGTCCTTTCCCGGAACTGAATCTGTGTGACGAGCTGCTTTACTCCAGGCTTCCGGCCCGGGAGCAGGGGGTAAACCTGCCGTCGGTTGAGCCATATCTGAACAATTTACGGAAATACAGCAGTCCCTATGGGCAGAAGGCAGGGGCCTTAGTTACAGAAAACCAGCCCGGTGAAAAGGCCGGCGGTCAAAAGGTGCTTTTCTTTAATGGCTGCACTTCCCTGGCCAATCACCCTGGTTCAATCGAAGCGGCCAGATCTGTACTGGTCCGGGCCGGGGTTTCTTTTCAGATGATTGAAGAGGACTGCTGTGGTTACCCTGCCCAGGTTTGGGGCGACGAGGATATGGTCCGGCAGCTTGCCGAAGAAAACAGGCGTAAATTTAAAGACAGCGGGGCTGAGCTGCTGGTTACGAGCTGCCCGGAGTGCTGGCTGACTTTTTCGGAGCGTTATCCGAACCTGGGGCAGGAGCTCCCCCTTGAAATTGTGGACGGTCCCACCTATTTCCTCGGTTTAATCAAAGAAGGGCGGCTGGAACCCGTAGAAAAAAGTGTTACCGAAGCTCCCGGCCCGAAAGTAGTCAGCTACCATGACCCCTGTATATGGGCCAGGACGGCCGAAAAAACAGCCGAGCCCCGAGAAATTCTGGGGGCAATCCCGGGTTTGGAAATAAAAGAACCCTATGCTTCGGGTGCCCGAACTCGCTGCTGCGGCGGAGGAAGTATGTTCCAGCTGGCTTTCCCCGGCACGGCCTCGGCTGTAGCCGGACGCCGCCTGCAGGAAGTTCCTGCCGATGCGGTCCTGGTTACGGCCTGTCCATTCTGCCGGGAAGGACTCCTCCAGGGAGATAAGCCGGTCTGGGAGCTGATTGAAGTGCTGGACCGTTTTTTTAAATAATTGTCCGGACCTGTGCTTTTAGATGATATAATAACCCTAGCTTCCATCATAGGAGGTTGGATGTTGTACGCTGTTGAAACGGAAAAGCTGACCAAGTATTACGGGCAAAACAGGGGTGTTGTTGATCTAAGCATGTCCGTCCTGGACGGAGAGATATTTGGGTTTATCGGGCCGAACGGGGCCGGCAAAACGACCACAATTCGCCTGCTACTGGGGCTGATCAAACCCAGCGTGGGCGAAGCTAAAATATTCGGCAAAGACCTGCCGCCGGCAGGCGGCAAGTTATATCGCCGGGTGGGATATCTGCCCGCTGAAATCAATTATTATCCGGAAATGACCGGCCGCGACCTGCTCGAATATGCCGCCGGGTTTTATAATATAAGCAACTATCAGTGGGTTGAAGAACTGGTGGACAGGCTCCGGTTTGATCCCGATCAGAAGATCCGCACTTATTCCCCTGGCAATCTGAAAAAGCTTGGTCTAATCCAGGCCCTCCTCCACAAACCGTCATTATTAATCCTTGATGAGCCCGGAAGCGGCCTGGACCCGTTGATCAAGCAGGAATTGTTCAAGATCCTGGAAGAAGTGAACCAGCGGGGGACGACCATCTTCTTTTCTACTCACGTCCTGGAAGAAGTAGAGCGGATCTGCAGCCGGGTGGCCATGGTCAAGAATGGTAAACTGATTCATATCGGCCCGGTGGATGAACTGCCTGGGAAAGAAATTCGCGTGGTCACCTTCAAAACGGCAGGCCGCAGGCCTTCCAATGTGGCCCTGGAAAAATTGGGTAAAGCGCAAGAATTACCTTCAAGGCCCGGGTGTTACCGGGTCCTCAGCCATCTTCCGGTTAATGAGCTGGTCTCATACCTGGGCCGTTTTGATCTGGATTACCTGCGCATCACCAACCCCAGCCTGGAAGAAGTTTTCTTCGAACTGTACGATTTACCGGCCGGGGGAGGGGAGAAACATCATGTTTAACGGTAACATCAGTACCACGGAAATCAGCCTCAACCGGCGCGGCTTAATGACCTGGACCCTGATTGTTATAGCGGTGATCCTGCTTTACCTGGGCTCCTTTGTCTTCATGGAAGATCTAGGAATGGTGGAGATGATTGAAGATTATCCTGATGCCTTTATCGCCGGCCTGGGCATGACACCGGAAATGTTTGCCGACATTAACCTCTATCACGGCGGCCTGGTTTTAATGTATGTCCTGCTTTTGGCCAGTATTTACTCGATGATGCTGGCCGGAGGGATGATTACCCGGGACGTAGATCTGGGCACCGTTGAATTCTTGTATACCCGCCCCGTTTCCCGTCCGGCAATTCTTGTTTCCAAGGCCTTCTCATTCCTGGTTTTGATTACCCTGTTCTGGATTGCCATTTACCTGGTTAGCATCGCCGTGGGCGGCTTTTGGGTGGCCCCGGCTGTATTCGATATCTATGCCCAGTTTGCCGCCCACCTGATGGGCTACCTGGCCTGCCTGGCGGCAGGGGGAATAGCCTTTGCCCTGGCCCCTCTTTTAAACAGGACCCAGTCTTTAACCTCGCTGGCTATCGGGCTTGGTTTCGGATTTTTTCTGCTGAACAGCCTGGCTTCCATGTACGGGCAGCTCGATTTTTTGAAGTACTTGAGCCTCCACTATTATGCTGACTTATCCGGGGCTGCTGCGGGTGAGCCTTTTATTACCGGCATGGTTGTTTTGCCAGCTGTTTTCGGGACTGGAGTTGCCGTCGGGGCTGCGCTGATCAGGAAAAAAGATTTTACGGCCTGATGCGAAGGGCAAAGGCGCGGGCAGAGGGGCGGAAACGAAGGCCGCATGGTTGCGGGAACTTTGGGAGAACGGGAGAGCAGCAGGTCGTGAATTTGTCACAGGCGGCTGTTTTGCCTTAAAAAGGGCTTGCATTATTAAGACTGAACGTTTATATTTATAGATGTACATAAATGGCTTTAAATACAAGGAGATCATCAGGTATGGTTTCCGGCATATTGTTTCCCAGCAATGCGGGTGTAGCTCAATGGTAGAGCCCTAGCCTTCCAAGCTAGTTACGTGGGTTCGATTCCCATCACCCGCTCCAGTAAAGACAAATAAAAGCTTTTAAGTATTGCTGTCAGCAATACTTTTTGAAAGCTAAAGGCCTTAAAAACCCTCCCGAGCCAAAAAACGGGAGGGTTTTTGCATGATTAAAGTGCTTGAGATTAAAAAACAGGAAGTTAATTTTGGGGTAAGGTTAACAGCAATTTTTATTGTCCACGAAGCCTCTTATCAGCAATATTCAATTTCAGTGCATCAGTTAAGTATACTCAGGTTAAAGCAATAAAACCTGAATAATATATTATCTGATCAAGTATTATAGTTAAGAGCTAATTTTACTTTACAGTTAGGACACTACAATTTTCAGATTCTTGAACTACGGCACTGCTGACACTTCCCAGGAATATTTTCTGTAAACCGCTTTGACCTCTACTACCGATAACAATAATGTCAAAGCCTTCGTTATGAGCCGTTTTTACGATAGTATCTGAGGGATGTCCTTCTTTAAGAATTGTGCGTGTCTTAATATTCTTTTCTTCAAAAACCTTTTGGGCTTCCTGCAAAATCTTATTTGCTTCATTCTTGTTCTCTTCCAGTGCCTCCCTGAATCTTTCCATGTCTTTTTGAGTGGGAGCAGAACCTTCTCCCCAGGGCATAGCAGAAAGATTTATTTTTTCATCATAAACATGAATAATAGCTACTTCATCAACGTTACATCCCTCGGCAATAATGGCGGCTTTTTCTAATGCTTTTTGACTGTGCTTTGATCCATCTGTACACACTAAAATTTTCATATAACATCGCTCCTTGTCCCATATAGTTATCAGCATTTCCCTTATTCATTATAACATACCCTTGATTTCTTAGTATTTGACAAGCAATAAAACGTCCCCGTCTTTTACAGTTTAAAAAAGCGAAAGCCCCGGTTTTGTAGAAAACACGGGGCTTTTTTAAGTGCGCCCGGCATGGGCGTTAACTTGGCGGTGAAAGTCCGCTGTGGGCTTGGCAGTGGGAACCACTAGCTGAAGGCAAGGGTGTCCGTCGCGAGGTGGAATCTGAAGGAAGCCTGAGGCAAAATCCCGGCCCGATGAACAAGAACCGCATACAAGGCTGAACAGGGGCGGACGAGTTTGCTTAACAAAACAAAGTCCGACACTGCCCGAACCCCACA
>SKMK01000007.1 GCA_007121075.1 Syntrophomonadaceae bacterium
CCCGGGAATTAAAAACAGTAGCTGGTGATTATAATTTTTCTATCCTTGAAGAGTATTATTACTATAATAGCATTTACTTCCGGTTTTTCTTTCCTTTTCATTTACTTTGGAGATTCTGGATGATGCTGTTTTACATGTTTTCAAAGGAACAGGCTGCCGAAACTTTTACATTGGTTCTAAAAAAGAGGAGTTAAGCCGCTTGCAATGTTTTTATTTATGGAAAATCCGTGTAATTACAGTGAAATGTAATTGCCAGTATAGCAATAAAATTATTAACTCTTCCAGGATAACTCCTATGATTGATCTAGATCAAAACAAGTGGTAATATTACTCAGAAATAATGGCGGGTTTGTGTTTTTAAATCTTGAGTGAGAAAGAAAATGGTTTAGAGGAGTTTAATTAGCTCTAAGTGTTTGTTTCCTTTTGATTAAACGATTAGTTATTTACTTTACAGGGCGGCGTATAGACAGGGAGCTAAAGAAAACAAGTATGGGACAGATAAAAAAACCGGCAAAGGATTTCTACAGGAAAATCCTTGCTTTTTTACTAAAAGAACAGGTCAGCGAAATAAAAGCCGGCTGTCTTCGTTTAATTCTGGGGAAGCGTATAAGAATATTATGGTTTTTGGTTTGCTTACCTTTTAGTCGCAAAAACAAGCAAAAAGTAAAAAGACTTTTTGCTGTATTTGAAGAGCAGGGCATCATGTACAGGCACCTGGCCATGGTTGACAATATCTTCGACCTCGCTAATTTTCAAATACTGTCCGGATATTTGCAAAGCGGTACAGAGTTAAAAGCATGCTTGGCCGGCTTTTTACATGAAAAGGCTATCAATACAAAAAAAGCTGTAAAAAAAGAGCCACATGCCCCAGTTCAGCTTAATGCCCCAGGATCTTATGTAAAATTAGTAGTATTGCTCTTCCGTATGGATAAAAAAGATGTTCTGGCAGCCGAAAAAGAAATATCAGCCCGGCTGTCTTTCGGAGATAATTTAAAGCGAAGGCTTTTTTATTGCCTGGGCGAGAATAAAAGCTCTGCCAGCAACTCCCCGGATAATAATAACAAGCCGGTAAAAGTAGAAGCCTTATCCGAAGCATTTATCAAAATGTGTGATGATCCAGCCATCAGTGAAGACACGTTAATCCTCGTTAACATTAGCGGTGTTTCCGAGATCTCCAATCAGCTGGCTGAAATAACCGGGAGCGATGTTTCAGGGGCTGAACTGATTGTACTGCGGCCAAACAGCATCTTGCACCAGCCGGCCGAAGTGTGCAAGCCTGAACGTGCCTTAAGTTTTGCCGTTACTAAATCACTTTTAAACAAGGTGGTTCATTTTCCCTATGCAGAGCATCCCATGGCCTTGTTGCTGGGCCTGTGGCACCTGGCATCGCAAAGCGGCAGAGTTGGGGTTATTGACTATGAGCCCTGTTGGCCGGTTGAAGACAACCTGCAGTATAATTTCCCTAACGAAGCTGTACATATCGGCCGCTTAACGACCAGGATAATCTCGGAAGTGCTGCTGCGCCAAGACAGTCAGACATTTAGTGGGCTGGTCCACGAATTGCCCTATTATAAAAAATCTTTGCCTCTTAGCACGGAACAAGAAGAAAAAAATGTTAACTTCAGCGGGATCCTTCCTGAAAATAATTCATTTGATGTTTTGTTGGTGACCGATTATAGAATCAGAGGTGGAGGTGTCAAATCGGTCCTGGAAGAGGCGAAAATTATGAAAGAAGAAGGATTAAGGGTCGCAGTCATGCACCTTGATGCAATTACTTTGCATCAGCTAAAGATAGCTTTCACACCGGATGTTTTTAGCGAACTTTCCAATCTGAATATCCCGCTGGCAAATTGCCTGTCCCAAGTTAAAGCAGACCTTACTATTGTCCGGTATCCTCCGGCTTTGGTTGCTATACCGGAAGGTGTACCCGTGATAGATACCAGGCAGGCCGTGATGGTAATTAACCAACCGCCCAAGCGAATGTTGTCCGACCAGGGTTTTTATAAACCGGAAGTTTCTGATCAAAACGCGAAAAAACTTTTCGCAGTCGAGCCGCAGTGGTGGCCGAACGGGCCGGGCGCAAGAAAAGCAATGGAAGATTACTCTGAAAGGCTGCATTTATCGGATCGAGACTGGCTGAACGTAATAAACTCATTTGCAGAGGATGCAGAGGTTGAGGCCCGGGTAAATCGTTTGAAAGACGGAAACCGAAGTATTAGCATAGGGCGTCATACTCGCGACGTTATAAATAAATGGCCTTCGACTGCCCATGCTATTTTGCAGTGCTACCCGGATGATAATATGTTTTCTGTCAAAATTCTTGGTGGGGCCAGGTGGCCCAGGAGGATCCTGAAAAGAATTCCTGACAACTGGCAAGTTTGGGATTACGGGGAAATTGACGTTCAAGACTACCTGGAAAACCTGGATGTTTTTGTGTTTTTCCCCCACGAAGAACGAATTGAATCATTTGCTCGCTGCATTGTTGAGGCCATGGCAGCTGGAATTCCGGTGCTGCTGCCGGAAAGGTTCAGGGGGGAATACGGGCAATCGCCGATTTATTGTGATATTGATGAAGTAACCACTGTAATAAGCGATTTCAAGCAAGATATTAACGAATATAAAGAAAAGTGTTTTGAAGCGCGCCGTGAAGCAATGGAGATTTTTGGACCTGAAAGTTTGCTTGCCCGCTTGAGAAGCCTGGGTTTAAATATTTATCATACCAGCTGAATAGAGGAGATGACATGGAAAATATATGTAAACTAAGATCTATTATTGAAATACTTGATTCCGCCGGCATTAAGTGGTGGATCGATCATGGCACACTGCTGGGGATTGTTCGTGAAGCGCGTTTATTGCCATGGGACGATGATATTGACATTTCAATCTTTAAAAGTGACCTGGAGATTGCCTGCAAGGCGCTCGAAGGAAGCCGGTATAAACTTTCCTCGCATATAATCAAAACCGACCGCAATGTAAAAGTTTTATCTTACGCCAAGAAAGCTAAGCCTGTGGATATATGTGCATATGAGCGTTATGACGATTATTATTGTAAAAAATTGATTGAATTTCCCCGGGGAAGAGAACTGCTTGCTGGGTTTTTAAGAAGAGCAGCCTGGCGCAGATGTCGTGCGATTGAGAGATGGTTTCGTAAAATAGACAGGAATTTGCAATATAAAGGCGGCTTTCGTAATCATCTCCGGCAGCCTTTAGCTGCCCGTTATCTGAACCGGGTTACAAGGTTACGGGAAAAAGCAGGGATTGTTCACAGTTCCATGGTTCCGGTTGGCTTCTTTATCAAATTTGATACATTTACCTGGCGTGGGCTTCATTTAAATGTTCCTTACAATCCTGAATCCTACTTATGCTTTCGCTACGGTGATGATTGGCACACGCCGCAATCTAAGTGGAAATGGTGGCGGGATGATATTTCCATAGCCCGGTAATCGCCACCAGGCTCGAGTGTAATAATTTGTTGTAGTACTATCCAGCCCTTTTCATCACCATTTCCTGTGATTTTGAGCATTTGCAGTAACATCCACAATCCCCCCTATAATAATAATCGTTATTAAAATTTGCAATCTTATGCTATAATAGCTATATAATTAGTAGCAATTTTTATGCTTACCTATAGATCAAAAGAGGGGGTTGAGATTGTGAAAGGCAGAAAAATATATTTGTTAATACCAATTGTTCTGTTCCTTGTATTTGTTGCCGGCGGCTGTGCCGAGGAGGAGGTGGAGATGCCGGAGGAGGAATCAGTGGATCTTGAAGATCAATTAACAGATGAAGAAAGCCGTGTATTTGGCGAAGTTGAAGAGACCGTTTCAACTTTAGAAGGTGAGATCGAAATTGAAACCGTGGGCACTTTTTCTTTCGATCCCCGGGAAGTTCAAACCGTGCGGGAAGATATTTTCAAAGAAGGATATTTCTCGATTTTTGATGTCCTGGTCCACCTGGAGCAAAATGGCCAGGTTGAAGTAGATTACTACTTTGAAGAGGATATGAATACTCATGTGATAACTGATATTAACGGCCATGCCGAGTGGTGGTATGATGCCTACTATGATGGAGGGTGGCCTGAGCGTTCTGTTTTTCGGATGGATCATTATCCTTACAAGGATAAAATGACCCTGCGCATAGTAAGGTCTACCGAGGAATTTCTTGACTCGGTTTATGCCACTTATCGTGACGAAGTAAAACGAAGAAATGAAAATGAGGGCAGGGTTATTGTTCCCGAGGTAATTATAGAAGGTAAAAATGAAACCATGGTGTTTGAAGATTTCGAAGTAAAAGCCCATAATTTAAGATCCGATATGTTCCAGCCGGGAGTGGTTACAGCGATTGATACCATTCTCAGCCTGGGCGATGCAGGTTATATCAGCTATGACCTGCAATGGTACGAATCTTTAGGCACAGCAGGAGTGGTGAAAAGTTACTGGGTCAACCGGATCAATGACGATGTAAGCGAGGGCCGGTGTGGCTTTGTTTATGAAGCAGGTGATGAAGCCTTCTATTTTTTCCGCGGCAACCATAATCATATTCCATCAGATGTAAGGGTAATCAATTCACCGCAGTATGTAAAATATTTTTGGATTTGCATCTAAAAAAACAGGAAATCAGGTTGTGTTAAATTAAGTAGATTTCAAATAGTTGACAACTAAGAAGTTTGATAATAGAAAAATTTCTATGGTGATGCAGCTGAACTTCCAGAAGCGAACTATAATAACCAGTATTAAAAAACTATGGATTTATAAAATATAGGCTAAGAGATAGCGTGAAGAGGGTAAAGAAATCCGTCTAACGGCTGGTCGGTATAATTGTTAGGGGCACCGGGACCAAAAATAAATGAATGCCAGTCCAATGTCTTCATTGGTGAAGCCCCACAAAACGGACACCAGTAACCTCCCCTCTTCCCGGGGTGGACCTCTTTACCTGCATAAATCCTATCGTTCCGAAAAACCCGCTCACATTGGAAGCACCAGAAGCCGGTATAATCCATGGTTCCAAAGTCGCTTCTAATCGCTGCCCTATCAAGTGCGGGGACCGGTTTTCTTACCAGGTCATGTACCGTAGAGCCTGCAATTTCCATGACCATCTCCAGTCGATCTACACAGATGTTTTCCTCAATGGTATTCTGGGGCGTATGATAGAAGCGCTCAATTGTATAATCCCAGGGAGTCCCTGCTCCACCAAGCCAGATAAACATCGCTGCCGGAATACCGGCATAATGGAACGGAACGTGATCGCTTGCAGGAAACAGCGATTGCTCGATTCCAACATAACCCAGCCGGTTTGCTGCGTCTAAGGCAGAATCGGTGACGATGTTGGGCTGACCGTCAACAGTTTCTAAGAACAGGGTCGGAGCTCGTTCATATTCTGAAGTAGCAACCATATCAATATTATATTTGGCGACGTGGCGATCCAAATCCTCATCGCTTAACTCGTTAACATAGTGCCTTGCGCCAAGTAACCCTCTTTCTTCAGAACCCCACCAGGCAAAACGCAGCTCGTATTCATCGGTATTGAATTTCTTCAAGACCCGGGCCAGTTCCATAACTGTTACCGTTCCAGAACCGTTGTCGTTTGCTCCTGGAGCACCAATCACGCTGTCATAGTGCCCTCCGACAACCACGATGGGGGCGTCATCACTTTTAGCCGACTTGGTGGCGATGACGTTCTGGGAAGTAAGGTCGGAATAGTGGAAGGTCTGCAAGTCCACAAACACGTTTAATTCCTCGGCCATTTCCTGCAGCCAGCGTCCGTGGGCCTTGGCCAGGCCAAGAACTGGTATATTCGCGGGCACACCAAACCTAAAGGTTTGACCGTACTGGCCTCTTCCACCTACCAGGGAATAGACTAATAGACCTGTAGCACCCGCATCTTCAGCTCTTTCTACTACATCTTCAAAAGGCTCGTATGGAGGATCAACTAATCTCGACCAGTCCATTAGAGCAATATTGCCCTCTACTTCTTCTGGAAATTCACCTGGTCCACCGGCTCCGCAGTCTATTACATAACCGCTAACTTTTTCATCTTCACCGGTAAATGGCCCTGCACTGTTTGCAGTTGTTTCCCAAAAGGTGCCGTGCCACTCGTTAAATCCCCATTCACCTTCGCCAAACCACTCCTCGGCACCATGGGCGGTGATATTGCCGATATACTCATCCATAACCTCGAATTCCTGTATCCAGGGGTCGTAACCGAGGTCTTCAAGATAATCGGCGATGTACTGGGCGGCGATTTCTTCATTTTCCAGGCCGCCGGGGCGGGTGCCGATATCCTTGGTTAGAACATGGAGATGTTCCATAGCTCTGTCCACATCGAGATTTCTGACAATCCTTTGATCAAACGCAGCTGCTGATTGTCCCTGAGAATTTCCCGGTTGAGCTAGTGCCGGTATGGTTAGAGACATCAACATAATCATCACAAAGAATAGAACACCTGCACGCTTAAACATTGTTTAATTCCTCCTTACTAAGATTTTAGAGTTTTCTTCTGCCCAACTTTTCAAGTGAACGCCTTTTTTTATCCTATTGTTGGTACATTCGCATCCCTCCCAACTTCCTTTAATGGCGCAATGAGCTAACATAATAAAAAAAATGGATGGGAATAATCGATATCTCCCAATCAGGTCTGACAGCATTTATTTTTGCTTAGTACGAAGAACCATGCATTGGTCAAATCAATGATAAGATGGTCAGTTGAGATCAAAGACATTGCCTTAGGTCACAGGATTCCATAAATAAAGCTTTAATGATATGCATTTTTAGTCGGTGCGGGCCACTTTCCGGATTGATGAATTCCATGAGCGTATCGATATAGAAAATCTCTTTGGCAGAGGTTTTGGGTTAAACAACCTGACAAATTATGCCCAGGTTGGTGTGCTTTATAAGCTTTCAAATGTGAGCTAATCAAGCCTTTTCGAACTTATGCCTTCGAGCAATCTGCAGAAAAGGTTTCCTTAAAATTTGTTTATAGCTATACAATTTCCATTTTAAAGTAGAATATTCAACACAACAAGAATACCTAAAATGATTGGGATCAATAATAATGATGACCACCAATTTTATTCAACGTGGTGTTTAACTCCATAATTATAAGTGTCTAAGTTGGTTAAGTTGACCAGTTTTCGCTTGATATCTATTTTGATATCAAAGATCGTGATTCCCATATACAAAATATTAACTATCGGTTTTTACGAATCAGGGCTTGAAAACTCAATAACCATTGACTTAAGTATTTCAAAAAAAAGAAGTATTATAGTTATATTAATAATGAGTTTTAATAGTATAACTTTTTAGATATCTTAATATTAGTTTGTGTTAAAGATAATGTCAAGGCTAAAATTTCGTTACTGCTTTCTTCGATACGACTATAAGTGCTTGCTTCTTCTTCAAAGGGTTATCCGAACGTTTTTTAAGTATTGATGTAGTTCTTTCATTGCATTGTTCTTTACAACCACAACCAGGGCCGTCTGATACAATATATTCCGTTGAATTTTACGCCCTCGTTTTGAGATAACAGTTCTACTTTAATTTTGCCCTGAACTGTCTTCTACCAGTTTGTAACCGGCCATTCTGTTAATCTGGCTGGGGTGAGTAAAGCGTAACGGATCACCTATCTCTTCTAAAAAACTGGCTGCACTGACTATTTCTGCATGCTGTTATATTGTTCTTTAATGCATTCTGCTTTTTTTTAAACCGATCATAGTATTTGATAATATTTTTAATTCCGCATAGACATCCCCGAGACAAGTAAACTTAATAGTAACGACCATCACGAACAAGCCGGGCTATGGTCAAAGAATCTTTCCAATCGCTTTTATTCGGGTTGTTATCATCTAACTCTTTGGCTCGTTTAGCTTGATAGGGATTAATCATCGCCACTTTTAATCCATGTAAACCCAGGTAGCTCGGCAGCGGCTTCCAGTAATGCCCGGTCGATTCCATTCCGCATATCACTTTCTTAAACCCCTATGAGTAAAATATTAGGGGTCAAGCAACAAAGTATTGCTACCCTAGTTCAGGAATTCCGCAAATATAATCTTTGAAAAGCCCTTTCCCATAAAAAGGCCACGTCAGAAGCCACAAAATTTAACAATCTGATAAAGTGTAAACTGCCCTGTTACTATTGTATGCAGGTGATGACAAACTTTTATCAAATTTAGCAAGAAGCTTTGGCCCACCTTTAACCACGAATTAAGATTTCTATCTGATGTCAAGCAGGGGGACATCAACAGTATAAAAAGTGCAGAGAAGCCAGTAAACCAGTCCTTTAACTGAAAAAAGATCTTTTGCACCCCAGACCAAGTTTTAATACTCTTGACTTGATCCAGATAGCCTCGTTTACTTTTTGTTCTAGAAGTTTATTCATTACCAGTTCTCCAGCATAAAGCGAAATTAAGGCTACTACATAGTCGTGTAATTCCTAAGTTGGTTGATTGTACAACTTTAAGGCAGTTATTATTTCGGACTTTACCCGGTTTGGTAGAAAACTTTATTATAGCATCCTGTATGCTATTTTGTAGTGCATTAATTTAGCATTACGTGACACTACGCTTTTTTACTTTTTCAAAGATCAGTTCCCGTTTTTTAGATTTTTCAAAGACCTATAGCACTTAAAATGATGTTTTGCTGTCAAAATCAAGTTTGACAAGCAGATATTTGTGAACATGTTAATTTTGGCGAACTGCCAAGTGCCGAACGGTTTGACTGGTGGTGTGGGAGAGCAGGCGGCCTAATGGCCACCTTTACCTGATCTCTTGCCCCTTGTAGTTTAAAATAAGGGCAAGGAGCTGTGCTTATTGTGGCTTACCTTTTCTGGGAATCTTATTAAAACCCTGTTTTCTGTACTCTTGAATTGCCTGATCCAGGTTTTAATGCCCGCTCGCTCAGGCACTTTCTTCATGCAAGCTATAGATAAGAGATTGCTCAAATCAAAATCCAATAAGATGCATTTTCATTCCCCAAAATGACATTTATATTCCAAGTGTTGTTAGAATAATCATACTTTCTGCTAAACTTCATTACAAGTCGATAAAATTACGTAGTCCCTCAGAAAATAGGCATGAGTGAGGAAGCTTTGAACAGTTTGTTGCTAAAAGGGAGCTGTTTTTGATCTTTGACAACTTCATATGGCATTGGTAAGTGGTAAAAATACTAAATCGCATAAAAAGGGGCATGTGAAATTAAACTCATATGGATGTTCACTTGAATTAGGCTATTTGGGTAAAACCATTTTAGGTTTAGGTAGCCAGTTTCAAACTCGCAGGCGATGGCCAGTATATCGCCCGCCTTTAAACGGGCTGAAAAACTGCTGATTGATTCTTTGTAGTGACTGGCCAAGAACAGGGTCTGGAAAATCTCCGGTTGATAAAAGCCGGACGGCCTGTACTAAAGGAACAGGACGTAACCAGTTCCTTTAAAGGGTCCAGATTCAGGATGTAGCTTTTTTTCAAAGCGTCTGCGTTGGAAATGCTTTGCTTTTTGCTTTGAGTCAGTAACTCACTAAGTTGTTTTTCTAATCGTTCTTGAAATTGCTGATGAGTACACCAGAGGCCGAACATAAAAATCGCCTCCGTAATCGTTTTGAAGGCCGGAAATAAATTTTTCCAAATAGATTTTGGAGCTGACTTTGACATTTGATTCTTTAATTGCCGCTGTTGGTTTAAGAAAGTCAATTATAGAGTATTATCGGGCCTTATCTCTTAATATCACTTAATAGCGCCATATGAAGTTGTCGCATTAATGGAGGTGAAGTAAAAAACACCATGATCAAAAAGCAGCATGGAATCTTTAGTTAGAGTTTTCGTGAAAGCAAGAAAAGACAAGGAGATGAATGAATAAAAAGCCCATTGGAAAAATCCTGTTAATTGGTATTAGGAGGTGATATTGAAAATTGTGACAGAAATCTCAATATAACTTACTGTTTAAATAAAAATGAAAGGTGTGAATATTAATGAAAGCATCTTTACATGTATTAATTATTTTGATGATTCTATTTCTATTAGCAACTGGGACGATTTTTGCCTTTTCTTCACCCGGGGTTCCGCCAGATGAAACTTCACCTTACAGTGGAATGGTATCCACATCACACCCCGTAGCTTCCCAAGTAGGGGCAGATATTTTGGAACAAGGTGGCAATGCCATTGATGCAGCGGTGGCTGTACAATTTGCACTGAATGTAGTAGAACCAAATATGTCCGGCATTGGTGGCGGCGGATTTATAATGATTTACCTTGCTGATGAAGAGAAGGTGGTTGTGATTGACTGCCGGGAAGAAGCACCTGCCGGAGCTACCTCTAATCTGTTTCAAGATATGGGTTTTTGGGAGGCTGTGGCATCTGGAAAATCCATCGGGATCCCTGGAACACTTGATGGGCTTGAAACAGCCGTTACTAAATATGGAACAAGATCACTGGGAGAGTTGATTGAGCCCTCAATCAAGTTGGCCGAGGATGGTGTGATTGTCAATTCATATCTTGCTTCTGCAATTTGGGGAGCAAGAGGAAAATTTAATGATGCAGCTAGAGAAGTATTTTGGCCTGATGGAGAGCGCCTGGTAGAAGGTGACCTTTTAGTGCAAGAAAACCTGGCGAAAACATTTCGCCTCATTCGGGATCAGGGTACTGAAGTATTTTACGGTCACGACCAACTCCGAAAGCTCTCTAATTCCAATGCAAGTGACATAGCCATTAGTAATGCCTTCAACAGGTTTGGAGAGCCGGAAGTGGGTGCGGCTATTGCAGCTACTGCAATAGAATTTGACGGGATAATGGACGTAAAAGATCTTCCTACCTATCGTTCTGTCATGAGGGATCCTGTGTGGGGCAACTATCGCGGTTATGATGTAGCCAGCATGCCTTCACCGAGCTCCGGGGGAATGACCATGATTCAGATGTTAAAAATCCTTGAAGGATTTGATGTAGCTGCATTTGGTCAAAACTCAGCTGATACTGTACATCTTATGGCAGAAACTATGAGACTCGCTTATGCAGATAGAGCTTTATACATGGGCGACGGAGATTTTGTAGCAATGCCTCTCGAGGGGCTTTTAAATGATGACTACATTGAAAAGCGCCGTGCTCTGATAGACATGGATATAACTAACCCTGATGTTACTGCTGGAGATGCCTGGGCATATGACAACGAAAAAGGCCAACCCTACTGGTGGAGGCAGCCAGGACAGGATTGGCAGCCAAATATTTACAAAGAAGACACTAACACGATGGGTGTTTACGTACAACCAGAAGAAGGTTCCGGCGAAACAACCCACTTCACTACCCGTGATAAATGGGGTAACCTGGTTTCTTATACATCCACCATCGAAATGAGCTTTGGCTCAGGGAAAATGGTACCAGAATATGGGTTCATGTTAAATAATGAACTAACCGACTTTGACTTTACACCTGGTGGACCAAACGAGGTGGCTCCAGGCAAGCGACCGCGAAGCAGCATGACTCCAACCATAGTTCTAAAAGATGGGGAACCTGTCTTCAGCGTGGGTTCACCTGGAGGTATGAGAATCATAACCACTGTAATGCAGGTGCTGATGAACATGGTTGACCACGGAATGCCTGTTCAGGATGCCATCAATGCCAAGCGGATGCATAGCCACAGTTATCGTAACATTGAACTGGAAAGGGGCTTCCCTAACTTCTTTGATGTGAGGGCTGATCTATGGGCCAGAGGGCACAGTGTATCCACTAGAGGGGTCCTTGGAAGTGTTCAAAGCATCGCCATATGTTCAGAAACCGGTCAAGTATTCGGAGGAGCTGACGATCGCCGCGAAGGTACAGTTATCGGTATTGAATAACAATCCCTAGCAGTTCTAGTCCCGGCAGTTATTAGGCCTTTCTTTTTAGTTTCTGTACAAACTTGGCTATAAATGATTGGGCTGATTGCGCTTGTTAAGATCAGTGAACAGTTCAATTTCAAACTCTCCGAGTAACCTGTAGATTCCCTTGAGCGTTTGAGTGCAGTGTAGTTAAAATCCTTATTGGGAGGGATGCTGCGAGAAAAACAAAGATAAGTATGGCTTTTGTGTTTCTGCGGCGGTTGTTTGTTGACAGCAATTTAACAGCTCAAGGTAAATTTCATATTAGCGGCAAAAATATAACTATCTATCGATGGTGAAGTTAATGATCCGGGGCTTCGCCCCTAAATTTACTTGAGAGGAGCGCGTTTAAAAATGAAAAAGGTTTTAACAGTAACAGTAGCGGTGTTGCTGGTAGTGGTGTTAATGGGAAATGCAGCGGGAATGCAAGGGCCTCCAGAGCAAGCACGTGGGCCCAATCAACAGGCGACGGAGAAGATTCCAGACCATGCAGAAGCAAAGTTGCCTTTTCTACCTGAGGTTGAGGAAGTTATGGGCCAGGTTGACGGGGAACGAATCTGGGAAGACACTAGAGCCATGTCTGGCGCCGTTGAGGCCTGGCCGAATGAATACGACTATGCGGGCCTGAATAACCCCGGGAGCGGGGCAGATTATGGTATTAGAGTTGCCAGTTCCAAAGAAGAAGCACAAACTGCTGCTTGGATTGAAGAGCAATTTAGAGAGATGGGCTACAACGTGGAGCAGCAAGAATTCCCTTATGTGGGCATAGTGCCCTATCTGCATGATGGGGAATACCTGTTGCCCGTCCGAGCCCAGAGAATGGGGATTGACTGGGACATATTCGGTGAAGACGGTAGGGTCAGTGTCTCGGGCGAAATCAGCAGGGTTGGCACAGTTTGTTCAGACATGGATTTTGACCAGATCGATTTCTCCGATGCAGAAGGCAAGATCGCCCTGATCGAGCTCGAGGATGAATGGGGTGGCCCATTCTATAGCATGGATGCCTATCTAGATGACCTCCACGATTTGGGTTATGACTGGGTCACACCTTACTCCGGTCTATGGTCCCCAGATATTACGGAAGGTTTGGAAAAAGCCCAAGAAGCCGGAGCCAAGGCACTAATTGTTCAAAATGGGGGCTGGCGCAGCTGGTTCGATCCGCGTGTATCTGGAATCGAAGTTGAAATCCCGTTTGCCAGCGTGGCCAGTTACGTGGGCGAGGATAGACTCAGTGACGGAGTAGAAGTCACCCTGGAAGTGCTTGTGGAGGATACCTCTCAGAACGTGATCGCCACCAGGGAACCCTTAGGAGGTTCTGACGAGAACACGCCCATGGTGATTTTCTGTGCTCACTATGACACCGTCGCCGCTGCACCCGGTGCCAGCGACAATACCAGTGGGACCGCCACCCTGCTGGAGATCGCGCGGATCTTTGCAGACTATAACCTTCCGGTGGAACTGCGCTTTGCCGCCGTGGGTGCAGAGGAAGTCGGACTCATCGGGTCCTATTACCATGCACAGTCTCTGACCGATGAGGAAATCGAGCGCACCATCGGTAACTGGAATTTCGATATGACGGGCACTGCTTGGCCGCACACGGATCATCTCTTCATGGCAACCCAGGGCGGGGAAACGCCAGAAGAGAACGTGGTTGCCAAAAATGCGGTTGAAGCGGCGGATATCCTCGGCTTTGAGAAGCTCATTGTGGTAGAGCGAGGCGCCAGCGACCATGTCCGTTATTGGCAGGTCGGAATTGAAGCGGCCAACCATATCTGGCGCGAACCTGAAACTATTGACCTGGAGCCAATATATCACACCTCCCAGGACACCATGGAATTTATTTGCCCGGACCGGCTTGAGATAGCCACCCAGATCGGTATTGGCGGCTCTTATCTTGCCATGCTAGAGGAAATCCACCAGGTCCTATCCGGCCTTGCCCCGGCTGGGCTGAATTAATAACAAGAGTGCGGGGTCCGGCCGACTGATTATATGTCGGCCGGGCTTTTTTATAGTTCTTAGAAATATGACTTCCGCAAGTTTAGCCGGTGATTCAAGTGATATTCATCCTATTGTTTGGTACGCCGGTGGATTTCCCTGGCAGAGCGAGAGATCGGTCTGGCCTTGATCTCTGGGCATCGTAGGGAAGAGTGACGAAGATAATAGGGAACGAAGCAGAAAGATGTAGTGGCAAGCCCGGGTTCTGGGCTCCGGGTACGTGGAATTGCGGGCCATATATCGCATGGTAGATGACTCTAAAGGAAAGAAATTACGACATATTTATGCCTAGTAGACTGGCAATTTACAACTGATTCTGCCAGGATTAAATTGAAAAATTTTTATCCACAGTTTAAGAGTTGACAGTCTGCTCGCCCAGGCACTTTCTTTATGCAAGCTATAGATAAGATAGTCCTCAAAACCAAAATCCAATAAGATGCTTTTTTATTCCCCAAAATGACATTGTCATTCCAAGTGTTGTTAGAATAATCATATTTTCTGCTAAACTTGATTTTAAGTCGATTAAATAATTAGATTTGAATGGCTACAACTGATGGCAAAGTGAAGTAGGAAAAATTAAAACGGAGATAATCATGAGGAAAACTGTTAAGTTTGGTTTGTAGGAGGTGAATAACTCTAAATTTGTATTCTAAGATTTTGGAGGTGGTTTTACAAAGTATATCTTCGGATAAATTAGATGTGAATAAGAAGGAAGAAGATCGCATGAAAAAAATAATTAGCGGAGTGAAAAAAATGAAAAAAATGGAAAAAGACCGTGAAAAGTTGTTTTTGATGCTGGTTTTGGCTTCAATTTTTATTTTTGCATTGATTTATCCTGTAGCAGCCCAACCACCACCCCATGCCCAACAGCAAGGTCAAACAATAGAACCTAACGAATTTTTAGATATGGAACTTGGTGCAGATTATACCTTGGCTCGATATGACGATATTAAAGAATATTTCTATCATGTTGGGGAAACTTCGCCGAAAGTTTTTATCGAAGACATAGGCCCAACATTGCTCGGTGATCGGCAAATTCAGGCAATTATCGGCACACCAAGTACGATTGCGCGGTTAGATCACTTTAAAGAAATCAACAAAAAACTCTCTAATCCTCACAAGTTAGACAAAAAAGAGCTAGAGCGATTAAAAGAAGAAGCAAAAACAATTGTAATGCTAACAGGAAACAGCCATTCAACAGAAATCGGCTATTCTCAAAATTCCATGGAAGTTCTTTATGATTTGTCAACCTCTAAAAGAGATGAAGTGAAACAAATATTAGAAAATACTATAGTAGTGCTTGTTCCTACTTTAAATCCTGATGGGCAAAAAATTGTAGTAGATTGGTACAACGAGTCATTGGACACTGATTATGAGGGAATGACGCTACCTTACACATATCACAAGTATATTGACCATGATATTAACAGGGACTGGGTTATGTATCACACGGAAACCAGGAATGTAGCGAAGCAGATGTTCCAGGAGTGGAAACCTCATTTCTTTGTTGACATGCATGAAATGGGGAACAGACATGTTCGCTTTTGGGTTCCCCCTTATTTTAATCCTATAAACCCATACAAGCATAACCTTGTTTTGGGCGGTCATCACATGGTTGGCGGCCACGCTAAAACGGAATTTAATAAGGCGGGACAATATGGCATTGGAAGTGACATGATTTTTGATGGCTGGTGGTATGGTTCTACAAGGGGCGCTTCGACTTTCCATAACATGGTAGGAATGCATACTGAAGCTGCTCGCGTTGACGGAGCTTCTCCTGTGTATATTGCTGAGGAAGATTTTGTAACACCGACAGGACTACCGGACGGGCCTTTACAGCGTGCCACAAACTTCTTCGATGTCTGGCCTGGGGGTTGGTGGCATCTTCGTGACATCATGGATTATAACGAAACATTCATTTACTCGCTACTTAACCTAGCTTCAAAATACCAAAGTGAATTTATAGACAACTGGGTACAAATGGCACAAGATGGAGTTGACGACGGGTTAGGTGAATCCCCGTATGCTTATATTATTCCAGAGGATCAGCATGATCCAGGGAATTTACAAACATTCCTTGATGTATTCTTCCTGAAGGATTTGGAAGTTCACCAGGCTAAAAGTGCATTTACCGCTGGGGGTGAGGAATACCCGGAAGGAACATACGTAATTCGTACGTCCCAGCCTTTCCGCAATAAAGTCATGGTCATGATGGATACCATGGAGTATCCTGACACACGCCTTTATCCAGATGGCCCTCCAAGAATGCCTTATGGTATCACTGGATGGACGGTACCTCTTTTAATGGATATTGATTACGTAGAAGTAGTAGATCAATTTGAAGCAGATTTAGCCAGGATATCTGAAGTTGAAATTATTGGCACCGTCATTGAAGGAGGCGCTAACTTTGGTTACACTTTTGGTCCTGAGTCCAACAATGCAGCTCCAGCGCGGCATCGGCTGTTGGAAAATGGATTTGAACTGAGTTGGGCTAAAGAAAGCTTTACCATTGCAGGTAAAGAGATGCTTCCTGGCAGCACCATAGTTAAAGCAGAAAATGGTCTAGAAGAAAAGCTCGTCGACTTGGCTAAAGAACTAGCGATTACTTTCTACCCTGTTGATGAAGCACCTGATATTGAACAATACGAGTTAGAACAGCCGAGTATTGGTCTTTACTGGAGTTGGGGCAGAGGTCGTGGTGAAAGGGACGCCGGTTGGGTTCATCTGATGTATGATAATTTCGAGATACCATTCTCGGTTCTTCGCGATGATGACATCAGAGAGGGTAACCTTATTGAAAAATTCGATGTAATACACATTGCAAACGTTTCATTAAGTAAACTTGAACATGGCCTTCCCGATGATAGTTATCCGGATGAAATTTGGGACCACCTTGAATACGGTTTACCAGGTGAGGATTACCCGGAATCATGGACTGCTGGCCTTGGAGAAGAGGGCTTAGAAAACCTTGCTAACTTCGTGGAACAAGGCGGTACTTTAATTACAGCCAACAATTCCACGGAGTTTGTAACAGAATACTTACCTGTAAACGTTACAGACGAACTCGATCCGCTTGATGTAGAAGAATTTCTCTGCCCGGGGACTGTCCTTAAAATGAATGTAGATACCACTCACCCCGTTGGATATGGCTTAAGGCCGGAAGACCACCATATTAAATTCTCCTTTGGCTCAGCTTTCAGCGGTGATTTTACAAGTGTAGCCAATTACCCTGATGAGAATCCAATGGTATCCGGTTGGTTATTAGGACCTGAGCATATACAAGAGTTGTCCGCAATTGCAGATGTTCCTTATGGAGAAGGCAGAATTGTTACAGTTGGCTTTGACCCAGAGTTTCGTGGACAAGCATATTCCACAATGAAAATACTTTTTAATTCACACTTTTACAGCGTAGCAAAGTAGAACGCTTATTTCTATAGTAAAAAAAGTGCGGGAACAAGTTATATCGTTTTATTAATTGCTCCCGCACTCAATTGTTATCAATAGCCATAAGAACTGATCATGGAGAGTTTGGAGGCAAACACTTGGACATAGCCATTTACCTTTTTAGGGGAACCGTTCTTTCAGGAGGTTAATGTATTTAATTCATTTGGTAAGATGGTATTCGTGTTTTATTCAGCTTCTTTGTAATCAATCTAATTTTAAGGAGGTGGTAGCTTTCTGACATATTATTTCTTAACATCTACAGTAGTTTGGAATTCGGTTTTGCATTGAATGAAAAAACTAATTTGGGAGGTAAAAACATGTATAAGCGAGTATTGTGCCTGTTAGCTTGCGCCTTAATGTTTTTGCTGTTGGTTTCGGGATTAGCTTTTGCAGGGCCTTACGTAACTCCCGGAGGGCCATTTTTAACCGAGCCCACCACACAGGATGACTTTTTGGATGCCTTTACAGACTATGAACAATTGGTAAATCGTATCGAACAGATTGAACAAACTTCAAATGGAAGGGTAAAATTTGAAGTTATCGGTCAAAGTAACCAGGGACGGGATATCTTCATGGGTGTTGTCGGTGAAGGCGATAAGAATGTATTGATCCACACCCAGCAACATGGCAATGAACCTCACGGAACAGAAGCGGCGCTGAGGTTGCTTCAGGATTTAGGTAGCAGTGGGTGCCCTACTTTTAGGCAAATCAGAGAAGAGTTGACAGTTCATATTGTCCCCAGGCTTAATCCTGATGGTAGCGAGCCTGATGTATTCCACAGATTTAATGTTGATCCCGATGCACCGGCAAGAAACACTGCAGAAGGCTTTTGGACCTCCTGGTGGGAAGGTGTCGGATGGGATATCAACCGTTACCACTGGTTTGATTGGGAAGATTCTGATTTGTATGCAAATCACCCTGATGATTATCCAGAAAACCCTGTCCCAGAAGCACAGGCCTTAATTGACGCGACCAAGGAAGTAATGCCGGAGTGGACAATTGATTTTCACAATCAGGGAAGCTATAGCAGCCCGGATGGAAAAATGGTAACAAGTTCCATCATGTGGCCCAATCATCCGGATGTCCCAGAAGATGCTGTCAATTTATCCAAACAGTTATGCGTGGCTATGATGGATCAAATGAACCAGTATGGATATGCAGAAGTAACACGTTACCCTGGAAGCGCAATTCCAAACATTGCCAGAAACGCATACGGCCTTGAGGGCCTGGGCAGTGTACTCGTAGAAATTAGAGGTGGAATTGGGCATAAATCAATAGGCATGCTTGTACAGCATTCTTATGAACAAATGGTAGTTATGCTTGAAAAAACAGCTGATGGCAGCCTATATGAATTAGACCCGGATAGAATCGATGAAGAGCTTCCTGAACGAGGAACAACGATTGGCTCATATGGACCATACATTGAATAAGAGAAATTAAAAAACAGAAAAATACGTCAGGTAAACACTTAGGAATGCTGCACTCCTTAGATTATGACTTTTGGAGTGCAGCATTACCTTAAATTCCTTAAAGGGTATTTGGATTTTAACATTTTTTAGAGATCAAGAGGCACAGAAAATTAATGAGGAGGTTAAAAAGTGAACACTAGAAAAGTTTTAAGCTTGATGCTGGTTGTCTTTTTTGCGGTCAGTTTGCTGATGGTGGTGGGCTGTGAGCCTGAAGTGGAGCCTGAGCCCGAGGATCCGGATGAAGAAGTTGTAGAGCCCGAGCCCGAGGATCCGGAACGTCCGGTCCGCTGGACACTGGCATCCGGCTGGGTGGCTGGAGTCTATTATCCTGTTTCCGGAGCAATGTCCCGCATTGCCTATGAAAATATGGATAATATCAGCCTGACGGCCGAGTCCTCAGGTGCATCTGTTGCCAACGCCCGCCTGATCGGGACCAAGGACGCGGAGCTGGCTATTTTGCAAAATGATATTGCCTACTATGCCCAAAACGGTATTCAAATGTTTGAAGGCGAAGGGATTCCGGAAATGAGAGGCTTCTTTACCCTGTACCCCGAGCACTGCCAGATTGTCGCCAGCGCCGATGCGGGGATTGAGAACCCCGGGGACCTGGAAGGTAAAACTGTAGCCGTCGGCCCCCTGGGCAGCGGAACTGAAGCAAATACCGCCCAGATCTTAGAAGCATACGACCTTACTTTCGATGATCTTGGCGCTGTTGAGCGCATAACCGCCAGTGAAGCGGCCGACTTTTTGCGTGACGATCGTATTGATGCCGCTTTCTTTACTACAGGCCTGGGTGCTGCCGCTATCGAAGAGGTAGCCATTGTAAAAGATGTGGTAATTGTCAGTATTGAAGAAGATAAAATTGACTGGTTGTTGGAAACCTACCCCTATTACTCTGACGAGGTAATCCCGGCTGACACTTACAGCGGCGTCCCGGAAGCCCGGACGGTAGCCGTGCTGGCCATGGTGGTAGGACATGCCGATCTCCCTGAAGATCTGGCCTATGAATATACCAGCAACGTTTTTGAAAACATTGATACCATTCACGGCGCTCATGAAAGAGGAACCCTGATCACCCTGGATACCGCTCTTGACGGAATGCCAATTGAATTGCATCCCGGCGCCGAGCAGTACTTCCAAGAGCAGGGGCTCTTAGACTAAACAGTTTAACTGTCGAAGGTGCGGGGCTTTTAACCCTGCACCTTCATTAATAATGGCTTCCAGCGAGGTGGGTTTATTTGCAGGCAGACAATAATTTTGGCACCCCTGATCTACCAGAAGAATTAGAAAAGTTTACTGAAGAAGGCCTGACCAGGCAATTAGCCGGCAAAGCAGGAATGGTAATATTTGTTATTGGAGCATTGTGGGCTCTATTCCATTTTTATACGGCGGGAACAGGACAGCTTACAGCCAGCTTGCAGCGGTCGGCTCACCTGTCAGTAGCCCTGGCTCTTTGTTTTTTGTATTTTCCATTAAACAAAAAAATAAAAGAGCAATATCATAAACTTCCTTTTTACGATATAGCGCTGGCCCTGGTCAGTTTTGTTTCTGTTTTTTATGTTTTTGTATTTTACGAGGACCTGGCTCACCGGGTTGGCAGACCGATCCTGACAGATCTAATTTTTGGGGCCGTAGCCGTGCTGATGATCCTGGAAACGGCCAGGCGCGCTTTTGGTTTTGTCCTCCCGCTGGTGACAACAGTTTTTCTGTCCTATACTTACCTGGGCCCTTATCTCCCCGATCTTATTGCTCACCGGGGTTATGGCCTCAGGCGGGTAATTGATCACCTCTATTTAACTGGTGAGGGCATGTTTGGCATTCCCGTGGGTGTGGCGTCCTCCTTTGTGTTTATTTTCGTCATGTTTGGCTGTTTTTTTCAGGCTTCCGGTGCCGGAGCCTACCTGGTCCAGCTGGCTAATGCCATGCTCGGCAGGACGAGAGGGGGGCCGGCTAAAGCTGCCGTGGTGGGCAGCGGCTTTATGGGCAGTATTGTTGGCAGTTCCGTGGCCAACACGGTGGTTACCGGTTCGATGACTATTCCGATGATGAAAAGGGCCGGTTACAAACCGGAGGTAGCCGGAGGAATTGAAACCGCAGCTTCCACTAACGGCCAGTTTTTACCTCCAATCATGGGGGCAGCCGCTTTCATCATGGCTGAATTTACCGGTATCCCGTATTACCAGATTATTATTCATGCTGCTCTGCCCGCAGTAATGAGTTATATAGCGTTGTTGATCATGGTTGACCTGGAAGCGGCAAAGACCGGCATAAAGGCTCTGCCCCGGGAAGAAATACCCCCTTTTATTTCCACCTTTTTATCCGGAATCCATTTTTGGATCCCGGTAGCAGTCCTTGTTTATTACCTTTTATTTTTGCGTGTTACTCCCCTGACCGCGGGTTTCTACGGGATTGTAGCCATGCTCCTGGTAAGCTTTGTTGTTAAACTTCTCCATGCTTTAAAAGCTGTCCGCTCCGGGGTGAGTGAGTCTTCAGAGACCTTTATTCAGGCCGTAAGAGCCATGGGTAAAGAGTTCATTGACGGCCTGGATGCTTCAGCTAAAAGCATGGCCGGAATTGGCGTTGCCTGCGCCTGCGCCGGTTTAATTGTGGGAGTAATCAGCCTTACCGGCCTGGGCTTGAGAATGACGATCTTTTTCTCGGTCCTTGCCGGAGACAGCCTGTTTATCCTGCTGGTCATCTCTGCGGCAATGTCTATTGTGCTTGGCATGGGCCTTCCCACCACGGCTAAATATGTGATCATGGCTACCCTGGTTGCTCCGGCGGTTCTTTTCGTTGAGCCGGACCTGCCGGTGGTTGGCATCCATCTCTTTATTCTTTACTATGCCATTCTGGCCGATGATACGCCGCCGGTTGGTGTAGCGGCTTACTCTGCTGCAGCTGTGGCCCGATCTGAGCCGATCAGGACCGGGATCCAGGGCTTCAAAGTTGACATGGCCGCCTTTTTGCTGCCGTTCATGTTCATCTATAATCCAGAATTTCTACTAATTGATACCACCTGGGATCAAGCCGCTTTGATTTCTTTAACTTCTCTTTTCGGTATGTATTGCTTCAGCGCAGTTATTCAGCGCTGGCTGTTTACAAAGCTCAGGATATATGAACAGGTTGTCTTGCTTGCTATTGCTATATCGATGATCTGGCCGACAGTTCTCACGGATATAATCGGGGTTAGTGTTTTTGCCCTGATCTACTTTCTTCAGCGCCGGCGTAA
>SKMK01000055.1 GCA_007121075.1 Syntrophomonadaceae bacterium
ACGACGACCATCAATTCAACTAAGGTGAAACCTTCTTCTTGCTTATGCATCGCTCTCATTAATTTTTGCATTACATAAAACCCCTTTCAAATTTTTATTATTCGGGCTGGATCGGGTTGACCACAATCCCAGGATTCAAAAATTGTTCAGTGTTTTGTCGTTTCACCTCCTTTTGCTGTTATTTGACGATAATGTTTTTAAGGAAATAAAAAATCCCGATTCGGCAGCCTGGCGGCCATACCCCCTGGAGGGCTTAGACCCATAGCTTTGCGCCCCTGCCTTTCGACAGGTTTGCCATTATCGTCAGGTTTGTGTCTTAATACCTGCACAAGGGCTTTTCTTGTTGCCCTTCTATATATAGTTATACCGGCTAATTAGGATTTTAGACACATAACCTAAATTTTTTATAAATCCTCACCTGTACTTATTTTTACTACCCTAATCTGCAGAATAAGCGTGATAAGGTTATTAATTCGCTCCGGGAAAGAGGTCACCAGGTGATGGGTAAGCGAGGTGCTGTTAAACTACATATGGGCGCATTTCTTTAAGGCCCCGGTTAAGCAACCGGGATACCTTACGCTGGTTAAGGCCGAGCCGCCTGGCGGTTTCTTCCTGGGTCAGGCCCTCGTAATAGATCATTTTAATTACTTTTTGCTGCAGTTCGTCCATTTTCTCAATCGACATTTGGACGGCAATTCTATCTTCGATCGGCAGCTTAAAACTTTCATAACGCAGTGATCTGACTTTTGAGAGGTCAATTTCATCCAAAGAGACACATCCGCCCTGCATCGCTTCCACAATCCCTTCTTCGTCTACGTTTATGCGGTAGGCGATTTGATCCAGAGTCGGCATGGTTCCGTTTTCCTGGGCCAGTTTTTCGGTGACGCTTAAAACTTCTGATTGAAGGTTTTTCAGCCACTCAGGGACCTTGAAAGGGCCGCGCCCTCGTAATTCATGCCGAATCTCCCCGATGATACAGTGCGTAGCATAAGTTGAAAACATCGTCCCGCGGCAGGGGTTAAACCTTTTCAGCGCTTTCAACATACCTTCATAACCTACCTGGACCAGGTCTTCATCCAGCCTGCCGGGGCTGTACAGACCGGCATAGTATTTGACCAGGGCAGCGCCTGCTTTTATAACCTCATTTTTAGCGTCACTGCTGCCTGTTTCAGCAAACTTCCCGGCGGCGGCTTCCAGGGTACTGTTTTTTTGTTTTGTTAGTACTGGCATTTTAACTCCTCCTGTAACAACTGCCACTTAAAAAACTGCTTTAGTTCTTAACTTCTCCGGAAATAGGTGGTCAAATTGACAGTGGTGCTGATCCGGGCCGGGATCTTGTCAATTCTGGCAGTTCTGACCTGATCGACCCGGATGGCCCGTTCCTCATTGCGTAAGTGATTCAAAAGCTGAACCAGGCACCTGTACCTGCCTTCCATTTTCAGGATTACTATCAAGCTGTCGAAATGATTATCTTCAGCTTTAAAAGCTCCTTTGAACCTGGCTTCTGCAAGGCGCAAGCCGAACTCATCTGAAAGCACTTCAAAATAGCGCTCCACGTATTCTTCTGAAAACTGCTCGGGGAAATCTATTTTAAAACCGATTGTTTTTTCCTCATGATCATGCAGCCCCCTGCCTTCTTCCACCATCCTGATATAGCCGGCCTGGTCCTTGGTCAGGGCCAGTTCTTCTTCCTCCATGGCCAGGGTTAGCTCCCTCAGGTTAACCGAGATTAAAGACAGGACTTTTCTCTGTATATCAGATAGCCGGTCGATCGATTTACGGATAGTAACGGCATCCTCAATGGGCAGTTTAAAGGTTTCCCTCCTGAGGCTTTTTAAAGATGACAGGTCCAGATCTTGCAACGATACGCTTCCGGCCTGCATAGCTTCGACAATTCCTTCTTCTGAAATGTTTACTTTTTCTGCGATATCCTGCAGGGTTGGCAGGGGGTTTTTCTCCCGGGCCAGTTCCTCGGTAGCTTTAACTACTTCATCCTGCAGGCGCTGCAGCCAATCGGGAATTTTAAACAATTTCCGGCTCCGCAATTCCTGGCGGATCTCACTAATGATGCAGTGGGTGGCATAAGTTGTAAACAGCACCTTTCGGGAAGGATCATAGTTTTTAAGGGCCAGCAAGAATCCTTCGGTGGCGGCTTTTTTTAACCTGTCATCCACCGTACCCGGACTGTACACACCGGCGTAATACTTGATCAACTGCTGTCCGATTTTGACCACTTTTTCTTTGTCCTGCGGGCTGCCGGTGGTCATGTAACTTTGCACAGCTGTTTCCAGGTCAGAAGGCCTGTCTACCGCGTTATTAAAACTCACAAGCAAAACTCCTCGCAGATTTTTTTAGCTGCCAAAGGATGCCTTAAAACATAAACACCCCACCTGCTGGTTCAGGTGGGGTAGTAGATCCCTTTGAACCGGCAGCTGGCTGGCACCGGCAATGTGTTACCGAAGCCCCTTTAGCTTTGCGCCGCCACCTTTCGGTGGCTTTGCCTTTTTCGATTCTCTTTCCTGATGGCATTATGTCACATAAATGTTAATCAGTCAACACGAACAATTGTTAATATTTATACTTTTAAGCCAAAACGCGCAGGGTTTCTTCCAAAGTAGTAATTCCTTCCCGGACTTTCAAGTAACCGTCGCGGCGCAGAGTTATCATACCCTCCTGCACCGCCGCCTGGGCAATTTCAGCGGTGGGGCTGTTTTTTAAGGTCAGATGCCTGATTTTGTCGCTGACCGGCAAGAGTTCATAGACGCCCATTCGGCCCCGGTACCCGGTATGGCTGCAGCGCAGGCACCCTTCAGCCTTGTAGATCGTAATTTCCTGCTCATCCCTCCGCAGGGGGAAATCAGGCACGGAAGATAAAATCTCTTTCCGGCTGAGCGTGTATGGTTTGCGGCACTGCCGGCACAGGACCCGGACCAAACGCTGGGCCAGGACCCCGATCACTGATGAAGCAGTTAAATACGGTTCAATCCCCATATCGCCTAACCTGGATATCGCTCCCGCTGCATCGTTGGTGTGGAGGGTTGAAAGGACCAGGTGCCCGGTCAGAGCCGATTCGACGGCGATGCGAGCCGTGTCACGGTCCCGGATCTCCCCCACCATAATTATATCGGGGTCATTTCTCAGGATAGACCGAAGTCCTGTGGCAAAGGTCAATCCGGCCCGGGGGTTGACCTGGACCTGATTAATCCCGGCCAGGCGGTATTCGATCGGATCTTCGACGGTTATGATGTGTTTGTCCACCGTGTTCAATTCGGAAAGCGCTGCGTACAAAGTGGTAGTTTTACCGCTGCCGGTGGGGCCGGTAACCAGGACACAGCCGTACGGCTTGTTAATCAAACGGCGAAATCGCCTGAGCTGCGATTCAGGAAATCCAAGCTCGGGTAAAGTAATGAGGCGTTCGCTGCGGTCAAGCAAACGCAGGGTCAGCTTTTCACCGTAAGCTGAAGGCAGTGAAGCTACCCTGAGGTCTATCGCTCTTCCGTCCATTTTAAGGCTGACCCTGCCGTCCTGGGGCGAGCGGCGGTTGGCAATATCCATTCCGGCCATAACTTTAATCCTGGAGACCAGGGACGGATGCAGGCGGGCCGGGGGCTGCATAGTTTCATGAAGCACCCCGTCGATCCGGAACCGGACCCGAAGGCTTTTTTCCTGCGGTTCGATATGGACGTCACTGGCGGCATTGCGGATGGCCTGGTTGATAATCAGGTTGGCCAGCTGCACTGCCGGTTTATCGCCGGCCGAAGTCTGAATCTCTTCCTTATCTTCTTCCTCAGGAACATAATCTTCTGCGCCAGTTTCTATGTTTGTGGTAGCCCGGGCATACTGCTCAATTGCCATTCTAAGTTCACTGTCTGATACACAAACCGGCTTGACTTCATAGCCGGTGATCAGGCGCAGGTCATCAATGGTCACGATGTCGTTGGGATGCATCATGGCTACCACAAGGCGGCCGTTTTCATGGCCGATGGGCAGCGCATTGTAGCGCCTGGCTGAATCCGGGTCCAACATTGCTGCGGCAGTCGAATCAACCTCATAGGAATCTAAAGAAACATGCTCTACATTGGCCTGGTAAGCAATGGCCCTGGTAACAACCTCTTCAGTGGTGTAGCCCATGTCCACCAGGGTTTGCCCCAGCAGGGCTCGGCCGCCCTGCTGCAGCTTTTCCCGGTGCTTTGCCAGGGCTTTGTCCAGCTGTCCCCGGGTCAGTTCACCGCTTTCAACGAGCAGTTCACCGATCCCGCCAGCCCGCTTTCTTGTTAAATTTTGACGGTGCCTATCCATCTCTTCTATCTCTCCATGTAGTCGCTGTCAGGGACAGGTGCAGAGTGTCGATTATAAAATCAACTCTTTTTTAGCGATTTGTATTTTACCATTAAATTTAGGGCCTGTAAAAGGTTTTGGCAGAAACATTAATTTGCAGTTCAGAACCGCCGTTCCCGGCATGGGTAAAACTGAGATCATCTACCCGGACAGCCCGTTCTCCTCTGCGCAGGTTGTTGAGCATCCTTCTGATCCCGCTGTAGCTGCCTTCGAGGTTTAAAGAAAGGGGCATAACGGTGTAACCTTCTTCTTCGTACCGATCTTCAAAACTTATATCAAGTGCCTTTAAACCGTGTTCATCCACCAGGCGTTGAATGTAGCGCAGCACTTCTTCTTCCCTGGCGCTGTCGGGTATCTTTACCCTGGCAAAGTTTAATCGCTCTTCATATTCATCGGCCCGTTCCCGGTGACCAAGCAGCCGGTTTAAATGAGCATGCGCTTCATCAACAGCAATCTCTTCTTCTTCCACTTCCGCCCGCAGCTCTACGAGGGTATTATACTGCACATAGATCAGGACCACCCCCAGGATAAAAGCCAGTCCAGCCACTCCTATAATGATATATTTCTTTGTGGTTCCGCTTAAAGCTGCCATATCAGCTGTCCTCCTCGGGGTCAAAAAATACCGGTCCGGGCAACAAGGCCCCATCAACAGTAAACTGAACCGCTTGCCGGTTATTAATCGTTGTTTCTGAGGATACCCGGAAGCGGACATTATTTAACTGTTCTAATCTCTGGACTCTCTCTATAATATCGGCTACATTGCCGTGACTGTAACTCCAGCCTCTCATGTCAAAACTTCCGCTCTCCCCGTTCTCATCTTCTTCCTCGCCGGCGTTGTTTTCAGCCAGGTAGGAGATATCCAATTCGGTCAGCGCTCCCTCCGGATTTAAGGCCATTCCCAGATCGCGCAAAAGCTGATCCCAGTCTGGCACATTGCCCATGGCCCGGCTAAGTCTGTCCTCGGCTTCGCTCATTTCATTATACAGGTTGGCGTACGCCTCCAGTTCCGCCGCCTGGTCCTCCAGCTGCTGCCGCTCTTCCTGCAGGGAATTAAGGGTACTGCGGGTAAGAAGCGTGGAAGCCAGCAGGAATACATAAACAGCAAGCACAACCGCCAGCGCAATAACTGCAATTTTGATCAGCCTGCCCTGCCTCTTCTCATCCAACCTTCTTTGTTTTATTTCTGGTGGTAGTAAGCTGACGTATTCCAAACTACGATCCCTCCAGACCGCGTCGGGCCAGCCCGGCGCAGATAGCGTATTCTACAGCATCTATGCCGGTACCCAGATTTCTCTCGTCGGCATTGGTGTAAACGGCAAAGGGGTTGACTATTCGGACCGGAAGTTCCAACTCTTCTTCAAGCCTGGTGGCGATCCCTTTCAAACGGGCCCCCCTGCCATTTAAAATTATAGCTTCCAGTTCAGATGCATTGGACTGGTTTTGATAATAAGTAAGTGAAGACCTGGTTTCTGTAACGACGCTGTTGGCCCATTTGTCAAAAGTTTTCAGGGCGGGATCAGTATCGTATACCTTTTCGCTTAAAATCTCTTCCAGCGAGCAGCCAAGCTGATCAGCCAGATCCTTGAGTTTGAATGAGACCAGCCGGGCCATCCGGGGTTGGCCGTGATCTGAAACCAGGATATTGCTGAGGCCGTTGGCTATGTTGACAATGGCCACAGTCCTGTCCTGCGCCCTGGCAGGCAGGGTATGCATCAGGGCCAGGGTGGAAACATCAATGTCAGCCGGTTCAAGTTTCGCAATCGACAAAGCCTCCAGGAACCCGTCCAGCATGTCCCGTCTGGCTGCAACCAGCAAGACCTCAAGAACAGTCTTTCCGTTTTCTTCGGTTTCACCGATTACCTGGTAATCCATAACCACACTTTCCAGGGGTATGGGCAGGCTCTCCTGGGCCTGAAACCTGATCACATTGCCAACCTTATCCGGCGGCACCTTGGGAATAGTTGCATAACGAACCAGGACGGCCTGATTGGCCACGCCAAGCAAAACCTGCCTATACCTGACTTCACCCGAAGACCACAGCTCCAGCAGGGCTTCACCGACTTCTTTGGGCTGGACGACCATCCCTTCTTCCACGGCTCCCGGAGCAAGCTCAATGCCGGCCATATTGATCAACCTGGGTTTACCGGAGCTGCCGGAAGTTTCCACTGCCCGGGCTATGCCGGTGTCAATCTCAAGTCCCACTGATTTATTAGAAGCTCCTAATTTCATAATAGTTTGTCCTCCGGTCATCGTTAGATCTCGGTAATTACGGTAAAGATCGGCAGGTATAAGGCAATGAGCATCCCACCGACCATGACTCCAATGACCACAAGCATCAGCGGCTCGATCATGGAAGTCAATCCCTTGGTCATGGTCGCTACTTCTTCTTCAAAAAAAGCGGCTACTTTGTCCATCATATCCGGTATATCTCCTGTTTCCTCACCAACGGCAACCATATGGGTTACCATCGGAGGAAAGATTCCGCTTTCTTCCAGGGGGGCAGCTACACTACTTCCTTCCTGAATTTTTTCGCCTGCCTCCACGGTGGCGTCCATTACCAAGGTATTGCCCGTCGCCTTTCCAGAAGCATCAAGGGACTGCACCACCGGCAACCCGGTAGCCATCATGGTTGAAAAGGTGCGCGCAAAACTGGCGACAACCGATTTTTGAATGAGCTGGCCAAAGACAGGCAGGCGGAATTTTATCCGGTCCAGCCTCCTTTTGCCCTTTTCGCTTCTGGCATAAGCCCGGAAACCCAAAAAGATCAGGAACAAAACCGGGAAAACAATGTACCAGTAAGCCTGAAGCAAATCAGATAAGTTAATAATAACCTGGGTTGGCCACGGTATATCAACACCAGGCGGGAAAAAACCAACAAAAATCGGCACCATGAAAAAAAGCATGGCAAACAGGATGATTATGGCAAAGGCGAGGACAGCGACGGGGTACATCAGGGCAGACCTGATGTTATCGCGCAATTCCTTGTCTTTTTGCAGCTGGTTGGAAAGCCGGTTCAAGGTTTCTTCCAGATTACCGCCGGTTTCCCCGGCGCTGACCATACTTACATACAGGGAAGAAAAAATATCGGGATAGCCTTTAAGCGCTTCACTGAAGCTGATCCCGCCTTCCACGTTACGGCCGATTTCATTCAGGGCAGCGGCCAGGGTTGGATTGGTTACCTGGCGGCTAAGGGTAAACAGGGCCCTGGTCAGGGGAATACCCGAATTGAGCATAGCCGCCATCTGCCGGCTGAATAAACTTAAATCACCCAGTTTTACTTTTGAGGATAACTTGAGCTGGCCGAAAAGGGAAGACCGTTTGACTTCCTTGATCTCCATGGGCATCAGGCCCATTCCGCGCAGCTTTTCCACTACGCCGGCTTGCTCTTCGGCTTCAAGCCTGCCGTTTATAATCTCTCCTGAACTGTTTACAGCTTCATATTGAAAAGAAGCCATCGTTAAGCCAACTCCTCGGATCTATGCTCTGAAGCTGGAAGGCTGACGCTGCAGCAGCCTCTGCATTTCAGAATGATCAATGCATTTTTCCAAAGCCTCATAGCGGGTTATCTTACCTGAATATACCAGCTCTGACAAGGTCTGGTCCATGGTCTTCATCCCTGTTGCATGGCTGGACTGCATTACCGAATAAAGCTGGTGTTCTTTACCTTCGCGGATCATGGTTTTAACTGCGGTGCTTGTTTTTAAAAATTCCATGGCCAAAACCCGGCCGTCTCCGCTGGCATTGGGAATCAACTGCTGGGATAAGACGGCCTGCAGGGAACCGGTTAACTGCTGGCGGATCTGGTCCCGCTGTTCTTCGGCAAATACGTCCACGATCCGGTTAATAGTCAGGGGTGCCGTCTGGGTGTGCAAAGTAGAAAAGACCAGGTGGCCTGTTTCCGCTGCGGTTAAGGCAATGCTGATGCTGTCCAGGTCGCGCATCTCCCCGATCAGGATTACATCCGGGTCATGGCGCAGCACATGGCGCAGGGCATTGGCGAAGGAGCGGGTATCGAGGCCCACTTCCCTTTGCTTGACCGTCGATTTCTTGTGCGAATGTAAAAATTCGATCGGGTCTTCGACGGTGACAATATTAAGGCTTCTTTCCCGGTTGATTATATCGATCATGGCCGCCAGGGTGGTAGACTTACCGCTCCCGGTAGGGCCGGTTACCAGTACCAGGCCCCTGGGCAAAAAACAGAGGTCCCTGACGCCCGGCAGGACGCCCAGGTTTTCCAGTTCCGGTATATCAAAAGGAACTATCCGCAAAGCCAGGGCCAGAGTGCCCCGCTGGATCATGACATTACCCCGAAACCGGGCCACGCCCGCGATGGCATAGGAAAAATCAAGCTCCAGGTCATTTTTGAGCGTTTCTAACTGGTGGGGTTTGATGATCTGGACCAGCAGTTCCTTAACATTCTCCGGGGACAAATGCGGATAATCAAGCTTAACCACGTCGCGGTTAATTCTGAACATAGGCGCATCGTTCGGCACTATATGAACGTCCGATGCCTGTTGTTCCACTGCCATGGCGAGGATTTCGGCCATGCTCAGCGGATATGAGTTTTGATTATTAGCCATACTTATCTGCTCCACTAATTAATTATCTTTTATTCTTGATCACCGGTATCCTCACCGGGGCTGCTTTCCGGCTCGTTTTCTTCATCCGCATCAACATTGACTTCCTCCCCGGTTTCTTCCGGTTGGCCCTGATCCTTTATTTTTGAGAACACCGCTTCCAGGCTCCGGTTGCTGTAAATAGTGAAGGTGTAGGAAGTGCTGGTCGATACCTCCGATCCGTTTTCGATCCAGCGTACAAACTGGTATCCTTCATCTGGTGAGGCGGTAACCGTCACACTCCTGCCGCTGAGATAAGCACCCCTGCCGCTCAAGCTGCCCCCCTCGGGGGGAATGGCATTGAGGCTGATATAGTAAGTTTCGACAGGGGCAGATGACTGCTCGGGTTGTCCTCCTCCTGTCAACTCCCCTTCTTCTGTAACCTCGTCTTCAATCTCGTCTTCGATTTCGGGCACCTCTTCATCGGCAAAGGGGAATGGTGATACATCGGTATCACGAATACTTTCAATCATTTGATTTACCAGGTCAATATTACCAGGGGTCCCTTCCGCCACCAGGTAATGGAGGTAACTTTGGGGGTTGGGATCAAGGTCCGGCGTAACTTTCATCCTGATATCACAAGGCCTGATCACCGGGGTGGCCCAGTCCATGTGGATCCTGGGCACCGGCCCGGGGTGATCCCAGGTTCCCCAGCCCAGATCGGATCTTTCGTCGCGAAAACCGTCCAGGAGGATGCTAAGCAGGTTGATTAATGAGTGCAGTTCTTCTTCTGCCCTATCTCCCGAAGCAATGGCAACCGGCATCCGAATGTGCCTGCTCCCACCCTCTCCAAAAGCAGCATTCTCCATGACATCGAGGGAATTGATTATTTCCCTGGCTTTTCCCAGGGCCATCGGTGTGCCCTGCATCCATAAAGACTGCTGGTTGACATCTACAGTTAAACTTTCCACCGGAACATCGAATTCTTCAATATAACTTTCCATTGCTTCACCGGAAACATAAAACAGGTTGAAGCGGCTCAGGTACATCCGGTTGGCAAAGTCTTCATAGAGGCGCTCCCTGTCTCCGACTATATAATTGCGGCCGATGGTCAGGTAATCAAGGCCTTTTTTCTGCAGCACCGTCTGGAGGGTGGTGATCGGTGAAAGTTGCGATGTTTTAATGGTTATTTCTGAGGGTTCTTCCAGGAAAATTATATTCCCGTCAAGCTTGTAGGCGATAAGGGACAGAACATCGAGAAGGTTGGCATCGCGGACATCCAAAGACATGTATTGAGGAATACCATTGATGGGCCTGGGCTCATCGTTCACGTCGTTAATCAAGGCGTCGGCCCAAAGTTTTTCATCCAGGGCCTCCCCCTCTTCTTCCTCTCCCTGCGGATCGGCCTGGGGAGTCTCTTGACTGATATTATCTTCGGCAGCCGCCATTTCATCTCCGTCTGCTGAAGCCCCGGTATCTTCTGCCGTAAGTAAACCGGGAGCAAAAGAATAGTTCATGGTGGCCAGGACGAAAGCCATCACCAGCAGTGTTCCAAACAGCCAGTGGCGGCCAATAGTGTAAGTGGTGGTTCTTCTTCTCTTGCTTCTCATTTATTCACCTTCTCCCTGATCATCTTCATCTCTATCGGGGATAAGAGACCTGGTTTCCGGAGGCCTGTCAAGGTAAAGGGTGACTTCTTTATCATGGGCCCGGAGGATAACCTGGTCCGGCCTGATATCCCGCACAGACCACAGGTCATCGACATAATCGTTCTCAGCAACGATATATGAAGTCCCGCTCGATTCTATAATGGCCATATTCCCGCCCCGGCCGCCGCTGGCCGTTCCGGTCAGGCGCATTGGGTCTGTAAAAGGGTCTATAGCTGGATCAAAGGTAACTCTCACATCATCATCGCCGGCAACAGCCCCGTCTTCATCGGCACCGCCATCGTTTTCACGCCTTTGCTGGGGCAGCACCTCGGCTGTTTCCGGGCCATCATCGTCCAGGTTTCCTTCCCCCTGTTCAGCAGCTGCGGGTTCGTCCGCAGCACTGCCCCCGAGAATAAAGATGCTGTAAACTCCGCCTGCCACCGCTATAAAAAGGATTAATCCGGCCGCAATGATAAAAATTTTGTCCTTAACAAATGGCGGTAGTTTTAATTTTTTCCCGTCCTGGTTCTGATCCGGGTTGTCCGGCTGCATCAAAAACACCTCTCAGTCTTTAAGACAGTCTCCTGCCGGAAAAGTCAATCTATTTACCTGTGACTTATTCTTCATAAATTAAAAAACACCTGCTTCGGCAGCCTGGCAATCATACCCTCTTTTTAGGGCTTCAGACCCACGGCTTTGCGTCCTCTCCCTTTCGGAAGGTTTGCTAATTATCGGTCAGGCTTGCAATAAGTTCCTTTAAATTATTATTTTACCACAATTTGTGATTTAAGCAAGGTTTTTTTCAAATATATGTGAAAATTACTGCTAATTGCTTTTTATTCCAATTTGCATAATTCGCCGCTGCCTGACTTTCTCCTGCCGGCAGATTTAAAAAAATATACAAATTTACTTTAAATAGGCCCAAAATCGAGTTAGAGGACCCGCTTCGGCTTGTTTGATGCAATCAGGATATATAATCACTTCTTCCTGCGACCTGCAATCAATCTCTCAAGCATCCGCATCAATTTGGTCCACATAAATTCTTTCTCTGAAATAGGGGTTACCAGGATAGTATGCAGGCCGAGGCGATTTCCGCCCAGGATATCGGTAAAAATCTGGTCCCCGATTACTGCCGCTTCCTGCGGCAACAGCTGCATGTTTTCCAGGGCCTTTCGAAAAGCATTTTTCCTGGGCTTAACGGCATAAAAGATGGCCGGGATGTCAAGTTCCCGTGCCAGTTGGCCCCCGCTGTCCCTGCTGTTATTGGAGATTATAAACAGCTTAAAGCCTCTGCTCCTGAGAGTGACAAACCATTCAGCGAGGCGGGGAGAAATATTGCGATCATTCCAGGGGACCAGGGTGTTGTCCAGGTCGGTGATAATACCCTTAATACCCAGGGACTGCAGGTGATTTAGATCCACTTCGAAGATGCTGTCCAGATGCTGATCCGGGATCAAAATTTTAAACAAATATTTATTCCTCCGTAAGCAATAGTAAAAACGGCTCAACCTGCTTATTAACTTTATCATAACTGTGCCTGTTTTTACAGCCCGCCGGGCATTTTCCAGGCCAAACCCGGTATTTGCCCTTTTCAAAAGCGCCGGTTTTGAGGTATGATTATAAAAATATGCGTTCCGGCCCACAATCGGGCAGCCATTGATTTAAAGCGATCACGCAACCAGGGAGGAATGATCAGTGTACAAAATTGCAGTCTTACCGGGCGACGGAACCGGTACGGAGCAGGTCCAGGCCGGCATGAGGGTCCTGGAGGCCGCCCAGGACAAATTTGGTTTTAAACTTGACCCGGTTCAGTACGACCTGGGCGGGGAAAGGTATATGCGAACCGGAGAGGTCTTGCCGGAAAGCGTCCTGAAGGAGCTAAAACAATTCGATGCCATTTTTTTAGGGGCCATCGGTCACCCTGATGTCAAGCCGGGTATCCTGGAAAAAGGGCTTTTGCTCAAGCTTCGCTTTGAGCTGGATCTTTACATCAACTTAAGGCCGGTCAAACTTTACCCCGGCGTCTTTACCCCCGTAAAGGACAAAGGGCCAGAAGATATCGACTTTGTAGTGGTCAGGGAAAATACGGAGGGGCTCTATTCCGGTGCCGGCGGTTTCCTGCGCAAAGGCACTCCCCAGGAAGTAGCAGTCCAGGAATCGGTTAATACCCGCTTTGGGGTGGAACGCTGCCTCCGCTACGCCTTTGATTACTGCCGGGCCAAGCGCAGGCGAAAAAAATTGACCCTGTGCGGCAAAACCAACGTCCTGACCTATGCTTTCGATTTATGGGAACGCACTTTCAGTGAAATCGGGCCGGCTTACCCTGAGGTTGAACGCGATTATGCCCACGTGGATGCAATCTGCATGTGGATGGTAAAAAACCCGGAATGGTTTGATGTCATTGTTACCGACAATATGTTTGGCGATATCATTACCGATCTGGGCGCGATGATCCAGGGCGGCATGGGCATTGCCGCCGGCGGAAACCTCCATCCGGGCCGGGTTTCCATGTTTGAGCCAATCGGGGGTTCCGCCCCCAAGTACACCGGCAAGGGCATCATCAACCCGATGGCTTCCATCTGTGCCGGGGCAATGATGCTCGACTTCCTGGGCCAAACCGAGGCGTCCGAAAAAATCGAGCAGGCGGTGGCCGAAATCTGCAGCACCAGGCTAAAATCGCTCAATGCCGGCGAAATGGGCTACAGTACCACCGAGGTGAGCGAACTGGTGGCAGAACGGCTTTAGATTCTATCTCAGATCAGCTCTCCGCGACCGACCATGATTACCCGGCCTCCGACAGAAACCGAAATGGCGCCTCGATCGCTTTCCCTGGCCTTGAGCAGGAGCAGCGAGGGGCGCCCTATTTCATAGCCCTGCTCCACCCTGAGATCCAGCTCCGGCTTCCCGTAATAGCGGTTCTTGACCAGGTAAGCAGCCAGGCAGCCGTTGGCGCTGCCGGTGGCCGGGTCTTCGGCAATCCCGTGATAAAGGTCGAACATCCGGGCATTAATCTGGTTGGCCTGGTTGTATGCTTCCGGGCAGAAGACAAGGATGGATTTAGCCTCGGCCCGTTCAATCAATTTCTGGTAGCCCGCATTGTCGATCCGGCAAGATTTGACCGCATCCAAACTAACCAGGGGCACTATGATGAAGGGCAGGCCGGTTGAAACTTCCTGCACGGGGAAGCTCTGATCGATCAGGTTCTGATTTATGTTTAGGGATGCAGCTGCATCTCCACGGTCAAAAGTGCGGCCAAAGCTTGGCTCCACCTGCCGCATCCACAGTTCTCCCGGTTTGTCGTTCTCATAGTCAAAGCTGACCGGGATTTGGCCTATCTTCAGGTTTAAATTGACCTCCTCCACTTGTTTGCCGATTAATTCCTGCTGGATGATGAAGGCAGTGCCCAGGGTCGGATGACCGGCAAAAGGTAGCTCCTGGTCCAGGGAAAAAATGCGCACGTCATATCCACCTTCGCGCTCCTGGTCGGACATGATGAAAGTTGTTTCAGAGTAGTTCATCTCCCGGGCGATATTTTGCATCTCCGTTTCGGTAAGGCCGAAGGCATCTCTGACCACGGCCAGCTGATTTCCGGCATACCTGGTTTCAGCAAAAACATCGACCAGGTAAAACGGGTAAGACATATAAATCCCTCCTGTTTGTTGTTCATTCCCGCTTCTATTAAAACAAATTATCCCTGCCAAAACTTAACAAATACAAGCACCCTTCTTTATCCAAGATTGCGGCCGTAAAACCGCCTGTGGTTTCTTTCTATATTCACACCCGGTTTACCTACTTAACATTTACCTAATGCACACTTTAGCCTGCACCGGCCTGGAGGGGGTGTTTCTTTATATAGTTACCGCCCGATCCCGAGCCAAAGGCTGTTGTTTATCATCACTAGCACTTACGTTTATTATGTCCATTCTACTTTACACTTATTAAATAGAAGTTTTTTTTCACCGGCGCAACCGCCATTAAGCAAGGCTTTTTTTACTGTAGAGACCGGCGATAAATTGGCATAATATTTGCTTTTTAATTTATTACAACATTATATTGATAATTCGATTAAATGGCGCCCTGCAGAAGGAGGTCAATACCATGAATTTCTCTCTCAGTGAAAGCCAGGTTTTGATCCAGCAGATGGTGCGCGAATTTGCTCAAAATGAACTAGCTCCCATTGCCGCAAATTTAGACCGGGAAACCCGTTTTCCTCACGAAATAATTAAAAAAATGGCTGAACTGGACCTGTTTGCCCTGCCCTACAGTGAAGAATATGGTGGAACCGGGGACGGATGCCTGGCTTACTGCCTGGCCGTAGAGGAAATATCCCGGGCCTGTGCTTCTACCGGCATTACTTACGCCGCCCACTGCTCGATCGGCACCGACCCCATCTACCTGTTCGGGACTGAAGGCCAGAAGCAAAAATGGGTGGTCCCATGCGCCAGGGGTGAGATGCTGGCTGCTTTTGCCCTGACAGAACCGGATGCCGGCTCCGATGCCGGAGGGACTAAAACCACGGCCGTCTTGAAGAACGGCGAATGGGTCATCAACGGCAGCAAATGCTTTATTACCAACGCCACCCATGCCGGAGTTATTGTGATCTCGGCTGTCACCGAGCCGAAACAGGGGACAAAAGGGATCAGTTCTTTCATTGTCCCCCGGAATACTCCCGGTCTGGCTGTGTCGGAACCTTACGAAAAACTGGGGTTGCGAGCCTCAAACACCGCTGAACTACATTTTGACGACATGCGCCTGCCTGAAGATCACCTGCTGGGAAAGCGAGGTGAAGGTTTTAAGCAATTCTTAAAGGTATTGGACGGGGGCCGGATCAGCATCGGGACCCTGGCCCTGGGCATTGCTCAGGCTTCCCTGGATGCCGCCCTCGATTATGCCCGGGAAAGGAAGCAGTTTGGTCAACCCATTTCCAAGTTTCAGGCCATCCAGTTCAAGCTGGCCGATATGGCCACCTCAGTTGAACTGGCCAGGCTGGCCGTTTACCGGGCGGCCTGGTTAAAAGACCAGGGCCTGCCTTTTACCAGGGAATCTTCCATGGCCAAACTGTATGCCGCCGAAACGGCGGTCAAAGCGGCCCTGGAAGCGATTCAGATCTTCGGCGGTTACGGCTACATGAAAGATTACCCTGTGGAGCGTTACCTGCGTGATGCCAAGTTGATGGAAATCGGAGAAGGCACGTCTGAAATACAGCGTCTGGTCATTGCCAGGCAGCTGGGTTGTTAATAAATATTATTTCTTCAAGGAGGGATTTACAGAAATGAATAAAAAAGTGGCCATCGTCGGACTCGGTTTTTCCGGTTTCGGAACCACTACGCCCGACCTGTCCTACCGGGAAATGATCTTTGAAGCCGCAACCAGGTGCTACGAAGATGCTGGAGGTATCCATCCCCAGGCGATTGATTCCTTCGTAGCCTCTTCGGAAGATTTCATGGAAGGAATCAGCATTGCCGACGAGTATGTGCCTGATCAGCTGGGCGCCGTGCTCAAGCCGGTCCATTCCATCACCGGTGACAGCCTCCAGGGGCTGGCTTCCGCCATGATGCAGATCAAGACCGGCCAGCAAAACATCGTTGCCGCCTCGGCCTTTTCCAAGGTTTCCAACCTGTCCCACCACGAGCACCTGGTCAGTTACGCCACCGACCCGGTTTATATCCGCCCCTTTAACGAAAATCCCTATTTTATCGCCGGGCTGGAGATGAACCGCTACCTGCATGAAACCGGCACCACCAGGGACCAGTGTGCCAAAGTGGTCCTGAAGAACAGGTACAATGCCCTGAAAAACCCGGGTGCCTGCTATGGGGCCAGGCTGGAGCTGGAAGATGTCACCGGAGCGCCTGCTTTAAGCTACCCGCTCGGCATTTATGACATGAGCGGCCACCTGGACGGCGCTATCGTGGTTCTCCTGGCTTCCGAAGAAAGGGCCCGGGAACTGACCGATAAACCGGTTTGGATTAAAGGCATCGGCTGGGCTACGGATACACCCAACCTTGATTCCCGGATTGAAGGGATGGGCTCTGCCGTTTATGCCAAACTGGCGTCACAGCAGGCCTACCGGATGGCAGATATAAACAACCCCTTTAACGAAATTGATTTTGCTGAAATAGACGACACCTTCTCCTACAAAGAATTGCAGCACCTGGAAGCGTTGAACCTGTGCGGGCCCGGTGAGGCCGGCAGGCTGCTGGAGTTGGGCTGTTTCAGCCCGGACGGCGATATTCCGGTCAACGTGTCCGGAGGCAGCCTCGGCGCCGGCTACCTGCATGAAGCGAACGGGCTGCAGCGCCTGATGGAAGTTATCCTTCAACTGCGCGGCGAAGCGGGCCCGAGACAGCTTCTTGATGTAGAAACCGGGCTTGCTTTTGCCTGGCGGGGAGTGCCAACAGCAACGGGCGCCGCCGCAGTTATAAGCACCCGTCCTTAATAATTTCAAGGAATTGGAGGGTTGAATGATGAGAAAAGTAGCTATCGTGGGTGCCGGCATGACCAGCTTTGTGCGCCGGGCCCTTGAAACACCCAAAGAGCTGTCCTACCAGGCGACCAAAGTCACTCTCGACAGCTGCGGGCTAACCCTGGACGATGTGGACTGCATTGCCCATGGGACCGCGCCGGACGCATTTGACGGCCTGCACCAAAACGGCGAGTACATGGTCGACGGCTGCGGGGGGTGGAATAAACCGACCATGCGGGTTTATGTCGGCGGCGGGACCGGTATCCACGCCGTGGTTCACGGCTGGCACCACGTCGCATCCGGCCTGTTCGACACCTGCCTGGTGGTCTGCGAAGAAAAGATGTCCAGCGCCCTGCCGCACGCCCAGGCCTTTTTCCTGACTATTTTCGACTCGATTACTGAAAGACCGCTTGAACCAAACCTGCTCTGGATTTTCGCCCTGGAAATGAACCGCTACATGGAACGCTACGGTTATACCAAGGAAGACATGGCCCTGGTGGCAGTTAAAAACAAGCAAAACGGGCTCAAGCACCCGGCTTCGCAGTTTTCGGAAAAAGTGACCGTGGAAGATGTGGTCAATTCGGAGATGATGGCCTACCCGGTCAGCAGGCTGGACGTAAGCCCCGTTTCAGACGGCGCCGCCGCCGTTTTGCTGGCCTCAGAGCGGGTGGCCAGGCGCCTCACCGATAAACCGGTTTGGATCGAAGGGGTGGGCTGGAGCCTGGACACCGCTTACTGGGCCACGCGGGATCTCTACTATCCCCGCTACACCGATACAGCCGCCCGCATGGCCTATGACATGGCCGGGATCAGGGAGCCGGACAAAGAGATCCACGTTGCCGAACCATATGATCCGTTCGATTATAAGGCTCTTCATCACCTGGAAGGCCTGCAGCTCTCCCCGCGCGGCAAAACTGTAGAGCTGCTGCGCGACGGCCATTTCGACATTGACGGCAACCTGCCCATGTGCCCATCGGGCGGTCTGCTCGGGGTGGGCAACCCGATTGCCGCCGCCGGAACTATGAAGGTCTGCGAGCTGTTCTGGCAGCTGCGGGGAGAAGCGGGCCAGCGTCAAGTGCCAGGCAACCCGCGCCGCGGTGTGGCCCAGTCCTGGGGCGATTTGATGCAGGTCAGCTCTGTTGTCGTAGTTGGCAATTAGAATCAATAACTTTAACCGGTTTAAGGAGGGTTTTTGATGGAAGACACAATTAAAGTAGCAGGAGGCACCGGCCTTACGGCGGATGATATAAAATCAGGCAAAATATTCCTTACCGAAGACAGCCTTGACTGCGCCTATGCCTGGGATACCGGGGTGGCTGTCAACCGTTACCTGGCTGAATTGAAGCAGGGCAAGATCATCGCCACCCGGTGCAAAAAATGCAAGCGGACCATGCTGCCCCCCCGGCTGTTCTGCGAATTGTGCTTTATCCCCTGCAGTAACTGGCAGTATGTCCAGGACACGGGGATCGTCAACACCTTTTCGATCTGCCATGTCCACTGGGATGCCACCCGCATCGGCAAGGACGAAAAGCCGCACCTGCCGGCAGTGATTGAAATTGACGGGGCCTCAGAAGGGATGGGAATCATGCATCTTCTGGGCGAAGTAGATCCGGAAGAGATAAAAATTGGCATGCAGGTTAAAGCTGTCTGGAAACCGGAAGCAGAGCGAACCGGTTCAATTATCGATATCAAGTATTTTAAACCGCTTTAGGGGAGGGTTGAATATGGGCATACTGGAGCGAAACAGCCGAAACATTGACAACCGCTGCTGGAATCCCGGCATCAAAGCTTTTCCGGTTAAGAATGTCTATACAGCCGGGGTGGCCGGCCAGCGTTTTTTCGAAGAGTTAAAAGAAAATGGTAAAATATATGGCTCTAAATGTGAAAAATGCGGCCTGACTTACGTTCCCGCCCGCATCTACTGCGAAAAGTGTTTTGACCACCTTTTAGAGAAAGATTGGGTGGATGTCGGCATTGAAGGCACAATCTATTCTTACACCCTGGTCTGCAAAACAAAAAGCGGCGGCCCGAAAGAAAAGCCGTCGATCATGGCCGCAATCAGGATAGCCGACGGGCTTCTCATTCACCGCCTGGGTGACTGCAGGGAAGAAGAGCTGGAAATAGGCCGGCCGGTTAAGGCGGAGTTCAAGCCTAAACAGGATCGAACAGGAAGTATTGAAGATATAATGCACTTTAAACCGCTTTAACCAGGGCAATTTGCGACATTGAATAACCCCGGAAGCTGTTAAGCTGCCGGGGTTATTCAATACGCTATTCATATGCAATTTCTATGATCTTCCTGGCACCGGTTTATCTTTCACCCTCAGCAATCCGGCCGTAATCACCGTCCCGGCTGCGCTTGTTTCCATTATCGCCCTGGGTCAAGTATTTCAAAATTTTGTTCAGTTCGAAAACAATGATCAAAACTCCGGGAACAAATATCAGCAAAATCAACCCCTGGGTAGTCTGAACAAAATTTAACAGGTACCCCACATAGGGTACGGTAAAAGTAACCATTCCGACCACGTTTTCAGCAGGCACCGGGTTGGGGTCGTTGACATTATTAGCGTCGCCGCGGGTAATGAACCGGAGGCCGTCGTCTCTTTGAATTTCCACTACCCGGTGCGTGGTGAGAGACTCGGGGTTGTTAGGGTTGCGAAAAGTTATAACATCGCCAACAACGAGCTGTTCCGGTTCCGTTTCTCTGACAAAGGCCAGGCTCCCGGTATCAAATTCGGGGCTCATGCTGCCGCTTAAAACAATGTACATCTGGTAACCGGCCACCTGAGGAACACCGCCGGTAATCCTGCTCTGGATCAGAAAAAAGGATAGTCCAGCCATTACCAGGAGAAGAATAACGAACAAAATATTACCGAAAATGGAAAAGAAACCTTTGAACCTGCCTCTTGATTTCTTTGTTTTCCTTAAGCGGCTTTGTCCTTCCTGCTCTTCTTGATCATCATCTTCAAACCCGCTGTAGTCTCCTGTACTCCCGGTTTCGTAATGCTCGGAATCCTGAACCTCCGGTTCATCTGCCGATTTTTCCGTCTCGTCCTCCTGATTTTCGCCGAATAAAAACTCGTCAGCTGATTTGCCTGGCAAGGATGACTTCCTGCGAATTTCTTCCTGGCTCATTTGAGGTCCGCGGGGGTATAGATCTTCGTCATCCTCCTCGCTAAAAGCTTCTTCATATGCGGCAGGGAAAGGACCGGAACTTCCTTCTTCTTTAAATAAGGTCTCTTCTTGTCCCCGGTCCTGCTCTTGATCAAGGGTTGTAAAATCTGCTTCGCCTTCACCGGGCTCATCAGGTTTTTCAGCTCCCGGCTCGTCGTCGAACAGATCATCAAAAAACTTCTTGTCTTCAGCAAGAGGCAAAGTTGGTTCAGAATGATCCTCAGGCTTGGATTTGCCTAAAAATTCATCGGCAGGCCTGACCACATCGGGTGCCGGTTCCGAATCATCCGGCGCTTTTTCCTCAAATAAACTTTCTCCTTCATCCCGGGCCGGGTATTCTTCTTCAGGGCCTGCTTTGGTGTCGAAGATGTTGTCTACATCATCAAATAACTTGAGTAAATCCTCTTCACCTGCTTCCTGCTTTTTATCCGGTAGATATTCTTCTCCCTGATCGGTCCCGTAAGGATCTTCAAACAAATCCGGCTCAGGAAACTGTATTTGCCGGGGAGGTTCATGATCCGGGACTTCCTGATCACCGCCCTCCCGGGTGCTGCCGAAGTCCGTCTCATCAGGCTCGTAAGTCTGCTCCTGCTCCGGTTCGTCCATTTCCTCTGCTTCGTGTTTATCTTGTTCAGTCTGCTCACCAAGCAGGTCCAGGTCCTCGAAAAAATCGATCTTCTCTTCAGCCTGCTCTTCGCTGTCTTCATCAGGCCCAAACTTCAGCTCCTGCTCGTCTGGCTTATCTTCTTCGAACAGGCCGATGTCTTCATTTTTTCCGGTGCTTTCCTGTTCGGCCCGGTGATCCGGCTCTGTATCAAGCAGGTCTTCCTCGGTTATTCCCGAGTATTGCAGGATATCCTGATCATCATCCGCGTATTCTGAAGCATCACCAAACTCATCTCTATCCTGAGCCTGGTCTATTGTTTCAGAAGCAGCATCTACCGGGTAATCCTGGTATCCCCCGCCTTCCTCACTTTCAGCCGCTTCTCCCGCAGCATAACGATAAGATTCATCACTATCCCGGCGAGGCTGCTTTTTCTTCCTGGTCGCAATCCGGAGCCGGGCAAATAAGTCTTCCTTTTGGATCGGCTTAACCATGTAATCATCTATTCCTCCGAGCTCTATCGCGTTGTTCAGCGCGTCATAATAGTCGGAGTTAATTAAGGCCATTACATAGGCATCCTTGTTTTTTGAGCGCAGCGAATCAAACAAGCCTGCCAGTTCGCCTTTTACCAGATCAAAATCAATGATTACTATATCTGGCATTAACTTATCCGCAACTTTAAGCAACGTCTCCTGTGAGAAGCAATTGACAACATCGGTTTCTTCAAAACCCTGGTCGATCAATTCCTTTAAATCCGAAGAAGATATTAACTTATGGTCTACCAGAAGCAGGTACATGATACCCCTCCCTTTATGGAGCAAAACATTTTGTTCTATTATAACAGAAACTATTCGTAAAATTCTACATCTATACGCTTTTTACAGGAGAAAAAATGCCGGAAAAATGCTTTTTAGCTATTTTTGCTTAGAAAAGAGCCCCGGTAGTGGAGGACCGGAGCTTCTTTTCTGAACAAGCATGCATCACTTAAGTATTGAAGGAGGGATGCAGCTAGCGTATGGCATTACTCCAGGTTGCGCTTAAACTTCCACCTGTGTAATTAACCCTGATCGATTGGTCGCTGTAACTTTCCACTATATGCGACGGGTGCGGAAGCTCACCGAAGTACTGGAAGGTTAAATCTACCGGAACCCAGCCCAAACCGTCAACATAGAACTCGGCCCAGCTGTGGCGGGTGCCCGCCAGGGAACCGGAAGTCATCGGCCCGCGCTGCGGCCGGGCAAAACCGATTACTTCCCGGGCCTGGATACCTAATTCACGGGCTTTGCTGATGAAACCCCTGGCCAGCGTGCGGCAGTTTCCACTGCCGGCATACTGGTTGTAGGCCTGGCGTGCTTTTTCAACAGTTTCATTGCTTGAATTGATTGATACTGTCCGAACGGCTATATCGAATTCTGCGACTATTGTTTTGGTCTGTCCCGGGGGCAAATCACCAATATTAAAGGTGTGAACTCTCCCGGATGTCGAGACAGAGCTGTAATTTACTGATCTTAAGGTTGTTGTTTGATACGGGGAGGTGTTTTCCAGTAAAGGCACTGAAACTCTAACATTGCGAGAGGTGTTGCTGCCAATATTGGAGACTTCAACCTCCATCCTGAAGGTATAATTGCTTGTACCACCCCAGGAGTAAGATACCGAAGGCGCCGGTTCCGGCTCGGGCTCAGGTTCCGGGGCCTCCTCTTCTTGAGGCTCAACAGCTTCAACGGTTTCTACTGCCGCTTCGGTTTGCGGAACGGCATCAGGATCTTCCTGGTTGGTTTCCACCGGGAGGCTTTGAGTCTGTTTGCCTGTATAGTCATCGCCTGATTCTTGTCCGGTTTGGTCACTTTCTTCCTCCGCTTTTTCATCTTCTACTTCGGCATCAGCCTCATCACGGTTAGAATCTTCACTGACGTTTCCAAGCTGTTCAACCTCATCTCCACTTGAGTCGCTATCTTTTCCACCGGTATCATCTTTCGAACCATCCTCTCCTTCAGCGGATGATTCTTCTGTCTCAGCAGCCTGCTCATCGCTTTGCTTGTCCGGTTCCGGTTCGGACTGAGCACCTGTACCGTTAAGAGCAGCCTCCACTTTACTGCTTACAATCACGGCTCCATCCTCACCTGAGATAAGGGCAAAGCCTGCGGCCGTCAGAAGCGCCAGTACTGTCAGACAGATAAAAGCACTTCTTGCCCATCCCAATCTCTTCATCAAAAAGTCCCTCCTTCAGAGGGACCGACAAAGTGAAACAAATAAAACCCGTTTCGGAGGCCAGGCTGTCATAGCTCTCTAAAGAGCCTTAGACCCTGTGGCTTTGCGTCCCCGCCTTTCGGCAGGTTTGCCTTTGTCGGTCAGGTTTAGTTATGAGGCCCTGTCAGAGCCTCATATTTTATAAAAATCAAAGCATCTGCGCTGCAATTTCGTGGTGAAAATAATAAAACCCGATTCGGCGGCCAGGCTGTCATAGCTCTCTAAAGAGCCTTAGACCCTGTGGCTTTGCGTCCCCGCCTTTCAGCAGGTTTGCCATTATCGTGCAGGTTTACCTCTACAAATACTTAATCAAAGTATATGTCAATCTAACTGATTTGTCAACTTTTCTGCCGGTTTTAAAACTTGCTACTTAATTCATCCGGATGCGGCTTTTTTCAGTGACAAACCGCCTGTAATCAACAACAGTCCGGCAATTAGCAGGCCTACCGACACGCCGTCTGTTCTGGGCAGGGGCGGATCAACCCGCGGTTGTTCCGGCCTGATAATTACTTCCTCCGGCTCTTCAGGTTCAGGAGTTACCGCCGGATCATCAGGCGGGACTATAACCTCAGCAGGAGTTTCCACACCGAAGTAGTGGCTGGGATCACTGTCGCTGACATCGGCCCCCTCCGGGGGAGTTCCCACTACCGAGCCGATATTGGCATACTGCCCCTCTTCCGCTTCCCCAGCCGCCTCATAAATCCATGTTTCTCCCGGCTGTAAAATGCCGTCCTCATTGGTATCTCCGCTGACATACACAGGAACCACTCCGGCTATATTGTCTGTAACAGTAATGTTGGTTAATGAAACATCTCCGGGATTGGTGACGATATATGTCCAGGTAACAGTGTCCCCGACGGTAATTTCCGGGCCGGGCGGCAGATCGGCATCCACACCGTTGGTCAGCTTTTCAATATTAATCGCCGGCTCATCAGGGGAAATTCCGTAATAGTGACTGGGATCGCTGTCGCTGACATCCGCTCCTTCCGGGGGCGTACCCACTACAGATCCAATGTTGGCGTACTGTCCTTCTACTGCCACTCCGGTGGCTTCGTAAATCCAGGATTCTCCTACCTGCAAGATACCGTCATCGTCGACATCACCACTCAAATATTCCGGATTTACACCCGGGATATTATCGGTTACTTCAATATCGCTTAAAGGAACATTCCCCGTATTGGTAATCACATAGGTCCAGGTTACAGGATCGTCGATGGTAATAAAGGGTCCGGTCGGAACATCGGCATCCACACCGTTGGTGGCCTTTTCAATATTGATACCAGGATCATCCGGCGGTGGTGGAGGTGGCGGATCTTCGTGGCAAATCGTAAAGAAGACCAGCCGGGTTTCCAGGGTAGAACCCTGGAATTCGTTCCCCGTTTCCGGGCCGGGCAGATGGATTTTAAAATCGAGGGTGATCTCGTCACCCTGGTGCATTAGCCCCATTTCCAGGACTTCTGTAAGGTTAACAGCGTCATTTTGGGAAGGGTTTTCGCTGTCATACTGCCAGTCGCTCATTTTGCCGGAAAAAACTTCAACGCCTTCACTAATAACGGTCATTTCCAGCTGATTAAACAGGCTTCCTTTTTCGCCAAGCCCGGGTTCGCCGTCAATATATTCCCAGGCAAAAAATAGCTCGGCAGAGGCTGAACCGGTTTTAATTACGGTAATAGTTTCTTCTTCCGAGTCGCCGGGGTTCATGTTTTCCAATTCAAAGAGTGGCTCCTCCGGCTCGAGCTCAACCCGGCAGGGGTGACCATCTTCCTGAGCCCATGTATAGTATGGTTCGACCATCCACATCAGGCCGGCCAAAATCATCAGTGCTCCCATGAAAATTACAAGTTTTCTGTTTTTGATCATCGTTATCAACACCACTCTTTTGATATGGAGGGGCAGGGCTTAAGCCTGCCCCTTATGATAAGCATTAAGTTTTTCCGGAATACCTGAAAAAGATTTAAGATTTATTCGTTTTCAGGGTAATCCCAGCCATCCCAATTATCGCTTGACCGATCTTCTGCAGGGTCGTATAACGAATTTACACCCCAGGCATCACCGGAAGCATTGTTGGAAGCCTGGATAGCTTCAAATCTAATGCTTAAGGTGTAAACTGCTCCCTGGTATTCGTTGTTTACACCCTCGTCAAGGCAAACCTGGTTAAGAACTATGATTTCAGGTCCATCTTCTTCAATCGTGCCGTCATAGTACCAATAGCCGTCTGCTTCGGCATTGTGGTTTTCGACATAAAACCAGTCGTCGATGTTATCTTCAAACCACTCAACATCGTCTACTTTCCAGGTTATATTTTCAATATCCCGCTTGTTAGTACTAATAGTTTCAGGGTTTTCTATTTCTACGGGATCCCCGTTATCATTTCTTAAAATATAACCGTCCTCATCAACCTCATATTTCAGAGTGAGAGTTTCAATTATTTCTGCCCTGAGCAAAATTGTTTTGGTCCCTTCTGTCCATACCTTAATTTCTTTATCGGTGCAGTCACCCGGGTTCCAGTTATCAAGTTCTTCTTCATATTCCCAGTCTTCTTCGGCATTTATAATCACAGTTCCGGCTTGAAATGTGTTTTCAAGAGGATCTGTTGCATCGGTAAACCAGGCAAAAGTAGCCCCGAGTGAAGCTGCTACGACAAATAAGATTACCAGCATACTTAAAGCAATTTTTGTTTTCATTCTTTTACCTCCATTTCGTTTGTTTCGGCAGCCAGGCCGCCTTACCGGTATGAAGGCCCTTGGCTTTGCGACCCCGTCTCACAACGGGTTTGCCTTTATCGTTAATTATTTTTGATTTCAGGAAATAACAGCAATTCTAATTTATGACAGTTGTTTCTTCTGGTTGTTTTAATATCACATCCTTAAAAAATTTAAATTGACATCCTTATACTTGCAGAAAAACCATAAACATTAATCGGCCAGCCACCAGTACTCTTCCGGCCAATTTTCCTTAATCATGTCATTAGACTTTTGAATGGCTTCAAAATAAGAGTAAAGCACAAATTCGCCACTTTCATATCCATTTTCAACAGCGCTAAAATCAAGCTCCACACATATGGTTACCGTATCGTTTTTCTTAAGCACTTCGGTATGATAGAAGTAGGTTCCAAGCGGCTGAGATCCCTGCGGCTGCCATTTATCCATATCAGGGCACAGTTTTATGGTGATGTTTTCAGTACTAAGAGGTTCATCCCATTCTGTGTACTCAATAATGATTTCATGGGATTGGCCGGGATCGAGGTCGGGAATATCTGAGTCCACGCCCAGGTCAATAACATCGTCACTAAGTTGAATATTAGTTAAAGGCACATTACCGGTGTTGGTTATGATAAATTTGAACTGCGGCGCTATTCCGTCCTGCAATGCCGGCCCCGGTGATTCTCCGGCGTCGAGCCATTCATTTCCCCCATCTACGGAGACCATTTTTTTAAGATCAATCGACGGATCATCAGGCGGTGCACAGTAATAAAAGACAATATGGCTCCACCCGGAACCGGTGCCATCCTGACCTCCAGTTGGGGGCTGTGACAAATTGCAATCCCTGGTTACGCCGTTCGGGTATGCAGGATCATCTTCCGGATAATAATACCTGTATAAGTTGCCGCCCTCTGTGCCACCTTTAGCATACACATGGTAAACCTGGAGATTAGAACTGAAAGCAAATTTTTCATTGCCATCAGATTTATATATAGTGACTTTAAAAGCTTCAGTATTGTCACTGGATTCAACATCATCATCAGCAATGGTATATTCTTTCCCGTCCTCAGTGTCAGTTTCATCTAAGTTAATTTTGAAATAATGCCTTTCAGTACAGTTATCCGGGTAGGGAAGCTTGTAAGGATTCGGATCGGGGCCCGGCCCGTCAACAAAGTAATCCAAACCATCAGCTTCAACTTCTGTTTCTGTTATAGGATCCACCAGGGGGCCGTCCCATGTTGTCTGATCAGCCGGGTCGCAAGTTGCAGCGTTTGATGTTCCTCCCTGGGTTAAATCGTGTTCACTGCTTCCAGAACCATCCTGGTCATTGTTATTTGAGCCAGTAGCATTATCCGGGCTGCCTGTAAAAGCAATTGATGAAAAGAAATAATTCCTGTCTGTAAAACCCAGGTAAGAATCAGCTCCTCCATTTACTACCTGGGGGCTGTTTAAATAGACAAAATGTGCTTGATCATGATCTGTTACAGTTTGTGAATTAAATTCAGCCGTTACAGTCGCTGTATTGGCATGAAAAATTTTGTCCCAGTAACCATCAAAAAAAGCTCGTAATAAAACACTTTTTGAGCCGAAACTGGTAACTGTATATTCTTTTACTATATTATCTCCGAAACTGGTTGTTTCCAAAGAATTATTGTCGGGAACAGCATCAATCAATACAGTACCAAATTTGAAGGTGTTATCAATCCGTACAGAACTGTCTGTAAACAAAGCCTCAGTGACTCCGGCCATCGATAAAGCCATTATCAGGAATAGTAAAACAGCTGTAGTAAAATAGAATTTTATATTCCTTTTGGAATTGTTACTTTTAATATTTTCCATTTAAACTTCCCCTCGCTTTTGAGGTTTTTACCGGCGTAACTATTCTATCCAGTAAAAGGCCGTTACAAAATTTTTTCAGGATACATTATCTTTATTTTTCCATTTACAGCCGGAGTCTTTGTTTTTCCCTGCTTTTTTATTTTTGGCGTCGTCGATCATGCTGCCCAGCTCCAGGACACTGCGGAAAACCCCGGATTTTTTTCCGTCCATCCACTGGATTGTGCCCTGCCAGCTTGTATTGCGGCGATACTGGACTCTGACAAAAAAGACCAGATCTTCGTTTTCTCTTTTACTATCGCTTTTACCATCCAAGTGATCCATGCTGCGCCTCCTAATAAATTTTAATCACCCCTTAAAAAAGCGCAACTCGGTGTCACTCTGCGGAGATCCTATTAAATCAAGTTTGTTCTGCATTAACAAAATCATTTCCAGGAAATCATTGAAATACTGAACTTCACCACTGTAAACATGTTCAATTTTGCCTTTAATTGCCGCTTCGTTTCCGCTTTTTATCCGGATAATAAAATCCGAAGAACGGCCCAGATTATGAATTACAGGCTTATTATCTTTGTTCATAAAGTTATCCTTTACATTAACTAGTATTATGGTCATATTAATTATATTAAAATGCCGTTATAAACCAGTTATAAATTAGGGCAGGTTTAGATTTTCCAGAAATCTTTGGGTTGCTGCAGGATGAAAAGGGCTGTGGAAAGGACATACTGTAAGTTTTTTATGGCACATTCAAACAGCCATAGTGGTTTTAAAATAAGAAGAAGTTTGTAGAACCGGGATGGTTTAATTGAAGTGGGTGTCGCCTTCGAGGGGGAGCAGGGATTCAACCTTTTTATGGAGGGTCAGGCCCTTCCAGCTATATTCTCTTTTAAAGTTGTTCTCGATCCGGGAGATCACCTGATCTGCCTGCTCCCTGTTCAGGCCGGGCAGCATTATTAAAATCTGGGCCTCATTCCAGCGGGTAACCACATCGCCCTTGCGCAGGGAATTCAGGGTTGTGTTTTCCAAATTATGTATCACTTCTCTTAAAGTAGTTTTTTCCGGCAGGGAATAATCGGAAGTGGTAAACGTAAATAAACCCAGGAGGATCGACTGGCCGTTTCGTTCAACCCGCAATCGTTCAAGTTTATAAAAATAGCGGAAAAGTTCAGGATCGCATAAATAAGCGCCGCTGACAGTTTCTTTTCCCTTGAGGCCTTCCTGGATTGTGCTTAAATCAAGCTCAAATTCGCCCGGTTTAGCACCTGCCAGGCGATACAAGTTTTTCATTTGTTCGGATGGCTTGATCCCCAGTTCCCGGTAAAAAGCCGTGGTAACTTGGTTATAATGGGCCCGGGCCCGGGTAATCTGTTCGTCGGCTAAAAGGGCTTCAATAAGCTTCAGGTGGATTTTTTCTTCAAAGTAATCCACCCTGATAGCCTGCTCGCAAGTCCTGATGATACCGTCGTAATCACGCTCTGCTTTTAATAAATCGAGCAGTTTTAACACTGCTGTCAGGTACACTTCATGGTAATATGTCCTCAGCGGCTCCAGCCATTCGCTAAAGGAAAGCTCCGGCAGGTATTCTCCCTTATACAGGGCTACGGCCTGGCGGTACAGGTAGACAGCCTTTTTCTGATCATTTTTTTCTGCAGCTTCGGCTTCGCCCACCAGCCTTTCAAAAGCCTCCGCATCCATCCAGTATGCGGTATTGTCTTCCCAGCTGTAGCAGCCCTGGGAAAAAACTATATTTGAAGAAAGAGAAGGTCTTTCATGTTCTAAATTCAGGGCCTGTCTGAGCCTGAAGATGAGGGCTCTCAGGGCCAGGTTGGGATCAGAATATTCTTTATCAGGCCACAGCTTTTCCAGGATAACTTCGGGGAAGAAGGCTTTTCCCCGGTGGGAAAGGAGGAATTTAAACAGTTCCCACATCCGCCTGGAACGGCTTGATCCCTGGGAAATGATATCACCGTCATACTGGACATAAAATTTCCCTAAAGTATGGATGCAGATGCTGTGCTCAGCTATTTTTATTTCAGTACCGGCCATATTCATCCTTATAACTTAATATTGTTATATTTATGTAATATAATATAACATAATTTCTATCAGTTCAATACTATTATAAATAATTATGCTTAAAACTTATCAATGGAAAGAGACTTCCCTATAAGTATACACTAGATTAATAATTATGACACTATAGAAACAGGTGCTTTTCGTTAAATAATCAATAATATTGAAACTTAGGGAATTTATTTAAGAGAAAGATTTAGCTGCGTGAGGGTTTAAGGTAAATATCAGTCGAGGTTTTCCTCGGCCCGGCGGACGTTCTGCAGGTGCTCTTCATAGGTGCGGGAAAAATAGTGTTCTCCACTGTCGTCGTACTTGTAGTTGTAAAAATAGTATTCAGTCTCTTCGGGATAAAGGGCAGCCCTAATCGATGCTTCACTGGGTGCGGCAATCGGGCCCGGGGGAAGGCCTTCATTCTGATAGGTGTTGTAGGGAGATTCTACTTCCAGGTCATCATAAGTCAAAAATTCTTTTGTTTCACCTAAGATGTATTGGATGGTGGCATCTATCTGCAGAAGCTGGCCGGCTTCAAGCCGATTGTAAATCACTCCCGCTATAAGGGCTCGTTCATGATCAGCCCGGGCTTCCTTTTCTATGAGTGAGGCAAGAGTCATTACTTCATGCAGGGAGAGCTCCAATTCTTCCATCCTCTGCCTGTATTCGTCATTTATAATCCTGTCAGTCCGGCGCACCATTAGCATGACAATGTTTTCTGCACCGGTGTCGGTATAAATTTCGTAAGTATCAGGAAACAGGTACCCTTCAAGCAAGTAGTCAATGTCGGTACCATCAATCTTTTCCAAAAAAGGAAATTCTGCTACCACTTCCGCCGGGGGTTCGGCGGCAATATCCAAAAACCGGTTTTCTTCGACTAAACCTTCTTCGTCAAGCCTGGTGGCCATATCTTTGATCGTGTAACCCTCGGGAATGGTAAACCAGGCTGTTTCGGAATAGACGTCCCCGGTCTGGATCTTTTCCACAATTTCCTCCACGGTCATGGAAGGGCTCAGGTTATATTGTCCGGCAATGAAGTCCTGAGCCAGGTCATGGCGGTGGACATAGATCCGAAAAGCCAGCTCATTTTGGATCAAGCCTTCATCGTAAAGGATGGCGGCAATAAATTCGGTACTGGCGCCGGGCGGGATATCCACCACCTGGTAGTCATTTGCCGCCTCGGGGGCAGCCGGTTCCAGCATTTGGTTATAGTAATAGTAAGATCCCGCAGCACCAACCGCCACCAGGATCAGGATTATCAATATCCCAATAAGTATACGTCTGCACACTACCGTCTCACCGTCTCCTTCAGGTTCATATTTAGTTCAGCTGAATCTTAGGACAACCCATCGTCTTCGTTGTCTTCAAGAGTCTGCAGCCGTTCTTCCCACTGTTCAGCCACCCTGTTCCATTCGGCTTCATCTTCGACTTCAACCAGTGACTCTTCTTCCGCTTCCTGGTCTGCGCCGGGCTCAATCCTGAAAATGTAGGCATCATCTTCAAAATCTACGTAATCATCATCTTCCTCGTGGTAAAGCACGGGTACCAAGATGGCATAATCATAAAGATCTACCTGAAAGCGGTCGATCAAGGCAAATTCATGTTCATTGCCCTCGTCATCCACGAGGACCAGAATATCTGTTCTTTCTTCTCCATTGTCACCCATTTTATGCACCTCTTTTCTTCGCTTTTTACAGCTCCGTTCATGCAACAAAAGCTTCTTACCGCGAGGCCAGGTAATTCTCAAGGATTATTACCGCGGCCAGTTTGTCTTTAACCTCGCGCCGGTTTTTTCGTCTTACTCCCCCGTAGATCAGGGTTCTTTCAGCGCTGATGGAAGTAAGTCTTTCATCGATCATTTCCACTGGAATTTCAAGTAGCTCAGCCAGCTGCTCAGCAAACAGTACCGCCTTCTCTGAGGCAGGGCCACTGCTCCCGTTCATATTTAGCGGGTTGCCGACCACGATTTTTTCAACCTCATACTCCCGGCATATCTTTTTAATTTCTTCCACGGCTTGATCAAGATCGCGGTAGGTTATCACACCGATCCCCTGCGCAGTTATGCCCAGGGGATCGGTCACAGCCACACCGATACGTTTTTCACCGGGATCCAGGCCAAGAATACGCACTTTTCAACACTCAATTCCTGTTATAGTTTGTTGTTTTCAGCCAGATCTAAATAAGTCCCAACCATTTCTTCAAGAAGTTCATCCCGCTCCACCTGCCTGATCAGGCTGCGCGCATTTTTATGGCTGGTAATATAAGCAGGATCACCGGAGAGCAGGTAACCCACCAGCTGATTAAGCGGGTTATAGCCTTTTTCTTTTAAAGCCTGGTAAACATTAGTCAAAATGACCCGGGCCTTATTATCAACTTCCTCACCATCTACCCTAAAAAGGACAGTTTCTTCATGGTTATTTTCCGGCACGATATGGTCCCCTCCCGGTTTTATAAAGTTATCAAGACTTGCCTGCTGCTTTAAGCTGGTCGCGGACTAAATTCTCCACAGAATCAAGTGCGGACGGAAGGGCGGCTGCATCTTTACCTCCGGCCTGGGCCAGTTCCGGTTTACCGCCGCCGCCACCGCCTACCTGGCGGGCAACTTCCTTCAATAGCTGATCGGCCCTCAAGCCCCGGCTGACAAGGTCGGGTGTTGCCGAACCAACCAGGATTACTTTCCCGTCGCTGATGGCGCCCAAAACTACCACCACCGAAGGAAGGTGGTTCTTGACTTCATCCATAACCATACGCAGCGACTCCTGGTTATCGGTGTTAACCCTGGCACTGAGCACATTTATGCCCTCGACCTTCTTTGCTTCAGAAAGCAAGGTTTTCACTTCACTGACGGCAAGGCGCTGTTTCATTTCCTGGTTTGCTTTTTGGAGGGCTTTGTGTTCAACCACGTATTCTTCAAATTTCTGTTCAAGCCGGCTTTCCAACGTATTTAGCGATCCGGCAATCTTTTCAATCAAACGATCCTGCTCCACCGTCTGCCGGTAAGCGATCAAACCGGCAATCGCTTCGATCCGGCGTAATCCTGAACCGATGCTTTCTTCAGACACTATTTTAAAGAGGCCGATTTCACCACTCGCCGAAACATGGGTACCGCCGCAAAGTTCCCTGGTATAATCACCGGCCGAAACCATCCGCACCGAATCTTCTTCATATTTTTCAGTAAATATTGCCGTTGCACCCAGCTGCTCCGCTTCTTCGAGCGTGGTTACTTCAGCCCGGACGGGTACGTTGGCTAAAACCATTTTGTTAACCTCTTCTTCCACAGCCTGTAGCTCATCGGCAGTGAGGGCGGAAAAATGATTAAAATCAAATCGCAACCGATCCGGAGCAACCAGGGAACCGGCCTGGTTGACGTGTGCGCCAAGGGCGCTGCGCAGGGCCCGGTTCAGGAGATGAGTCGAAGTGTGGCTGCGGCAGATTCCCTGTCTGCGGCCGCCGTCCACCCTTGCCGTCACCTTTTCCTCTGCAGACATACATCCTTCTTCCACTACACCCTGGTGGATGATCTGGCCCCAGGGAGAAAACACCGTGTTTTCCACCTTGAACCGCCCGTTGGGGCCTTCGATATATCCGGTGTCTCCGATCTGGCCTCCAGCTTCAGCATAAAACGGGGTGTAATCGAGTAAAACTTCTGCTTTCTGATCTTTTTTCAATTCCGTCCAGGGATCCCCATCAACCAGGGCCAGGATCAAGTTGGCCGACTGTTCAAGAGTTTCGTATCCGGTAAATATCGTTGTTAAATTCTCAACCGCCCGGTACCTGGCGGCACTTTCTTCGCCGGTGCTTGTCCTGGACGCAGCCCTGGCCCGGGCCTGCTGTTCTTTTAAGTTCAGGTCGAACCCTTCCCGGTCGACATTTATACCTTTTTCTTCCAGTATTTCTTCGGTTAGATCAAGGGGAAAACCGTATGTGTCATAAAGCTTGAAAGCTTGATCACCGGACAGGGCATTATCGCCTTTTTCCCGCAGATCTTCAATGTAATCTTCCAGGATATCCATACCCTGGGTCAGGGTTTCCTGGAAACGCTGTTCTTCAAGCCTGATAATCTGGCGGATGTATTCTTCACGTTCTTTTAATTCCGGATAAGTCGGGCCCATAATATCGGCAATCAGGGGCACCGCGTCGGTAATAAAGTTGCCTTCCATGCCCAGCAGCTTTCCAAAACGGACCGCCCGCCGCAGGAGGCGTCTCAAGACATAGCCCCGGCCCTCGTTGGAGGGGGTTACACCGTCGCCGATCATAAAAGTGATCCCCCGGCTGTGTTCGGTTACGATCCGCAGGGGGACTTCCTGATCCCGGCGTGAACTATCGGCCAGGTTTAAGAAATGGTCATAGACCGGCTTAACCATATCAATATCATAGATCGAGTAAACACCCTGCAGAGCCATGGCCAGCCTTTCCAGCCCGGCCCCGGTGTCGATATTTTTCTGTTTCAGTTCAACCAGCTCTCCTGAGGCCTCCCGGCTAAACTGGGTAAAAACCAGGTTCCAAATTTCCAGGTAGCGGTCACAATCACAGCCCACGGCACAGTCGGGCTGATCGCAACCGGCTTCTTCTCCCATGTCATAATAAATTTCTGAGCATGGGCCGCAGGGGCCGAGGCCGATTTCCCAAAAGTTATCCTCTTTGCCCATACGCTTAATCCTGTCGGCCGGTACGCCGATCTTCTCATTCCATATCTTAAAAGCTTCCTCATCTTCATAGTAAATACTGACCCAGAGGCGGTCTTCAGGCAGGCGGTAACCGTTTAAAACCAGGTCCCAGGCCCAGGCAATTGCCTCTTCTTTGAAGTAATCACCAAATGAAAAGTTGCCGAGCATCTCAAAGAAAGTGGCATGGCGTCCCGTATGGCCCACGCGGTCGATATCGGGGGTACGCACGCACTTCTGACAGGTAGCCACCCTGGGGTGAGGCGGTTTCTTTTCCCCGGTAAAAAAAGGCTTTAGCGGAGCCATCCCAGCACCAATTAGTAGCAGGCTCGGATCGCTCTGAGGTATAAGTGAAAAACTGGGCATAACCAGGTGATCTTTAGAGCTGAAATAATCTAAAAATAATTCGCGTATCGTGCTGGACTGCATCCTTTAACCTCCCTTGTGAATTAAGGCAATTATATCTTTTTTAAAGAAGCACTGTCAACAAAGATGGGCCAGTTGGGGCTCTACAGCAGGCCAGAATTCTTTCACAGCCTGGTCCAATTTCCCCGTCCCCGGCAAACAGACTCGAAACCTTCAGTCAAGTTTTGCCCCAGCCTGGAAGGCACCTTAACTTTAAGGGTCACCGAGTTTGTATATTCGGCGCTTCTTATTTTCCCTTCCAGGCTTTCAATCAGCCTGTTCAACTGCCCCAGGTCTTCATAACTCAGTTCAAGCATAAAATAATCCGCGGGCTCTCTCCTTTTCAGGCTTGCTTCTTCCAGGCTCAGGCGGGCGCAATCCCGGTAGGCCCTGGTCAATCCACCGATGCCGAGTTTGGTCCCACCAAAATACCGGGTTGCGATTACCACAGCATCTGATACGTTATTACCCTGCAGGACCTGCAGCATGGGCGCCCCGGCTGAACCGGCCGGTTCTCCATCATCGGAAGAACGCTCGACCAGGCCGCTGCCCGCTCCTATCCGAAAAGCGTAAGCATGATGGGTGGCATCGGGAAATTCCTGCTTCAGTTCGGAAAGAAATCTCCGGCAGACTTCTTCGGTAGCAGAGGCCGCCAGGGTTCCGATAAACCGGGAACCCTGAACCGTAAAGCGGCAGCGGGTTGTGCCGGCTGGGGCCTTATAAAAGCTTTCTTCTGAATAATTGTCCATTACTGCACCTCTTCAGCAGTTCCGGGCATTTTTTGCCAAAAGCATAGCGCCCTGCTCTATGTAAAATACCTGGTGTACAACAACAAACCGCTTGCATAATATAGATGCTGATTACCGGGTTTAATCCTAATTTTTGTGTTTGTTCTTGGTGGACTGTTTTTTGTTCCCGGTTTCCTTCCGGGCGGTTTTCAAATGATCAAGGTGCTCTTTAATTCTTTTTTCGCGGCCCTGTTCTGTGGGCCGGTAAAATTGTCTGCCGGACAGGCCCGGGGGCAGGTAATCCTGCTCCACGTAATGGTTGGGATAGTGGTGCGGGTAGCGGTAATTCTGGCCATGTCCCAGGCGTTCAGCTCCCCGGTAACTGCTGTCTTTCAGGTGGTGGGGCACCGGCTGGCTTTCTTCTTCTTCGACCAGCTGCATAGCTTCATTTATGGCCAGGTAAGATGCGTTGCTTTTCGGGGCGCCGGCCAGGTAGGCAGCTGCCTGGGCCAGGGGTATCTTGCCCTCGGGCAAGCCGATCATCTGAACAGCCTGGGCCGCAGAAACGGCCATGGTAAGGGCATATGGATCGGCATTGCCGATATCTTCTGATGCGCTGATGATCAGGCGCCGGGCAATAAAAAGCGGGTCTTCTCCACCTTTGATCATCCGGGCCATCCAGTAGAGGGCGGCATCCGGATCGGAGCCGCGGATTGATTTAATCAGGGCTGAAGCCATATCATAGTGGTTGTCACCCTGGCGGTCATAAGAAAGCAGTCTTTTTTGCATAGCTTCGGAAACAGCTTCTAATGTAACCTTACTAAATCCTTCTTTTTCTTCAGAGGAAATAACCGCCATTTCCAGGGCATTGAGAGCTACCCTGCCATCGCCGTTGGCTTTGTCGGCCAGGTACTCCAGGGCTTCGGAATCAATATTGATCGTATACTTGCCTAAACCCTTATCTTTATCTTCCAGGGCTTGCCGGAGCAGGCCGGCAATATCTTCCCGGTGCAAGGGTTCAAAAACAAAAAGCCTGGTCCTGGACAGCAGTGGCCCGGTAAGATAGAAAAAAGGGTTTTCTGTAGTGGCCCCGATAAAGATAATTGTCCCCTGCTCGATAGCGGCTAGGAGGGCATCCTGCTGGGCCTTGTTGAAACGGTGGATCTCATCGATAAACAATATGGTGCGCCGGTTATATAATGACCAGCTTTCCCGGGCCTGTTCAATCACTTCCCGCACGTCTTTTACTCCCGAGGCAACGGCGTTAAGCTGGGTGAAATCAGCCTTGCTCCTGGCCGCTATTATCCTGGCCAGGCTTGTTTTACCTGTCCCGGGGGGGCCGTAAAAGATCAATGACACCAGCTTGTCGGCAGTTATTATGGTGTGCAGAGGCTTGCCTTTTTCCAGGATCTTCCTCTGTCCGGCAAACTGGTCCAGGGTCTCTGGTCGCATCCTCCGGGCCAGCGGCCCTTCTTCCTTAATTTTATTTTCCAGTCCCAGGCTGATTAAATCCATTTTTAACCCACCTGCTTCCAAAATAGGATTTAAACAAAGCACTCCTTCCCTGCACCGGGCCGGTGCAGGGAAGGAGTGCTGCTTTAACTAAGATCATTAGGCATAATAATTATCCTTCGTCGTCAGTAAGGACCCTGTCCACGGCTGCGCGGGAAAATTTCAAGTTGACATTTTCCCCTACTTTCAATGAAATGAAATTTTCATCTATTTCTTTAATTACTCCGTGGATACCGCCGATAGTAACCACCCGGTCGCCTTTTTTAAGGCTACTGATCATTTCTTTGCGCCTTTTTTGCTGTTGCTGCTGGGGCCGGATCAGCAGAAAGTAAAAAACGACAAATAACAGGACCAATGGTATAAATGGGCCAATAGCTTCCAAATCCACTACTCAACACCTCCGTACAATTTATTAAGTTTCGGGCTCACTTTCTTATAATACAGATCAAAACGATTTTCGGAAAGGGCTGACCTGATATTTTTCATTAACCGGTCCAGGTAATACAGGTTATGATATGTAGTCAGCCGCAATCCCAGGATTTCTCCGGCATTGAGCAGGTGCCGGATGTAGGCCCGGCTGTAACTGCTACATACGTAACAGCTGCAGCCTGGATCAAGCGGCGATAAATCAGACCCGTAAACGCTGTTGCGGATGGAAAGGTACCCTTTAGAAGTCATTACCCGTCCGTTTCGGGCAATGCGGGTCGGCAGGACACAGTCGAAAATATCGATGCCGTGTCTGACCCCTTCCAGGAGGGCATCCGGGGAACCAACTCCCATCAGGTAACGGATTTTGCCGTCCGGCAGCTCGGGAATAGTGGTTTCTAAAGCAGAGTACATCAGATCCTTTGGTTCTCCTACGCTCAACCCCCCGATAGCATAACCGGGAAAGTCCATTTCCACCAGTTCCCGGGCCGATCGGCGCCGCAAATCCTCATAAACTCCGCCCTGGACAATGGCAAAAAGAGCCTGGTCTTCCCGGCTGTGGGCCTGTTTACAGCGCTGTGCCCACAAAGCAGTCCTTCTGACAGCAGTTTCCACCTCTTCGTATTCTGCCGGATAAGGGGGGCACTGATCAAGGACCATCCCTATATCGGCCCCGATTACATTTTGGAGCCGGGTAACCCTTTCCGGGGTCAAAAAGTGCATCCTGCCATCAATGTGCGAGGTAAAAGAAACCCCGCGGTCATCGATTTTCCTCAGTCCGCCCAGGCTGAAGATCTGGAAACCACCGCTGTCGGTAAGCAAGGCCCCGGACCAGTTCATGAATCGGTGCAGGCCGCCGTGACGGGCAATTATTTCAATCCCAGGGCGCAAAAACAGGTGATAGCAGTTGCCCAAAATCAGGCTTGTACTCATCTCTTCCAATTCACGGACACTGATCGCTTTCACCGTGCCCTGGGTGCCGACCGGCATGAAAGCTGGAGTCGGTATTGTTCCATGTCCTGTTCTCAACTCGCCGAGCCTGGCGGCTGTCCGGGGGCATTTACGGCTGATTGAAAAATAAACGGACATCGTGCTTATCCAACCTCCAGGTTATCTTAACAGGAACCGGGAGTCAATTATCCCGGACAGCTTTTGCCGGCCCTGATTCACTCCGGCTGTTAACAGTTTAGATGATGAGCATGCAATCACCGAAGCTGTAAAATCGATATTTTTTCTCCACGGCCTCACGGTATGCCTTTATCACTGCTTCATAACCGCCGAAGGCGCTGATCAGCATTAACAGGGTCGAACGGGGCAGGTGAAAGTTGGTCATCATGGCCCCAACCAGGCGGAATGTAAATCCTGGGTAAATATATAAGTCGGTCCAGCCTTCCTGTTCGTTTAGCAGTCCGTCTTCGGCGGCCACGGTTTCCAGGACGCGGCAAACTGTGGTCCCGACAGCGATAACCCGCCTGCCCTCCCGCCGGGCTTTGTTTATTGTTTCGGCAGTTTCCCCGTCAATCCTGTAGAATTCCGCATGCATTTTATGATCGCGAATATCTTCCGTATTAACAGGCTGAAAAGTGCCCGGTCCGATATGGAGGGTTATAAAGGTGGTCTCCACTCCCTTTTCCTCCAGGGCCCTGAAAACCCGGTCGGTAAAATGAAAACCTGCTGTCGGGGCGGCTGCCGAGCCTTCTTTTTCAGCATAAATTGTCTGGTACTGTTCAGGATAATCAACGTCTCTCTTAATATATGGAGGCAGGGGGACTTTGCCCAGCTCCGGCAGTAGTTCCTCAATCGGCCGGGGAGCGGAAAAGCTAATCAGGCGCAGCTCATTTTGAGCATACTCTTCAACCAGGGCCTCGACCCCCCGATCGAAAACAACCCGGGTCCCCGGCTTTAACTTCTTGCCCGGCTTAACCATAGCCGTCCATTTTTCATTGTCCTGCTTGTGCAAAAGCAGGATCTCCGCAGAAGCTTCTTTTCCGGCAATCCGGCCGATCAAACGGGCTGGTATAACCTTGGTATCATTAAAAACCAGCAGATCCCCCTGCTGCAAATACTCAGGGAGCTGGTAAAAGATGCTGTGCTCAATACTTTCTTCGGCGCGGTTTAAAACCAGCATCCTGGACCGGTCTCTTATTTCCAGCGGTTTCTGGGCAATCAGCTCTTCAGGAAGATGATATTCAAAATCACTTAATCGACATTTTTCCAACAAGACACCTACTTTTCATTTTGGAAAAGACTAATCCGGGGCCGTACTGATTGTGTTTTATCTTCTGAACAGGTTGACCAGCAGGGTTAAAACAATGCTGATAATAATCATGGTAGCCAGGGGCAAGTAAAAGGTAATGTTTTCTCTCTGAATAAATATATCACCGGGCAGGCGGCCCAGACCCAACCGGCCAAAAACAAGAAACAGCAGGCCGATAAAAGCAATCAACCCCCCGCCTATGAGCAGCAACCTTCCAAATGCCTCCAGATTGGGCATTTTTCACCCTCCTCTATTTACCACAGCTTCTGCTGGGGATCTTCCTTCTGAGGCAGGCCCAGGTACGTGTATGTTTCACCGGTTACCATGCGGCCCCTGGCCGTTCTCTTGAGCAAACCCAGCTGCATTAAATAGGGTTCGTAAACATCTTCCAGGGTCTCCGGCTCTTCGCTGATACAGGCTGCCAGGGTTTCAAGCCCGACCGGGCCGCCGTCAAATTTTTCCACCAGGGCCAGCAGCAGGCGGCGGTCAATCTCATCCAGTCCTTTTTGATCAAGCTGTAGCATCTGCAGTGCTTCCCTGGCCACAGCGGCGGTGATAACATTATCAGCTTTAACCTGGGCATAATCACGCACCCGCTTTAAAAGGCGGTTGGCCACCCGCGGTGTACCCCTGGAAGCCCGGGCAATAATAGTTCCTCCCTCTTTTTCAGCCTTCATATTAAGAATACCAGCCGAGCGTAAGATAATTCGCTCCAGCTCTTCGGGCGTGTAAAATTCCAGGCGATCGATAACTCCAAACCGGTCCCGCAGGGGCGAAGTAAGAAGTCCGGCCCGGACGGTGGCCCCGATCATGGTAAACGGGGGTAGATCCAGACGCAGGGAACGGGCGCCGGGCCCCTTACCAATAATAATATCAAGGGCATTGTCTTCCATGGCCGGGTACAGGATCTCCTCTACAGAACGGTTCAAGCGGTGGATTTCGTCGATAAAAAGCACATCGCCGTGGCCCAGGTTGGTTAATAGCGCTGCCAGATCCCCCGGCCGTTCTATGGCCGGCCCTGAAGTAATCCTGATATTTACCCCCAGTTCCCAGGCAATAATATGGGCAAGGGTGGTCTTGCCCAGTCCAGGCGGCCCGTAAAGCAGGACATGATCCAGGGCTTCGCATCTTTCCTGGGCAGCCCTGACATAAATGGCCAGCTTTTCTTTTATTTTTTCCTGTCCCACGTATTCCTCAAAAGTCCTGGGCCTGAGGCCAACTTCAATTTGAGGATCATCTTCAGTCTGGCGCTGGGCGGACACAATCCGTTCTTCCATCCTTTTCTCCTTTCAACGAAAGTGCCTTAATTGGTGGCCATACTTTTCAGGGCCAGCTTCAGCAGTTCTTCTCTCGAAGCATCCCTGTTCTGGTTAACAACCCGGTTAACAGCCGCCGCTGCTTCAGTGCCCGAGTAGCCAAGGGCACATAAAGCCTCTGTTATATCATCAATTACCGAATACCCGGTGGAGGCGGCCGGCCCGGCGGCTGTTTCCTCCGCCGACATTACTTTAGGCAGTTTTTCTTTAAGCTCAAAAACCAGGCGCTGAGCAGCCTTGCGCCCAACTCCATGGGCCCGGCACAGCTGAGCAATATTTTCCTCCAATACGGCTACATAAAGCTCTGAAACAGAGAAAATGGCCAGGAGGGATAGAGCCAACCTGGGCCCAAACCCGCCTACTGTGAGCATCAGGTTAAAAAGTTTACGCTCTTCCGCCCCCTGGAAACCGTAAATATATATTTCTTCGTCTTTGATCATAACCCTGGTATAAACGGTCACTTCCTGACCCACATGGGATTTCAATTCATTATTTTCAGCCGGGGGCATATCTATGGAATAACCGATCCCGCCGATATCCAGGACAGCTTTCCCGGGAGTTACCGCCACGAGGCAACCGGTTAAATAGTCGATCACTTAAGGCCTACCTCCTTTTAACGCTTCCTGGAAGCGGCGGTTTTGCAGGTGGCAGAGGGCCACAGCCATGGCATCCGCTTCGTCGTCGACAACCGGAGGCCGGGGTAATTTCAGAAGCATCTGGACCATTTTCTGAACCTGCATTTTTTCCGCCTTGCCGTAGCCGGCAACGGCCTGCTTTACCTGCAGGGGGGTGTATTCAAAAAGCTCGATGTTGCACCTGGCGGCAACAAGAATGATTACCCCCCGCGCTTCACCGACCTGGAAAGCTGTTCGCACGTTTTTGCTAAAAAACAGCTTCTCCACAGCCAAAGCCTGCGGCGAATAGCCTGCTATCAGTTCAAAAATGAAATCATGGATTTCCTGCAACCTGGAAGCTGAGTCTTGATCCTTCCCGGTCCGGACACATCCGGAATTTAGGCAGAGGTAATCACTACCGTTTTCTTCAATCACCCCGTATCCGGTTATTGCCACCCCGGGATCAATTCCGATTACCCGCATTGATTCACCTGTGCCTTCCATATTGATCCGGTTAGTTCAGGCTGCACGTCCGGTGCATCCCCTTTATAGTTTCAGTAAAAGCTCATCGGGAATATCAAAATTGGCATAGACATTCTGGACGTCGTCATGATCGTCAAGGGCTTCCATCAGCTTGAGGATACGATCTGCCGCTTCCGGATCGGTAACTTCGATCGTATTGTTCGGCAGCATCGTTACTTCCGATGAAGCTATGGGTATGCCTTGTTCCTGCAGGTGGTTTTTGACTGCTTCGAAATTTTCCAGCGAGGTGGTGATACTGAAGGTTCCATCATCTTCGAGGTCTATATCTTCAGCCCCGGCTTCGAGAGCCACCATTAGCAGGTCATCTTCATCCATTTCCAGTTCGTTCTGATTTACCGTCAGGTAACCTTTTCGGTTGAACATCCATGACACACAGCCTGATTCACCAAGGCTCCCCCCAAAACGGGAAAAAATATGCCTGATTTCAGCCACTGTCCGGTTGCGGTTGTCGGTCATCGCTTCCAGCAGGATCGCTACTCCCCCTACGGCATAACCTTCATAGCTGGCATGTTCATAGTTTGATCCTTCCAGGTTTCCGGCTCCTCGCTGGATAGCCCGCTGAATGTTATCATTGGGCATATTATTTTCCTTTGCTTTTTGGACTGCCAGCCTGAGAGCAAAGTTGGTGTCGAGGTCGTCTCCACCCTCCCGGGCCGCAACGGTAATTTCCCGGGCCAGTTTGGTAAATATTTTTCCTTTTTTGGCATCGGCCCGGGCTTTACGGTGTTTTGTGTTTGCCCATTTTGAATGACCGGCCAATAGCAACCCTCCTTCATTATTTTACAAGATATTTTACAAAGTTAGTCTATCTTGCTCCAGTTATCCTGAAAAAGCCCATGATCTTTTCTATTTGCCTATAGTTAAAGTCACCGTTCCCTAAAACCTAATTAAAAATATGGCGCCGTTTTTCCAAAAATAGTAACAGAGGCAGGCCGAAGCCGTAACAGGCCACTACCTGGCCAACACCAACCCAGGTTGCAGTCAGGTAAAAAGGCATTTCCAGCACTACGGACAGGATTTTGCCTACTATCAGTGCGTTAATAATCACCGGGGGCAGGGGTACCAGGTACTTGTTCTCTATCTTTGTAACCAGGTGGGCCGAAATTAAAGTAGCCAGGCTGCCAAACACTATGTCGAGCATCCCATACCCGCCAAAAATATTGGCAATCATAGCACCGACAAATAAACCCGGAACTGCCGCCCCGGTAAAGTAAGGCAGAACCATCAGCATTTCCGAAACCCGAACCTGGATCACGCCGTAGCTGATCGGGGCAAACAAGAGAGTTAAAACAACATAGATTGCGCCAATCATGGCCGCCCTGACCCAGTAATTGAGGCGATCCGCGTTTTTTTCAACCATTACCATTGTCCTTGTTTTTTTATTAAGCAGGGTGGCTGCGACCTGCTTTTACTATTATAATTTGATCTTATTAAAAATGAAAGATATGACTGCAAAAAAAGGCCAGCTGGAGCTGTTTCAGCCTATATTTGTCCGGCAAACCTATCCATGGTAAAATCTCTCAACCTCATCGCCGCCCCGCCGAGAACCCTGGTCCGGTGGTAGACGAGGTAAAGTTTGCGCTTCAAATCGATGTTGCGGACGGGAAATACTTCCACCGCCCCAGTAGAAACCAGCTCCCGGACAGAAAGCTTTGAGATCACCGCCACACCGAGCCCTTCTCTGACCGCCTGCTTGATCCCTTCCAGGTTGTTGATATAGGTTGCGCCCGGTAAAGATCCGATATCGAAATCGCTTTCCGAAAGTTTCTTTTCCAGAAGCTGCCGGGTTGCCGAACCCTTTTCCCGCATCAGCAAGTGGTAATTTAGCATATGTTCCACCGGCACGCCCTCTTCATAACCAGGTTTCGGGATCAGGCCGGGGCGGGCGCAAAGAACCAGTTCATCATCAGCCAGCTCCACATAGGTTAACTTTTCGTCTTCTTTAACCAGCCCCACCAGGCCAAGGTCATAACTGTAATTGAGGACCCCTTCCAGGACGGCGCTGGTGTCGAGAATACTGACATTAAACTCAATCGCCTGGGATATTTTTTTAAAATCGGCCAGCAGTGAGGGAAGCAGGTAGGTGCCGGGAACCGTACTGGCCCCGATAAAGACCAGGCCGGTGGCCTGCTCTCTTTGGCCGGATAATTTTTCCCGGCATTCATCCTGGAGGTTGATGATGGAGTAGGCATAATCGAGAAAAATGCGGCCAGCTTCAGTGAGAACCGGCTCGCGAGCCTTGGAGCGGTCGAATAACAGCACACCCAACTCTTCCTCCAGGGCCTTGATCCGCACGCTAACCGAAGGCTGGCTGATAAACATCTTTTCCGCAGCCTCAGAAAAGCTTTTTAAGGAAGCAACATTGACAAAAGCCCTGATCTGTTCAAGGTCCATTGGTTTACCTCATTTTTTGTTATGATTTTTCCGTCCAAGGTTATTATACTGATATTATATAAATTCGTCCATTAATAGCCTTCCTTAATGCATTTTCTTAATACTCCGGCTGCGCTGTATTAGGAATCAGTATTTAACGGGTATATAATCATTTTAATATAATTAATGCGGCATATTCTTATAACTCATGCATATTATTACAAGGAGGTTTGTTATGCGAGATCGTCTATCTATTATTGTCGCCGGCGCAGTAGTGGGTTTGCTGGCAGTTGTCCTGGTTTTGCAGGGCAACCCGGCCAATATGGGCTTTTGCATCGCCTGTTTTGTCCGCGATATTTCCGGAGGGCTCGGCCTGCACCGGGCCGGAGTGGTGCAGTACTTAAGGCCGGAAATCATGAGCCTGGTCCTGGGCGCTTTTGTTACGGCCATGTATGTTCGTGAATTTAAATCCACGGGGGGCTCAAGTCCTATCCTTCGTTTCGTTCTGGGCATGCTGATGATGGCTGGAGCCCTAATTTTCCTGGGCTGTCCCCTGCGCATGGTTTTACGGTTGGCCGGAGGGGACTGGAACGCCCTGGTGGCTATGCCTGGTTATGTACTCGGAGTTTGGCTGGGCGCCCTTTTCCTGAGGAGAGGATACACCCTCGGCCGCAGCCAGGACCAAACGCCGGTCAGCGGCTTTGCCTCACCATTTATCGCAGTGGTGCTTCTGATCCTGCTATTTACAGCTCCGGCTTTTATCTTTTTCAGCGAAGAAGGCCCCGGTTCCATGGCGGCTCCAATTACCCTTGCTGCGGGGGCAGGGCTGCTGGTTGGGATCCTGGCCCAGAGAACCCGCCTCTGCACTATGGGAGCAATCAGAGATTTGATCTTGTTTAAAGATTACCACCTTTTCCTCGGTTTCGCGGCCATTTTCGTAGTAGCCTTGATCGGCAATTTAGTTACCGGGCAATTTGTACCGGGATTTGCCGGACAACCGGTGGCCCACGTTGATCAAACCTGGAATTTCCTTGGGATGACCGTGGTAGGCCTGGCCGCCGTGCTGGCCGGCGGCTGCCCGATGCGCCAGCTGATCTTGTCCGGCGAAGGGCAGAGCGATGCTTTGATCACCGTCTTCGGAATGAGCGGCGGAGCCGCGTTCATGCATAACTTTGGATTGGCCGGCAGCCCGGCCGGAGTATCCCCTGCCGGACAGTGGATCGTGATCCTTTCGCTGATCCTGCTATTTGTTATCGGTGCCGGCAACATCAGGATGCGCTCTGTTGCCGGAATCAGGCAACAGGCTAAAGCTTCATAATTTCAGGGCTGTTTTTTACTGGTTTGACTAAGCTTTCAAATGCTGTAAAATATAACTGTTATGGGAGGCTAAACTATGCCTGAAGTAGTAGATTGCCGCGGCCTATCATGCCCCGAGCCGGTAATGCTGGCCCGCCAGGCCATGCAGGAAGCGCACGAAGACATGGTAACGGTAATGGTAAGCAACGCCGTGGCCAAAGATAATGTTACCCGTACGGCAAAAGCAATGGGCTGGCAGGTAACGATTGAAGAAGAAGGCGAAGATTTTAAGCTGATGCTGATGATGAACAGATAGATTAAATCATAAACTAAAGCAGGGCGGCTATTACAAGTATTGATGCTCTTAAAGGCTGCTTAAGCACCATGGAAACTTTAGCCATTAAGCCAGGCTCATCTAAAACGTTTATACATAAATAGCTGCCCCTTACTGAAAGATCCTGAAAGGAGCTTAAATGGCTTCCAGCTGTTATATAACATTTCCCACCATCTTTTATGCTATCCGGGCTGAAAGTATTCTTAAAGACCAGCCTTATTCATTTAAGATGGTCCCCGTCCCGCGCAGCCTCAGTTCAAGCTGCGGAACCGCCCTGCGCTGCGGGTGCCAGGATATATTGTCGATCAAGGATTTGTTGCTGCAAAACGATCTTGAGCTTGAAGGCTTTTACAGGCTGGAAGAAGAAGGCTTAAAATCACCGACCGTAACTCCTTTAAACTTAAATGAACGGAAGGTGGACGAGCAATGAGCAAAAACCTCAATTTATATTTTGATAACGCCGCCACTTCCTGGCCAAAACCGGAAGCCGTTTATCGCGCACCTGAAACCCAGATGAGGGAAGCCAGCGGCAATCCCGGCCGTTCAGGACACACCCGCACCCTGGAGTCAGACCGCCTGCTTTACAAAACCAGGGAAACCCTGGGCCGGCTGTTTAACATCAGCGATCCTTCCCGGGTGGTGTTTGCTTATAACGGTACCGATGCTCTGAATATCGCCCTGAAAGGCTTTCTTGAAAAAGGAGACCATGTTCTCTACACGGCCATGGAACACAACTCTGTCCTGCGCCCGCTGGGACGTTTGCGCCGCGATGGCCTGATTGACACAACCATGATTCCCTGTTCGGAAACCGGCTATCCCGACCTTGATTACCTGGAAACGGCTTACCATCCCAACACCACCCTCCTGGTTGTTAATCATGCCTCCAATGTAACAGGCACGATAGCACCCTTACCGGAGATAATTAAATCCGCCCACAACAGGAGGGTTAAAGTACTGGTTGATGCGGCCCAGACGGCCGGAGTCATACCCATCGATGTCCAAAAAGAGGCCATCGACATGCTGGCCTTTACGGGCCACAAAGGCTTGCTCGGACCTACCGGCACCGGGGGCTTATATGTAAGCCCGGATATTGACTTAAAACCCCTTCGGGAAGGAGGAACGGGCAGCCAGTCTGAATCGGACGTCCACCCCGAATCAATGCCCGAAAGGCTTGAAGCAGGAACGCTGAACAGCGCCGGGCTGGCCGGCCTGCTCGAAGGTGTTAATTTCATCCTGGAACAGGGGTTTGAACAGACCCGGAAGAAGGAAGAAGAATTAAGGGATTATCTTTGGAACAACCTCCGCAGCATTAACGGAATTACTCTTTACGGCCCGGAAACTTCCCCCGGCCGCACTGTAGCCGTAGTTTCCCTTACGGTCGAAGGAGCCGACTGCGGGGAAGTCGGTTATATCCTGGAGAGCAGTTACGGCATTCTCTGCCGGACCGGACTCCACTGTGCACCCCTGGCCCACCAGGCTATCGGCACTCATCCCGAAGGGACGGTCCGCCTCAGCCCGGGCTTTTTCACCACCAAAAAAGATATTGACTTCCTGATCCAGGCTCTTGTAGAAATTGTTCAGCTGGCTTCCGGTTAAATAAAGATAGGCGGACGCAAAACATTTTTTGATGGCTTGAATAATTGATCAAAGTTTACGCCGGATCAAAAAAACACCGGCATGGTAAAATGGAAATAACAATTTACATGGGGTGAGTATAATAATGAAAGAAATTGACTGCCGGGGGCTGGATTGTCCTGAACCGGTGCTTAAAACCAAGAGCGCCCTGGAAGAATGCCCGGCGGGAACCTTAAAAATTACCGTTGATAACCAGGTTGCCCGCGATAATATTCTTCGTTTTTTGCAAAACAAAAACCTAAATCCAGAATGGCAGGAAAGTGAAGGCAACTATAACATAACTGCAGACCTGAGTGTGCTTGAACCCGGAGCCAAAACTGCCGGGGCCATTGAAGAAGCAACCGGGCCGGTTGAAGACCGGCACCTAAAAGGCCGGCCGGTGCTGTTTATATCAACCGATCAGATCGGAACAGGAAACAGCGAGCTGGGCCTGCTGCTGATGAGAAATTTCATCTATACCTTGACTAAACGGGACGAACTTCCGGAAGCTGTAATATTTATGAATGCGGGGATTAAGCTTAGTGTCGAAGGCTCGCCGGTTCTGGAAGAGCTTCGGGAGCTTGAAAACAACGGAGTTAAGATTTTGGTTTGCGGCACCTGCCTGGACTATTACGGGCTAAAAGAACAGCACCAGCTTGGTGAGGTCAGCAATATGTACGATATAGCTGAATTGCTGATGATTTCTGCGCGGGTGGTTACGATCTAGTCTATTCGAGCTGATTTAACTGTTCGATTAAACTGGAGATATCCACTTCACCGGATAAAACCAGATAGAGACTAACTGATAAATTTAAAAGCGACATACCAAAGCCCAAACTGTTTAAAAAAATGCCAGCCCTGGCCATGTCGTTTTTTAGGTTTCCGTAACTGACAATCCCAAGGACCAAACCGGCCACGGCAAGCATTAGACCGATAAACGGGATAATCCACAGTATAAGCATAACAATACCTATCTTAACAGAATTCCTGGCCATTTAACCTGATCTCGCCTCTTATTTAGTGCTGGATAAAATCATACCACAGCTCAGCTTTCCCATCAACTGGAAGGGTTTAAGGCTTAATTGCATAATACCGGCCAAAATGTTATATTTATTTTGGTATTTTATTATAAACCACATATTTAAGCTGGGGCTTTCTTTTTTGTACGTTATATGCCGAACTTAGTTTATTCTTGTTTTCCTGTCATTAAATAAAAACCACAACAGTGGAGGCAGACTAAATGGTAACAGCAATCCTGGAAGGAAGAGAAATCAGTCGGAATAAGGCCATCATCCTGGTTTTGATAGCTGCGGTGCTGTGGAGCACCAGCGGGCTTTTTATCAAAATCATTGACCTCAACCCTTTTACTATCGCCGGTTCCCGGGGGTTTATCGCTGCTTTAATGTTGCTGGCCCTGATGAATAAAAGGCTCAGCTTTAACTGGTCTCTTCCCCAGGTTGCAGGCGGCTTTTGTTATGCTGGAGCCATGATTACATTCGTGGTCGCAACAGTTATGACTACGGCGGCAAACGCTATTTTGCTCCAGTATACCATGCCTGTTTTCACCGCCTTGTTCGGCCTGTGGCTACTAAAAGAAAAAGTGACCCGCTTTGACTGGGGAGTAATTATCATCGTCGTGGGCGGCATGGCTCTTTTTTTCCTGGACGAACTTACTTTAGACGGCCTGTGGGGAAATTTCATCGCCATTTTAAGTGCCGTTTTCTTTGCCTTCCTGATCATCTTTATGCGGATGCAAAAGAGCGGTTCCCCCGTTGAAACAGTTATCCTCGGTAATATGATCACCTTCGCTGTATGCCTGCCTTTTATTATCCAGGAGCCTCCAACCACCACCAGCCTTCTGCCCCTATCCTACCTTGGAATTTTTCAACTGGGGCTGCCTTTTTTACTCTATTCAACCGCAATTAAATATATTACCGCTATTGATGCGGTGCTGATTCAAACCATAGAACCGGTGCTCAACCCGATCTGGGTTTTCCTGGTTATCGGTGAAGAGCCAGGATCCTGGGCTATTCTAGGCGGAGCCGTGGTATTAATAACGGTAACTATCCGCAATATCTATACTGGTAGAAAAGCACCTAAAAGAGTGCCTGTATAAGCAGTCCATGTATATATCGCATTATGATTGAGCTGCGAAAAAAGCCGAATTAATCCCTCTACAGGCTGAAAGCATACTGCCTGGTAAGAAAATTAAATATACAGAAATGAAATCAGCTCACAGTAATTCAATTATTTTAAAAGCCCGGTTTTTTATTTTAACCGGGCTTTAGTACTGCTCTTTTACTTTACTTTAACTATGGGGCTGTTTAGCCACCAAATGTATCGATCAAACCAGCGATCAACACTACGATAATGGCCAGCGGAACGAGATACTTAATTAAGAAACCATACCAGTCGCCAATCCGGATTGCTCCCGGAGGGTCATTGGCGAATTCCTGGGCTTTCTTAGCCTGCCATACATACCCGACAAAGATAGCCGTTAACAAACCGCCGATAGGTAGGAAGAGGGCATTGGCAAACCAGTCATAGGTATCCAAAACGTCCATGCCCAGGAAACTGAAACCGCCTAATACATTGTATCCGAGAGAGGGCGGAATACCAACAAGGAAAATGATAACCCCCATCAGGACAGCTGCCCTGGAGCGGGTCCAGCCTTTTTCGTCTACCAGCCAGGCTGTAACCACCTCAAGCAGGGAAATAGCTGATGTTAAAGCGGCAACTGAAAGGAGCACAAAGAAAAGGAACCCGAATAAACTTCCGGCCGGCAGTTCGGCAAAAACCGCGGGCAGAGTGATAAAGGTCAAACCGGGGCCTGCAGCGGGCTCAAATCCAAGGGCAAAAACTGCCGGGAAAATTGCAAAGCCGGCGATAATGGCGATACCGGTGTCGAGTCCAACGACCCAGCCACCGTTATCCCCGATAGTAGTTTCTCTACTCAGGTAACTACCGTAGGTGAGGATGGCGCCCATACCAAGGCTCAGGGTGAAGAAACTCTGGGCAATGGCATCGAGGAAGGTCCTGCCGGTGACCTCTGAAAAGTCGGGGCTCAGATAAAAGGCGAGTCCGGCACCGGCACCGGGCAGGGTGACAGACCTGACTACCAGGATCAGCAATAAGATTAAAAGAACCGGCATCAGGATTTTAACCCAGCGCTGAATGCCCTTGACAACCCCGGAAGCAATAATACCCACAGTCAGGCCCATGAAAACAAGGTGCCAGATAAGGGGGGTAATAATATTGGGGCCTTCTCCGATATCAACACCAATGGTGGTGTAAAACAGGTTAGCAAAGTCAATATCAGGATGGAAGCCAGCTATAGCCCTGAAAATATAAGCCAGGGACCAGCCTGCTACAACCGAATAGTAAGACAGGATTACAAAACCGGTAAAAACACCCAAAGCCCCAACCAGCCACCAGGGGCTGTTCGGCGCCATGGCCTTAAAAGCCCCCACAGGGTTCTTCTGTGTCTTTTTACCCAGAGCCATTTCCGTTACCATCATCGGGTAACCAATTATAATAATTGTTATTAAGTAAATGATTATAAAAGCTGCTCCACCATTCATTCCGACAATATAAGGGAAACGCCAGATGTTGCCAAGGCCTACAGCCGATCCGGCTGCGGCCAGGATAAAGCCTAGCCTGTTTGTCCAATGTTCACGACTTCCAAGCAATTTGCATACCTCCTCGTTGAAATAATAAAAACAAAACCAAACCTCGCTTAGCCTGTTGTTTTCACCTCCCTTTCCAAATATGGGTATAACTAATAATTAACGTAACTTCTACATTTTTATAATAAACCCTGCTTTGTATTAAGAAATTCTAATATTTTTTAAGCGGCATGATCATCTGCAGGATAATTTGCAAACAATAATCATAATGATTTTAACAAAGGCGTTTCCCAAATTTATCTTAACAACTCAACAGAATTATAATTATATATTACCATAATTGTCAACTTATAATCTTTCTATTTTCAAGATATATTATATTGTGACATATCTAAATTTGATATTTTTTTTACATTATGTCTGCTGGCGAGATTCCCTGTTTTTTACCTAAAACCGTAGAAAAAGAACCGTCCCTGGTATTATTGAGGAGACGGTTCTTGAAAATAGTTCTCTGGCGGGGACCTACTCTCCCGGGGGCTTTCGCCCCGAGTACCATCGGCGCAGGAGGGCTTAACTTCCGTGTTCGGGATGGGAACGGGTGTTGCCCCTCCGCTGTACCCA
>SKMK01000011.1 GCA_007121075.1 Syntrophomonadaceae bacterium
CTAGTTATTGCTACACTGTGAATTTACAGCAGCAAAAACAGAAATAGGAAGGCCTTTTAATCAGCAGTCCAGTGTGAAATAAAAAACTGAACCTTCGCCCGGTTTCGACTCAGCCCAGATCTCGCCGCCGTGTCGTTCTATAATTCTTTGGATTATACTTAATCCGATACCGGTACCCGGGTATTCATCAAAAGAAGGCAGGCGCTGGAAAGCATTGAATATTTTAGTAACATGTTTCACTTCAAAACCAATTCCATTGTCGGAAATGTAATAAACCGTTTTGCCGCCCCTGCTGGTTGCACCGAACTCTATCCAGATCATTTCATTTGAACCGGTAAATTTCCAGGCGTTATCGAGCAAGTTTTCCAGGGCAATACGCAGCAATGCGGCATCACCGGTTGCAAACTGGTCCGGAGCAACAATAACTTCTGCCTGTCTGTGGGGATCTTTCTCCTGCAAGTGCCTGGTGTATGCTTCTACCATGGCGCTCAAATCAACCCGTTCCCGGTGCAGCTCCTGCTGGGTTACCCGGGAAAGCTTGAGCAGAGCATCAATCAAGTCGCTCATCCGCCGGCTTGCCGAAACTACTCTTTGCAGGTAGTTTCGGCCTTCTTCGTCAAGGCTGGAGCCATGGTCTTCAAGAACGGCCTTGCTAAACCCTTCTATACTGCGCAGCGGAGCCCGCAGGTCATGGGACACGGAATAAGTAAACGCAGCAAGTTCCTTGTTAATCCACTCCAGCTCGGCAGTCCTCTCCTTAACTCTTTGTTCCAGTTCTTCATTAAGCTTTTTCAGTTCCTGTTCTGCATTTTTTAAATTGGTTATATCGAGAGCTGTATCAATAACCCCTGCCAGCTGTCCCTCTTCATCATAGACCGGAGAGGCGGTAACCTGCCAGTAGCGCCCTTCCGGTGAATTAATTATTCCCTGGCAAATACGACCCAGCTCAAGGGCTTTTTTGACATGGCATCCAGGACAGGGTTCTTCCCGTCCATACCAGGCTTCATAGCATTTCCGGTCCAGGTACTCTTCCGGATATTTCTGGTACATTTTTTCTGCTACCGGGTTGGCCCACTGTATATTCATCTCCGGATCTTTATAGGTTACCAGCTCAGAGAGGTTTTCCAGGATAACTGTCTTTTCCCGCTGCTCTTTTTCCGCTGCTTCCTGCTGTTTTTTGGTTTCTGTTTTGTTCCTGGAAACTACCAGGGTACCGATTTGCCTGTCATTTTCATCTTTCAACAAGGTTATAAGCGCATCGGCCCAAATAGTGGAACCGTCCTTGCAATATTCCTCCACTTCGACCTGGACAGCCATATCTGAATCTGCACCACCCCTGCTATCCATGGCCACTAAACGATCATAACCCTTTAGAAATTTTTTCAGAGAATCGGGGGTCATAGTTTCTTCCAGGTTCAGTGAAACAGCTTCTACCGGTTCCATGCCTTTGATCTTTTTAACAGCAGGGCTTACATATAAAAAGCGCATGTCAAGATCGAGGATGCTGATTATATCTGCGGTGTTATCGGCAATAAGGCGATATTTTTCTTCGCTTTCCAGCAGTTCGCTTTCAGTGGCCTTGCTCTTGTAATAAAATAAAACCAGGGCCGAAGTAATAGCAAAAAACAAGAACGCCAAACTTAGGGCAATATTGCGCCTCAGGGCAATCACAGCCTCCAGGTCGGTTAAATAAACCCCGGTCCCGACAACCCACTCCCATGGTTCAAAACAAGCCACATAAGATAGTTTTTCTTCAAACCGGTCGGCTTCATCATAGTACTGCCAGGAATAAGAAACATGGCCCCCTCCCTGCTCCTTGCATATATTTACAAATTCCTGAAATAAAGGGAAACCTTCCGGGTCTTTAAAGTCATAGACATTTGCACCCTCCAAATCAGGCCTGAAAGGGTGAACAATCACGTGATGGTCAAAATCGATGATCCAAAAATAATCCTGGCCCTGCTCACCATAATGAAGTTCGCGAACCATCTGGCCTGCCTGCTTCCTGGCCTCTGAGGTACTTATAATTCCATCCTGTTCCAATTGATGGTAACGCTGCAGCACCGAAAGCCCGATATCCACCATTTCATTGGTATGATTCATTTTTTCCCGGTAAATATCATCCCTGAGAGAAGGCAGGATCAGAAAGATATAAAGAAAGACAATAACAATTAACAGGGTAAAAATAACAACCAGCAGTTTAAGGTAGTTTTTCTTTTCCACCCTTTCAGTTTCTCTTAAAGCCATAAGTGCTACCTTTCCTAAGAGACCTCCATGCCGGGGAAGTTGCTAGACCGCCATCATAATTATGGCAAGTTTTTAAATTACTGAATAAAGTTGCAACATATTGGTTAGAAGTTCTTTTTATAATAATTACAACAGTATAAACTCTTACAAGCTCATTAAAAATTAGCCAACCCGGAAAAATGATTCGTCAAAATCAGGATTGTCTTCATAGCGGGACATGAAAAAGCCGGGCAGTTGATCGGCCTGTTCAAACAAACCGGGATCCAGCTCGATGCCGGCCTGTTTAAAAACATCCACAATTTCCTGCGGGTCCGGGGGACATCCTTTTATAGCAAGCATTTTCTCGATATTCGGGTGCTTTCTGTTTTTTTTATGCATGCACTGTCCAATCAGGATTGTCGCTCCCATACCGGGAGATGGTTCCATTTTTTTCCCGGTAAGCACTTCAACATTATCCCAAGGCTCCCCCTGCCAGGCTTGCCTGATTGCAGCCAGGATTAACCCGTTTAAACCGGAACAATATGTGCACATGGTGTCGTCAAATTTTCGGTAGAAAAGCCCCTGCAGTCCCTGCCTGGCCAGCGCTCCAGGCATTTCGCCCCTGTCATCGCTTAAATAAGCAAAATCGTACTCGTGATACGATGATATTTCTTCAATGTTTTCTCCGGATATTTCCAGATCGGACAAATCGGCAGGCCGCCCGGACCTGGCGGCAGCCCTGGCCAGGTGGCTCACATTAGAGGGTTCATGGCCCAGCAGTTTTGCACCGACCATATCGGCGGACAAAATATCCGGAGATGCCACCAGGAGATTACTCCTTCTCATTTTACCGTCAAAAGCCGGCCCCCGCTCCAGGCTGTAAATGCCGTCGATTACCGTCAAAGCTGGAGGCATAGGATCGGCTATCCTCGATATATAATAGTGGAGGTCATGGTTGGGATCGGGGCTGTGGCATTTTTTGCGGGACGCGAAATTAATTGTACCTTTAAGGTTTTTCAAACCCAGGCTAACCACAGTCTGGTTATGGGACTTCAGGACAGGTATGTTTATCAAAAAATCGCTTTCCAGGATATCCTGGTTAAACTTCAGATAAACTCCGTTTTCCAGCTCAATATCCTTGAAAGGCCTCTTCATAATATTTATGCGTTTAATGCCGTAACGTTCGCTTAACCGGTTATAACCAAGGCTCTCAAAAGCATGGGCCGGTGTTTTTTCATCTCGCGGATCGGCAACAATCCCTTCCCCAATCGTAATATCATCAATCCCGTATTCCTTAAGCAGGACGACCGTATCTTCAATTACCCTGGAGGTGGTAATTACGCCCCACTTTGGAAACGGGCAGCTCCTGGTCCAAAATACAATATTGGGTTTAATAAAAACCCGCATCCCCGGGCGAAAGTATTCACTTCCACCGCAATCAAGAATGGCTTTTTTTACTGAATAATAGGGTTTTTCATAACGGACAACAGATACTTTTTCTATTTTCAACTCGCCATGTCCCCCTATTTTATAAGCCGGTATACCGGCAAACAAAAGCATAGCCACTTGCCGGGTTCCCAGGCTGTCTCTAAAGCAGGTTCACTAAATCATACCGTTTATAAACCATAGCCATCAAACCAACCATCAATAGTTTGAAGGAAGTAATTATCTGCTTGAGTAATGTAAAGAGACTGTTTTTAAAGAAGCCCGGTTACCCTTTCGATTAGTTTCTTTGAATCTCCGGTACGTAAATGAGCCCAAGTTTTGCCCGGGTAAAGGAGGTTCTTACCCGAGGCCAGATCAGTTTATTGTCCGGGTCCCGGGACGGTTACAGGCCCCGACTCAACCTTCCGTGTTTTTCCCGGCCCTGCTATGAACGGCAAGCAATAAACCAGACTTTACTGATACTACGGCCCTCCCGGCTTCCAGTTCATTGCTCAAACCCAGGGTTGAAGCAAAATTGAGGCTTCCCTTACGAAGAGGATATTTCAAACCTTCGGTTGTTATCCCCCCGGCCTCGCTGGTAAGGGCAAACAGCGAGAAGTAATCTCCACGGTTTCCTTCAACCACCGCTTGATTATCAATCATAAACACTTCCTGGCTTCGATCGACTATTTTAGCCGGGATACCGTGCTGGAAGGGGATATAAAGCAATAGGATATTGATCAAGGCATGATCAACCCGGGAACCGCCCAGGGCTCCGATAATCAAAATTCGGCCGGGGTTCATCTCCACCGCTTTGTCAATGGCCAGCTCCAGGTCTGATTTATCCTTGGCCGAAGGATGTTTGATCAGCCTGGGATCGAGTTTTTCAATCATCTCTTTATCTTCGGGCTTTAACGAATCCATATCCCCGATCACCAGGTCCGGTTTAAGCCCCATAGCCAGGGTGTATCCACAACCCCCGTTGACACATATAATAAAATCGCTTTCTTCAACCAGGTTTTTGTAAAAATTCAAATCTTCCAGATCGCCGTTAGCCACAACAACTATTCTTTTTGCAGACATCGAGCAGACCTCTTTTCAGCCCTTAACTTTCTTTCAAATACACCCTGTTGCCAGCGGGTCAAAAATTCATCACCCGAAATCATTACCCGGGTCAAAGTTGTTTAAAAATTTTTCCAGGCGAGACAGGCCCTCTTTAAGATTTTCCATCGAACAGGCATAAGATATCCTGATGTACCCTTCTGCACCCGCCCCAAAATCAATACCAGGCGTTACGGCCACGCCGGCTTCTTCGAGGATACGCAAGGCAAATGAGTAAGAATCGCTGGTATACCGTTTAACATTGGCCATCATATAAAATGCTCCGTCCGGAAGCCTGGCCGGAGCTATATCCATTTTCTGAAGGGCCCGGTACAGGTAGATGCGGCGCTCGTTATAATCGCTGAATCGCTTTTCAAGAACTTCAGGTGTCTCCTGCAGGGCGGCGATACCGGCTGACTGGATAAAATTGCAGGCACATATAAACAGGTTTTGCTGTAGTTTTTGCATTTTCCTGACCATGTCAACCGGCGCAATCAGGTAACCGAGGCGCCATCCTGTCATTATATTGCGCTTGGAAAAACCGTTTATAACTATTGCCTGATCAGTAAATTCCATGATGGACCGATCACGGTTTCCGTAATTTATACCATGGTATACTTCATCTGAAACAATACAGGGGCCCAGTTCGGCAAGTTCTTGCAGCTCTGTTTCTCCCAGGACCGCACCGGTGGGATTGGCCGGTGAATTAATCAGGATTCCCTTTACTTCCGGGCCAAGATATTTTTTTACCTTATGAGCCTTTAATTTGAAAGCATCTTCTTCGCGGACCGGAACCGGTACGGGTTCAGCTCTCACATAGCGAATAAAATTTGGATAACAGGCATAATAGGGATCGGGGATAATAATGCGATCACCGGCGTCCAGTAAGACCGAAAAGGCAAGAAGCATCGCTGCCGATGAACCGGAAGTAACAATGATTTGTTCCGGGCTAATATCAATTCCATACAGGCGTTTATGGTAAGCCGCTATTTCTTCCCTGAGTTCCATTTTGCCCAGGCTGTGTGTATAGCAGGTATCATTATTATGGAGGGCGTTAACGGCTGCTTCTTTAATCGCTGCCGGTGTTTCTCCGCCCGGCTCTCCCAGTTCCAGGTGAATAACTGAATTCCCCTGCGATTCAAGCTGTTGGGCCTTTTCCAGTATCTCCATAGCCAGGAAAGGCTTTATTTGAGCAATCCTTTCCGGGTAGCCCAGGTTCTGATCCAGATCTGGGTAACGCCCGTTCATAAATTAACCTCCTTCTACTCTTGAGCCTGTACTTTCATTTTCCCGGATTAATTCAACACAGTATGTAATTATTTCTCTACGCCTTACAATGCCGATAAAAACTCCCTGATCATCAACCACCGGGACAAAATTTTGTTCGCTGGCCACGCTCAACAGGTCGACAATACGGGAATCAATACGCACCGGCTTGTTTTTAACATGGAAAGTTATATCTTTCAGCATAATTTTTTCCATACCATTGAGATCAAGGTTTTCTGTGTTTTTCAATTTCCAGAGCAAATCTCCTTCTGTAATGGTCCCCGCATAGCAACCCTGCTCGTCTACCAGAGGCACCGCAGAATAACTTTGGCGCTCCATCTTTTCCAGAGCCTGGCGCATTGATGTTTTAGGGGTTAAATAAACCACTTCATTCTTGGGAATTAAAAAAAAGGCAACTTTCATTTCTGATCAAAACTCCTCTGCTTCATTGTCTATCATACCGCCGCCAATAATCCTGAACCCGGCTTTACGGTACAGGTCGGTAAGTTCCGGCTCAAACAATACATTAACTGTCTTAATATTATCTTCCCTGATTTTTTTTAATATCATTTTTAAAAGGGCCAGGGCAATTCCCCGTCCCTGGTAATTGGGGTGAACGAGCAGGTTTCGGACCAGGGCATCATCCACTCCATCGCTGATCACATCGACAAAACCGGCCAGGAACTCATTATCGAAGCAAGCTGCTGTCAGGTAAGTATTGCCAACTATTTTTTTAAGCTTTTCTTTCCTGGCATCCCAGCCGACAGCATTTCTGAGCGCCGCGACATCTTCTGCCTGGAGTTTAGGATTATAAGCATAATTCAGGCGCACCTGTTCACCCCTGGTTAATATTCTTTAGTAATTATAACATTTGTGTGTTTTCATAAAACACTCGAATATTTTTTTAATCAAAACAATTCTTTTCCAGGCCGGCCTAAAAATTACAGGCAGCTTCAAACATGGGCACGAGCAATACCCGAAAGCTTAAACTCTTGCCTGCTGCTTTCCCTGCCACCCTTTCCAGGCGCTCTGCTAAGACAGGTTCCCTGCGTCACAGACAAGGCATATCCGGCATATACCTTTAAAACGTTCCCTGGCCTGCTCATGAATTGCTCTCAGATCATCCATCAAGCCCGCCTCCCTGCCCCGGTCAATAATTAATGCCATAACACATTTTATAGGGGCTATATTTTTTGTCAATAGCAAAATAGCCGATCCTAAGAATAAAGCCTCCCCTGTATTTCCGCCTGGGGAGGCTTTACTTCAAAGCACTTACTGTTTTTTCTTAATTTAACTCCGATTCATTATACTTCCACGCCTGGTTTTTCCAGGGGTTCAACTCCTTTTTCTTTCCAGGTCGACACGGCTATTATAACTATACCGACCCCGCAAAGGAAGATAACACCGCCAATTACAACTAGCGCCCACTGTTCATTTGGTAAGTAGTTTAAAAAAATTTGATGGACCATTGCTGTCATTGAGGTAACGATCATGATTACAAAAGGTATTATATAATAACCAGTCGGCCTGCGCATCATCTTAAGAAACACGCCCGCAGCTAAAAGGGCTATCCCGGCCAGAATCTGGTTAGCAGCGCCAAACAGAGGCCATAAAACCATCCCGTAGCCGGTCATAGCCAGGTAAATGATCACGGCCCAACCAGGTAAAAGGGATATGGTTTTGTCCCTAAAAAATGCCGGAATACCAAAAGTAACAGTGCTTTCAGCAAAAGCAATCCGGGTAAAACGCATCGCTGAATCAAGGGTAGTCATGGCAAAACTTTTAGCCACTACAGCAAAAAAGGCTGCTCCAAAAACTGCAGGAATGCCAAGCGGGACGAGGAAAGCTCCTCCGCCCTGGGCAAATATCGCCGGCCATGCCGCCGCGCCCCAGGCGGCATATGATTCGGAATAACCGGCCACACCCAGTCCGACTACAGCTGTCAACAGGGCTATAACCGCCAGGTACCCTTCCCCGAGCATAGAACCGAACCCGACTGCTCTGGCATCACGTTCATTTTTAAGCTGCTTCGGTGTAGTTCCGCTGCCGACAATAGAGTGCCAGCCAGAGATGGCCCCGCAGGCTATGGTAATCATCACAAAAGGCCAGATCGGCGGGGCCCCGGCAGGGGCAATCCTGATTGCCGGTGCAGCCAGCTGACCGCCACCGATAACAGCAAGGGCTACAATTCCGATTGTGGCAGCACTAAGGGCAATCACCAGCTGAATGCCGTTGATAAAATCGCGGGGCTGGACCAACAACCACACCGGGAGCCGGGCGGCGATAATCATGTAAACCAGGAGGATGATTACCCAGGTATTGTAATTTAAAGCCAGGGGATATTGAACTCCAAGGGCTATTACAGCATACATAATCACAACAGCAATAACAGCAGACAGGTACAGGTTAACCTTCCACTTGTAGCGGACCATCAGCCCGATAAAAATAGCGAGCGGTATCTCAATCCATACAGAATAGACTGCTGCCGGAAAGGCTTCAGCCAAAACGGCAATCACATGGACAAACACTGCAGAAACAAGAACAAGCAGGAAAAAGACGACAACATACATTAACTGCATCGCCCTTTCCCCCAGCAGATCCTTGAGAAAATCAGCTACTCCCCGTCCATCATGGCGCAGCGATGCAACCAGGGCTCCAAAATCATGAACAGCACCGATAAAAATAGTGCCCAAAATAATCCACAACAGTGCCGGAAACCAGCCCCATATCGCAGCAACAATCGGCCCTACTATCGGGGCAGCTCCGGCAATTGAAGTAAAATGATGGCCCATGACTACGGGCTTTTCGGTGGGGACAAACTCAAAGTCATCCTGGTATTTATAAGCCGGGGTTTCACGGTTCGGATCAAGCTGCCATATCTTATCTGCCAGGAATTTCGCATAAAAGCGGTATGATAAAACATAGAGCACAATAGCCACAATTACAAATAACAGGGCATGCACTTTCAGGACCTCCTTTGTTTAAGTTAAAAACATACTCATTCCGGGATCCTTTGTAGATAAAGAGCTGTTTAAACACCCCCTCCTCGTTAATAAATTAAAGATGCTTTCAAAGTATCAGCCCCTTTTCCGAATATTTTTGATCCGTGGTTAATATTTTCAGGTAAATATAAATGGTTTTGAGCAGATTATGTGCAAATATTAATTTAACTATTCAGTTATCTAAATAATTTCTCCTTTAGACGGCCATTTCCTTTTTGGAAACAAAAATTTAATATGCTATTTATTACAACAATTTCAATTAAAAATGTTCTTCTCATAGCCAGGTACCAGCCACACAAAAACCCCCTTCGACTGCATCCAGGGCAGGAAAGGGGGTCATCACTTTATCCATTAATTCCGGTTTTGATCTATTAATAAAGCTGTCTTTCAGCTTTTATGCCTTCCCGGGTTTGTTTTCAAGGGCTTCAACCAGGTCTTCTAAAACCTGGCCGATATCTTCCCTGATTACCACTTCCGATTTTCTGTCATAGTCTGTTTGCTGATTATTTATAATCGCCATTTTCTTTGCCAGGCGGGGCAAATCGGCTACGGGATAAACCACAAGGCTGCTTCCAACTACCACCATAAACTCACAGTCAGTCTGTACCCTTAAATTGAGTTCAAAGAAAAATGAAGGCATTGGGTCCCCGAAGAGGACTACTTCCGGTCTGAGCATGCTGTGGCAGCTGTGGCATATTGGGGGAATGCGTTTTAATTCAACCTGCTGGACCAGCTCTTCAAAAGGATATTTCTTCTTACAGCCCAGGCAGTAACCTGACCTTAAGTGGCCGTGGACTTCCCATACATTTTTAGAACCGGCCCGGACATGCAGGCCGTCAATATTCTGGGTAATCAAACCCTTCAAATAGCCCATCTCTTCCAGGCGGGCCAGCATATAATGGCCCTGGTTGGGTTCCGCTGAGAAAATCTTGGCAAAACGGCTAAAGGCAGCTTCGTAAAATAAACGGGGGTTGTCATACAGGACATCAACAGATGAAGTGGCAATCGGATCGATTTTTTCCCAAAGCCCGGTGCCCGGCGACCGGAAATCAGGGACACCGCTGGCAGTACTGATACCGGCTCCGGTTAAAACATAAAAGCGTTTGTTATCTTTAATCAATTCAGACAGGCGTTCGATTTTTTCAGCATACTCCATCCGGTAACCTCCAATCCATTTTTAGACGCCGTTTTTGATACCCCGCCCTTTCGGAAGGCACAGGGAGCGATCTGAGCAGTCTTTCAAATCAGGTTTTTCAATTTTTATAATATCGTAAAAATCTGTCCATGGCGAGTAGGTAAGGCCGTATTCTTCACAGACATCAGCCAGCCTGTCCCGGGCGCAAATTTGATCGCTCCATGCAGCGCCAAAACGATCATTACTCCCGTCACCCACGTAGATAACCGGCTTGCCGGTTTCTTTAACTGCCATTACATGGGCTGCTTTACAGTTTCCGCAAACCGGGCACACCACGTGGGCATATGGATTTTGCACCGTGATTTTACCATCTTCACCGATCATGGTTTTGTTTCGATATATACAATCGATTTTTTCCAGCAACCCGTGTTTTTCCAATACCGGTTCAATGTAAAAGCCAAACCCATCGCTGGCTACAATTACAGTACTGTTTTTTTTCCGGGCATGCTCCAAAAAATCATAAAAACCCGTTCTGATTTCCGCCCATTCCAGTGATTTAAGGCGCAGAAGATCCAGATCAGGAGGAAGCATTTTAGCCATCTGCCTTAACCATTCCCTGATCGGTATCTCCCGGCGCCTGTACTTGCTTTCGGTTTCTTCGTATACAGGCCCTCCGTAATATGCGGCCAGTTCCGAAGATAAGTCACCCGTAGTTATCGTACCATCAAAATCTACAACATAAGTATATTCAGTTCCTACAGTCATTACGGGCCTCCAATCCATGAAAAGCATTCTTATGAGCATCAATCAATTTCTTTTTACATAATAAAGGCTATAAAAAAGCCTTTTCTCTTACCAGCGACAACAAACTGCTTTTCTATTACTTAAAAAGGCCTGTTACATCCCAAGGTTTTTCAGCCAGCATCAGGGCTCCACCTTCCCTTAACTCATCGGCGGGCCGAAATCCCCATAAAGCTCCAACCGGGTAAAATTTGCCGGCAGCCGCAGTTTTCATGTCAGTAATAGTATCACCAAGATAAACTGTTTCTTCGGGCTTAAATCTCATTGTTTCAGCAACCGCAAGGGCTCCGGCAGGATCAGGTTTTCGGGGCACTCCTTCCCGGATTCCCTGCATGGCGATAAAATTCCATTGGGGCAGCAAAGTCTCTACAGTCAGGGTGACAAATTCCTGGGGTTTATTAGAGAATATTGCTTTGGGGATCATGCGGTCTTCAAAAAAATCAAGCATTTCTTTTACACCCGGATAGGGAACAGTGTAATCCGCCCACCTTCTCCCATATTCTTCTTTGACCGTTTTGACAAGTTCTTTAAAATCAATCCTGGCTAGCTCGCTTTCAGGAAAAGCCCTCTGGACCAGCGCCTCGATCCCGTCACCGACAAAATACCGGTAAGCATCAACAGGATGTTCTTCACAGCCTTTTTCTCTAAGGACGGCATTAACCGAGTAAGCCAGATCTTTTAGCGTATCGAGCAAGGTTCCGTCAAGATCAAAAATGATCGCTTTAAAACTCATAATAATTCCCCTTTTTGCTTGATTCATAAGCACATATAAAAACAGCGCCACAAACCATAAATTAAAGCAAGTAGTTTACAATAAGCTATATATAATAAAGCCAGTGCCGCTGGATTATACTTAACTTTGACGGGTAAAAAAACAAAATAAAGGGACACTCCCTGACTCGGCAATTTGTGGAGTGTCGAGGGTGTCCCCTTAAAAAACAAGATATTGACCAGGTATTATTAGCTGGTTTTTGTCCAACGCCCTACAAGGGGCAGCACTGATTCCGGGTAATACCGGCGGAAAATGCGGTAATAATAAAGTTCTTCCTTATTTCTTACCGGGACCGGGGCTTCTGCCGTTTCTTTTTCAAACTCTTCATCGCTGATCGCTTCTTCTGCAACTTCAGTCAGCATATCCGATGAACCCGACCCCTGATCAAACTGCTGCTTTTCGCGCCAGGCCACCTTGGATCCAAGTTCTTTCTCAAAAGCCCTTCTTAAAATCCACTTATCCACCGGTTCATCTTTATCGGCATCAAAGTCATGCAGCTTCCAGTCAAGGGGGAATTGCTGGACGAGTTCAAGCAGGGCAGGCTTTAAAAAGGGCACCCGGCAATCAAGCCCGTGAGCGGAATTCATTCGGTCAACTCTCTGTAAGCCGGTCCGGCTCAGGTTTTTAATAAATTTTTCAATTTCAGCAGTAATTTCTTCCTCAGAATCGAGGGTTTTAAGATAGCTGTATCCGGCAAATATTTCATCCGACCCTTCACCGGTAAGCATCACGTTGCGCCCATCGTTAGCTGCAAAGCGGGCAGCGATATAGTTGGGAATCGAAGAACGGACATAAGCGCAATCAAATGATTCAAGGTGATAAATAACCGAGGGCAGCACTTCCAGCATATCATCAAGCCCGTAGGTATACACATGCGGTTTCGAACCAATCCGTTCTGCCACTATCGCCGCATATTTAATATCCTGACTTCCCTCTATGCCGACTGTATAAGTATTAATCGGTTTTGACGATATTTCTGAAGCAATGGCCGCCACCACGCTGCTGTCCAGGCCACCGCTCAGATACACGCCAAGACCCTCTATATCGACGTCGGTCATTCGTTCTTCCACGGCAAGCCACAGCAGGTGGCGCATCTTTTCTTCTGCCTCCTCAAGGGTAAGGTTGTTTTTCTTAACCACTTTGGGCAGGCTGTAGTACTTGATCCAACCTTTTCCTTTTTCATAATAACTGCCTGGAGGAGCTTCCTTGATAGGGCTGTTCAAATCAACAAGGGCTTTTATTTCCGGGGCAATATAGAGGGTTTTGTCCCTGATCGTGTAATAAAGTGGCTTTACTCCAAAAGGATCCCTTGCCACAAGGCAACTTCCGTCTTCTTTTAAGTAAGCCAGGGCAAATTCCCCTTCTATGTTTTCAAAACAGGAAAGGCCCTTCTTTTGCAGCAGTTCACTAAACTTGCTTTCTCCTTCGCTGCCCTGGAGGGCAGCGCCTTCTTCTGAAAACACGATATAACCATCAAGAGTAGCCGAGGACGCTTCATCGTATTCGAGAGAGACATTATTTAAAACAGCCAGGCTCTGGCAATCTTCATCACAGTCTTTTTCCCTGCAGGTCCCCCTAAATTTAACTTTCTCTATCAGGGGATCCAGGTTTGCCGTATTATCCTTATCACCAAACACGGCAACTAATCCGGGCATGAGCAATCATCTCCTGTAAAATATTTGTCTTCTACTCCTGTAGAAGACTTTTTATTATTATAGCATATCCGGGAGTGATTGTAAAAAAATGCCTTGATTTCAGGCTTTTTGGTCTTTCTTGTAGTAGAGTGCACCCACCGGGCAAACATCCACGCAAAGCTTGCATTCAGTGCAGATGGAATCAGCAAGGGGCAGATCATTAAAAGTAGTTACAACCCGCTTTAGGCCCCGGTTACTAAAACCGATCGCTCCGACCTCAGCCTCAACCCGGTCGGCCCAAATACACTGGCCGCATAAGACACAGCGGCTGCGGTCAAATGCAAATTCTGCAGGGCTGTCATCAAGTTCAAATTCTCTTTCAATCGGTTTAATACGATCCCGTTTTAGCTTGAAGCCTCTTTTTTTAGCAATCACCTGGAGGGCACAATTACGGTTGGCCGGGCATTCCCGGCAGTTAAGGTTGTGATCGGAAAGGAGCAGTTCAAAGCCGGTTTTGACCAGGCGATCCAGGCGAGGGCTCCTGGTTTTTACCACCATTCCCTCTTCAACTTCCCTGGTACAGGAAGTAACCGGCCTTTCATGCCCTTCAATTTCGACAAAACAGAGCCGGCAGGAAGCATTGGGCCTGGTTTCCTTTTTTATGGCACATAAATGGGGAATGTAAATATCATTCTCCAGGGCTGCCCAGAGTATTTTTTCACCATGGTGGGTTTTAATCTCTCCATCGTCTATGGTAATAGTGATTTCTTCACTCATTTCGCTTTACGCTCCTTTTCAGCCGGCAGTTCGGGGGGAGAAAGTTTAATGACGGCATCATATTCATCCGGACAGGCCTTGCGGCAGTTATCGCACTTAACGCATTTATCCTGATCGATCGCCTTTAAACCGTCTTCCCTGGTATATATGGCTTCAGTAGGGCAGCTTCCCACGCAAACATTGCACAGCTTGCTGCATTTGGGCGGTTTAATATAGTAAAGGATTAAATCACGGCAAACCAGTGCCGGACAGCGTCCTTCTTCAACATGAGCCCTGTATTCATCATAAAAATACCTTAGCGTGGTCAAAACCGGATTGGGAGCAGTCCGGCCCAGGTTGCACAAAGAACCGTCACGAACATCTTCACTGAGTTCTTTCAAAAGTTCCAGGGTTTCAAGGTCGCCTTCGCCCCTGGTTATATCCGTAAGGATATCGAGCATATGCTTGGTGCCCAGGCGGCAGAAGGTGCATTTTCCACAGGATTCATGCTGGGTAAATTCCAAGAAGTAGCGGGCCACCGAAACCATACAGTCATCCTGGTCCATAACCACCAGCCCTCCTGATCCCATGATCGCTCCCGCTTCATGCAGGGAGTCAAAATCAATCGGCACATCGAGAGAGGATTCCGGTAAACATCCCCCGGATGGGCCACCGATTTGCACTGCTTTAAATTCCCGTCCGTTGGGCAGACCATCGCCAACTTCTTCAATCAACTGGCGCAAAGTAGTCCCCATGGGCACTTCGACCAGGCCGGTATTGTTAATTTTGCCGACCAGGGAGAAAACAGCGGTTCCCGGGCTTTCAGAAGTCCCTGTACTTTTAAACCAGTCTGCGCCCCGGCTTATGATCAGGGGCACATAAGCAAAGGTTTTGACGTTGTTAAGCACCGTCGGTTTCCCGCGAAATCCCTGTTCAACCAGGCGGGGCGGTCTGCTTTCAGGCATGCCCATCTTGCCTTCCATGGAGTTAACCAGGGCCGTTGCTTCGCCGCAAATAAAAGCCCCCGAGCCCTGGAACACCTCCAGGTCAAATGAAAAATCGGTGCCCAGGATGGAAGAGCCAAGAAGGCCTTTCTCCCGGGCCTGCTTGATGGCTTCCCGGACATGTTCCACAGCGCGGGGATATTCGGCCCGGATGTAAAGATACCCCTGGTGGGAACCTACAGCATAAGCACATAGAATCATCCCCTCTATAACCAGGTGGGGATCCGACTCAAGGACACTGCGATCCATGAAAGCCCCAGGGTCACCTTCATCACCATTACAGATAACATATTTTTCATTTTCACCGTTGTTAAGGCATGCTTCCCATTTTTTACCTGCAGGAAAGCCGGCACCACCACGGCCTCTCAGATTGGCTTCTTTTACTTCTTCCAGTACAAAGCCTGGATCTTCAGAAAGCGCTTTAGCAAGGGCTTCGTAACCACCGTTGGCTATGTAGCTTTCAATCTTTTTAAAATCAGTAAGTCCGCAGTGCTCCAGGATCATTTTCTCTTCGTAGACACCCCGGGGAAAATCCTCAAAGGTGGGAAATTCATCATTGCGATCGAGGGCGGCCATGGCATATTCATAGGAGGGATCATCGCCAGCCAGAAAATCTTCCACCAGCCGGTGGACCAGCCCTTCATCAAGGTTTCCGTAACAAACAGCAGGGTAGCCGGGTTTGGCAATGATAGCCAGAGGCTCGGCATAGCAATGCCCAATACATCCAACTTCTATTACTTCGGCTTCCAGGCCTTTGGTTTCAATCTCGCGGATAAAATCCTCCTTGACCTGCATTGCACCGGCAGCAAGGCCGCAGGTGGCCGTTCCTATCAGCACCAGCGATTTTTCCTGCCGGGCCTGGATAGACTGCCTGGCTTCTTCCTTCATGTCTTCATATCTCTTAAGGAGATCAGTCTTGTTCACTGTTTCCACCTTCTTTCGGCCCTGATTCCTCTCCGGCTGGACCATCCCGGTCTGCTTCCAACTCCAGCATGATCCCGTCTACCCTGGTCGGGGTAACCTTTCCTTCCACCTGGTCGTCAACGACCACCACAGGAGCCAGAGAACAACATCCGACACAGGCTACCCGCTCCAGGCTATAATGCCTGTCCGGGCTTGTTTCACTTTCTTTTATTTCCATCCTCCGCTCGAATGATTCAAGGGTGATATCACCGCCGGTCATGTAACAGGCAGTTCCCAGACACACCTTGACCTCGTGTTTACCTGGAGGATTTAACCGAAACTGGTTATAAAAGGTAGCCAACCCAAAAACATCGGCTGCCGGCACATCCAAACCTTCAGCAATCTTTTCCATGGCCAGAACGGGTAGATAACCCAGCTTTTTCTGGACCTGTTGTAAAACAGGAATTAAATTCTCATGGGTTTTTGAATTTTCACCAAGGACTTCCTTAACACAGGCAAGTATTTCTTCTTTCTCGCCTTCCTTTAACTGCAACAATTACATCTCCTGTCCTCAAAAGTTTAATAAATAAAAAGGCAGGCGCCCGGTAGCAAAACCAGGCTGAATCCCACCTTTTGATTATAACATTTTTTGTTTATTAATGCAGGGTCTAGCAGCTAACCCGGTATAGCAGTTCCTCATGGTAGCCGGTGACAATCCTCATATAACCGCATAACATCCTGTTTACTTCTTCATTACCGGTGTCAACCAGTAGACGTCCATATTCCAGGGAAAATATTTTATCCCTGGTGGCTACGACAATGATATTTTCTTTCCCCACTTTCCTGATCACTTCAGCGCTGATCTGCTGGTTGCCTCGGCCAAAAATATAACCCTGGCCACCAATAACGGTAACAATTATTTTTGCCCTTTCTCCTTCAATTAATTCAAGCAGCTTTTTTTCATTCACGTCAGAAGCCAGGAGTTTATCGTTCTTGACAACGTCTACTCCCAGCAGGGTGTTCTTGAGACCCAGCTTTTTCATAACCGGCCCGATGGTCGAGCCGGGCCCTATGACATATGCCACGTCTTCTTCCATTTTCTCCACGACGTTCTCGGCAATTGCCTCCAGGACTGATTCTTCCGTTTCAACGCCGCCCACCTTTAGATGCTGCATCAGTTCCCCGGAACAGGGCACCTGCAGGTAGCCGTACAGGCGGGCTGACAGCCGGCCTTCCCGAAAGGCATCCTCGTCAATATCCATGACTTCGGACCGGCGGACCGGCAGTCCGGCTTCTTTTAAAAATTGCACCGCCAGTTGCCCGGCATTACGGGGGCTGGTAGCATAAACCGCTGAATGGATTTTTACTCCCGCCGGGACTCCGATGGCCGGCAGCGGCGAATCATCCCCGAGAGCGTTGTATATATTGCGGGCCGTACCATCCCCACCCGCAAAAAGCAGCAGGTCAACTCCTTTTTCAAGCATTTCTTTTGCTGCTTTCTCAGTATCCTCCGCTGTAGTCGGCTGTTCAATTCCAGCGATAAGTTCCGGTTCAAAACCGCACCGACGCGCCGTGTTTGCCCCCATTTCTCCGGGGCAGGTAACCAGTTTAATTTCGTCTTTAACATCAATAAGAGGGTGGAGGGCAATTGCCGCCTTGTCGGAAGACTCAGGCCGGGCGCCCATAGCCCGGGCTTTTTCCACTATTTCCGGCCCGTCTGTGCCCTTTAGGCCGACTTTCCCACCCATGCCGGCCACCGGATTAATAATCAGGCCAACTTTTTTCATCGCCTGCCAAAGTGGAGAGGTGTCTTATTGATAGCCATAGCTGCTTCCCAAACCGATTCCGACAGGGTGGGGTGGGGATGGATCAGTTCGGCAAGTTCGGAAGCCCTGGCTTCTTTCGCCACAGCCAGGGTCCCTTCCTGGATCAAATCGGATGCATGGGGGCCGAGAATGTGGACACCGATTACTTTTTGATCGCCACCGGCAGATATTATTTTTACCGCGCCTTCTTCTTCGCCCTGGGTGGCCGCCTTGCCACAGGCGGAAAAAGGAAACTTGCCAATCTGCAGGTTTTCTACGCCCTTTTCCCTGGCCTCTTCTTCGCTCATACCCACAGAGGCCAGTTCAGGGTCGGTAAAAAGGCAGCCGGGGACAGCAGAACCGTTAAAGTGGGCATCGATCCCGGCTATGTTTTCTGCGGCCACCAACCCCTGGTGGTAGGCGACATGGGCCAGGAAATAACCCGGGGCAGTCACGTCGCCAACGGCATAAATGCTCGGGACCGTGGTTTCCATCCTGCCGTTGACCTTGATACCCCCGTCATCGTGCTCCACTCCAAGTGCATCCAGGTCCTGGTCGCCGAATGAAGCTTTACGGCCGACAGAAAGCAACATTTTTTCAGCTTCAACAGTCTCTTCGCCCTTTTTACCACTTACGGTCAGTTTTAACCCGCTACCGCCCTGCTCGATCTTTTGTACAGGTGTATTCATCATGATCTGCAGCCCATTTCGACGCAAATAAGTAGAAAGGCGGCGGACCATCTCCAGGTCCATGCGGCGCAGGAACCGCTCACTGCGGTGGACTATGGTAACTTTTACTCCCAGACCCAGGAAAATCGAGGCCATTTCCAGGGCAATAACCCCACCGCCAATTACCGCCAATGTATCCGGTAATTCCTCCAGGGCCAGGGCTTCCCAGGAAGTTATTACACCCGGCAGATCCAGCCCCGGGATGGGCGGAAAAATCTCCTCGCTGCCTGTAGCCAAAATAATGTTTTCAGTTTCCAGGGTGGTTTCTTCACTGTCATTCATTGTAACAGCCACTCTTTTGGGGCTGAGCGCTCTTGCATTCCCTGAAAACACCTCCACTTTGCTGTTTCTAAGCAGTTCAGCAACATGGCCGGTTAATTCTCCGACCACTGTTTTCTTCTTCTCCTGCAGCCTGGCAAAAGAAAAATCAATATTCTCCAGGTTAAACCCAAACTCATCTGCCGAATGAAACCGGCGGTACAACCAGGCTCCATGGGTTAAAACCTTGGTCGGTATGCAGCCGTGGTTTAGGCACACTCCTCCGAGGGCCTCTTTTTCCACCACGGCTGTCTTTAAGCCCAGGGAAGCCGCCCGCAGCGCGGCCAGGTAACCACCAGGACCACCGCCAATAATAGCAACCTGATATTTTTCGCTCATACTAATCCCCCTTGTTGTTTGTTAAACCGTCCAAACTGGTGAAAACCGCCGGAATGACCATGGAAAAAGCCTTGACCAGAGCCCGGGTCATCCGGTTATAAGTAACGCTATAACCCAGATCGAGCAAACCCGCCGCTTTTTGGTCCAGCTCAACCTTATTTTCGCATTCATTTTTGTGATCTTTTTTTAAAACCTTTTGATTAATTTCGAGGGGCAGCCTGAACAGGATTGAACCGTGCTGGAGCACGATACCGTCCCGGCGCAGCTGGGCGCTGCCGACCACTTTCTTACCGTCAACCTGGATCTCATAAGCGGTGGAGCTGTCAAAACACGAACCGGGGGTCAGGCCAGCCCTGTTTTTTTTTTCATGCACAACCGAAGCAACAATATCCAGCAGGTTAAAAGCAGTAACTATGCCTCTGCTGATGGCCCGGTAAGCATCCATTACTCCGCCTTTATTGATAAAAGGGTGAATCTCCGGGACAACAATACTGTAGGTTAGCTCCTGGTCATGAAGTACTGCCCGGCCGCCAGTCGGGCGGCGGACAACATCAATCCCGGCTTCGAAACAGGCCTTCATATTAACAACTTTGTTTTCATCCTGGAAATAGCCAAGCGACACAGCAGGAGGAGACCAGTGGTAAAGGCGAAGGGTTGGCGGGCAATCGCCGGCAGACACTTCTTCCATTATTTCCAGATCTTTTTCCATATTTTCTTTGCCGCTCATCGGAGGGTCAAGAACCAGCCGCCACTGGTAACGCATCGCGGTTTCCTCCCATTATTTAGCTGAAAACTTCATTTTTTTCTATGGCTCAAACCTTTTCAATGATTTAAACAGCTCATCAAGAACTTTATTTTTTTCATAGCCGTTCAAGGCCCGGTGATAATTATAAATTATACCACCCGGGCGCTCGTTGTAGAAAGGTCGGTTACAGCCGGAGCAGCCGGTAGTCTGGAAAGCGCTTCCCTCAGATAAATATTTTTCAAGATCCTTTTCCGGAAGCCCAAACGAAATCAACCTCCCCCGTTTAAATTTAAAAGATTTAAAATCGACCAGATTTTCTTTGAGCAGATAATAACCGGCCTGGATCCGGCGATAGGAATCCACCGGCGGCGGGGAACCGCTTTCCAGCGGTGTCCCTTTTAAGGGGGCAAAAGCAAACAGGGCAATTGTAACCCCGGCTTTAACCAGCCTGTCAATCATCTGCAAAGCTTCTTTTTCGCTTTCACCCAGCCCGCACATAATATGGGTACTTACTTTGTCCGGCAGGTAATCAGCGCAATTTAAAAGCAGGTTTAATCTTTGCTCTAAGTAACCGCCTTTTATTTTTTGATAAATTCCGGGGTTCACCACATCCAGGGAAATGCTGATCCGATCCGCTCCGGCTAACACCAGGGCAGAGGCTTCCTTTCGATCTCCTAGCCAGGCGGAAACAGATAAGGGCAAATTGGAAAGGCCTTTTAAACGGTTAACTATTTCCACCAGGGTATCGATCCCGTCATTATGCCTGACCGATTGGAGGCAGATCCTCTTGATTCCAGCCTTCTCAGCCCGGCCCAGGCCTTCTTTTGCCTGTTCCCAGGTAAACCCAGGCCAGTTTACCCGACCCAACCGGTCAATGGTTTCATCGGTGCCACTGCCCTGGGGACAAAAAGAGCAACCCATCATACAGCTGCTCCCGGAAAGGAAATAGGCCGTGGTAGGATAACCATCCATTTTAGTGGCAGTTAAACCCATGCAGGCAGCACTCCCGGCTGATATACGGATCACAGGGAACAACACTCCTCGGAAATTTTTACAGAAAGGCCCATCCGGACTGCCTCTCTGCGGGCCTCAGGTGCAGGCAAAACAATTTTATTTACCCCTGCCTTCAGGGCATAAACATCGACAATTTCCCGGTAGCGTCCCCCAGGACGCATACAGCCCAGGTAAATAGGAGTATGGGGAAACATCAAACGGGCCGAAGCCATTAAATGGACAACTTCAGCCGGGGATGGTGGCCGGCATCCGCTAAAAGGGGTTTCAGCCGTGGGGCGGAATATGATCATGCTGATCGCTTCAACTTTTTCTTGACGCAGCAGGTGCAGGGTTTCATATTCACCTCTGATCATACCCCCATTTAAACCGATACATAAATGAGGAACGACCCGTGTATATTTTTGTAGGATCCGGTAGGAAGCAAAATAGTCTTCGACAGTAGCAGAAAGGCCGTAGACATCGGCAATAGTTTCATTGTCACCTACCAGGTCAAATGAAACCACTTCCGCAATATCACCAAGCTGCCGGGCTTCTTCTTCCCCAACCAGGCCTGTGTGCAGGTTAAGGGGGCCCTGTTTCGCCAGCTCTTTCAACTCTTGCAGGTTTTGCAGCAATGGAACCCTGCCCCGGGTATCTGAGCCCCCGGATATAAGGTAGCTGGTCTCCTTTCTGTTCAGGTCCCGGGAATCCGCCAGCGCTTTGTCCAGGGGAACCATGGAGCGTAAGTACACACCGGCACAATGAGCGCAGTTCAAGGCGCAACCCGGTCCGGTTACACTAACCGAAACAGTTTTTCCGGGAGTACTGAACACGACAGTGTTATTAAAATTGGCCTGCCTGGCTCCCCAGGCCTGGTTCAGTATATGATCTATATCAAGATCGGTCTGACCTTTAATAGGATGCATAGTATCCCTCTATATCCCTCTAAATGATAACATAAGTTTAGACAAAGCAGGGGAAGCAGGATAACCATTTCCTGCCGCCCCTTTCCACTGCATGGCTGCGTTAAACAACGCAGCCATGCAGTTTAGCTTTGATCACTGTTAATACTCGTCGTTATTCCTCCTGCCAGCGGAGGATCGGGTTACGGGCTGCCCGGACTTCGTCAAGCCGCCCAACAACCGTGTTGTAAGGTCCGGCAGCAATTTTTCCTGCATCTTCATCAATAGCCCCGGCTATTTCTTCCATGGCCCGGGCATAGGCATCAAGGGTTTCTTTGCTTTCCGTCTCGTTGGGTTCGGTCATTAACGCTTCGTCCACGATCAGGGGGAAGTAAACTGTTGGCGGGTGGAAACCCCGGTCAAGCAAGGCTTTGGCTATATCGCCTGCACCGGCACCCTTCTTGCTTTGCGGCTTCGCCGATACCACAAACTCATGTTTGCGAAGCCTGTCATAGGGGATATAGTAGTTTTTCTGCAACAGGGTGGCCAGGTAATTAGAATTGATCACGGCGTCGGTAGAAACCTGCTTCAGCCCTTCGGCCCCCATCATGCAGACATAATTGTAGGCTTTAACCACCACGCCAAAATTGCCGTAAAAGGATTGGACTTTGCCGATGCTGTTCGGCAGATCGTAGTCAAAATAGAACTGGTCATCTTTTTTGGCCACCAACGGTTTCGGCAGGAATGGAATCAGTCTTTCCCTGACTCCGACCGGGCCACTGCCCGGACCGCCTCCACCATGGGGGGTAGAAAGGGTCTTATGAATGTTGAGGTGAACAACATCAAAGCCCATATCCCCGGGCCGGACATAACCCATGATTGCATTCAGGTTGGCTCCGTCATAATAAAGCAGGCCTCCGGCATCGTGAACAATCTTCGCTATATCAAGGATTTCTTCTTCGAACAAGCCCAAAGTGCTGGGGTTGGTCAGCATCAGAGCCGATGTGGTTTCATCCACGGCTTCCTTGAGGGCCTCTCGATCAACGTTGCCCCTTTCATCGGCCGGAATCTGGACCACTTCATAGCCGGCCATGGTAACCGTGGCCGGGTTGGTTCCGTGGGCGGTGACCGGAACAAGCACTTTATTGCGCTGATGATCGCCCCGGTGGCGGTGATAAGCCTGGATAACCATCAACCCGGTCAACTCTCCGTGGGCCCCGGCTGCCGGTTGCATAGTGAACCTTTCCATACCGGTCAACTCTTTCAAGTATTGTTCCATGTTATAATACAGCTCCAGGGCCCCCTGGACAGTATGTTCAGGCTGACAGGGGTGCATTAGGGCAAAACCGGGCAGGGCTGCCACTTCTTCGTTTACTTTCGGGTTATACTTCATAGTGCAGGAACCCAGGGGGTAGAAGCCGGTATCAACGCCAAAATTGCGAGTGGATAATTCGGTGTAATGCCGGACAACTTCCACCTCCGACAGTTCCGGCAGTCCCGGCGGTTCTTCACGCTGCATTTTTTTCGGCAGCAGCTCGTCTAAAGATTTTCCGGGCACATCTGACGAGGGCAGAGAGTAACCCTGGCGCCCGGAGCGTCCCATCTCAAAAAGCAGGGCTTTTTGTTTTCTCATTTCCATCCCTCCAGTTCCCGGACCAGGGTGTCAATTTCTTCACGGGTTCGTTTCTCAGTTACGACAAAAAGCATCGTATTCTCAAGCTCAGGATAGAACGGCGAAATATCAACTCCTCCGAGAATATCTTTCTGGAGCAGTTTTTGGTTTAAATCATCCGGCTTTCCGGGCACTTTAACGGCAAACTCTTTAAAACTATGCCCGCTGAATACCGCTTCAAAACCATCAAGAGCAGTTATTTTTTCCCGGGCATATGCCGCCTTCTGCAGGCACTGCTCGGCAACCTCGCGCATACCCTGCGGCCCCATGGCTGCCATGTAAACAGCTGCTGCCAGGGCTACCAGGGCTTCATTGGTGCAAATATTAGAAGAGGCTTTTTCCCTCCTGATATGCTGTTCCCTGGTTTGCAGGGCCATTACATAGCCGCGGTTTCCTTCACTATCGATTGTTTCCCCGGAAATCCGCCCGGGAAGCTGCCGGACGAACCTGCTGCGGGCAGCCATTATACCGAGCAGGGGGCCACCAAACGAAGGTGGGATGCCCAGACCCTGGCCTTCACCGACTACTATGTCGGCCCCGTAGTCGGCAGGAGATTTCAACAGGGGCAGCGACAGGGGATCCACCGCCATTACCAGGACCGCCTTGTGATCGTGAATTGTACCGCCCACACCGTCCAGGTCTTCAACCAGGCCGAAAAAGTTGGGCTGCTGCAGAATGACCGAAGCGGTCTCGTCATCGACCATTTCTTCAAGCTTTGAAAAATCAGTGTGTCCATCTTTAAGAGGAACCTCTTCCAAATCCAGACCCCGGCTGTTAAAGTAGTTTTGAAGGACCGCCCGGTAAAAGGGGCTTACCGAACGTGAAACAAGGGCTTTTGAGCGGCGGGTAGCCCCACAGCCCATCACTGCACCTTCTGCCACGGCGGTACTTCCATCATACATGGAGGCGTTGGCCACCTCCATACCGGTCAGCTTGCAAATCATGGTCTGATACTCAAAGATGGCCTGCAAAATGCCCTGGCTGATTTCCGCCTGGTACGGTGTATATGAAGTGTAGAATTCACTTCTGCCGGTAATATGCTTGATCACAGACGGAATAAAGTGATCATAAACCCCGGCCCCCATAAAAGAGGTACAGTTGTTTAAATGCTTGTTTTTCGCCGCCAGGGAGCTCAAGTGCCTGACTGCCTCCAATTCCGACATTGCCGGCGGCAGCTCGAGATCACTTTTCAGGCGCACTTTATCAGGAATATCGCTGAAAAGATCTTCTATAGAGTTAACGCCGATTTTTTTCAGCATTTCACGCCGATCTTCGTCGGTCAGAGGCAGGTAGTGTTTACCTCCCATCATTTATTCCTCCTCTTCTTCCTTGATAATGAACTCCTCGTAAGCGGGTTTATCCATCAGGGCATCGAGCTGGCTTTCATCCTTAATCTCCACTTTAAATACCCAGCCTTCTCCGTATGGGTCCTGGTTGATCACTTCAGGCTGATCAAGCAGGGCTTCATTGACTTCAGTCACTTTGCCGTCAACTGGCGCGTAAAGATCGGCTACCGCTTTTACCGATTCAATTACCGCGGCGCTTTTGCCCGCTTCAACTTCTGCACCCACATCAGGTAATTCTACAAACACAATTTCACCAAGCTTGTCCTGGGCATAATCGCTCAATCCAACTACAACAGTATCGCCTTCCTTGCGGGCCCATTCATGCTGCTGGGTATACTTCAAACCATCAATAACATTGTATTTCATTACTTATCCCTCCTGTAAAATGGCATTTTAGTAATTTTGGCCCGGTATGTACGTTTCCGGATCAAAACATTCACTTCTTCACCCTGCTGCGCCACTTCCGGATCCAAAAAAGCCATCGCAATAAATTTGTCCAGGGTTGGTGAATAAGAACCGCTGCTTATCCAGCCAATTTCTTCCTCCCCAGCCTTAACAGGGTAATCTTCCCGGGGAACTCCCCGCTCGAGCATTTCAAGCCCGAAAAGCTTTCTGCTAAAGCCTTCTTGCTTTTGCTTTTGCAGGGCTTCCTGCCCTATAAAGGGGACCGCTTTATCAAGGGCGACAAAACGGTTCAAACCGGCCTGCAGGGGATTTATGTCCTTGCTTAACTCATGGCCGTAGAGGGGAAGGGATGCCTCCAGGCGCAGGACATCTCGTGCGCCAAGTCCGGCCGGGCGCAGCTCTTTCTTCCAGCCTGCCTCCCATACCGCATCCCACAATGCCAGGGCTCCCGCATTTTTACAATAAACTTCAAAACCATCTTCACCGGTATAACCGGTTCTCGAAACAATCGAGTTTACTCCCGCCAAAGACACATTGACCTGGAACCGGTAAAATTTCATCTCGGCCAGGCTTAAATCAGTCAATTCCTGCAGGATTTCTTCACTGTTCGGACCCTGCAAGGCAATCTGGGCATAATCTGAAGAAAGATTTTGCAACCTGACATCACCAAAACAATTATCCTTGAACCATTCATAATCTTTATCCGTATTGGCTGCATTAACTACCAGGAAGTAATTTTCACTGTTGATCCTGTAAACAAGAATATCATCTACTACTCCTCCGTCGGGATAGCAAACCGGGCTGTAAATAATGGCATTATCCTTAAGCTTGGAGATATCATTGGTCAAAATCTTTTGCAGGTAAGCCTCGGCCTCTTTCCCTTCCACAGATACTTCTCCCATGTGAGAAACATCGAATATTGTGGCCCGGTTGCGGGTATCATGAACTTCTTCTACCAGTCCCTGCGGGAACTGAACCGGTAATAGCCACCCGTTGTAATCGATTACTTTTCCGTTTAAAGCCAGATGCTTGTCGTAAAAAGGCGTTTTCTTTACCTCGCCCATTGGCATACAAACCTCCTTTCCTGTTTAGTTTAGTGACAACGCATTATAAAAATTAAAGGACAGAGGAAGCCCGGCGGCTTTTCCTCTGTCCTTATAACCTGAGAGATTGCGACCTTTAGCATTTGTGCAAAGGGCTTTCCCCGTCGGTGCCCCGCAAAATATGGGAGCTCTCCAGAGGTACGTCCCCCAATGGTACTGAAGCCTGAGAGTTTCCCTCCCGCCTGCCGGGCGGAAGGTTGCACCTTCGGCGTCCGTTAACCGGAACTCTCCCACGGGGTTCATCCGTACGCTATTCAATTTTTCTTGTTATCCTCAAGAATTTTATCTTCGACATTCCATTGAAAAATCCTTCTTTACCGAAAAGATTAATTATTTAGATTATGATTTGCCAGACGAGCCAAAAAGTCGTATTTTTTCTCGGATTACTTCAGCAGCAGCATCCCGGGACGGGCCAAGAATTTTGCGGGGATCTATTTCATCGGGATTTTCAGCGAGGGTATCCCGCATCGCTCCGACAAAAGCTTCCCGGATACTGGTATCGATATTTATTTTGCGCACTCCAAGATCAATGGCCCTGTTGATACTTGCATCAGGAATTCCGGACGAACCGTGCAGGACCACGGGACAAGATGTCCGTTTGCCTATTTCTTCCAGTCGATCAAAATCAAGTTCGGGGTTCCCCTTATACTGACCGTGGGCAGTGCCTATGGCTATAGCCAGCGCATCTATATCGGTTTCAGCCACAAATTTTTCAGCTTCCGCAGGGTCGGTAAATAAGGCATCCCTGTCACTAACACTGATATCATATTCCGTTCCCCCGAGGCGGCCGAGTTCGGCTTCAACCGAAACCCCGAAAACCCTGGCTCTTTCCACCACTTTGCGAGTCTGGGTGATATTCTCTTCCAGGGGGAGGCTGGAACCGTCATACATAACCGAGGTAAATCCAAACCGGATACACTGCATAACCTGTTCAAAACTGGTGCCGTGATCAAGATGTAAAACGACAGGAACAGCAGCTTCTTCCGCAGCCTGGCGGGCAAGGGCGATAATAAAGTTCAAACCGGCATATTTTATTCCCCCCTGGCTGGCCTGAATGATAACAGGAGCACTTTCTGCCTCAGCAGCCCCGACAATGCTTTGCACTATTTCCATGTTATTGCAATTAAATGCACCAAGGGCATAACTGCCCTGGTCGGCTTTTTGCAGCAGATCTGCCAGTGGAACCAGCGCCAATTAACCAACCACCTTATTCCCTTTTTGCTCCATCTGAAACTAAGATGAATTTATTATATCACTTCTATACCTCTTACTAAGGCTTTTTACCCTTCCAACGGTAAATAAACCCTGAATGTACTCCCTTTTTCTATTTCACTTTCAACTTCAATTCTACCTCCATGCAGTTCAACCAGCTGCCTGGCAATAGCCAGTCCCAGGCCAGACCCTTTTTCACTCCTGCGCCTTGATTTATCTACTTTATAAAACCGCTCAAATATATTGGACAGCTCTTCTTGAGGGATGCCACGTCCGGTGTCTTTTACTTCAATAATCATCTTAGAATCCCTAACTCTTACGCTCAGGGTGACATTCCCTCCGCTTTCGGTATATTCGATCGCATTATCTAAAAGATTGACCAGGACTTCATGGAGGCGGTGCCGATCGCCGTATAAAACCGGCAAATGAGGCTCCAATTCAAGGTGAAGGACGACTCCCCTGGCCTTGCCACGGGGAGAAACACTTTCAAAACTCCACCGGACCAGGGCGTCGACTGAAACTATACTTTTTTCCAGTGATAACTGGCCGCTTTCCAGGTGTGAAAGGGTTAGAAGATCGTCAACCAGGCGGCTTAAATGAACAGAATTATCAAGGATTGTCTTCAAGTATTTGTCTTTATCGCCCTCTTTGATTCGGCCATCAATCATCAACTCGGAATACCCGCGTACGGAAGCAAGAGGTGCCTTGAGTTCGTGAGATACATTTGCAACCAGGTTTCGACGGAGAATTTCCAAACGTTTCTGCTCCTCAAGATATTTTTGAACCTGCTCAACAGAATAATTAAAAGTTTTGATTAAGCCCCCTATTTCATCATCCCTCTTTTCCTCTATTTTACATTTGAAGTTGCCGGCCGCCATATCCAGGGCAGCCCGGTTAATTTTCTGCAGGGGCCGGGTCAATGTTTTGGACAGGGAAAAAGCAAAAATGGCAGCTACCGCCACGCCGACCGCCCCGGAGTAAAGCACCAGGCGGCTGATATGGGCTATCGTTTCTTCAACTCCAAGCAGAGGGACACTTAAGGTTACCGCTCCAACTATGGTTGGTTCTTCCTGCGCATAATCATTATTTGCATTGTGCAGTTCATTTTCCGATCGCTCATCCTCATAGATTACAGGGGCTGCGACCAGGAGCCTTTGCAAAACGGGTCCATAAACCTTCTTGGAAAGCATATTGCCCTGAAAGATGTGTTCAATTTCCCTTTCTTCCAGGCCCACTCCTTCCTTGCTATCCCGATCATCTTCACCCTCGCCAAGTTCGGGATCAAAGGTATAAACCAGGGACTGGTTGCGATCAAGAACCCTGATTTTCGCACTCATAGAATAGGCAAGGGTTTCAGCTGTTTTTACTACCCCTTCGAGATCATTTTCAATCAGGTCTTCGCCGATTAAATACGCCGCATCCTGGGCCTGTCCGGCAAGCTCCCACTCCCTGGTGCTGAAAAAATAGTCTTCGATTAAATAGGTCAAGAAAATCCCAATTACAATCAAGCTTAGAGCTACAATAAGAAGATGAGAAAGCATTAATTTACCAAACAAAGTCTTTAGCCTGAAGGGAAGTTTTAACATCTTACTTCACCTCAAATTTATAACCGATTCCCCACACTGTGTGAATATAAGTATGTTCTCGATCATAATCATAGATTTTACTGCGGATTCGCTTAATATGTTCATCAATAGTGCGGGTACTGCCGGCAGGATCATCAAATCCCCATACAGATTTAAGCAGCTCCTCCCGGGTAAATGGTTTGCCGGCACTACTTGCCAGTAATATTAATAAATCCAGTTCTTTAGGGGTAAGGTCCAATTCATTTTTACCTACCCGGGCGTTGTATCTGTATAAATCAATAATTAAATTTCCGTGTTCCAGCTTATCCTGTGCCTTGTTGTAATCATTGGTTCGGCGGATAAGCGCTTTTATTCTGGCCACCATTTCCCGGGGGCTGAATGGCTTGGTGATATAATCATCGGCGCCCATTTCCAGGCCTAAAACCTTGTCCACTTCTTCCCCCCGGGCGGTCAGCATTATCACCGGGATACTTTTAACTTCGCTGTTCCTGATCTGGCGGCAGATCTCCCAACCATCTTTTTCAGGCAGCATAATATCCAACAGAACAACAGCATAATCGTTTTCTTCAATCCTCTCCATGCCTTTCTCCCCCTCAAGAGCGGCATCCACTGAAAAACCTTCCGCTTCTAAAGCGATACGAACTAAATCACAAACATGTTCATCATCATCTATAACCAGGATCCGATCACTCATTTTAATCCCTCCCCTTAAAATAATTCGATTTTTTATGGTTGATTCCTTTAAGAAGTTATGTTTCAATTAAACAGGGTTTGCTTAATAAGAGGTTAAAAATGCCGGGCGAGGCCTTCAAGCCATACCCGGCATTTGCATTGTATTACCCACTATGCTGCAGTAGTAGTTAACCTGGCTGACAGGCTTCGAATAAAGCCTGCTTATTAATATTCTTCTTCCTCTTCTACCGGTTCTTCCAGGTCTGCTGGTTCTTCACAGCCCACCATCGCCAGCGAACCAAACATAAGCAATACAACGGCAAACAGAGTCAACAACTTCTTCATCTTGAATTCCTCCTTATTTCTTGGTTGCTGACTATTTCTTGATAAATATCTGATACCCTGCCCATTTTAAAATAATTTGCATAATATTTACATTATTTACATACTGTTTGCAATATCTCTGAGCTTATTGATCCAGCAGGTAGGCTCTACTGTTAAGCAGGCGCTATATTCCGTGGCAAATCTAGTTCTGCGCTTTTGATCCGGTGTTTACCCCGGGAGTACTTCCACGCGCTGCAGCCTTTGCACCGGTAACGCCCTGGCTGTATAAACAAAACACGCATCATTCATACCTTTCCCATAAAAACTTATGGGTTAAGCCAATGCTTTTATTAGATTATACTTCCAGTTAACTCATGGTTTTCAGCCGCTTAACCCGTTCCTGGATAGGCGGATGGGTACTGAACAGCCCGCTAAACCCCCTGGCGGAAAGGGGATTGACTATAAACATGTGGGAAGCCGCTTCGTTTACCTGGAGGGGGCGCCTTCGGGCATAGCTTTCCATTTTCTGAAGCGCGCTTGCCAATCCATCCGGGTTTCCAGAAATCGAAGCCCCGGTGGCATCGGCATGATATTCCCTGGTCCGGGATATCGCCATGCGGATTAAAATTGCCGCCAGTGGGGCCAGGATCAATGCCGCCAGTTTTATTAAAAGCATAACCGGATGCCCACCTTCCCGGCGGCCTCCAAAAATCATGCCGTACATACCCAGACGCGAAAGAATCATCAATGCACCGGCAATAACCGCAGCCATGGTGCTCACCAGGATATCGCGATTACGGATATGGGCAATTTCATGGGCCAGAACCCCTTCCAGCTCCTGCCGGTCAAGCATCCGGACCAGGCCCTGGGTAACAGCAACCACGGAATTGGCGGGATTACGCCCGGCCGCAAAAGCGTTGGGTTGATCCGTAGGCATCAAGTATATCCTGGGCATGGCCAGGTTGCTGTTTTCAGCCAGCTTACGAACGGCATCATAAACTTCCGGGGCCTCGTTTTCTTTCAGAGGACGTGACCTGGTCATGGTTATGGCCACCCTGTCACTGTACCAGTAAGCAAAAAAGTTAATGACCAGGGCGATGATAAGCGCAATTATCAAGCCGCCCTCACCCAACAGCAGTTCTCCCGCAACCATCAAGATAACAGTCAAAATGATCATGAGAAACATTGTTTTTATATGATTAAACATATGACTTTCCTCCTCGGTTATTTAATTGTTACCACATCTAACGCCAGTTGCAACAAGCATAATAAAGTTTACATTTAACCAAAAAATCGCCTCTATCAAGCTTTCAGCTTCCCTAATAAACTTATGAAAAGCTGCTAATATAAATAATATAAGAATGGGAAGCTGATAACGAAAACTGTGGCGAAATCCTGTTCTTATAATAAAAAATAATGGACCTGCTGTCAATATTGCCGATAGGTTTTGCCGCGTTTACATCCTTTCTGTTTGCCATAAAACCCTGTCCTGTTCGATTTGCCCCCCTTGCTTGACATTAAACTATTTGTTATCATTGATATCTATCAAAAAATAAAGGTTAATAACCGCTTTTAAAGAGGGAGGATATCATGACCAACGGAAATAACGGGAATATGAAGCAGCCTAATATATCTCGTAAAATTTTGTATATAGCCATTGCCGTCATAGTTGTTGCTGGAATTGGAATCGCTGCCGTTTCAGGGGCATTTGAAGATTTGCTCGAGCCGGAAGATGTAGCCGTTAACGGAGGAATAGTAGCCACTGTAAACGGTGAAGAGGTGAGCAGGGCTGAATTTGAAGAGGCGCTGGAACAGGAAAAAAGACAGTACGAGATGCAGGGAATCGATCTGGATAGCGAAGAAATGTCGGACATGTTAAAGGAATTGGAGCAACACGTCCTGGAAACCTATTTTGTTGTCCCTATCTTGATCGAACAAAAAGCTGAAAAAAGGGGAATTGAAGTCAGCGAAGATGAAATAGAAGAGCGTTACCAGGAATACGCGATCCAGTTTGGTGGAGAAGAACAACTGGAAGAACAGATGGAGGCAGTAGAAATCACCCGGGAGGAACTCGACCAGGATATAGGCAGGGAACTGACCATTCATAAATACATCGACCAATACCTGGAAGAATACCTGGAAGAGAATCCTGAAGAGCGAATTGACAGGGAAAATATTGAACTGAGCGAAGAAGAAGTTGAAAATCAATATCAACAACTGCTTGATCAATATGAGCAGCTCCAGGAGATGATGGAAGAAGAAGATCCCGATATGCCCCGGCAACAACTGGAAATGCAGCTGTCACAACTTGATGAGCAGTACGGCCACCTGCTGGAGGCCGATAGCTTTGAAGAAATCAGGCCGGAACTGGAAGAGGAAATGATCGAAGAAAGTATTGCCCGGGAAAGGCAGGAAAAAGAGCAAAGGATCATGATGGAACTCATTGAAAAGCTGAAGGAAGAAAGCGACGTAGAAACAGGCTTCTAAAAGATAGCCGTGATTTGCATCGTCATGCCTTTTATAATATCCTATTGCCAGGCCTGTTCGGATCCACGGCCGCAATAGGATATTTTATATACGGGAGGGCAATATGAAGGATTTAAAACCCGGCTTTTTTCGGAGCATTTTATATTGAACCTGAGCGGAAAGTATAAAACCCTGGCCGAGAGCGGTTTTGTTTTAAGCGCCGCTTTGACAACTGCGGTTATCGCTATATCATTTGCCGCTATTTTTATCCGCCTCTCGGAAGCACCCTCAATGACTATAGCGTTTTATCGCCTTTTCTTCTCCCTGCTGATCCTGGCTCCTAACCTTGTGCTCCAGGGAAAAGATCTTCGGTTTCTTAAAACTTCCGATTTGCTGGGGATGGCAACCAGCGGCTTATTTCTGGCCGGCCATTTTTACCTGTGGATATCATCACTTGAATTTGCTCCTGTAGCCGTATCTGTAGTCCTTGTTTCCGTTCATCCTTTAATAGTTGCTTTAGCCGGACATTTTCTGCTAAGCGACAGGATCCCCAGGGGTTTCTTTATCTCCATAACCCTGGTCCTGATCGGGACCGCCGCCATCGCAGCTGAAAGCATATCCGGTTTTGCAGAAGGCTCGACAGAGCTTAAAGGAGCCTTGATGGCCCTCGGAGGAGCGTGCATGATGGCCGGCTATCTCCTGGTCGGCCGTCGCCTGAGGCAAACCCTTTCCACAACCATATATGCCAGCGGCACCTACGGGTTTGCCGCTTTACTCCTGGGTATTGCTTCTGCTTTAACCGGGATACCGTTGACCGGTTACCCACGGATTGAGTACCTGCTGTTTGTAGCCCTGGCAATAATCCCAACCCTGCTCGGACACACCGTTTTTAACTGGGCCCTGAAAAAAGTCCGTGCTGCCCTGGTTTCTTTGCTCTACCTGGGTGAACCGCTCGGTGCCACCCTTCTGGCTTTTATAATTCTCCGGGAACTGCCGACCCCGTTCCAGGCAATTGGAGGAATAATTATATTGTTCGGCCTCTACCTGGTTATAAAGCCAAAAGGGACCTAAAAATTTGTCCCCTCCCCGGCAGTAATTCCGGGGAGGGGACAAAAACTGATTCATTTCTGATCAAGCCATTTGGTCAAGCCATATAAATACGCAGCCTGTATATTTATTGATCCAGGCCGTAACTAAAAGCCTTCAGGTTTATATCCTGGATTTTGGGAGGCAAGTTTTTCTTTAAAGATTCGATCATGCTTTCCCGGGAAACAATGTCCCGGTTTTTTAAAATAACTCCCAAAAACAACGAATTGATTACCTTCAGGTTGCCCAGCGTCAGCAGGGCCTCCTTAAAATCGAATCCTGCTTCATTTTTACCCTTAGTATTCGACACATCCTTGCTGTCATATATAATCAGACAGTCATCGCTTACATTCTCCGCATACCGATCATATGCTTGCTGGGTTAAAGCCAGGACCAGATCAGGGGAGGCACATTTGGGATAATAAACTTCCTGCTCAGAAATAACCACCTGGGCTTCAGAGTAACCTCCCCGGGCAGCTATCCCGTAGCTTGAAGTCAAAGAAACATTGTTCCCATCCATAATCGCTGCCTCGCTAAGAATTCGCCCGGCAAGAATCAGGCCCTGTCCGCCTTCACCCGCCAGGACTATTTGCCAGCTTTTTGCCATTATTTACCCTCCCCCCGGCCGGATTCCGATTCAACAGAGTTGATTTCCCTGTAAACACTTAAAAAGTCAGGCCGATCTTTATTTACCAGTTCACCTGTGACAAGGTGTTTTGCTTTTTCTTCTTCATCCATTTTTTCATATCGTGACTTTGGTACAGAGAGATTTTTGACGTATTCCATCATTTCAACAGAATCTCCGGGAATATTTCTTCTTCCGAAATGAGTAGGGCATGTATTGATAGCTTCAACAACAGTAAAGCCTTTCTTCTGAATTGCCGCGGCTATAAACCTTTTCAGCTGGGTTACATGGTAAACAGTACTCCGGGCCACATAATTGGCGCCGCATTCTTCAGCAAGGCCGCAGACATCGAATGCAGGTTCAGCTACTCCTACCGGAGAAGTGGTGGTTTTATAAGATAGGGGAGTAGTCGGCGAATACTGGCCTCCAGTCATGCCGTAAGTAAAGTTGTTGGATATAATCGCTGTTATGTCTATATTCCGACGGGCGGCATGAATAAAGTGGTTCCCCCCAATAGCCAGGGCATCACCGTCGCCCATCAAGGCGAGCACATGCAGGTCGGGGTTGCCAAGCTTTATACCGGTTCCAAAAGCCAGCGCTCTGCCGTGACTGCCGTGGAAACCGTGAGTTTTCATGTAATCATCGGCTTTGCCCCAGCACCCGATCCCGGTGCTGACTACTACCTGGTGGGGCGGTATTTCCAGGTCTGCAAGGGCATCGGTTATCGCCCTGAGCAGGATCCCGTTACCACAACCTGCACACCACATAAGAGGCAGCGCTTCTTCCTTGAAATATTCCCTGTAACTCAATTTAACTGCCATTATTTATTTCACCGCCTCTCTTATGCTTGTCATAATGATTTCCGGCCTGATCAGTTCTCCGTCAATACCGGAAGCAAGGTGAACCGGCGTATTGGTGGTATTGACCCGGTTCACTTCTCCTATTAGCTGTCCCTGGTTCATTTCAGCCACTACAGCCGCACCGGTCCTGGCCAGGGCTTGTTGAACTTCCCGGTCGGGGAAAGGCCAAATCGAGATCAAGCGCAGCAGGTTAACCTTGATCCCTTCTTTTTCCGCCAATCCTACGGCATATTTACAGACCCGTGAAGAAGAACCAAAAGATATTAAGGTTACATCGGCATCTTCAGGTCCAAAATATTCCACATCTATTATTTCATCAATATAGTTATAGATTTTATTTTTTAGCCGGGTTAAAAGCTGCCTGTTGGTCCCGTACTTGAAGTTCGAGTAACCGGTTTCGCAATGGCAGGTGCTCGAGGCGTGAAGAATATGCTTATCTCCATACGCAGCCATTGGAGGGACCAGATCCTCCTCGTCATACTGGTAAGGCAGGTATTCTTCAGGCGGAACAATCGGCTTTTTCCGATCCATGATTTCCAGCGAATCAGGGTCAGGAAGGGCAATATTTTCATAAGTCTGGCCAACTACCTGATCGCCCAAAAGGATCACCGGAGACCTAAACCTTTCCGCCAGGTTAAAAGCCCGGATCGTCAAGTAATACATTTCCTGGACGGAAGCAGGTGAAAGTGCAATTATGGGGTGATCGCCATGCGTGCCCCATCGGGCCTGCATCACGTCAGCCTGGGCCGGTTGAGTAGCCAGACCCGTAGCGGGACCAACCCGCTGAATATCAACCAAAACGCAGGGCGCTTCCTGGTAGATACCCACACCGAGGTTTTCCTGCATCAGGGAAAACCCCGGCCCGCTGGTCGCGGTAAAAGACTTTTTCCCGGAAAGTGAGGCGCCAACTATGGCGGCCATGCTTCCGATCTCATCCTCCATCTGGATGTAAGTGCCTCCGTAACCTGGTAATTCGCGGGCGCATACTTCCGCAATTTCTGAAGAAGGGGTGATCGGATAACCAGCATAAAACCGGGCTCCTGCATCAATGGCTCCCCAGGCGCAAGCGTGGTTTCCCTCCATTAACTGAACCCCTTTAGGTCTACTCATTGTTAACTACCTCCACCCTTATCGCAAAATCAGGACAACGAAGCTCGCAAAGGCGGCAATTGGTGCACTCTTCCGGGTTCTTTACCAGTGGCATTCCGTCTTTGTCAGCTTCATATACTTTTTTATTGCAATATTCAATGCAAAAACCGCATCTCTTGCATAAAGCTTCGTCGATATGGATCGTTACGTCTTTATCTTCACCTGTTTTGGTCATATATATTCATCCTCCGACATACCGGCTGCTTAACCAGCTGCTAAAGCAGTTGTGATCATTTTCCTTTATACTGTGGTTTTCTCTTTTCCATGAAGGCTTTTACGCCTTCTTTTTTATCTTCAGTAGCACAGGCCAGGGCATGCAGGTAAGACTCGTGAGCCAAACCTTCATACAGGCCTGTTTCCAGGGACCGGTTGACCGCTTCCTTGCCGTACTGAAGAGCAAGAGGTGCTTTGGAAGCCAGCTTCTGAGCCATCTTCCTGGCTTCTTCCATCAAATTTTCCGGATCGACCAGTTTATTTACCAGCCCGATCCGGTAAGCTTCCTCAGCATCGATAATGCTACCGGTCAAGACCAGTTCCATACCTCTACCGAACCCTATCAAACGGGGCAGCCTCTGGGTGGCTCCATCACCGGGTATAATCCCCAGGTTTACTTCGGGAGAACCCATCTGAGCATCTTTCGAAGCCACCCTCAGGGTGCAGGAGATTGCCAGTTCCAAACCGGCACCAAGGGCATACCCGTTAATCGCTGCAATAACAGGAAGAGGCATTTCCCAGAGCATATTGAACACTTCCTGGCGGCGCCTGGTTTGTTCCCGTCCCTTGATAAAATCCCGATCTTCGAGTTCCTTGATATCTGCTCCGGCCATGAAAGCTTTTTCGCCTTCGCCGGTAATAATTAGAACTCTAACCCCGGGATCATTTTTAACCTGAGAAAAAGCCTCGGCTAATTCTTCCACCAGGGCATTGGAGAGGGCATTTCTAACCTCCGGGCGGTTAATGGTAATTACCGCCAGGGGAGCTTCCTTTTCTAATTTCAACAATTCGAACATTAGCATCTCTCCCCCTTCTACTTTTTAATTAATCCTTCAAGTTGCCGCTTATTTAAAAGCAGGGATACCCAGCTCGATATTGCCCAGGATCAATTGCTGAATCTGGGAAGTTCCTTCGTAAAGAGTATTGATCCTGGCGTCACGGTAGATCCTTTCAAGCGGATATTCGCCTGAGAAACCGTAACCGCCCAGGACCTGGATGCCATTGTAGGCAACCCGGTTTACCATTTCACTGCAGTAGTACTTGGCCATCGAGGTTTCCCTGGTATTGGGAACGCCCTGATCCTTCAGGTAACCGGCCCTGTATACGAGGAGCCTGCCGCATTCAATATCCAGGAGCATGTTGCTGAGCAGCTGCTGGACCAGCTGGTGCCCCGCGAGGGGTTTGCCAAACTGGGTCCTTTCTTTGGCGTACTTTTTTGCCGTATCCAGGGCTGACTGCGCCGAACCGACACAACCGGCGGCAACTGTAAAGCGGGCATTGTCCAGTGCCGAAAGGGCTATCGGAAAGCCTTTGCCCATTGGCCCCAGGATGTTTTCCTTGGGAACCTTGACATTATCAAGAATTAGTTCGCCCGTATCCTGGGCCCGCAGGCCCAATTTTTCGTGAATTTTTTGAGCTGAATAACCGGGAGTATCTTTATCTACCAGAAAAGCGGTAATGCCTTTAGGGCCCTTTTCAGGGTCTGTCTTGGCAAAAACTATAGCAACTTCAGCAAAGGTTGCATTAGTAATCCACATCTTATTGCCGTTCAGGATATAGTAATCACCGTCTTCTACAGCGCTGGTGGAAAGGCTGGCGGCATCACTGCCTGAATCCGGTTCGGTCAGGCCGAAACATCCCATGATTTCTCCGGTTGCCAGGCGGGGGACATACTTTTTCTTTTGTTCTTCCGTGCCCCATTTCAGGATCGTTTTAGCTACCAGGGAAATCTGGACCGAATAATTCCCACGCATAGTACTGCAGCCGTAACCAAGTTCTTCAGCTACGATTGCGTGAGTAATATGATCCATGCCGCAACCGTCATATTCTTCGGGAATAGCGGTACCGATAATTTCAACTTCACCTAATTTTTTCCATACATCCCAGGGGAACTTTTCTTCCTGGTCCCATTCCTTGGCAAAGGGTGTAATTTCCTTGGCCACAAAATCACGGACCATTTTTTGCACAGTTTCTTGTTCAGCGGTTAGACTAAAGTCCATCATTGTCACCTCGTATTTTTAATTTCACCACAAAATTTACTTAATTCTCATTGGTACAGGGGTGTCCCCTGTGTAATCATAAAAGCCTTTCTTGGATTTACGTCCCAGGTAGCCGGCATGGACCATCTTTTCAAGCAGGTAGCAGGGGCGATAACGATCATCGCCAAGTTTATTGTACAGAGTCCTGGTTTTAGCCAGGTGGGTGTCAATCCCGATCAGGTCAATCAGCTCCAGGGGGCCCATTGGCTGGTTGGAACCCATCTTCAGGGCTTTATCGATATCTTCTACCGTACCAATCCCTTCTTCCAGGACCCAAACCGCTTCATTCAGGAGAGCGGCCAATACGCGGCTGGCAATACCGGCAATGCCTTCTTTAGCCGTAACTACCGGCTCTTTGCCCAGAAATTCAGTGAATTCACGGGTTTGATCGACAACTTCAGGACGGGTGGCCAAACCGGGCATAATTTCCACCAGTTTCATCACCACGGCCGGGTTGAAAAAGTGCATACCCACGATCCGGCCTGGATCATTGGCCTTGGAAGAAATTTCGGAAATAGAACAGGCAGTGGTATTGGAAGCCAGGATTACCCCTTCTTTAACCACGTTTTCCAATTCATCAAAAGCATTTTGCTTAATTCCCACATCTTCTATAATTGCTTCCACCACAAAATCGGCCTGGGCGGCATCCTTAAACCCTTCAGAAGGAGTAATCCGACCGAGTATTTCTTTTACTTCATCCCCGGTCATTTTCCCTTTATCCACCCGGCGCTGCAATCCTTTTTCGATATTCTCCAGGCTGCGTTCGGCAATTGACTTTTCAACATCGGACAAATAGACTTCAATCCCCTTTTGGGCCATCAACTGAGCAATTCCTGAGCCCATTATGCCGGCACCCAAAACAAAACCCTTTTTAACCTCCATTATCAATCAAGCCTCCTAATAATAATGTTGCTAAGCCGAAACCTAGCTTAAACGTTCAAATACCAGGGCCACTCCCTGACCTCCGCCTACACAGGCGCTTACGAGACCCAGGTCTTTATCATACATTTTCATAGAGTTCAAAAGGGTGGTAATCAGCTTGGTCCCGGTTGCTCCAACGGGGTGGCCCAGGGCGACCGCACCACCGTGAACGTTGACTTTATTGCGATCCCATTTCATTTCCCGTTCTACAGCCAGGTACTGGACGGCAAAAGCTTCATTCAACTCAATCAAGTCGATATCATCGAGCTTGACATTTGCTTTTTCAAGGGCCAGGGGGACGGCTTTAACCGGACCAAGACCCATATACTTGGGATCAACCCCGCCCGCCGCATAACCGCGAATTGCAGCCAGGGGGGTAAGGCCGAGGGCTTTTGCTTTATCTTCGGACATGATGACCATGGCTGAAGCATTGTCGGAAAGGGCACAGCTGTTACCGGCTGTTACCGTTCCGTCTTTTTTAAATACGGGAGGCAGTTTACCCATTTTTTCCATTGAAGCGTCTGCGCGGGGAATCTCTTCTTGATCAACAGTTATAGTTTCCTTCTTCTTTGCCACTTCAACCGGTAATATCTCATCTTTGAATTTGCCTTCCTCCAATGCTTTAACCGCTTTCTGGTGGCTTTCCATGGCAAAACTGTCCTGTTCTTCCCGGTCGATATTATAATCTTCAGCCAGTATTTCGGCTGTAGCGCCCATGAGCATTCCTGCCAGTAAACACATAAATCCGTCTTTGTGTAAACCATCATAAGCTTTCATGTCGCCCATCCGGGCGCCCCAGCGGGCCTTGTCGAGGATATAGGGGACATTGGAGGCAGATTCTGTTCCTCCGACCACCACTGTATCGGCATCACCTGTGATAATTGATTTTGCACCCTCAATAGTGGCCTGGAGACTCGAAGCACAGCGAATATTGATCGTATAGGCAGGAACTTCCACCGGTAAGCCGCCGTTAACTGTGGCCATACGAGCCACATTGGGGCCAATACCGGCCTGCCAGCCGCACCCAAAAACCAGTTCATCAACCTCTTCACCGGGTATCCCGGCTCTTTTAACTACCTCTTCAACGACTTTTGCTCCCAATTCGGGAGCACCAAAACTACTTAAACTTCCACCATATCTGCCGGCAATAGTTCTTACCGCACTTACAATAACCGGTTTGCGCATGATCTTCCCCACCGTAGTGGGATTGATCCCTCCTCATCATAGGTTATTTTAGTTATGCTCCTGATTTATTTGTTAAAAACATAAAAAATCAGCAGCACAAATAATCGCTACACGTCTAATTTTAAAGGCTTGTTAGATTCTTCATATAATCATTCTATAATTTAAGCATTCTTTAATGATAATGCTATCATCAACTTGTGAAAAAAGCAACAGACCCCGTGCACATAACAGCAGCAGCATAACTGGACTGGCTGTATAATAATTCCTTAACCCGTCTGGCCGTATTTTATCTGCCCGGGGCCAAAAAACTGTTTTTTACTTGTAATACCGCATTTCCAGGGTAGTACAGCCCTGGGGAATGGAGTAAGGCCCATGGATCATTCCCGGTGGCCGGCAGGCATACATTCCGGTGGTAAAAGTTTCCTTTTTATTGAGGTCAATCAAAAACCCGTCCAGGATATATACTTCTTCCCAGAAATCATGAACCAGCACATCGGAAGTCGTGAGCCCCGGTGGAAACTTGAGTATTCTGCAGTAATCACCGGTTTCCGGGTCTTCACTTAGTATTTTTTCAATAACCCCTTCCGGCGCATCTTTAACCTGGCGCCACTCCAGGTAACGATCATGATCAAAGAATTCCATTTCTTTTTTAGCCATTAGACATTATCCTCCTTATGTTATCACTTATATTTCTTCGCTTTGATCCCATCAACGCATACCTTTTAGACAAAGACTCAAACCGGGAATGTTGATCGGGGTTTTAACCTTTAAACCAATTTGTCACAGGCTGGAAACGGTAAACACTGCTTATATCCAGGTTCCGGCGGGGATCTTGGAGCTCTACTTCAAAGTAAGGGCTGTAATCTATCTCCATTTTCCCGGCAACAGTCCCTGAATAGAGCATCAGGCCTTCCAGATCCGTTACATCTATTACCTCTTTCACATAAGCCAGCAGTTCCCTGGGAGCAAGCAGTGCGCTCAAGGAAGTTTCCTGGTAAAGTGCTTTTTCTCCTCCCTGTTCCACCCAGCCGCGCAGGATCAGTTCATCCCAGTAATCTTCAACATCAGTCAACTTCCAGGCATCCTTTGAAACTGTATTGGGATACATTTGCTTGGCCTTGGGGATACTCACCGCTTCCAAAGTCCGATCGGTGTGATCGCTGCCGGTGGAAACAAAGATCTCTCCACCGGTAAAAATCAATACATATTCGGCCTCGCCAATGTGTCCTTCTTCATCCAGGCACGGTATTTCCTGAGCCTGGGTTAACCGTTCTGGAAATTTTGGAAAAAAAACGGGAGTCTTTTCAGGAGCCGGAACACCAATCCTTTTCAATTCATCGATATGCTTCTGAACTTCTTCCTGGTTTCTGCCGGTGTATCCGCCGTTAATCAGCATTTTGGGCTCAAAGTGCAGCTTTTCAGCGGGATCACCGTTTATATTAAACGATATAGCAGCCACAACAACGCCTCCTTTAAATGTTAAATTATTCCACCTTAACTGAAAATATTTTTTCACCGGCAAATCCACGGCACCGCTGCAACGGCCTGCCGGAGTAAGCCAATTTTTAGCGGCTCATAAACTTTAAGGTCCGGTCGTTTAGCTGTGAGAAACTGGTCCTGATCTGGTGAATCCTGTCCAAATCGATCGTACCGGTTACTGTACAGGGCTCTTCATTGCTGCCAGCCCTGATTATGCCCCGGGGATCAACTATACAGCTGTGCCCGAGATAAGTTATTCCCCGGTTTATTCCAGCACAGTTGCAGGATACCAGGTAACAGATATTTTCAAGGGCCCGGACCTGATTTAAAGCAAGCCAGTTGGCCCAGCGCGGGAAAGGCCAGCCTGAAGTGACCAGAAATATTTCCGCTCCCCGTTCCAGCATGAACCGGTACAGTTCCGGAAAACGCAGGTCGTAGCAGGTCGATAAGCCAAGCGCACCAAGCTCGGTTTTTACCACCACCGCTTCTTCCCCCGGTGTAAGCAGTTCTTTTTCCCGGGATCCGTAGCCAAAAAGATGGATCTTGCGGTAAGTGCCAATAATTTTACCGTTGTTATCGAGCATTACACTGGTGTTGTAAAGCTTTCCTTCTACGTTTTCAACAAAACTGCCGCCAAAAACATAGGAGTTGATTTCCCGGGCCTTCTCCGCAACCGCATTAACAGTAATCCCGTCTAAGGTTTCGCTTTCTTTCCGGTAAAGATCAAAATTAAAGTACCCGGTGCTCCATATTTCAGGGAGGAGGATCAGCTCGGCATCTTTTGACTGTTCCATTTGCTTCAGGGCATATTCAATACGGTCTTGCTTGGTCTGCTGATCGTTGATATCCAACTGCAGCGAAGTTACTTTAAACATGAGTTTTCTCCTTTCCAGCATTTTTCTGTTAACAAATCTTAGTTGAAGTCTCCCAGGTATACGGGTTTGGGGCCTTTCATATAAATAGCTTCTTCACTGCACAGGGCGACGCACAGCCCGCATCCGTCGCATTTCTCTGGATCGATATAGGCTTTCTTTTTCCCATTTCTCTGCACATAGCTGACGGCATCGTAAAAACACCACTTGTCACAAAGCTTACAGCCGATGCATTTTTCTTCATCCACATAAGATAATGCCCGGGTTTCCCGGTCCACCATGTCCCAGGTACTAACCTGCGGCAGGGTAAGCCCTTTTAATTCCTCAACTGATTTGTAGCCTTTTTCTTCCAGGTACCCTTCAATTCCTTTCAGAAAATCTGCAATATGGCCAAGCTGCTTGCGGCCATACATCAGGGCTGTGCAAAGCTGGACTGTAGAAGCACCGGCCATGATTGCTTTAACGGCGTCCTGCCAGGTGTTTAGCCCGTTGGTGGCGGAAATTGGGGCTCCAACTTCTTTGGCAATTTTAACCAGCCACTTGAGAGTGATCGGTCTCATCCAGGGTCCGCCAACTCCGGCAAAAGTCCCGTGCAGAAGAGGCCGCCCGGTATCAAGGTCAAGATCAAGGGCCGGAAAACGGTTGATAGCCGTAACTCCCGCCGCGCCGGCATCCATCACTTTTCGGGCCACTTCAACAGGACTTACCGCTTCTGCCGTTAATTTACCCAAAACCGGAATCTTTACCGCTGAAGTAACCGTTTCCATAACCGCCGCCGCTCCGTCCGGGTCGCTGCCCAGCTCCTGGCCGCTTTTATAACCCAGGTCCCGGGGATGAGGACAACCAAAATTCAGTTCGAGCATATCCGCTCCCACTGCTTCCATTTCTTTGGCCATTTCGGACCAGTTTTCCATGCTGTCACCGGATATGCTGACGACATAAACTACTTTACCTTCTTCGCAGTAGCGCTGCGCCGTTTTTAATTCTTCCAGCCATTGATCATGATTATAAGTAGCCAAAAATTCGCACGAATAATTGGAGTAAACGTGAGGCCAACCTTTTTTATGCAAAACAGTGAAACGTGGTGAAACATACCTTTTAAGTAAAGGTTCAGGACTGATAGTTTTGGTTACCACTCCGCCTGCCCCGGCTTCTACGCAGCGCCTGATATAATCGGCATTTTTAGTCGGAGTAGCCGAAGCTACAACCAGGGGGTTTTTAAATTTATGGCCGCACATCTCTATACTTAAATCCGGTTTCATTATTCACTCACCTTTCTTCAACAATGTTTTTGTGATTCGATAGACGTTAAATAGCTCCGGCCGGAGCCGGCTTGTTTAAGGCAGCTTTATCCAGATTCAAGGCCTTCAAGGATTTTTTCCGGGGTGATGGGCAGGGTTTTAACCCGCACTCCCACCGCATCAAAGACAGCATTGGCAATAGCAGCCGGAACCGGGTTGAGTGAAGGTTCACCAATTCCTTTTGCGCCAAAAGGCCCGTTTGGATCTTCCGATTCCAGGAAATAGGAATAGATATGCCCCTCAGGTATATCCATGGCTGTAGGCAAACAGTAATCGTGGAAATTCGGATTCAAGAGCACCCCGTCATTAATCACCATATCTTCACCGAGAGCCCAGCCGGCTCCCATGATAACACCGCCTTCGACCTGGCCTTCCAGGGTCTGCCTGTTAATGACCCTACCCACATCATGGGCGGCCCAGTAATTAAGCAGCCTGGTCCTGCCCGTTTCAGTATCGACTTCTACTTCAGCTATATGACACCCGAAGGGATACGCGGGAGAAACATTGCCGTATTTATTTTCATCGGGCAGGACTGTGTCCGGCACAAATACCCCCTGCCCAACCAGGGAAGTCCCCCCTAAGGTATAACTAATCGTCTGCATCGCTTCAGCAACAGGGACAGGCTTTTCCTGGTCATCAAAGTAAATATTGCCATTGTTAATCGTTATCTGGTCTGTTTCTTTTTCATAAACCCGGGAGATGTGCTCCAGCAGCTGTTTTTTCAAGTTAACTGCCGCTTCATAGACAGCCCTTCCTCCGATAGTGCTTCCTCGGGTAGCAAAACTTCCCAGGCCAAAGGGGCTGATATCTGTATCTACAGCGGCAGTCCGCACATTTTTAACATTAAGACCGACCGCCTCTGCGGCAATCAGGGCAAAGGCAGTGTTCATGCCCTGGCCAATATCAGCTTCTCCGGTGAAGACAATCGCTTTCCCCTCCGGAGTTAGGCGAACCAGGGCAGAAGAACCGTCAAAAGGCTTGAAAAAGGGTCGGTTTCCTGAAACGTGATTACAGATTGCCACCCCGATTCCTTTCTTAACCGGTCCTTTTTGCTTCGGCGCCTTTTTCTTTTCATACCAATTTGATTCCTGTGCCGCTTTATCCAGGCATTCTTCCAAAGCACAGCTCTTGATTTCCCAGCCGTGAATGGAGGTAAAACCGGGAGTAACCCCATTGTGCTGGCGGAGCTTGATCGGATCCATATCATACTGATGACAAATTGTATCCAGCGCCGATTCCATGGCAAAATGCATCTGGGCATTTCCAAAACCACGGAAACAGGAGGTGGGGATCGTATTCGTATAAACCGTGTAGCCTGTACTTCGCACATTCTTGAATTTGTATAGCGAATCAATCCTGTAGCAGGCCGTAGAAGTAATGGCCGGTGCATATACAGTCCGGGCCCCATTTCCGGCAATGATCCTGGTGTCTTTGGCCAGGAAAGTACCGTCCCTGGAAAGCCCCAGTTTTACCCAAATTTTCATAGGCACACGGGGGTTGCCTGCCCTGAAATCTTCTTCCCGGTTATTGACCATCCTGACCGGCAAACCGGTACGCCTGGTCAAAACGGCGGCAAGAATATGCGATTTGTATTCAAATTTCGCTCCAAACCCGCCTCCGACATGGGGCTTAATAATGCGGAGATCCTCTGCGCACATCTGCAAAGCTTCAGCGTAACGGAGCCTGGACATGGAAGGAATCTGGGTGGAAAGCCACATGATCAGGCGCTCGTAATCACCCGGCACTGCTACGGCTGCCATGGGCTCCATGTAGGCCTGGTAAACCTGGTTGGTTTTATAAGTTTCTTCAAATATTATGTCGGATCCGGCCAAAGCTTCATCCACGTCGCCGCTGTGAACATTAAAAGTGGCAGCAATATTGTTATCTTTTTCTTCATAAAGCAGCGGGGCTCCCTCTTCCAGGGCCAGCTCCGGGTCGTAAACGGCAGGAAGTTCCTCGTATTCCACTTCAATCAAAGCCACCGCTTCAGCGGCTGCTTCCTCCGAAGAGGCCGCCACAGCTGCAACTTCGTCACCGTGAAAACGAACTTTATCGTCAGGCAAAATCACCCAGTCGGGAACCATGGGCCCAAACCGGTGCTGGGAAACATCTTTCCCGGTAATAATATCCTTTACTCCGGGAACCCGGGCTGCTTTGGTTGTATCTATATTCACAAGACGGGCATGGGGGTAAGGGCTCCTTAGCACTTTTCCATATAACATGCCTTCCATTTTCAGATCGGGAACGTAGCGGGCCCGGCCGGTAACTTTTTCCAACCCGTCAAGGATCGGTGTTTCTTTTCCGAGATTAGAAAATTTCATGATTTCACCCTTTCCTTTCTTCAGCACGTTCCGCTTCCCGGGCATAACAATAGATTGCCTCAATTATTTTTTGGTACCCGGTGCAGCGGCAAAGATTGCCGCTAATACCTTCTTTAATCTGCTCACGCCTTATTTCTCTGCCCCGGTTTTTGTCCAGAAACGCCTTCGCCGAAAGCAGCATTCCTGGGGTGCAGTAACCGCATTGGACTGCGCCTTTTTCCAGGAATATTTTCTGCAGGGGGTGCAGATCATTTTCCATGCCCCCGCTTAAACCTTCCACGGTCAGGATTTCTGCTCCATCGGCGCGGGCGGCCGGAATAATACAGGAATTAACAGCCTGTCCGTTCATAATTACGGTGCAGGCTCCGCATTCACCCATTCCGCATCCTTCCTTGGCCCCAATTAGGCCAAGGCGATTCCGGATCAGATCGAGAAGCCGTTCACCGGGATCAATTTCCAGGCTATACTCTTTTTCATTGAGCCTGAAATTAATTGTCAGGCGTCCGCCCTGTTCGTTATTGTTACCGCTCATGCCGATCAACTCCTTTTAAATCCAGTGCCCTTTCAATCCCTCGCTTGAGGGCGACCCCGATTAATCTCTTCTTAAAAGCCGCGCTACCCCGAAAGCTGTCCCTCGGGGTTACCTCTTCGGAAATAGAATGGCCGGCTTTTTTCAAAATCTCCTCGTTCAGCACAGCACCCTTCAATGATGCCTCTGTTTTACGGGCCCTGTAAGGGACCACCGCCATAGGCCCGACCGCTATACGAATATCCTTTAAGGCATGTCCGTCTTCTTCCAGTTGAAGCCAGAGGCCAAGGTTAACTAGGGGCAGGGCCAGCGCTTCACGGCGGGCAAAACGGACAAAATAAGTCCTTTCCCTGGAGTCGGGGGCAGAAAATGAGAAGGCTGTTACCAGGTCTTTTGCCGGATCTATCGAACTTTTGCCCGGCCCCAGGAAAATCTCGGCAACCGGGATTTCCCTCTCCTTCCCGGGTGATGAGACATGGACCAGGGCATCCAGCGCCACCAGAGCTATTGCTGTATCAGCGGCAGGCTGAGCATTTACCACGTTTCCGCCCACTGTTCCAACATTACGAACCTGGGGAGATCCAACCGACCTGGCCGCTTCCGCCAAAACGCGACCTTTTCCCTGGATTAAAGCTGAGTCAACGAGCTGGCTGTGGGTTACGGCAGCCCCCACATAGATCCGACCATGATCCTCGCGGATCTCCTTTAAAGCAGGAACACGCCCGATATCTATTAACGACTTGACCTCTAACGGGTCCCATCTGTGCTGGACCATAAGATCTGTCCCCCCGGCTACAAGCCGGGCCTGGCCCTGGTGCTGCTCGAGTAAAGCCAGGACTTCCCCGGTGGTCGAGGGCATAAAATAATTTTCCCAGGTCAAGATAAAACCTCCCATCTTTAATAAACTAAATTACTATCATTAACTTTAATAGATCTTTTCGATATCTGAAAGAGCTATTCCTGCTTGTTATAAACAACCTGGCTGCCACTTAGGGCTGTAATCCGTTTTTTCCTTGTTGATGAGTAAGTGCTCCGCGGGAGAGCTAATTCGCTGCGCAAGCATGTACTTGTCATAGAAAACACTACGGCCGACTGCCTTGTAAAAGGTTAAAGTCGGCGCTGCCCGGCCGGTATGATCACGGCCGGGCAACCCGGATTTTGAATAACTTTCATCTCGTTTTCAATACATAATTGGCTGAAAAGAATCAATTCTTGGTTTATTAACCCTTATTCAATGGCTTATTCAGATTTATACAGGTGCGGAAACTGCTCCCTGTGCATCCTCTTGGCCAGCATTGGGCCACCCCAGAGCATGGGCAGCAAAAGCAGCGAAACCGGAACTGCAGTAAACACTATGAAGTTCTGCAGGGCACCGATTCCTCCTTCCCCGATCATAATCAGGATAGCTGCTACGGCACCCATGGCCACCGCCCAGAAAATCCGGATCGGAGCGTAAGGGTTCTCCTGGCCGCTGACCACAATTGACATGGTAAAAGCAATCGAGTCCCCGGTAGTGGCAAGAAACGACATTAACAGGATCATCATCAGCGGTACGATTAGCTGGCTGAGCGGCAGTTCCAAACCGATATGTAATAATGCTGCCGGCAGGCCTGCTTCAAACAAGGGGCCTGATATTATACCGGGGTTCTCCAGCTCAAAGAAAATGCCGCTTCCGCCCAGAACGGTAAACCAGAACATGGTGGCAATAGGAGCAATAATTGCCACGCCCATAACCAGTTCCCGGATCGTCCTGCCCCTGGATATACGAGCCACGAAAGTGCCCATGATCGGCCCATAACCAAGAAACCAGCCAAAGAAAAATACGGTCCACCAGTTAAGCCAGCCAGTGTCACCCCTGAAAAGGGTTAATGGCGCAAAATCCCTGACATGGGCCCCAAAAGAGGTCATAAAATTATCAATAATAAAACCGGCCGGACCAACTAAGAACACCAGCCCGATTAAGACCATAGCTCCAATTACGTTGAACCGGCTCAGGAAGCGGATCCCCTTATAAAGACCGGTTACAGCAGATAAAGTATAGATTCCTACCAGGATAATCAGGATCCCCAGCTGGGTCGAAAACACATCCGGAATTCCAAACAGGAACTCCAGCATATAGCTCATTTGAAGCCCCAAAAATCCAATCGGGCCAATGGTTCCGGCAGCGACAGCGATAATAGCAACAATATCAGCCACCGAACCCCAGTGATTCATAACCCCCTTTTCCCCGAGAACGGGATAAAGCATGGAACGCGGCTTCAGGGGCAGGCCTTTCTCATGGTAAGCATACATCAAAACTATCGTTGTTAAAGTAGCCAGGATTGCCCAGGCATTAAAACCCCAGTGCAGAAAACTGGTCGATAACGCCGGTGCAGCTGCAGCCTCGCTCCCCGCTTCCACACCACTGAAAAATGGAGGTACATCGGTGAAATGATACATGGGCTCAGCTGCGGACCAAAAAACCCCACCGCCGGCCAAAAGGGTCATCATGATCATGGCAATCCAGGAAAATGTTCCCAGTTCAGGTTTTTCCTGACCGCCAAGACGTACCGCTCCGTACGGTGAAATAGCCACACCAAGCGCTATGACCACTGTCAGGAAACAGAGAACCTGCCAAAAGGCGCCAAAATAATTGGCGCTCCAGTTAAAGGTAGTGTTAACAAATGCAGAAACCGAATCAATATTAATCAATGCGGCTATAACAAATACTAAAAGAAAACCTCCACTGACTATAAATACAGGCCAGTCAACATCTTTTAGCATTTTAGTGGTGCCGTTGTTTATATCGTTCATCAAGTCTCCTCCTTCTTGTTGCATGCTTGTAGCATTAAATTATCACATTTGAATAAAACTTAATTACAATGACTTAAACCAGTTTATACAAATAGAATCTATCACCCCAAATCGATCCTAAAAACTTTCTTTTAAGCAGCCGCTTTAAGTCGTACCGTCAATAATTTATTTCACTACCGAATCAGTCCTTATTCTTCAGCTATATTTGCTTCTTTGGCTATTTTTTCAAGCTTTTCAATCATGTCCGTGTCCAAAACCGGGCCGGCTTCATTCTCAATCATTTCCCTGGTCAAGAGAACCATTTTATCTCTTATATCCAGGGCTCCGTCATCTTCCCAGGCCCCCCACATACGACGTTCAAATATTTTGGGTTCGTAGATTTCTTTTTTAAAATATTTCATAGTATGTTCAGTAGCCATAAAATTACCGGTATGGGCAACTTCTTCAATGTACTGATGAGCCATAGTTTCCTCATTTACAACGACTTCTTTTGCTACCCGCTTCAGGTGAGCAATTGCTTCGTCGCAAAAAGCAAAGTCTGCAAAATCAACAACCATGTCCATGTCAAACTGCATTCCGTCCATTATATCTGCCGATAGGGCACTTGACATTCCGGTCATTGCAGTTTCAAAACCGGCCTGGGCATCGAGGATTTTGGCGTCACGAAGCATTGCCGGCATTCTTGTAGGGAGGCCAAGATAGCGCCCAAGCTGCCCCATACATCCTTTCAAAATAGCAAACTCAGGGCTGGCCATTGATATATGGGCTATTTTAAAGTCCATACTGCGGGCAAAACTGGTATAAACTACCGGCGCACC
>SKMK01000037.1:0-2500 GCA_007121075.1 Syntrophomonadaceae bacterium
AAAAAGTAAATAAATCTATTTCCTGATCTGATCAAAGACACAGAAATAAAAAAAATTAATACAAACAAAAGTTCTCCTGCCATATATCATAAAATTTTTAGAGGGTAAATATAGGGAATGCTTGATTTAACGTCGAATAGGTTATATAAGCAAGAAAGAAGGAGGAATCATAAACATGGTTTACTGGGAACAGAAAGGTAGGCGTAACACCGACGATACAGTAAAAGCAACAGTAAAACGGGCCAAAGAACTAGGGATCAAGCATGTGGTTGTGGCGTCAAATACAGGCCCCACCGCGGAAAAATTTCTCGGCCAGGGCCTGGAAGTGGTCTGCGTTACCCACCATATCGGTTGGTCCGGCCCCGGTGAGGATGAAATGGGAGCGGAGAAAAGAAAAGAACTGCAGGACAAGGGCGCAAAACTTTTAACCACCACCCATCTTTTAGCCGGGGTGGACCGCGCTTTAAGAAACAAGTTTGAAGGAGTCTACCCGGCAGAAATAGTATCTTCTACTCTGCGCATGATGGGCCAGGGTTTCAAGGTCTGCGTGGAGATCAGCGTGATGGCCTTAGATGCCGGCCTGATCCCCTTTGGCGAAGAAATAATTGCGGTGGGGGGTACCGGCAGGGGGGCGGATGCAGCCTGCGTAATCGTGCCGGCCCACTCCAGCCAGTTTTTTGATACGGTTATAAAGGAAGTAATCTGCATGCCGCGGGAGAAGTAGGTGATTTTTATTGAATAATAATAATACCGGGAAAAAGTTTATATTAACCTTTGCAGGTGATACCAGCCTGGGGGATTACTATCTACAGAAATACAAAAACAAAGAACCCTGGCACCGTTTGAATGTGGATCCATATTCCTTTTTTAAAGAAATAGAATTGCTAGTCAATGATAGTGATCACTTAATCCTTAACCTGGAAACAGTACTTGAAAATAATCCGATCAGCCCATTGAAAGATAAAGAATACCTAAACTGGGATAAACCCTCACGTACAATTAATGTTTTAAAGCAATTAGGAGTCAGTGCAGTCACCCTGGCTAATAACCATACCATGGATTTTGGCCCCGAAATCATGCTAAAAACAAAGCAACAACTCCTGGACGCCGGCATTAAATGTTTTGGTGCGGGATCCGCACTAAAAGAAGCACCCGAGCCTTTAGAGATTAACATAAGTGGAGAGCAAAGTACAAAGACAGTATATGTTTTAAGCGGTATGCGGGCATCAAAACGCTATAGAGAAGACTATGTCTATTTCGCTGATCATGAAAGTCCAGGAGTCAACCCTCTCGACTTAAACAGCATGACCGAACAAATAACAAGCTTGCGGAAAAATAATCCTGAATCAATAATAATTATATTTCCTCACTGGCAGGGTATTGATTATAAGTGGGTATCACCAAAAATCAAAGACACAGCTAGAGGACTTATAGATGCAGGAGCTAATTATATCTTTGCTCATGGCACCCACATGATTAACCCTATAGAAAAGTATAAAAGCGGTTTTATTGCATACTCAATAGGCAACTTTGTTTTTAATTCACCGGGCAGATATAAAAAACTCGGTGCTCCACCTTACAGCTTTATTATACATCTAGAATTAAGCGAACAATACCCTGAATGGAAAGTTAAAGAATGCTTATACCCTATTTTTTCTGATAACAAAGAAAGTAATTTCACACCCAGACCTGTAAATGAAAACGAAGCTATAGAAATAGAACTCCTGTTAGAAAATAAAATAAAAGAAAATGCATTAATCAAAATTGGCCGGTTTAAAGATAAAAGGGGTTTTTATTTTTCATCTGCATTTAATGATCCATCATATGATGGTAATATTAAAAGTGATAGCTCAACCAAAAACCGCACCACCAGCAATTCGACTAGTTTACAAAACCTTGATAAAGAATCAAATCAATACGAAAAAAAAACTTTCTCTACAAAAACATTAATTGCTCAAGAGTTTGCAAAACACGGTTTCCAATCAGAGTTTATAGGAAAATTTTTAGTTACATATTTTAGCAATGAGAGGGTAGTATTTTTTGAGACTGAATCTTCGTTAACATCGCTTGTAGGTTGGAGAATAATAAAAAACAAGGTTTTGGCAAAAAAATTTTTAAGTTCTGCCGGAGTGTCGGTAGCAAAAGGAAAATATTTTAATAAAAAGGACAAACAGCAAGCTTTAAATTTTATTTATAATTATCCTTTGTGTGTAATTAAACCTTCCGATGGTAGAAAAGGAAAAGGAATTACTGTTGGAGTTAGCAATGAGGAAGAATTTGATTATGCGTGGAAAACTGCTATTACACACAGTGAAAAAGGAATCCTTGTAGAGGAACAATTTACTGGAGGAACCGAAGCCAGATACCTTGTCGTAGACGGCAAATGTGTAGCCGTATTGAAACGTATACCTCCTATGGTTTTTGGCAACGGGATAGATACAATTGAAATGCTAATCGAAAAGAAGAATAATCAAAAACTAAAAAACCCCAACTTAAAAAA